>WTGO01000055.1 GCA_011523515.1 Chloroflexota bacterium
GTTGGTTGCTCTTAATGCAGGGGAGTCAAATCATGTCGCCTTCTGTTTTGCTATGATGATCTAGACGTACGCGCCGATTTTTCGGATTGCCCAACTGCTCGAGCGCGGCCTCGGCTGTAAAGCGATCGACATCCGCCTGCCGCATCAGGCGTGACAGCGCTTCCTCATAGCGCTCGGCCTGGATGAGCGCGCTGAGCTCCGTCTCGTCCAGCGAGGCCTCGGCCAGCAGATTACGGGATTTGCGCTTTGCATCGACCTGCATGAACTGATAGACGCCGAAGGCGAAGAGCGCCGCCATCAGCAGCATATTCACGATAACGAAGAGGACAATGAACAAGGACGGTTCTCGCGCTCCAACGCTAGCAGGTGGCGTCTTTGCCCTCTGTGCCAAAGACACTGAGGCGCAGGTCGCTGTTCGGCAGGGCGACGGCGCTTTGCGGCCGGTAGTGAAACTGCAGCGCCCAGCGCCTGCGGTGGGAGCGGGTCGGCGGCGTGCCGTGATGCAGCAGGCAATGAAAGAGCAGGCAGCCGCCAGGCGGAAGCGGCACGGCCGCGATTTTGCCCAGCTGCACATCGCTATCGCAGATTTGCCAGTCGCGCCGAGTCCAATGCGGCATCGGTCCCTGATGATGGCTGCCGGGGATGACCATCATGCAGCCATTCTCCGGCAGCGCCTCGTCCAGGGCGATCCAGGCGCCGACGATCGTCGTACCTGTCGGAAAGTCGAAGTAGGCCATGTCCTGGTGCCAGGGTTTCTCCCGTCCAATTCGCGGCGGCTTCAGCATGGCCATGTCCTGTGAAAGCGCCGGCGGCTCGTCCATGATGCGGGCGATCAAAGCGAGCAAATCGAGGTTTTCCGCCGCGGCTTTGAGACGACAGTCGTAAGGCGCAACCGGCATCATCTTGCGCACGCTATCCAGGCGCTGGTCATCGGGCAAGGCGTTAAACTCGTCGCCGACGGCCGCTTCAAATATAATGTTGCCGGCGTCCCGGCGCAGAATCAGATCGTGTATCCCGGCGCGGGCTTGCTCGATAGCAACGCTGTCGATCGCGTTATGAATCACCATGAAACCGAGCGCGTGGAAAGCGTCGATATCCGCGTCATTGACCGCGCCGAAACCCTCGATGCCGGTCGTGATCTGCTGGCTGAAATCGTACAGACCAGCGGGCGGCGTTTCCGCTCGGAATTCATCCAGTCTCATTCGAAAACTCCCGACATACCCTATCGCTACTCCTGACCTTTCATAGCGCTGTGCTGGCGCTCCAGGAGCTGCTCGATACCCTCGGCTACTTGCAGCCAGTGGTCGGTATCGAGCAGCGCAATGTCTTCGTCCGTCCAGAAAGCGTAGGCGATTTCGCTGGCCGCGGGATCGGCGGGCGCGGCGCGAACTTGAGCCCAAGCTTGCGGACGCGGCCCGTAATAATGCTCGACCAATTCCGCCATGATGGCGTTGACAGTCGCGCTGACCAAGTAGCCGATGCGCGGCGGTAGCGGCCCCGGCTGCAGCGCATGGGCCAGGTCGGCGAGCGCTTTCATGAAGTTGGCAGTCCCTGGATATTCGAAATCGCGCAGCGCTTCCGGCGGCAAGCGGGCCGGCGCTGTGCCCGTATTCACCATCTGCATCAGGATCTGCCGCGCGAAAACACCATCTGGATAGTAGGTTTCGAAAGTTTCCAGAAAGGAGCGCGCCCTCTCCATGGCGACAGCCAGCGCCAGATAGAAATCCAGCTCCATAAAGAGCGACTTGAGCATAAACTGGCAGCGCTCGGGGTCGCGCGCTTCGGCGGCGTTCCGCAACTGTTCTATCGAAGCTTGATCAGACACAGGCACTGCGCTCGTAGTCGGTCGGGTAGAGCTTCACCTAGAGTAACAGTAACACAACGTTCGTTTTGAGCACAGGCGACCTGGGGAGTGGTGAATTCAGCCGACACAAAACTTCGCCAATCAAACAAGAAAACTCTGTGTCCTCGGTGGTGAAAAAACCTGCGCAGTGTTCGCCAAGAGGAAAATATCCGCGATATTCACCACTCCCATTCGATTTCTCCAGCTAGATTCCGCCCATTTCTTGCTATAATCTGGTCAAGTCGCTTTGATTAGCCGAGGGATGGTCTTATGGCAGTCGCAAGCCCCGATATTCAAGTCGGCTCTATCGCCGATTACCTGCGTGACGAAGCCGACTACCTGCTTAACCACCGCTGCGCGACCATCCCGCGCGCAGACCTGGCGCTGCCGGGTCCCGACTTTGTGGAGCGCGTCTGGCTGGACAGCGACCGCAATCCGCAAGTCATCCGCAGTTTGCAGCAGATTTACGCCAGCGGCCGGCTGGGCGGCAGCGGCTACGTCTCGATCTTACCCGTCGATCAAGGCATCGAGCATTCGGCCGGCGCTTCTTTCGCGCCCAATCCGGCCTATTTCGACCCCGCGCGCATCATCGAATTGGCGCTCGAGGGCGGCTGCAACGCCGTGGCCTCCACCTTTGGCGTGCTGGGCATGACCGCCCGCCGCTACGCGCATCGTATTCCCTATATCGTCAAGGTCAACCACAACGAACTGGTAACCTATCCCAACTCGCATGAGCAGATTATGTTCGGCACCATCAAGCAAGCTTGGGATATGGGCGCGGTCGCCGTCGGCGCAACGGTGTATTTCGGCTCTGAAGACGCCAACCGGCAAATGGTCGAGGTGGCCGAGGCTTTTGCTTATGCCCACGGGCTGGGCATGGCGACCATCCTCTGGTGCTATATGCGCAATTCCGCCTTTGCGCTGGACGGCGTCAACCATGAAACCAGCGCGGACTTGACCGGGCAAGCTAATCACCTGGGCGTGACCCTGGGCGCCGATATCGTCAAGCAGAAACTGCCGACGCAGACCGGCGGCTACCGCGCGCTCAACAGCGGCGACTCGTCCTACGGCAAGCTGGATGACCGCATTTACAGCGAGCTTTCCAGCGACCATCCCATCGACTTGACGCGCTACCAGGTGGCCAAC
This sequence comes from Chloroflexota bacterium, assembly GCA_011523515.1. GTDB lineage: Bacteria > Chloroflexota > Anaerolineae > Aggregatilineales > Phototrophicaceae > UBA6055. The sequence goes on from WTGO01000055.1 coordinate 2,990, forward strand.
GGCTATATGGGCAAGGTCGGGCTCATCAGCTCGGGCGGCGCCAGTGGCGCTGACGACTTTGCCGAGGCGGTCAAAACGGCGGTCATCAACAAACGCGCCGGCGGCATGGGCTTGATCAGCGGCCGCAAAGCCTTCCAGCGGCCCATGGCCGAGGGCGCGCGCCTGCTGAACGCCATCCAGGATGTCTACCTGAACGAGGACGTGACAGTCGCCTGAGTCAATGACCGTCGTGATTGTGCTGCACGGGCGACACGCCAGGATCGGCCAATCTTTTCAACAATCTATTGCTCTGAACGCCTCCGCCACCACATCTGGCGCGATGCCGAATTTGTCGGCTACCTCGGCGGCCGCGTTGCCCCCTAATTTGTGGTCATGCCGCTGGCCGGCGACGAACTGCTGCAGGCGCAACGGCCGCTCGTCGCTATTGAAGCGCCAAAGCTGCTCGTCGATCACTTTGTGAATCACCACGTCGTTCAAGAACTGGCCGCCATCGTGACGATAATCGTGCAACGTAATCGCTCGGTAGTCCGCCTCTCCCACCGCCATGTCGTTGAGCTGGAAGACGCGTTCATCTCGCGGTACATCGCGCCAAATCTCGTAGCGGCCCTGCCCCAGCGCTTTGGCCGTATAGCGCATGAAGGGGCTTTCGGCGCTCGACTCTGGCCCAGCGGGCAGCGGCAAAATCGTGTGCAGGGGAAAGCCGACGTCCACCAGGAACTTCTCTCCGTCAAGCAGTACGACGATGGCGCTGTGGCAGCCGATCGTACTGCCCATATCATTGATCGTCACGTAGCCCTGGAAGCCGATGCGCCGCAATAGACTGAAAAAAGCGTAGTTGCTCTCGTAGCAGGTGCCGCCGCTGCCCTGCTCAAAGTGGCTGTCCCAGAAGGCTTCGCCCAGCAGAATGCAGTCAGCCGCGTCTGCGTGACGCGCGCGGCGCGCTATTCGTGAGGCGCTTTCCCAGGGTACCTTGCGCGTATAACGCTCAAGCAGCTGGCGCAGCGTATTCAGGTTGGGCGGCAGATGGTCTGGCATACCAAAGTGCAGCAAGACTTCTTTGGTCACGCCCTCCGGAACTGGCGCAATTTCGTCAGTTGCATTCGTCATCTCGCCTATCATAGCCGAAGGCCGGGCGCGGGGACAGGTTGCGCTGCGCAAGGCAGTCGTTGGCGACGTCCAAGACATGCCGTACAATCAGCCTGCCACTTGAAACTTTGTATCAGGCGGGCAATCCATGCGATTTGCCGAGGTCGCGCTGAATCTGCCGCTGCGCAAGACCTTCACCTATCACATCCCGCACGAGCTGGACGAGGCCGTGGCGCCGGGTTGCCTGGCGCGTGTGGAATTTGGCGTGGCCATGCAGCCGGCGGTTGTGCTCGCAATTCACAACGAAAGCGCCATTCCGCAGACGAAGCCGATAATCGAGCTGCTCGATCCCGCTCCCGTTATTGCCGCTGAGTATCTCGACCTGGCGAAGTGGCTAAGCGAGAGCGCGCTGGCGCCGATTGGCGCTTGCGTCTGGTTGATGCTGCCGCCCGGTTTCGCCGGCAAGTCGGATCGCCAATACAGCTTTGTCCGCGATGACTTGCGGGCCGCGCAGCCGACACAAATGACTCTGCCCGGCGCCGACCCCGCGGTCGAACAACCGCTGCCGCTTAGAATCCTCGACCATCTGCGCGACAAGGGACCTCGACGCTTGAGCCAGCTTAAGCGATCCTTCGCCAAGCAGCCGGTTGAGCCGGAGCTCAGTCAGTTGGTGACCGCCGGGATGATCGCGGTCGAAGCGGTGCTGGCGCCGCCCTCCGCCCGCAATAAGACAATAACGCGCCTGTATCCGCAATATAGCCCCGAGCAGATTCCCGTGCTGGCCCGGCAGATGGCCAAGCCCGCCCGGCATGCCGACCTGCTGCAGGAAATCGCCGAACGCGATGAGGACGCCATCGGCGTACAGGACGCGCTTAACCTGGTGGGCGCGAAGACGCGCGCGCCGCTCAAGCGGCTGATCGACGAGGGCCTGGTCTTCATTGAGCCGACTGAGCGTGGCGAGCAAGACCTGATCGTGCTGGAGGCTGATGCCGAGCGCGTCGAGCGCGCGCTGCGGAAGTGGCGCGGCAATACCTGGACCGCGGAGATTCTGCGCCGGATTTCAGACTTGCCCGTCCCGCCAACCATGCCCGAAATCTTGCGGGAAACCGGGGCCACGCGCGGGCGCGTCAAGAAGCTGATCGCAGCCGGATGGCTTGAGCCCAGGGAAGAGCAGGTCTGGCGCGACTCGCTGCGCGACTTCGACTTTGTGCCAGCCGCCGCGCCGGTTCTCACGCCCGATCAGCAAACAGTCTGGGAGACCATCCGGCCGGCATTAGCGCCGGGCCAGTCGGCGCGCTACCTGTTGCACGGCGTGACCGGCAGCGGCAAGACCGAGATCTATCTGCGCGCGATAGAGGCCGTGCTGGCGCAGGGCGGGAGCGCCATATTCCTCGTGCCGGAAATCGCGCTGACGCCGCAGACGGTGCGCCGTGTCTCGGAGCGCTTTCCGGGGCAAGTCGCTTTGGTGCACGGCAGCCTGCCCATCGGCGAGCGCTATGACACCTGGCAGCGGGCGCGCGCGGGCAATGCCGCAGTGATCGTAGGAACGCGCTCGGCGCTTTTCACGCCCCTGCCCAACTTGGGCTTGATCGTCATTGATGAAGAGCATGACTCCAGTTACAAACAGTCGCCCCAAGCCTATTTGCGCAGCGAACCGCACTACCATACGCGCGAGACCGCCCTGCGCCTGGCTAAGCGGCAGGGCGCCGCGCTCATCCTGGGCAGCGCGACCCCGGACCTGGGCGCCTGGCATCGCGCGCAGCGTGGACAGTACCAAATCCTGCAATTGCCACAGCGAATCATGGGGCATCGTCAGCGTATTCGCCAGCAAGCCGACCGCCTGGGTCGGGCGTCCCGCTACCAGGACGACCGCGAAGAAGCCATGATGATCGGCCTGCCGCCGGTCTCCGTGGTCGATATGCGCGACGAACTGCGATCAGGCAATACCAGCATGTTCAGTCGCGACCTGCAAGCGGCGCTGGCGCTGGTGATGGATCGTGGCGAGCAGGCAATGCTCTTGCTCAACCGGCGCGGGCAAGCATCGTACGTTTTCTGCCGCGATTGTGGCTACGCGCTCGAGTGCAGTCGCTGCGACACGCCGCTGACATACCATCGCTTCGGTCGCAGTTTGCGCTGCCACCATTGCGGCAACAGCCAATCGCAGCCGCTTGCGTGCCCGGCCTGCGGGTCGGCCAGAATCCGCTACTTCGGCGCCGGCACACAGCAAGTGGAGACAGCGCTGCAGTCGCTCAATCCGGCCATTCGCAGCTTGCGCTGGGATATTGACACGGCGCAGACGCCCAAGATGCACTTTGAGATCCTGGACCGATTCATCGACCGCCAGGCGGATGTGCTCATCGGCACGCAGATGATCGCCAAGGGGCTAGATTTGCCCCTGGTGACGCTGGTTGGCGTCGTCAGCGCGGATCTGGGCTTGGCGCTGCCCGATTATCGCGCTGGCGAGCGCGTCTTCCAGCTCTTGACCCAGGTATCGGGGCGCGCTGGCCGCGGTGTATTGGGCGGCAGAGTCATCGTGCAGACTTATCAGCCGGAGCATTATGTCATTCAGGCCGCCGCGCATCACGACTATGCCGGCTTCGTCGAGCAAGAAAGCGAATATCGGCGCGCGCTGGGTTATCCGCCCTATCGCCGGTTGGCGCGTATCGTCTTTACGTTTGGCAGCGATGATCAGGCGCGCCAGCAGGCCGGGATCGCCGCCGAGCGCTTGCGCCAGTTGCTGGATGAGCGCGATCTTTCCGGAACCAGCCTGATCGGGCCCGCCCCCTGTTTTTTCAGCCGCATTGACAAGAAATACCGCTGGCATCTGCTGCTGCGAGGGCCGGACCCGCGCGCTGCCCTGCGCGGCTTAAACCCCGAGCCGGGCTGGCAGATCGACATTGATCCGGCCGACGTGCTCTAGCGGCCAGGTGAAAACGCTGCCTCCAGCAGAGTCGCTGGCCGAATGACCAGCCGGGTCGTCGCCGGTGAATTGCGAAACCGGCAGCCAGAGTGGTATGATTTGCGCACGTTGTCGTTCAGCGACCGTCGGCGGACAGCTATTGGAATACGGATGATACAAGGCGCATGCGCAAGTTTCTGAGTTTGCTCATCGGCATGGGCATCGGCTGGGTAATCGGCGCGCTTCTGGTTACGTTTTTCGCGCCGCTGACATCGGACGAACTGCGTGAAAGCTGGCAAGATCATTACGAGCGCGCGCTGGCAGCCGGCCGAAAAGCCAGCGCCAAACGCCGGTCGGAATTGGAGCAGGAGCTCAAAGATCTGGGCAAGGACCAGCTGCGATCTAACTCGGATTCTCGACAGAGCTAGTATAATCAGCTACATGAAAATTGATAACCAAGCCGATACCAGTTGGCGTCTCGACTTCTGGGTGTTGTTTGCTACTGTTTTGGCGCCCAGCATGGTCTTCATGGTCAGCACGGCGCTCAGCGTGGCCCTGCCCGCGATTCAGCGCGATCTGGACGCCGGCGGCACGGATCTCATTTGGATCGTCAACGCCTATTCGCTGCTTCAAGCCGCGTTTATATTCCTCAGCGGGTCATTCGGCGATCATTATGGCCGCAAGCGCGTATACATCATCGGCATCGTGCTGTTTGCGCTTTCGTCGCTGATCTGCGGCCTGACGCAGTCGGCAGAAGTATTGATCGTAGCGCGCGCCACGCAAGGCATCGGCAGCGGCATGATGATCACTTGCAGCCTGGCGCTGGTCGGGGCCTTCTTCGCTCACCATAGGCGCAGTTGGTCGATTGGCGTGTGGTCGGCTTTGACCATGCTGATTTCGGGCGCCGGCCCCATCATTGGCGGGCTGTTCACGGAAGCCGGCTTGTGGCGCCTGATATTCATCGTCAATATTCCGTTGAGCATTGTCGCGATCCTGGTGCTCGTGATCTACGTGCCGGAGAGCTACGATGAAGAAGCGCCCAAAGACCTGGACATCTCTGGCACCTTCCTCAGCACTCTGGCGCTAATGCTCAGCGGCTTCTTCTGCATCGAGGGGCCGCGTCGGGGCTTCGACGATCCTTTGGTGTTGCTCGCAGGAGGAGCGGCGCTCGCCATCCTGCCGGCCTTCATCTGGATTGAAGGTCACAGCGATCATCCGATGATGCCGCTGAATCTATTTCGCTCGCGCACATTCACCGGCGCAAACACGCTTACCCTGCTGCTCTACGGCGCGATGAACAGCGTGCTGTTTTTCCTGCCGCTTAGCTTGATTCAGGTACAGCGCTACAGCGAATCGGCGGTCGGTTTCGCGTTGCTGCCGATGACTATCCTGATGGTCGGCTTGTCTTTTGTGATGAGCCGCGTGGTTGATCGCTACGGGCCGCGCGTCCCCCTGTTTGTGGGTCCAATAGTAATTGGCATATCCTTCATCCTACTGGCCATGCTGGAACCCACCAGCCGTCAGGATACTTACTGGACGACGCTGTTTCCGGCGATTTGCCTCTTCGGCACGGGCATGGGCATTACGCTCGCGCCGTTGACCACGGCCGTTATGGCGTCGGTTGACGAGCACCATGCCGGCATGGCGTCCGGCCTGAACAACACTGTGTCGCGCTCGGCGCAAGTGTTGGCGATCGCGGTCATGGGCGGTATCGTCCTGGTGCTCTTCCGCGATTCGCTGCTCAGCGATCCTACCGTCACGGCGTTGCCCGGCGATGCCCGCGCCTTGCTGACCTCGGAATCGGTCAAACTGGCGGAAACCTCTTTGCCGGCTACGCTGACGCCGCAAGAACGCGCGCATTTGCGCGATCTCATCAGCGAATCCTTCGCCGATACCATCAGCGTCATTATGATTATTGCCGCCGGGCTCAGCATCATGAGCGGGCTCTTGGCGGCGCTGTTGATTGAGCGAGAATTGCCCTTTCCCGAGTAAGGCGCTCGCCGCTGGACAACACAGGTATTGACCTCTGAATTTGCAAGACCTGCGGCTCGCAGCAGGTTGGAATCGAGTTAGCTTTTATGTTTCTGTGATACGATTAATTGATGCGACGCATATAAATTGCTTCAATAAGGATTCTCTTCGTTGTTAGACGGTTACGGAAGTAGCGGCCGCGCTACTGGATATTGGGTGCTGTTCGCCTCCATCTTGGCGGCGAGTATGGCATTCGTGGCCAGCTCTTCGCTTAATGTGGCGCTGCCGGCCATTCAGGTGGAATTGGGCGCGCGCGGCGCCGATCTCATTTGGATCCCCAACGCTTACGTCATGGTGCAGGCGTCGCTCATCGTCGTCAGCGGGGCCATGGGCGATTATTATGGGCGCAAGCGGATATGTATGCTGGGCATTGTGCTTTTTGCGCTGGCTTCTGTGGTTTGCAGCGCGGTGACGACGACAGGCGTTCTCATTGCCGGGCGTTTGGCGCAGGGCGTGGGCAGCTCAATGATCGTGCCGAACAGCCTGGCGATTGTGTCCGCGCACTTCAGCCAGAAGGGTCAAGGCTGGGCGATCGGATTATGGTCGGGCTTTACCGTCTTGATGGCCGGTTCGGCGCCTTTCTTTGCCGGCGTGGTGACCGATCTGGGCATGTGGCGGTTAGTGTTCCTGATACATATCCCCCTGGGCATTGTCGCTGCCCTGTCATTCTTGCGCTTCGTGCCCGAAAGTTACGACAAGAGCAAAACAGTATCGCCGCGACGCATGAGCTTGCTGGGCGCGCTTCTGATCACATTGGGTCTGGGCGGCGTAACCTTCGGCTTCATAGAGAGTTCTACCTTCGGCTTTTCCAGTCCTGTCATTATCCTCGCCATTGCGGGCGGTCTGGCGGCGATGGGCGTATTCCTGTTCGGGGAGCGGGAAGGCAATTACGCCATTCTGCCGCTGTGGCTGTTCCGCTCGCGCAACTTCAGCGCGTCGAACTTCATCAGCCTGGTCTTCCATGGCGTCATCCAGCCGGTTGTATTGTACCTGCCGCTTAACTTGATCCAGGTGCAAGGTTATAGCGCTACATTTACCGGACTCGCCACGGTGCCTATGATACTGGTCGCGACTTTAGGTTCCGCACTGGTGGGTCCCCTGCTGGATCGCCGCGGACCCCGTGTGCCTATCGTGCTCGGTCTGGCTCTCATCGCTGCCGGTTTTTTCTTTTTTGCCAACATCGGCGTCAGCAATGGTGAAGGTGAATACTTCAGTACGTTTTTCCTGCCGATTATGCTATTTGGCTTCGGCTTCAGCTTGACTTTCGCGCCATTGACGATGGCCGCTATGGCCTCGGCGCCGGAGACAAACGCCGGCATCGCCTCGGGCGTCAACCACACCGTGACCCGTGTCGGGCAAGTTCTGGTCGTGGGAGTGTTGGGTGGGTTGGCCATCACCTGGTTTGGGCAGCTGCTGATGAGCGATGCCTACATCCAGGCTTTGCCAGCGGAAGCGCAGACCCATCTGGCGGGAGAATCGGGCAATTTGGCGGAGACGGGCATCCCTGATTGGCTAACTGAGGAACAGCAAGCGCGGATCGATGAGGTGATAAGCGAGTCCTTCGCCGCGACATTCAGCATCTTGATGCTTATCGGCGCCGCCGCCTGCGCGCTCAGCGCCGTTGTCGCCATCTTCACCATCGACGACCGGGAATTGAAGCTCAGACAAGGGCAGGACATTTTGGACGAAACCGATACGCTGCCGGACGACAAGCGAAATTCTAGTCCCGAGGCTCCTCGCGATACACCACTTCGCGAATCCCCTTGAGGTAACCGATGGCGAAGAGCCGTCCGATCGAGGAATAGCCGGCATTTTCGTTATCATCGCCAGCCATCGTCGGTACGTGATCCGGCCGCAGCACGCCCGCAAAACCGATGTCGCGATAGGCGCGCATGCAGGCGACCATGTCCGTCTGCCCGGCGTCGTGGAAGGTCTCCTGGAAGTTCTCCGCCGTGCCGGTTACATCCCGCATGTGCACAAAGAAGATCTTATCGGCGAATTGACGTATCACGGCAGGCAGATCGTCGGTCATCAGCGTGAAATTGCCCTGGCACAGCGCGATGCCGTTCATTTCGCTGGGAACGAGATTGAGCAGGCGCTGGAAATTCTCCACACTGCGCATGATTCGTCCCAGACCACGGATCGGCGATAGCGGCGGGTCATCCGGGTGCATCGCCAGCTTGACGCCCGCCGCCTCGGCTACAGGAATAACGCGCTCCAGAAAATAGTGCAGGCTCTCCCATAGTTGCGTCTCGCCGACTTCACCGTAAGTAGTCAGCGGCGCGCCAGTCATTTGGCTGTTGTCGTAGCCTGTGACGAGCGCGCCCCCGCGCGAGCGAATGGTGGTCGAGGTGCGCATCCAATTCATGACCGGCATCCACTCATAGCACCAGATATCCAGCCCCAGCCGGCCCATGCTGTCGAGCAATTCACAGACCGTGTCGATCTCCTCGTCTCGGCCCGGCAGGCCTAGCTTGGCCCGATCCAGCGGCGGCCGGCTCTCGATGACCGCCAAGTCGAAGCCGCCGTCCTCATAGGAATTCTTGACGCGCAGGAGCGATGGATAAGACCAAGGCGGCTCCGGCCCCAGCTGCAGGCCCAGATCCAGGGCGCCGACAGCCTGGGTGACGCCGCATTGCGCGACCAGGTCCCAAAGCGGCGAATAAACTGGCGGCAGCATTTCGGCGATCTTTATCATACGGACCTCTCGGCATCGGCTTTTGCGGCTGCGCACGAGAATAGCAGAATCGGGCGGTCGCGCAAACTGACCAATCTCCGTTAGCCGCGGCGCGTCGCTGAGCAGGGCAGTCTTGGCTTGACCTGTCGTGCTGATACAATAGCGTCGATAAATTGCGCGCCTCGCCAGCTCACATCGTTTTTCGGCGGTTTCCGTATACGGGTCAGGCGCAGTCATGAAGCGCAAGCGAAGTTTCTATGCAGAAATCGATGGAACGCAGCCAAGCCCCCCGCGCGGACATCGTCGGTCTGAGCCAGCGCGAGGTCCGCGAACGCCAGCAGCGTGGCCAGGGCAATGACTTCGAGGCGCGCGTCGGGCGCAGCTACTGGCAGATCTTCCGCGAAAATGTGCTGAACTTGTTCAACATCGTGCTGGGCAGCATGCTCGTCATCGTCATCGCGTTGGGTGATTACGCCACCGCCTTCTTCGCCGGCTTCAGCGTGGTATCAAATACCTTCTTTGGCATGATTCAGGAATTCAATGCCAAGCGGCAGCTGGACCAGCTGGCCGCGCTCTCGGAGCAGTCGGTGACCTGCTTGCGCGATGGCGCATGGGTCGACGTACCCATGCGCGCGGTGGTCAAAGACGAGATCATTCGTATTGAGCCGGGCGATCGGCTGGTGGTGGATGGCGTGGTCGTTCAGGCCGATTCGCTGGAGATGGACGAATCGCACTTGACCGGCGAATCCGACGCCGTGGGCAAGTCTGCCGATGAGGACGTCTTTTCCGGCTCCTTCTGCATCGCCGGCGCCGGCCTCATGCGCGCCACCCGCGTCGGCGCCGACAGTCACATCAACCGCCTGTCCGTCATCGCCAAACAGTACAAAGTAGTCAAAACGCCGACCCAGGTCAAAATCGATATCACGGTCGAAGTCACGGTGCTGATCATGCTGGTATTCGTGCCTATGATCTTCGTGACCGGTTTCTACCTAAGCAACGAATTCCTGGAAATTGTGCGCAACGCCGTAGTCTTCACGACCAGCTTGGTGCCGCAGGGTTTGGTGCTGGTCGCCATCTTGTCGCTGACCATCGGCGCGGTCAAAATCAGCCGGCAGCAAACCCTGATCCAGCGTGTCAACGCTGTTGAATCGCTGGCCAACGCGACCGTGCTCTGTTTCGACAAGACCGGCACGCTGACGCGGAACAAGCTGGCCGTGCGCGAGATCATCCAGATCGCCGCTGTCGACAGCGGGGAGATCCAGCGCGATTTGCATACCTTCCTCAAGAATCTGGCGCATCTGAACAATACCGCCCAAGCCATCGAGCGCCATATTGACGGGCAGGGCATCGCCGGCGACTATCCGCAGAAGCTGCGCGAGATCCCCTTTACCTCGGGTCGTAAATGGGCGGCGATCTGCCTGGCTGACAAGACCCTGCTGCTGGGCGCGCCGGAACGCCTGCTGCCGCCCGAGCACGCCTGGTATCACGATGCCGAATCGCTAGCGCGGGATGGCATGCGTGTGCTGGCCTTCGCGCAGATGGCCGGCGACCCCGATATGAGCGCCGGCGTCATCTCCTACGATGTCGAGCTTCTCGCCCTGATCGTCATGAGCGATGAGATCCGCCACGATATCCAGGAGACGCTGCAAGCTTTTCGCGACGAAGACTTGACGCTCAAAGTAATCTCGGGGGATAACCGGGAAACCGTGCGCGCCATTGCCCAGAGCGCGGGTATGGATATCGGCAGCCGCGCTTACACCGGCGCCGAGCTGGACGCCATGGGCGAGGGCGAGTTCGCCAGTGCCGTGCGCGACAGCCACGTCTTTGCCCGCATCGAACCGCACACCAAGCAGCGGATCGTCGAGGCGCTGCGGCAGCAAGGCGAATACGTGGCCATGGTCGGCGATGGCGTTAACGATGTGCCCGCACTGAAAGCCGCCAACCTGGCCATCGTCATGAATGACGGCACGCAAATCAGCAAAGATGTGGCCGATATCGTGCTGCTCAACAACGCCATGTCCACGCTGCCGCGCGCCTTCCGCGAAGGCAAGGAAACCACGCAGACCATTTTCGGCACCATGAAGATGTTCCTGGTGCGCAATTTCTACGGCATCGCCTTCTTCACCTTCATCGCCTTTATGGCGCTGCCCTTTCCCATCACGCCGGTGCAGATCAGCTGGGCCACCTTCGGCACCGTCAACTTGCCGGCCACGCTGATCGCCTTCGGCTGGCTGCGCCCGCAATTCATGGCGCAATTCCGGCGCGATGTGGTTGATTACATCTTCACCATGGGTTTCATCGGCGCGGTGATGATGACCCTGCTCTACCTGATTACCTGGTTCGGTAGCGGCGGCGACCTGCTGATGACGCGCTCGTCCGTCACCATCATGGTGGCGCTCTACGGCATGCTCATCACCTGGCACGTGCAGGGCATCGACATCTACCAGCCGCGCAGCTTCCTGCAGCACTGGCGCATCCTCTCGCTCAGCGCGCTGCTGACGGCGGCGACCATCCTCTTGATGTATGTCGATCCCCTATTAGAGCAGCCCATTTTCGAGTTCAAGCCGCCGGTCTGGGATGGCGGGCGCGGCTCGCTGATGATCGCGGCCATCCCAGCGCTCTTCCTGCTGACGATGGTGCTGACCGCGCACGGGCACAAGTATCGCTATCTGCTCTTGCGCTTCTGGGCGCTGCTGGCGCCGGATAGGGAGTAGGGGGTTGTGGGCATAGAAATTGTGTGCTAAGCTCTGCCGCCCGAACCGAAAGGACTGACTTTGACACACATATATCTACAAGACGACGTAGATGAGTTGCCAACCCGCGACAGTCAAGACTATGCAAAAGATAAGCTGGCAATTCTCAAGGACTACGTGGCTCGATTTACGACCGCCATGAAAGACAAGCCTTGGCGGGCACTGAACTATGTGGATTTGCAGGCAGGTCCTGGGAAGAACAGATTTACTCCAAGTGGAGACATCATGCTTGGGTCGCCACTGTTGGCTCTAACCACTCGATTTCCCTTTGACAATCTGTTTCTTGTGGAGATGGGAATCGACGAGTTTAATGCGCTGGAGACACGAGTCCATGCTAGTGAACGTGACTCGCGTGCGGTGCTCTACAACGAGGACTGCAACGTGGCTGTCGACACAGTAGTGGCGCGTATCGGGCAGATTGACAAGGAGTTTATTGACGGAATCTGGCCTTGTCTCAACTTAGCCTTTCTGGACCCCGAGGGATTGGAAGTCGAATGGCAAACAGTCAAGAAACTTGCCAGTCTGCAACGCATGGATCTGATCATAAATTTCTCTACAAGCGGAATCACGCGTAATGCTAGACTGGCGGTTGATAATGAAGACTTTACAACCGTTGACTGTTTCTTTGGAACTCGCGATTGGCGGTCAGTGTATGAACGCGCTCGGGGCGGCGGAAGTGCGTTAGTGAGAAGAGCATTGATAGACTTCTATCTTAGTCGACTCCACGATATGGGCTATGTTGAGACTAAACGCCAAGAGAAAGAGTTTAAGAACCAACGCAATGTGCAGATATATACAATGATATTTGCCAGCAAAAGTGATCTGGGTATCAAGTTCTGGAACGGCGCGGTTGAAGAGGTACGGCAGCCGCGACTTCTCTAGTGGTGGAGTCCGTTGGAGATTATGGGAAACTCTTCCCGCCAGTTCGTCCAAATGCCGCGATCCATATTTCCTTTGAAGAAGACTGGCACGTCGCGATTTTCAAGTAGTTCAAGCAAGGACAATGTCCACTCCGTTTTGGGCTGAAAGACGCGACTCCCATTGCTCGCCGCGCCGATAATCGCCCACTCGAACGGCAGCTCTCCCTCCTGCTTCAGCCACTCCTCAAACACCGGCGCGACATCAAACCAGAGCGGCTCAATGCTCATAAAGCGCACGGTCGCCTTGACCTCCTTCATGTGGCGCAGGTATGCGTTTAAGGCCCTCGCACCGCCAGTCGCGCTCATCAGATGGCCCGCCGGCAGGCTAACACCCACCCAGACGTTCTTAGGAAATGGATTGAACTGCGGCAGCCGAATCGGGAACTTGCTTAGCGTCTGGAAGGTATGCCAGTGCGCCTGTTCCATCACATCCAGCACCTGCCTAATCTGCTCTTCCGGCACCCAGTGGCCAAAAAGGTCGGCCATGCTGCCGACGAAGATGCCGGCTGCTTGCTTGACCTTCTTGGGCGCGTCCAGAGCGTGCGGTCGCCAGTAGTGATGTTCGAATCCGTGCGGGTAACCAGAAGTAAACCGCTCGGCGATTGTCTTGGCGTAGCACTCGGTGATCGAGCCATCCGGCATGCGCCAGGTACAGCCATGGAAACAGCCGCCGGTCGGATTCCAGGTGTAGCCGGGCAGCTCCGTGCCGTCAGCCTGGCGTATTCGCGTCCACTCGATGCCTTTTGGTGGCTTCTGTCTGTTCATAAGGCCGCCCTTCGTTCGACTCTACGATAGAACAGATATTCGAAATACGCAAGCGCGATTACGAGCGCTCAAGTTTGCTGGTGGTGCTCCCCTTCCCTCTTTATGGGAAAAGGGGTTGGGGGATGGGGGCTTAGCCGCCCCCGCCACCGCGCCGCAGCCCAAACCACCGCGTAAGCCGAGAACACGAAGAGCAGCGGATCGGTCGGCGAGCGGTAGCGCGTAGACGGATGAAACAACACATACATCAGCGTCTGGCTCAGCTGCACGAAGAGCAGCAGGCTCAACATCCGCCATTCGCGCCGGCTCAGCCAGGCGCCCGCGATCGCCAGCAGCAGCAGGCCGCCGAAATACACGAGGTGCACGCCGCGCCCGATGACGTTGAACAGCCCCTCGTCCTGGTAGGCGGCGTTGGCGGCGGTCACGCCGATGTGCGAGCCCTCGCCCGTGACGATGACAATCTCGCCATCCTCGTCCAGCGCCAGTTTCTCGTCCTGGCGCAAGTTGCGCAGCGGCGTCACTTGCGGATTCCAGTAGACAATGAGCTTGACCCACAGCAGCTCGGGGATAGCCGCCGGATGCTCGCGCAGGTAGCGCCAGCCGGCCTCCGCCAGAAATTGGTTGCGGCGCAGGGGCTCCTCACGTGGGGGCGCGTCAGTCGGCGGCGGCAGCCATTGCACATCGTAGCCCGCCCGAAAGACGGCCGCGCTGTAGGGGTTGTTGCCCTGGTAGATATTCTCGCCGCTATTGAGCGCGATAGGCACAAAGTCGCCGTAGATGCGCCCGCTGCGCATCAGCCAGGGCAGCAGCACGACCAGGCTGAGCAGCGCGACCGGCAGCAAGCGCAGCAGCGTCTGCGCCCAGCTCAGCTTGAACAGGAACCAGATCACAGCCAGCAGCGCCAGCGCCGGCAGCAGCGCCCGCGCCAGGGTCGCAAGGCCCAGGACCACGCCCGCTTTAGCCGCGAGCAGCAGTGTCCCGCGATCGAGCGCCTCCCGCTCGCGCAGCCGCAAAAGCTGCCAGACAAAAAGGTGAACGAGCAGGATCCACAGGGCGGTGTCGTTCAGCGTCAGATTCTGGAAGATCAGGTAGGGATAAAGCGCGAAGAAGAGCCCGGCCAGCGCGCCAATCCGTTCGCCTCGCTGCGGGGCGCGCGGGAATAGTCGGCGACAGATGTCGAATAGCAGCGCGATCGACAGCGCATCAAACAGGATATGCGCCGCGGCCACCGCCAGATAGTGCCGCCCGAACAGCCGATAGATCAGCGAGAGTACGTAGCTGTACAGCGGTGGCAGGCCGGCGTCGGCCACTCCCGGTTCGCGGCCGTATACGCCGGTTTCCAGCAGATTGACGGCATATTCGTCATAAGCGAGCGAGCCGTGAATTTCGGCGCCCGGCTCGCTGAATGCGAAGACCTGTGGAAAGGCGACTAGCAGGGCCAGCCGCGCTAAGACGGCGACCGCGACCACCAGGGCAAGTTTGTACTGCGACAGCCGTTGTCTCATTAACTGAAATACGTATCCGAGCGTGACAACACTTAGTCTAGAGTCGCTTTACCGGCAGCGCCACCTGCCGTGGAGCAGCTATCAGAAAGACAAGCGCCCCGTAGCATGGCCACGAGGCGCGTATGGTTCGATTGAGGATGCCGGTTCAGCCGGCTACACAGTCTCGTGCTTATAGCGTGTGGCGATAGACTCGACATCGTCCATCAGCTGGTTGAATTGCTCGAGGTTGAGCTGCTGCTTGGCGTCGGACATGGCGACATCGGGATTGGGGTGGACCTCCACCATCAAGCCGTCGGCGCCGCTGACCCGCGCGACACGCCCCAGCGGATTGGCGATATCGCGCCGCCCCGCCGAATGCGAGATATCGACGATTATCGGCAGGTGCGTCTCCTGCTTCAGCAGCGGGACAGCGCTGATATCCAGGGTGTTGCGCGTCCACTCGCTGAAGGTGCGGATGCCGCGCTCCATCAGGATCACTTGCTCGTTGCCGCTGGCCATGACGTACTCGGCCGCGTAGATGAACTCCTTGAGCGTCGCGCCGAAGCCGCGCTTGAGCAGCACCGGCTTGCTCTGCTTGCCCAATGCCCTCAGTAGGAAGCTATTCTGCATATTGCGCGCGCCGACCCAGAAGGCGTCCACGTATTCATCCATCATTGGAATCAGCGACATATCCAGCACTTCGCTGATGACGACCAAGCCGTATTTGTTGGCGACCTGTCGCGCGATCTTCAAACCCTCTTCGCCCATGCCCTGGAAATCGTAAGGCGAAGTGCGCGGTTTGTAACCCATGCCGCGGATCATCTTGACGCCGCGCTCCGCCAACACTGCGCCGACCGCGTCCATCTGCTCGTAACTTTCCACCGCGCAGGGACCGGCGATGATTTCAAAAGTCTCATTGCCCAAGCGCAAGCCGTTGCTGAATTCGATAATCGTATGCTGGTCCGGCTGTTTGCGCTGCACGAGAATAGTCTCTCGCGCGTCTTCTTCTTCGAGATGCAAGGTGGCGCGAAAGACCTCGCGAAAGAGATTGGAGATGGTTTCGTTGCTGAAGGGACCTTCGTTGGCGAGCTGCAGCGCGGTCAGCATCTCCGCTTCCCGCTGCGGGTCATAGATGCGCGTACCCGACTCTTGCTGAACTTTGCCGATTTCCAGCGCGATTTCGGCGCGCTGATTGAGCAAGTCCAGAATTTGCATGTTGATCGGATCAATTTTGTCCCGTAACTCCTTGAGACGACTGGTAGCAGACACGGTTCCCTTACTCCCGCTTTTGGCGCTAGATTCTTCGTGAGAGGTATTATACACAGCTATCGCCAAAAGGCAGGGCTAGATTTCCTTGCACGCCAAAGGGAAACGAACGGAACGCGAAGCGGAGCGCATGCCGATGGGATTTGTCAAAGGACTGGAGCTTTCACGCGCCTTTTTTGCTGACGCCGTGCAGCCGATCTTGGCGCGGCGGTTACCTCAACTGCAATACAGCGCCGGCTTGATCGGCAGCGGGTCTGAGATTATTGGCTACGACGACCCCGTCTCCACTGACCATCATTGGGGTCCGCGCGCCATGCTCTTCCTGTCTCCCGCCGATCACCGCAACCTCGCCGAGCCCGTCAGCACGCTGCTCGCTGAAGAATTGCCCGTTCGCTTCATGGGCTATTCCACCAACTTCAGCGCGCCC
Organism: Chloroflexota bacterium; assembly: GCA_011523515.1. GTDB lineage: Bacteria > Chloroflexota > Anaerolineae > Aggregatilineales > Phototrophicaceae > UBA6055. Next base: position 19,295 of record WTGO01000055.1, read on the forward strand.
AAAACCGAAGACGGCGATCAAGGTACGCAGCTACTTGTAGACATAAACGGTGGACCGGTCAATCACCGCGTCGAGATACTGACGCTCGCTGGCTTCATGCGCGACTATCTCGGCCTCGCTGTCGAGCGTCCCTTGCGCGCCGCGGACTGGCTCAGCCTGCCACAGCACAAGTTGCTCAGTTTCACCGCTGGCGCGCTTTTCCGCGACGACTTACATGTTCAGGCTGCGCGCGACCGGTTGCACTACTATCCGCGTGATGTCTGGCTGTATATGCTGGCTTGCGGCTGGAGCCGCATCGGGCAAGACGAGCATTTGGCGCCGCGCGCCGGCGCCGTCGGCGATGAGCTGGGCGCGGCGCTGATCAGCGGCCGTCTAGTCCGCTCAATCATGCAGTTGTGCTTTCTGCTGCAGCGGCGATACGCGCCCTATCCGAAGTGGTTCGGCACGGCCTTCGCCGAGCTCGACTGCGGGCAGGAGCTTTCGCCCGTCTTGCGGTCAATTCAGCTGAGCGAGAATTGGCGTGACAGACAGCGCCGCCTCTGCGCGGCCTTAGAGATCCTGAATCGCCTGCACAATGTTCTACGGTTGACCGCGCCGATTCAGCCGGCGACCCAAGAATTCCACGGACGCGGTTTCAAAGTCGGCAACGCCTGGCGCTACATTCGGCCGCTACTCGCCGAAATCCGCGACCCGGAGATGCAGGCGATTTCCGATTGTTCGCTTATCGGTAGCATCGACCAATTCAGCGACAACACCGATCTGCTTGAGGCGACGCGCTTACGTGAAAAGGTCGCGAGTCTACATCTGGACTAGGCAATCGCCGCAGCCGCGCGTTCGCGGGCATCGACGAACGCGGCCACCGAACGTCGCACATCGTCGGGCGTGGTCGTCCAGGAGCAGACGCTGATGCGGATGACCGGCTCGCCGCGCCACATGGATCCGCCGCACCAGCATTCGCCGCCGGCCTGCAACAGCTCCAGCGTTTGTTCGGTCAGGGCGGGCGACTCGCAGGCGACTAGCACTTGGTTGAATACCACCTCATTCAGAACTTGAAAATCATGCGCGCGCAATTCGTCATCGAATTGCCTGGCCCGCCGGCAGAGCTGCGCGACCAGTTGGTCAACGCCGGCGCGCCCCAGCGACTTCAGCGCCGCCCACAGCTCCACGCCGCGCGCCCGCCGCGACATGTCGGGGGTATATAACATGCCGTCGCGCCCCGCGCCGAAGTGCAGGTAGCTGTCGCTGGCTTGCAGCGCGCCGACCAGCGCCTCGCGATCGCGACAGAGGATAATGCCGCAATCGTAGGGGCTGTTCAGCGTCTTATGCGCGTCAACTGACCAGGAATCCGCCCGTTTGATGCCGGCGGTCAGATGGGCGGTCGCTTGGCAGGCGCGCGCCCACAAACCGAAAGCGCCGTCGACATGCACCCAAGCGCCGGCCTGCTGCGCAGCCGTGCAGAGCGATGTGAAATCATCGAAGGCGCCGCTGTTGACGTTGCCGGCTTGCAAGATTAGCAGGGTGTGCTCGTCCAGCGGCGGCAGGCGGCTATGGTCGATGCGTCCTTGGTCGTCCGCGGGCACAATCTCGATCTGCGCCGCTCCCATGCCCAGTATCGCCAGCGACTTGCGTACGGTGATGTGCGCGCCCTCGCTGAGCACCGCGCGCAGCTTCGGCGCGCCGAAAAGCCCCAGCGCATTCACATCCCAGCCCAACCGGCGCGGAAGCGCATTCCGTCCGGCCAGCAGCCCGCATAGCGTCGCCGCGGATGTACCGCTGACCAAGCCGGCAGCGCTGCCTTCGGGCAAACCCAGCAGGTCAACCAGCCAACGCTCGCAGACCGCTTCCAGCTGGGCGGCAATCGGCGACATTAACTGCAGCGCGGCGTTTTGATCCCAGACATCCGCCAGCAGCCGAGCGCCCAAGGCCGCCGGCAAGAGCCCGCCATTAACGTAGCCGAAATAACGTCCGCCGCCCTGCGCCGTTGTGGCTGGCGAGCCGAGCTCGTGCAGCTGCCCGATCACTTCAACGGCGGGCGTCGATCGCTCGGGTAGCGGCTCGTCAAATGCATCCAATGCGGCGATCGCGACTTGGTCGGGAAAAACGCTTCGGTCGGGCGCGGCGTCCAGGTATTCGCCGCCGTAATCAAGGGCCAGCTGGATGGCGCTGCGGCTCTCTTGATCCCGATGCAGCCGCTGCCAAAGCGGCTCGCGCTCGTTCGCTTTGCTCATGTGCGCATCCTTAGTCAAACGCTACGCTGACTCTTCTTTATTGAATCCCACCCAATCCCCACTCGCAATTGCGTCGAATGCCGTAGGGGCGAGCCTTGGCTCGCCCGCCACGAACATTCCCATTTGCCCGGCGTCTAAAGCGCGCAATTGTAATCCGCCTGTAATCTCATCGAGATAGAATTGCCACCAAAGCTGGGCTATAATACCTGTATTGGTGTGCGACGGAGAATGTATAGAATCATGGACATGCTACGAAAACCCTCAATCTGGCTCGGCGCATTGGTGGGCGGTTTGCTGACCATGGCGCTGATGTCAGTGCTCTTTCTGGCGGATATGCTGGCCGGATTGCCCTTCATCCCCTTTGATGTTTTCGATTATGTTTCGCGCCAATTGCCCGGGCCGCTGTTGACCTTCGGTATCGACACGATGGTGGAGATGATCATTACCTTCAATATGGGCGAAACCTCCGCCGCCGCCAAGACGGCCGAACAGCTGATGGGTTTGGGCGCGTTTCTGGCCTTGGGCGCTGTGGCAATCGCCGCTGTCTTCGCGCTGATGAACCGCAGCAAGACCTCCGCGCGCAACCTCGTGCCCGGTCTGGTTCTGGGGCTGATCTTCGGCGCCGTGATGATGCTGATTTCCGCGCAGGTCAATTTGACGGCGACCGCGCCGGTCCCGGTGCAGATCATTTGGGTCGTGCTGGCCTTCGCTGCCTGGGGCCTGGCCGCCAACTGGATCTACAACGATCTGGCGCATAGCGACGGCAAGATCAAGACCGACGAAGACACCGGCGAAACGATTACGGTGGCGCCGCTGGACCGGCGGCAATTCATGGTGCGCATCGGTGGCGCCAGCGCGCTGATCACAGTCATCGGCGCCGGCTTGGGCGCGATGCTTAATTCGCGGCCGGGCGAAGGCCAGGTGGTAGGGGAGTTGCCCACAGGGGCTGGCGCTGATGGCGAGCTTCCCAACATGAATGACGATATGCGGCCCGCGCCGGGCACACGCCCGGAGTACACGCCGCTGGACGACCACTATCGTATCGACATCAGTTCTCGCCCGCCGGTGATCGATTCCAACGAGTGGCGGCTTGAGGTCAGCGGTTTGGTCGACAATCCGGTCAGCCTGTCGTTGCAAGACCTCTACGACGACTTCGAGCGCGTCGACCGCTTCATCACTTTATCCTGCATCAGCAATCGCATCGGCGGCACCTTGATCAGCACTACCAAGTGGTCGGGTTTCCGCATGAGCGACTTCCTCGCTACCGTCAAGCCGCAAGAGAATGCGGTGGCGATGAAAATCACCGGCGCGGACAACTTCGACGAATATGTCATGCTGGATGTCGTCGAAGCCGAAGAGCGCGTGATGTTCGCCTACGAGTGGGATGATCAGCCGCTGAAACAGAAGCATGGCTTCCCGCTGCGCATCTACATCCCCGACCGCTACGGCATGAAACAGCCCAAATGGATCAAGAGCATCGAATTTGTCGACGCCTGGGTCGAGGGCTACTGGGTGCGCCGCGGCTGGAGCCGGGACGCGATCGTTAACACAACCTCGGTCGTTGACACGGTCGCCGCGGATTCCATCCTCAAAGACGACGCCGGCTATGTCGTGCCGATCGGCGGCATCGCCTACTCGGGCGCCAAGATGATTTCGCGTGTCGAAGTCAGCGTCAACGGCGGCGACTGGGAAGCGGCGCAACTGCGGCAGCCGCTCTCCGAACTGACCTGGGTGATCTGGCGCTACGACTGGCGCTTCCAGGAAGGCGAGTACCGCTTTGAAGTGCGCGCCTACGATGCCGAGGGCCAGCTGCAAAGCCTGGATAGCCGCGGCACCCGCCCCGATGGCGCCACCGGCGTCCACTCAAAGAGGGCAACCATGCCGACCTTGGAAGCTCTGGAAAATCCGCCCGAGCCGGAAGCAGAGATGGAAGCTGAAAGCTAGCCCTCTCTCGCTGAATCTCCGCCCCTTGCTTCAAAAGAGCAGGGGGCTTTTCTTTCCCCGGATTTGCTCATAACTCACGGCGCTGCACCCACCCGCGCGATTGCGAAACCGTTTGCGCGGTGGTATCGTCTCAGCTTCAGTAGCAGATCCGAGGTACATTGATGCGCCATCGCTGGCTATTATCCCTGCTTGTCGCCGGCTTGAGCTTGGCCGCCAGCCACACATTCGCGATCCGCATCCACGCGCCGGCGAGTGTAGAAACGGCGCGGCTGGAAGCGCGCGCAACCTGTAGTGACAGATTTGTCCCCCACGAGCTCGAGCACACGACGATGCCCACTGCGCTGCCGGTCGGCTTCTACGACAGCAACGGCGCTGGCTTGGCGGTCAACGACCTGAACCGCGACGGCTTACTGGACATCGTTCTGGCGAACCTGGCCGGCGACAACAGCATCTTGTGGAATCGCGGCGGGATGGAATTCGAGCGCGCGTCCCTGCCGTCACAAGCCCCGGCGCGCGCGGCCGCCATCATCGATGTGGATGGCGATGGCTGGCTGGATATCGTCTTCACGCAGCAGGCCGCCGCGCCCCTGTTTTGGCGCAACCAGGCGGGCCAGGGTTTCGAGATGCAGCTGCTCAGCGGCGTCAGCTATATTGGCTATGCCATGAATTGGCTGGACGCTGACCATGATGGCGATCTCGATCTCTTGACCGGTTCTTACGATGTCGAAAACGAAAAAATCCTGGGGCAGGCCGCCGCCAAATCCGGCGTGATTTACTACGAAAATCAGGGCGCTGCCTTCCGCGCGACCCGCATCGCCGATCGCTCAAATACACTGGCGATTCTGACACGCGTCAATCAGAGCGGCGACTACGAGATCGTCATCGGCAATGACTTCGCCGTGGCAGACCGCTACTTCACCTTTGCCGACGGCGCCTGGCAACAGACGGATCCGCTGCCGGTGATGCCGCACAGCACCATGAGCTACGACGCGGCCGACCTGGACAATGACGGCGAACCGGAAGTCTTCGCCGTCGATATGAAGCCCTACGCCGATGACGAAGCGACCTTGGCGCAGTGGCAGCCGGTGATGGACATGATGATGGGCATGCCCCATGTCGAAGGCGACCCGCAGATCATGGAGAATGTGCTCTATGCCGTGGATGACGCCGGCAACTTGACAAATATCGCGCGTGAAGTCCAGCTGGATGGCACGGGCTGGAGTTGGTCGGCCCAATTCGGCGACCTCGACAACGACGGCTTTCAAGACCTCTATGTCGTGAACGGCATGATCTCGCGAGAGCTTTTCTCGCATCTGCCTGACAATGAGCTGGTGGAAGAAAATCAGGTCTATCGCAACCTGAAAGGCGCGGGCTTTGAGGCGCAGCCAAGCTGGGGTCTGAATGACCGAGCCAGCGGCCGTGGCATGACTCTGGCCGACCTGGATAATGACGGCGATCTCGATGTGGTGGTCAACAACCTGCTCAGCCCGGCCAAGCTGTTTGAAAACAGGCTCTGCGCCGGCGCGGCCCTGGAAGTGGACTTAAGCTGGCCGGGCCAGGGTAATGGCGCGGGCATCGGCGCCCGCTTGACCCTGCATACGGACCGCGGCAGCTTCCGCCGGGACCTGACTGCGCTCAGCGGTTACCTGTCGGGCGATAGCAGTCGCGCGCATTTTGGCTTTCCCACGGACGCCACGCTGGAGCGGCTGTCTATCCACTGGAATGACGGCATGTACAGCGAAGTCGACGATCTTGCCGCCGACACGCTGGTCATCATCACACGGCGCTAGTCAGCCACGAGTCGGGCGGCTGTCGGCACAAAGACACAAAGGCGCAAAGTACACAAAAACGATGACATCTCATGCCCGACATAGCTCATTACTCTGCTACTTTTCTGTGTCCTCCGTGTCCTCTGTGGTAAAGCATTTATCAACCCAGCTCTAATTCGATACCCTGCCTTCAGTCCGTCGTTTGACATCGCCTGACCTTCGTGTTAGAGTACGTGCTCGGTCACGTAATCGGTTTTATGGCGTATATAGATTGCGTTTCGATCCGCGAATTCAGGCTAAGTTTTTGCCGACAATGAACCGGAATCCGCGCATGGTTAACACTTGTCATCGTTCCTCAAGTCGCATCTCATTAGGTAAGGTCGGAGGGCGCCCGTGGCGGCTGGCGTAGCAAGCGGCATGAGTCCCGGAAAGCCCAAACGCGGCGGGCTTGCCGAGTTCAAGCGCGCTTTCACCGGCATTCGCCGCGGCGAGACGATAGCGGGCTACCTCTTCCTCGCGCCTAATTTCATCGGCTTCATCATCTTCTTGCTCTTCCCGATTTGCTTCGCCTTTTACATCATGCTCACCGATTGGAGCCTGTCGAAGCAGCCGGAGTTCATCGGCCTCAAGAATTTCGAGACGATGGTCAACGACCGGCTCTTTTGGAAGTCGCTGGGGAACAGCTTCTATTACACCTTCGTCGCCGTGCCCACCGGCATCTTCATCGCCTTTTGGCTGGCGCTGGCGCTCAACCGCAAAATGCGCGGCATTATCTTCTTCCGCACCGTGTACTTCCTGCCGCAGATCACGCTGACAGTCGCGGCGGCCACCGTCTGGCGCTGGATCTATCAGCCCGAAATCGGCATGATCAACCATTTGCTGGAAATGATAGGCATTGATGGACCCAAGTGGATACATGATACGAAATGGGCCATGCCGAGCGTCATTATCATGAGCAATTGGCAGGGTATCGGCTTTGCCATGCTGATTCTGCTGGCGGGCTTGCAGGGCATTCCGGAGGAATACTACGAGGCGGCGTCGATTGATGGCGCCAGCGGTTGGCAGCGCATGCGCTACGTCACCCTGCCCATGCTCTCGCCGGCGATATTCTTTGTGATCGTGACCTCGCTGATAAGCGCATTCCAAGCCTTTGATCAATTCTTCATCTTGACGCAAGGCGGACCCGCCCACGCAACCACCCCGCTGACGCTCTACATCTTTCAGAACGCCTTTTCCTTCTTCAAAATGGGTTATGGCGCGGCTTTGGCGGCGGTCGTCTTCATCATCATTCTAGTCATCACTATCGTTCAGTGGCGGCTGGCAAGGCGCTGGGTGATTGGCTTTGACGAAGATGACAATTAGTTTCGACAAAATTGGTAATCTCTGATGGCGAGCTGGCAGAAAACGAAGGACAACTTCTTGGGGCAAAAGCAGACCAATCTGCTGATGGATCTGCTCGTCTACGTCGTGCTGGCAATCGTTGGCATCATCTTCATCATGCCCTTCGCCTGGATGGTCGCCAACTCCTTCAAAGATATCCGCGGCATCTACCAATATCCGCCGACCTTCATACCCGAGGTCTGGCAATTCGGCAATTACAGCGAAGCTTGGACGATGACGCATTTCGACTTGGGATTTCTCAACAGCGCCTTCGTCGCCGCGGCGGTCGTGCTTGGGCAGCTCTTTACCGCCAGCCTGGCTGGTTACGCCTTCGCGCGGCTGCGCTTTCCGGGGCGCGACAAGATCTTCCTGCTCTATATCTCGCTGATGATGGTGCCTTTCACCGTCCTGCTGATTCCTTTATATGTTCAGATGCGCTGGTTCGGTTGGATCAGCACGCTTCAGGCGGTCATCGTGCCCTTCCTCTTCACGCCTTGGGGCACATTCATGATGCGGCAATTTATGGTGACGATTCCGCGCGAATTGGAGGACGCCGCCCGCATTGACGGCTGTGGCTTCTTCCGCACCTATTGGCTGATCATCCTGCCACTGACCAAGCCGGCGCTGGCCACCCTGGCCATCTTCACCTTCGTCAACACCTGGAACAGTTTCCTGTGGCCCCTGATCGTGCTGGGCAAACCCAAAGTCAAGACTTTGCCGCTGCTGCTGGCCTCCTTCCAAAATCAATCCGGCATGCGCACTCCTTGGCATCTCATTATGGCGGCGGCTACCTTTATCGTTATTCCCGTGTTGATTGCGTTCATCGTCGGACAGAAGTATTACGTCCGCGGAATCGTTACCAGCGGCATCAAAGGAGGTGGTTAACGACCGACCGCATGTTTCGCTTCGGACAGAATTGCCAAATTTGAAAGGATAATCAGATGATTCGCAAAATCGCATTGCTGGTAACTGTGCTTGCGCTGCTCAGCTTCGGCTTTGTTTCGTCGGCGCAGGACATGACCGATTGGACTTGCGGCATGGTTGACGGCGACGCATCCGCGGCCATCACCATCACCGGTTGGGAAGGTCCCGGCGAGGTCGACAAATTCTTGCTCGCCTTCGATGAATTCTTCGGCGAATACTATCCCAACGTCGAACAGATCCTGAATACGGGCGTCAACTGGGGCGACTATTGGACGACCTTACCGGCGCAATTGGCCGGCGGCGCCGAGATTGACATGGCCTGGATGCACGATACGCGCAACGATACTTTCGCCGCCAACGGCTGGGCGCTCAATCTCGACAGCTACCTCGAAGCTTGCCCGATCCCCGGTTGGCCGGAAAAATTCGTGGCCTCGCAAGTCGACGCCTTCAATTACCAGGGCAGCCAGTACGCCATTCCCTACGACCTGGCGCCCGGCGGCCTCTACATCAATCTCGATATCTTTGAAGAAGCTGGCCTGGAGCCGCCTGGCGAGCACACGTCCTTTGAAGAATTCACCGAATTAGCCATCGCCCTGACGCAAGACACCGATGACGATGGCGACACCGACGTCTGGGGCATCAGCAATCTGGTCAGCGTTGGCCGCGGCGCCGGCGGCGCCTACTGGATCATCAAGAGCTTCGGCGGCGACTTGTTCAATGACGATATCTCCGCATCAGTCATGAATACGCCGGAGACGGTCGAAGCGATTCAGTGGATGGCCGACCTGCTCTGGGATTCGGGCGCGCACCCCACGGCGGATTCCATAGCGGCATCCGGTTTCACGACCGAATTCCTCTTCGCCAACGGCAATGTCGCCATGCACTACGCGCTGAACGACGCCGCTTCCCGCATGTGGGAGCTGGTTGGCGACAGCTTCAATTGGACGGTTGTTCCAACGCCGACGGGACCCGCCGGACGTTACAATTTCATCGGTGGCTCCGCCTTCTCGATTCCGACTTCGGCCGCGCATCCCGATCTGTCCTATGAGCTGATCCGCTACACGCTCGCCAATCCCGATCACCTCTGCCGCACAGCGGCCATGGGCGCGGCCCTGGTCAGCCAGTCCGACTTCCATAACTGCGCGGCGCCCGATGACGCGCCTTACGCTGACGCCTACCATGAGGTCTTCTCGGTCATTGGCGCGCGCGATGGCGTACACCCGGTCTACCATTCGCAATACCTGGAATGGGAGTCCTCGATCTGGGTCGCCAATATGGATCTGCTCTGGACCGGCGAAGAACGCGACGCTGCCGCTGCCGTACAGCGCGTACACGATCAGACCAACGAGCTGCTCGGCGGTTAAACCCGGCGCAGCCCGGAAACAAATCCGTACTGTTGCAAAAGATGGGGGACTGGTTATACTAGTCTCCCACTTCTGCTTTTGGGATGCCCAAAACTTGCACCACACTGCGATGCGTCTGGGGCGTGGTCGCGGAATGTCTTATCTGCAGGAGAATGTGATCGCTTCTTGAAAAGGTAAGGAGATTCGAGATGAATAGAATATTGGTAATGCTCTTGCTAATCACGCTGCTGCTTCCGGCGGCGCCCTTGGCAAGCGCGCAAACTGAACTCAGCCTGTGGTATCACGGCGCTGGCAACCCGGAAGAACGCGCAGTCTTGTTGA
>WTGO01000041.1 GCA_011523515.1 Chloroflexota bacterium
ACCGCACCCCCAACAAGAGATCAAAGGTCAGCTGATCCAGCCGCTCGTAAGGCAGGTTGCGCGCGCCGAGGCTTACGCGATCAAACTCGGTCGCTTTCAGCCGGTCGGCGGCGGCGCTGCTGTAGCCATCAGCCAGAAATGCGTAACTGCTGTCATCGGCGTTGATCTCGGCCAGCAGCGCCTGAATATCGGGGTCGGCGTTGAATTGGGCCGCTTTCTCTTTGAAGACCAGGTAGGAGCGCATGCAGCCGCGGGCGAATTCCTTGACGTCTTCGTACTGTGAGCTGCGGTAGGCGTGGGCGTCGAAATGGCGGCTGCCGTCATAGCCGACATCTTCCAGGAAGCGCACCAGGTGGAAGTTCTGCTTGATCATCATGCTACCGAAGCGGAAGTCCTGATCGTAACGGCCAAACATCTGGTCGTTGAGGTCGATATGGAAGAGCTTGCCAGCCTCCCAGGCCTGCGCCACAGCGTGCAGGAAGTTTAAGCCGGCCATGTGCTCATGCGCCACCTCCGGGTTGACGCCGACCATTTCCGAGTCGTCCAGCGTGGCGATGAAGCCCAGCATGCTGCCGACCGTGGGGAAGTAGATGTCGCTGCGCGGCTCGTTCGGTTTGGGCTCCAGCGCGAAGCGGTAATCGTAGTCACTGTCTTTGGAATACTCGCAGAGGAAGTTGATGGCCTCGCGCATGCGTTTGACGCCATCGGCCGGGTTCTTGGCGCTGTCGGATTCCGCGCCTTCGCGTCCGCCCCAGAACACATAGATCTTCGCGCCCAGCTCGGCGCCCAGATCCATGGAGCGCATCGTCTTCTGCAAGGCGTAGGCGCGCACGGCCGGGTCGTTGCTGGTGAAGGCGCCGTCTTTGAAGGCGGGGTCGGTGAAGAGATTGGTGGTCGCCATCGGGCAGACGATGCCGGTCTCGGCCATGGCGCGTTTGAAATCGGCCACGATCTGGTCGCGCTCGGCGGGCGTGGCGTCGATGGGCACCAGGTCGTTGTCGTGCAGGTTAACGCCCCAGGCGCCGACTTCGGCCAGCAGCTGCACGATCGCGACCGGCGAGATGGGCTCGCGCGTGGGCTCGCCGAAGGGGTCGCGGCCGATGTTGCCGACCGTCCACAAGCCGAAGGTGAATTTGTGTTCCGGTTGGGGGGTGAAGTCCGCCATTTCACAGTCCTTTGCTGGAATTGAGTTAGGCGGAGATTGTAACAGACGGGGCAGATTGAAGCGACATAACGGTAGATAATCTGAACAGTTACTTCTGTAATTGTGTCCGATCCGCGACCCATTTTCGGCGCGGTGACGAGATGTCAATAATACCGTATGTCGCTCTCCACTCCATAAATCTGCTCGTCGCTCACGACTCCTGAATTGGCTGCAAAGTCGGTGTCAATTACCATTGCGCCGCTCTCTTGCAAATATATGCCCGGTCCCATTTGGGACACGTTGCTGTTAAAGTCGCTCTCGCTGACGACTAGTCTGCCATGCTTGGCGAAAACTCCACCGCCATTTTGGCTTAGCACGCTGCGACTGATCTGCAATCCAGCGGATGTGCTATGGATGGCGCCACCATATTCGCTGGCTTGGTTGTAGCGAAGCGTCGAATTCGCAATTACGCCTTTTCCCACATAATGGTAGATGGCGCCACCTCTTCGCGCAGTATTATATTCGAGACGACTATTCGAGACGATAATTTCGCCTGCAGCTGCGTTGTATATGGCTCCGCCTCTGTCAGCCGTAGTTGATAGAAAGTTGCTGCGGTTGATGTGCAACGTGCCGTAGCGAATAAAGATCGTGCCACTGTCGGCTGAGCAGTTTTCAAATGTACTGTCTGAAATATGAAGTCTGCCACCTGCAACAACTGAGATCGCGCTACCCTGTTGTGCCGAACCGTCGCGCATATGCAGATTCGAGATGGTGAGCTTCCCGCCGTCTAGCTTAAATATGCGAAACTTATTGTTTCCGCCGATCGTATGCCCGTTGCCGTCGATGATGAAATACGATGTGATAGCCGGCAACTATTCGGTCAACACGATATCCTCATGCAACTGAAAGGATTCCATTCCTTCCAAAATTGGGCAATCGCCGACCTTTTCACCAGTGTTTGACGAAATTATCTGCTCAGCGAGCGTGCATGCAGATTCAGGAATATCGGCTGTGTTGTCCTGTGCGAGAGCGCTGACTGTAAAGCTAAAGACCACCAGCAACACAAGGCATCTGGGTACAATGACGAACATAAGCTCAACTCCAAATACTGCTGTTGCTCTTCTCATCACACTATAAGGCATTCGCGAAATCGCTTCCAGATATCTTCGCTGTGCGTTGACCAATCGTCAGGTAGGCGGTTCACGGCATCTTGATTTCGCACAATAGCTTGCCAGCCAGCTTTCGGCTAAACTAAATGCCGCTATCTCACACGTAACGAAAGAGCAATACATGGCACTACCCGCGCGCGAATCGCCGATTGGCAAACCCGTCTCCCTATTCGTCACCTGCATCGTCGACATGATCTACCCGGGCACGGGCATGTCAGTCGTCGACATCCTGGAGCACGTCGGCGCCCGGGTTGACTTCCCGCCGGCGCAGACCTGTTGCGGCCAGCCGGCCTTCAACTCCGGCTACCGCGATGAAGCGCGCACGGTCGCGAAGCACTTCTTCAAATCTTTTGCAGACGCCGAAGTCATCGTCTGCCCGTCCGGTTCCTGCGCCACCATGCTGCGCCACGAATATCCGCTGCTGTTCTCGCTAGACGAGGGCCAGCTTTACCACGAGGCGCAGCGCATCGCCTCGATCACCTGGGAGTTCAGCGAGTTCCTGGTCGACGGGCTGGGCATCGCGGATCTCGACCTGAGCTTGCCCGCCGCCGAGTCCTTCGCTTTTCACGATGCCTGCCACGGCTTGCGCGGCCTGGGCTTGGGCGGCGCCTCGCGCGAATTGCTGGCTCATCTGGGCAACGCTGAACTGACGGAGCTGAACGAATGCGAGGTCTGCTGCGGCTTTGGCGGCTTGTTCAGCGTCAAAATGCCCGAGCTCAGCAACGCCATGCTGCAGAACAAAGTAAACAACATTAACGACGCCGCGGCCGACACCATCGTCACCGGCGATGTCAGCTGCCTGACGCAGATGAACGGCGGTCTGTCGCGACAGAAATCACCCAAGCGCGTCGTCCATCTGGCGGATGTACTGGCCAAGGCGCTGCCTAAACCCCCCTCGTTATCCCGCCATCTCTATGGCGGGCATCCCCGACAGGTCGAGGGGAAGTGATATGAGCGTCCAACTCAATTCCAACGACTTCGTCGCCCTGGCCGATATCGCGCTGCACAATCCCGACTTGCAGCAGGCGGTGGGCGCCGGCACGCGCGGCGGCTATCAAAGGCGCGCCGAGACCATGTTCGCGCACAGCCGCGAACACGGCGAGCACATGCGCCAGCAGGCGGCCGAAGCCAAACGCCGCGCCCTGCGCAAACTGCCCGACCTGCTGGAAGAGGCTGAGCGCAACTTGATCGCCAACGGCTGGCAGGTGGCATGGGCGGAAGATGCTACGGAAGCCAACCAGCTGGTGCTGGATATCGCGCGGCGCCACGGCGTCGAGTCGGTCACCAAGAGCAAGTCCATGCTCAGTGAAGAGCTGGGCGTCAATCACGTCATGGAGGCGGCCGGTCTGCGCGTAGTCGAGACCGATTTGGGTGAATACATCATCCAGCTCAACAATGAAACGCCGAGCCATATCGTGGCGCCGGTCATGCACATGACCAAAGCGGAAATCCGCGATATTTTTGTGCGCGAGCTGGATATGTCGCCGACCGACGACGCCGAAGAGATGGTCGCCTTCGCCCGCAAGATGCTGCGCGAGGACTTCCTCAGCGCCGACATGGGCATTTCCGGCGCCAACTTCCTCATCGCCGAGACCGGCTCCATCGGACTGGTCATGAACGAAGGCAACGGCCGCATGTGCACCTCCCTGCCGCGCGTGCACATTGCCCTGGTCGGCATCGAAAAAGTCGTCGAAACCGTCGAAGATTACGCCACCTTGACGCAAGTGCTGCCCAGCAGCGCGACCGGACAGAAATTGACGGTCTACACCAATATTCTCAACGGACCCGGGCGCGCCGCCGAGGGCGATGGCCCCGAGCACAGTTATGTCATCCTGGTGGATAACGGCCGCTCGCAGATTTACGGCACCGACTACGCCGAGGCGCTGGCTTGCATTCGCTGCGGCGCATGCCAGAACGCCTGCCCGGTCTACCGCAGCACGGGCGGCCACGCCTACGGCTGGGTATACGGCGGGCCGATCGGCGCCGTGCTGACGCCGCTGCTGGTCGGCCTGGAAAACGCGCAGCCCCTGCCCCACGCCAGCAGCCTCTGCGGCAGCTGCAAGCAAGTCTGCCCGGTCGATATCGACTTGCCGCGCATGCTGCTCGACCTGCGCCGGGACCTGGTCCGCGACGGCCACTCGAAGCCCGGCTGGGATGCCGCGATGAAATTGTGGGCGGTCGGCATGACCTCGCCAGCGCGTTTCGCGCTCGGTGGAAAAGCGGCGCGCGCCGGCCAGCATATCATGGGCGATTACATGCCCGGCATCCTGGGCAATTGGAGCAAACATCGCGATTTCCCCGATTTCGCGCCCAAGTCATTCCGGCAACTCTGGAGGGAACGCCGCGATGAGCGCGCGTGACCGTATTCTGAGC
>WTGO01000100.1 GCA_011523515.1 Chloroflexota bacterium
GTTTAGGGGATAGTATTTCTCCAGCGGCTCGCCTTCTTCCAATTTCATGCGGGAGAAAACTTCCCAGGCGGCTTTCTCGGTTGCCAGCTGGGCGATTTCAGCGGCCAGCGCAATCGGGACAACGACCGCGCCGTCATCATCGGCCACGATCACGTCGCCGGGCATAACAAAGACGCCGGCGCAGGCGATGGGCACGTTGACCGCGTGCGGGAATATATCCGTCTGCGTGTGGAAATTGGGCGTCACGCCGCGCAGCCACAGGCCGAGGCCGATCTGTTGCACTTCGGGAAAATCGCGGATGCAGCCGTCGATGACCACGCCCCGGCCGCCACGCGCCTTGAATGAAGTCAGCATCATTTCGCCGAACACGCCGCTGGACAAGCTGCCGCGCGCGTCAACCACCACAACATCGCCCGGCTGGCAGGCGATGATGGCTTTGCGATGCAGTTCCCGTTCCGGCGAGGCGGCGTACTCATCGCCCCAGTGCACATCTTCGCGTTTGGGCATGAACTGCAGCGTGACCGCCTGGCCGGCGACGCTCATCCCCGGGTTATGGCTTGTCAAGCCGACCAGGTGCGGGTTGCGGATGCCTTTTTTCGCCAGCGTCCCGGCGATGGTGGCTGTGCCGATTTCGCGCAGGCGGCCGATCAGCGCCTGCTCAATGCGTTCAAAAGCTGGAATCTCGATCATATCGTCAATTCGGATAGGATAAGCCGTTAATTTGGGTAGATTATATCACCAGCGCCACTGAAGACAGGGCAAGTAAGCCGACTGTAAAGCGCAAGCGCCTGAGGGCGCGTCTCCTGCAAGGACATTCAAGATTTGTTATTGTAGTAGATAGTGGTCCGGGTGTCGACAGAATGAATCGACTTATCATGCTTGACGCAATTGCCCGCAGTTGATCGAGGCGCCATGCAGAACAGTTCTTCCTTTGCCTCCCCTGATTTAAGCTTTGGCGATGCTATCCGAATCGCGCTCAAGCCATCGCTGCTGATGCGGAGCATATTCACGAGCGCCATCATTTGGTTGCTGATTGCCAGCGCTGTGCCGTCCTACGCCAAATTGATTTTCCACGGCAAAATGGCGGATTACTTCGCCGCCGGCCTGGGCATCACGCTGGTCAGCCAGATCGTGATACTCGTTGTCACCTCGCTGGCGAGTTCTGACCATGCGACGATCGTCATCCCACAAAGTCCGACAGCGGTGATCCAAGGCATGATCGCCAGCAGCGCGGTGGCTGCCGCACCGGCCGATATGTCGCCCGAGGCGCTGTTTCCCATAGTATATTGGATCGTCGTGCTTTCGTCGCTGCTCACCGGGGGCTTCATTTTGTTGCTGGGCTTGGCGCGCGCCGGGGGCGTGGTGCGCTATATCCCCTATCCCATCGTGGGCGGATTCCTGGCGGGTTTGGGATGGTATATATTCAACGCTGCTTTCGCCGTAGTCGTCGATTTTCGGATAGCGATCCAAACACTGCCCTTGCTTCTGGAGGGCGATGTCGTAATGCGCTGGCTGCCGGCGCTGGCTTTTGCGGTCGCCGTGCTTTTGCTGCAGGCGCGCATCAGAAACGTGATGATTATGCCGGTCATGATTATTGCGGCGGTGGTGTTGTTTTACGCTTGGGCGCAATTTGTCGTAGGGGACGTCGATACCCTGGCAGAGGCGGGCTGGTTTTTGCCCAAAGTGCCGGAGTCGATCGTTTGGCCGACGCTGGATCTGGCTGCCATTGCCGGGATTGATGCCGCCATGATCGGCGCGAGCGCCGGCGGCATCCTGACCTTGATAATCGTCTGTACACTTAACGTGTTTTTTAGAGCCAGCGCCCAGGAACTGGTCAGCGGCCGTGAGCTGGACTTCAACCGCGAGTGCAAAGTAAATGGTGCGGCAAACATTGCTTCCGCCGCGGCAGGTGGCGGCGTCTTGGGTTATCACGGCCCAATATCGACCGCTCTGGTCGAATTGACGGGCGTTTACGGCCGATTGGTGGGCCTCATCCTGGCGCTGTTGTTTTGGCTGACGCTCATGTTCGGCAGCGGGCTATTTTCGCTAATCCCGCGTTTGCTGCCCGCCGGATTGCTGATGTATTTTGGTCTGCAATTCATGAAAGAGTGGCTGCTGGACAGTTGGTTCAAGCTGCCCAAGCAAGATTACGCCATTGTGGTTGTCATAGCGCTTGCTTCTGCGCTGTTTGGCCTGCTGACCGGCATCGGCCTGGGGCTGGCGCTAGCTATGTCCTTTTTCGTGCTGGAATACAGTCGTATGGATGTCATCAAGCAGAGATTGTCCGGCGGCGTGCATCGCAGTAATCTCGACCGTTCCTTTGCGGAAAACCGCTTCCTGCAACGCGAGGGCGATAAGATCCTGATCATGCGTTTGCAAGGTTATCTGTTTTTCGGAACCGCCTACCGCTTCTATGAGCAGGTCAAACTCATCATTACCGGCGAGACGGATATTCAAATCAAGTACATTGTCCTCGATTTCAAGTCGGTTCGCGGCTTCGATGTGTCGACGATCAACGACTTCAGAAAGCTGAAGCAACTGACAGACCGCTATGATATTGAGCTGCTCTTTTCTGATGTGCTGCCGCATTTGCAGCCGCTTTTGGCCGGCGGCGGCATCGTGGAGCGAGGGCCAGAACGGCCGCTGTTTTATGACGACCTCGATCATGTCCTGGAATGGTGTGAGAGCGCCCTGCTGGAGGGCGCCGCCACCTTTGGCGCAGTGCTGGTAACGGTGGAACAGCAGCTGGCGCAACACGCGATGATCGATAATCGCGATGTAAGCGCGCTGCAGCGGTATCTCCAACGCGTCGAGGCCAAGGCGGGGGATGTGATTGTCCGTCAAGGCGACGAATCGGACGCGCTGTATTTCATCGAATCCGGCCGCGTTGATGTCCTGCTGCAGGGAGATGGGCCGGAAGTCTTGCGCTTGCGCAGCATGACCGCGGGCACGGTCATCGGCGAGGTGGGATTTTACCTCAAGAAAGCTCGTACAGCCTCGATCGTGATGACGGAGGCCGGTGTCTTGCAGCGTTTAAGCCTGAAAGCGCTGCACAAAATGGAAGCCACCGACCCGCACACAGCGGCAGCATTGCACATGGCGATCACTTGCGCGCTGTCGGAGAGATTGTCGAGCACCAATCGCGTGATACAAGAGCTGATGGACTGAGCCGCCGGCCTGCATTCGCAAGGACCGGCAGCGCTATGACACAGTCGGCGCGCTCAACAGTGCGCAAGCGCATACACGCAATACAGACAAGTGGGCAGCGACCGCATCATTGACTTCGTCGAAGTCGATCATCCCATCAGTTGCGCGGCGTGTCCTAGATCACCTCGAGATAATCACGATCCGGCAACTCCGGGAAAGGCGCATGCGGCTCAGCCTGATACCAGAATGCCGTCGATGCGATGTCGTCTTGCAGCGGCAGGTAGCGATAGTCGTCAAAGGGCGCTCCATGCAAGGTTCCAGAGCGCCAGCCCAGCGCCTGAATTGTCACCCGCAGGTCCTCTTCAAAGCGGATCGGATCCGGTATATGCCAGCGATACATGCCAAAGCGCTGCTGGCTCTGGTAGAAGCCATCAGGCTTGATGACCTGGGGCAACCCCAGATACGGCGTTGAATACGGAGTGTAGTATCCGTCCTGGCTGCCAAAGCACCAGGCGCCCCCGAAATAATCTTCCGTGCCGGTGCCGCAGATGGTGGGAAAGTCGCTATCGCCATCCATGTAGAACTTAATCTCGCCCTCGCCCCACCAGCCGCGATTATTGCTGCCCCAGGCCATGTACGTGCCAACATAGTGGCCCATGCCGCGGATACCGTCGACGATCGTATAGACTTCTTTGTATGGCAGCGGATTGCTGCGGCGCCATTGCGCGTGCAGGTAGCCGACATCCTCGGGCACCTCCGTGAGGGTGTAGTCAAACTGATAGAACATGGGCTGCACCGGCTTATCAAGGAGG
This sequence comes from Chloroflexota bacterium, assembly GCA_011523515.1. Taxonomy (GTDB): domain Bacteria; phylum Chloroflexota; class Anaerolineae; order Aggregatilineales; family Phototrophicaceae; genus UBA6055. The sequence goes on from WTGO01000100.1 coordinate 3,960, forward strand.
TTTTCAATGGTGACGCGGGCGCTCTTGCGGAAGGGCATTTCCCAATAGCTGTTGAAGGCGCTGTGGGAATTAGCCGAAATGGGCATGGAGTTGACATGGCAATACTCGGTCCAGCCGTTGCAGAAGAAGTCGCCAAAGGGCACTTCAATGGACGGCGTCTCTTCGTCGTCCCAGTAGAAACGCAGGATCAGCGAGCGCCAGTACTTGGCGAAGGTGGTAATCCAGATATGTTGAATGGCGCCGGGTCCTTCAATCTCGGCCAGCGTCGTGACGCTGTTGGCGTCCAGGTCAATGCAAGGCGAAACTTTCCAGCCCTGCCCGAGAGCTTGCGCCGCCGACAGAGAGAAGCCATCTGTGGCCATGCCGCCTCTGCCTTTTTCGCCCTTGAAGTTCTCCGCGCTGATGGAGCGAGTCTTCGCCTTTGACAAGCGCGAGATGTTGCCCATATTCAAATGCAATCCGTTGAAATAATCCATTTCACACTCCTTCATAATGACGATGCGTAGACGCTTTGCTATAGCCCGGCTGCATTTGGCGCCTCGTTCGCTGGCTGCCGCTCGCTTGCGCTGGGGTTGAATTCCACCGGCTTGTAGCACAGCGCCTGCCGCTCGTCCGTGACTTGCACCATCGGCGGCTCGGTATTCTCGCAGATTGCCTGAACGTATTTGCAGCGCTTGGCGAACTTGCAGGCTTGCGCCTG
>WTGO01000090.1 GCA_011523515.1 Chloroflexota bacterium
GGGTAGACCCATCTACCTGAACTGCATTAGCTGGGCGTCAGCTTCCAGGATGGCGTTGGCGACCTCTTCTTCAATGTCGCCGCCCAGGGCGATATTGACCATCATGTCGCTGGCGATGATGCGGTTGAAGATGGTATGCGCGGGCCCGCCGGGCCGGGCCACACCCCACTCCACCATCTCTTCAAAGAGCAGCGCCAGGAAGCCTTCCTGGAAGTCCGGCAGCTGCGCTTGCATCGACTTGCGGCCGGGCACGACTTTGGTGACATTGTGATAGATGGCGTAGCCTTCCTGGCTGGTGAAGAACTTGACGAAGGCTTTGGCCTCGTCGGGATTGTCGCTCTTGGCGGCCACGCCTGGCGCGAAGGACCCGGTGTGCGTGATGGGCGTCTTGATGTAGGGCATGGGCATGACATCCCAATTCAAATCGGGGAAGTTGCGCGCCAGGACGGTGCCGGTCGGCGGAATGGCGAAGAAAGTCGCCGTCAAGCCATTGGGGAAGGCATCGGGAATATTGTCGGTGGGGATGAAGCCGTCCGTGTACAAGCTCTGATAGAAGGCATAGGCTTCCATGGCTTCGGGCGTATCAACGTAGCCGGCGAAGGTGGAGAGATCGGGCGCGATCGATTCCCAGAGCGGCTCGCCCGGGCTGCTGGCGCTGCGGATTATGGTCCAGGTGAAGAAAGCGCCTTGCAGGGGGTTGTTGAAGCCCATCATGCCCCAGACTTCGTTGCCTTGCTCGGCTTGATGCGCCCGCGCCGCGTTGACATTGTCGACGAATTCGGCCCAGGTCCAGCCGTCTTCAAGGGTCTTCGGCACGTCAACGCCAGCCGCTTCGAACATATCGACGTTGTAATACATGGCGTCGGCGGCGTTGGCCCAGGGCGCGGCAAACATGTGGCCCTCAAGCGTGACCATCTCTATCAGGTCGCCCATGAAGTCGTCCAAATCTTCCTGGCTGAACATGTCTTCAATCGGCAAAAGGGCGCCGTTGTATGCCAGGTTCTGCACGCCCACGCCGTCAATCAGGGCGGCATCGGGCGGATTGTTGCCGGCGAAGGCGACTTGCAGCGAATCGAAGAATTCGCCGAAGGGAGTCGCCGTCAGCTCGACCGTGATATGGGGATTCTGCGCTTCAAAGGCTTCGATGACCGCGGCTGTGCCTTCGTCGCGCCCGCGCCCGCCGGGGATCCAGAAGTCGATGGTGACTTCGTCCTGAGCAATCGCTGGAGCGGAAAAGGCTATCACTGTCAAAAGCAAAATACAGACATGTAGAGCGACTCGGAGCTTCATATCGTTATCTCCTATATTCAGTTGGCTGTGGCTTGTATTGTTTCCTGAGTTTATCTTGCCGCCGCCACCGCCGCAAATGTTGATTCACCACAGACGTAACAACAAGTAAGTTATGCAACTCCTGTATCAATGGAAATGAATGCTCTTTTGCCACAGAGTACACAGAGTCTCAAAGAGGGCGCAGAGGATGGATCATTACTTCAACGTTCACACAATGTAGGCCACAGCTTTCCTAGGCGCCTTTGGCTACCATATCAATCCTGGAATGCTTTACTCTGTGTACTCTGTGGCAAATCTTTTTCATTACGTACCTGCACTTACTGAGACATGGTAAGGGCGATTCACAGTGTCGCCCCTACGCCGGCCCGTTCAAGCAAGACCTGTGGGCGAGCCAAGTCTCGCCCCTACATCGGCACTGTATTGTGTGGCAATATGCCGGCATGTCGGCTGCAATTTCGCCGCATTTCTTCAAAGGAAAGCCTGCAAGATGAGCGCGCGACCCAATATCGTACTCATTGTCAACGATCACCAGGCCTACTACCGGCATGGCTGGGATGGTGGGCCGCGCCCGCTGACGCCGCACTTTGACCGGCTGGCGGCAGGCGGGATGCGCTTTGAGCGCTCGTACTGCGCCGCGCCTTTATGCGGTCCCTCGCGGCGGACGCTGGCCACCGGCCTGTATCCGCATAATCATCGCAATTATTACAATTATTCCAACGCGCCCTACGATCACGAGATCTATCTGACCAACCTGGCGCGGGCCGGATACCGAAATTACTACTTCGGCAAATGGCACGCCGGCGCCGGCACGGCCCTCGAATTCGATTGCGAGGGCTTCTCGCTGGAAGATTATGGCAATCCCTACATCACCGACGAGTACCGCGATTATCTGCGCAGGCAAGGCTTGCCGCCGGCGGAACATCAGGTCGAGTATGTCTTTGACAGCTTCGTAATGAATCGCGAATTCCCCGCGCTCAAAGCTGGCGCAACCTACCGCAGCGATCGCTATTGGTGCGGCGAACATGCGACCGGCATCACCACCACTCCCAACGAAAGCCACGAGGCCTTCTTCCTGGCGAATCTGGCTTGTGAGCAGCTGGAAGCGCTGGCCGCCGCCGAGAACGACCAACCCTTTCACTTGCGGCTCGATTTCTGGGGGCCGCATCAGCCCTTCTTCCCCACGCGTGAATTCGCCGACCTCTATGATCCCGAAGACATCCCCGTGTACGGCAACTTCGCCGATTCGCTGGCGGGCAAACCTGAGGTCTATTGGCAGGATCCGCACGCTCGCCTGACCGACGATGACGGGCGCTTCGCCACGCCCAGCAAACTCGACTGGGGCGAATGGCAGCGGATCATCGCCCGCGCCTACGCCCATATCACCATGGTCGATGCCGCCGGCGGCCTCTTGCTGGACAAGCTGGATGAGCTGGGGCTGGCTGACAATACGCTGGTCATGTGGACGGCCGATCACGGCGATGCCCTGGGCAGCCACGGCGGCCGCTTCGACAAAGGCTCCTACATGACGGAAGAGGTGCTGCGCGTGCCGCTGGCGCTGCGCTATCCGGGCCGCATCGCCCCGAGTCTGGCGACCGACGCGCTCGTCAGCGGCGCCGACATCGCGCCCACGATTCTGGATGCCGCCGGGACGGGTTTCGCGCGCCCGGTCGATGGCGAAAGCCTGCTGCCCCTGGCCTGCGGCGAGGACGTGGAGGGGCGCGACTCTCTGCTGGTGGAGACTTACGGGCATGGCTTTGGGACGATTGAGCTGGGCCGCGCCCTGATCCAGCGCCGCTACAAATTGATCGCCTGGCAGAACCACGAGAGTGAACTCTACGACCTGGATGCTGACCCGTATGAATTGGTCAACCTCTATACCAGCCCGCTGCATAGCGTGGCTGTCAGCGAGATGGAAGCGGAACTTCGCGGCTGGCTGGAAAAGACGGGCGACGCAGATTTCCACGCCCCGGTGAGCGCGGCCTTTCGTGAACTGGACAATCAGAAGTTTCAGGAATTGCTGCGGCGGCGGGCCAGGGTGAATGATGCCGGAAACTGAGCAGAACAATATCATCCTGATCGTCAACGACGACCTGGCGCAGTGGGCGCTGGGCTGTTACGGCAACGCGGAGATTCACACGCCGACACTGGATTATCTGGCGTCTACCGGTGTGCTGATGGAGAACGCCTTCACGCCCACGCCGGTATGCTCGCCGGCGCGCGCCTGCCTGCTGACCGGGCGGCTGGCCTCGCAGCACGGCATCCATGATTATCTGTCGTCAACGATACCGGAGATTCACCGCCGGCCCTGGCTCCAGGACGAGATTACGCTGGCAACTTTGCTGCCGGGGGCGGGTTATCAGACGGCGCATTGCGGGAAGTGGCATCTGGGCAACGATGATCAGCCGCAGGCCGGTTTCGCGCATTGGTTCAGCGGCGTCGGCGATTACCCGGCCGAGCATGGCGGGGATCACCGCTTTAGCGTGAACGGCGAGATTCAGACGATCCCCGGCCAGCGCACCCCGGTGATCACCGACAAGGCGATCGAATTCCTGCGTGGACGCGATCAAGCGGCGCCATTCTTTCTGCATATCGGCTACTTCGGCACGCACAATCCCTGGCGCGGGCAGCCGGAGCGCCTGGCGGCGGCTTATCGCGGCCGCGAATTTGACGGGCTGCTGGATCAGCCGGCCTACCCCTTTGGGGCGCAGGCGCTGGAATCCACCTTGCCGACGCGGCTGAATCCGCGCGAGGCCCTGGCGCAATACTTCGCCGCGGTCGCGCATATCGACGAAGCGGTCGGGCGCCTGCTGGATGAGCTGGAGGCGTTGCAGCTGCGCGAGAGCACGCTGCTCGTCTTCACTTCGGATCATGGTCTCTGCTGTGGGCATCACGGGCTGTGGGGCAAGGGCAACGCCACCTTGCCGCTTAATATGCTGGAGGAGTCAATTCGCGTGCCGCTGGTCTTCAATCACCCGCGCCGGCTTTTCGCGGGTCAACGACGCCCGGAGTTTGTCGACCATCTGGATCTGTTTCAAACGCTTGCCGATTACGCCGGCATCACCGACGCGCTGGCGCAAGAGCGCAATTATCCCGGGCGCAGCTTCCTGCCCCTGCTGGACAATTCGGCTGCGCTGCCGGATTGGCGGCAAATCCAGTTCGGGGAGTACGGCGATCTGCGTATGGCGCGCACGCGACAGCACAAATTGGTCAGACGCTACTATGATGAGGCGCCTTGCGAGCTCTTTGATCTGGCGTTTGACCCGGGCGAAACGCATAACTGCTATAGCGATGCTGATTGCGGGTCGGTTGTCGCGCGCTTGACCGACGAGATCGAGCGTTACTTCGAGCGCTATCAAGCTGCGGACAAGAGCGGGCTGCGCGCGCGTGAGTTGCCGCGGCACAATTTGTCCGAGGCTTGGCGGCAGCCGCGATAGCCGACCGCGCGGCGGCTACACGCCATGTTCCAGGGCGACCAGGAATACTCGCTTCAGCCGTTGATTACGCATGCTGGAGCCCTCAATATGCCGCGCCAGCCGCTGCCGCATGTCGCGCGCGAGGTCGTCATATTGCCGATCGTGAACCAGATTGTTCATTTCGAAGGGGTCGTCCTGCAGGTCATACAACTCGTTCATGTCATGAAGCGAGAAGACATATTTATAGCGGTCGCTCAGAATTATTCGCTGCGGGAAGTAGTGACCGCCATGCCCCATATGCTCGCAAATCAGATCGTCAGACCAGACGGCATCAGCCGCTGATTGGCAAAGCGGCAGCACGCTGCGGCTGTGCATGGTGTCTGGTGCGGCGATACCGGCGGCGTCCAGCATCGTGGCGGTCGCATCCATGTTGGATACCAACTGATTGACCCGTTGGCCGGCGTCAATGGCTGCGGGCCAGCGGATCGCCATCGGCACGCGCGCCACCTCCTCGATATATGTCGAGGATTTGTCCCATAGGCCGCCGTGGCTGGCCACCGCATCACCATGATCCGCTAGCCAGATCACTATCGTGTTGTCCGCCAGCGACAGCTCGTCCAGCGTATCCAGCACATCCCCGACAGCGGCGTCGGTCTGGTGTCCTTGCGCGTAGCAGCGGGCGAGAATCTCCTGCCATGTTGACCATTCGGTAAAGGACTGTGCGCTCCGATGCGAGATTTCGCGGTGGAATACATGCCGTAAGGGGCGCCCGTCCAGGTCGTCGCGGAAACTGGGATATTCCGGAATCGTGGCGGGATCAACTTGGTCGGCGTATGCGGCCGAGGGGTAGTAGGGTTGGTGCGGTCCCCACAGACTGACCACCAGACTGAATGGCTGATCGTCAGCGGCAAATTCGCGCAGCTTCTCGCAAGCGAGGTGGGCGACGAATTGCTCCTCGTGCGCTTCCGGCGGCCCGGCGAGCACCCCCGAGCCATTCATGAACTTCCAGGGCGACGGATCGTGCAGGACAATCTCCTGCCCCTGCCATTCCGGATAATTGATGTTGTATTCGATTTGGGCGCGGGCATCGCCGAAGCCGCGTTCCTCGGCGTAGGACTTGTAGGCGTCGGCCATGTAGATCCTGCCGTAATCGGGCAGGCTCCAGCCCTCGATGCCGTAGTCGATCGGCAGGCGCTCGCGCCCGCAGTGCCATTTGCCCACGTAACCGTTGCGATAGCCCGCCTGCGACAGATAATGGCTGTAGAGCAATTGTCCCGAGTCGAAGTCGGGCTGGCTGCCGAAGCCCTCCGCTTCGGTGTTCATGATGATGCCATGCGAGCTGGGATAGACGCCTGTCATCATGCTGCTGCGCGCCGGCGAGCAGAGCGGGCAGACCGAATAGGCGCGGTCAAAACGCGCGCCCTCAGCTGCGAAGCGTTCGTAATTCTCCCACTTGTAGTCGTATTCGCCTTCGCGATCGTGCCCGTAAAATGCTTGATGATCGGTGATGATAAAGACGATATTTGGCTTTGCGTTCCCCATGCTGACGATTATCCCTTATCTAAGCGCGGATATAAAAGGTTATGCCTCACTTGAGCGAGCCGACGGTGATGCCTTCAATCAGGTTTCTCTGGAACATGATATAGACGATGATAACCGGAACAGCCGTGATATTGATGCCGGCGAAAGACAGCGCAAAGTCGGTGAAGTATTCGTCCTGAAAGGCGGTCAAGCCCAGCGGCAGCGTGCGTTTGCTGTCTTCATTGATCAGCAGCAGCGCCTGGAAGAATTCGTTCCAGGTTCCCATGAAAACGAAAATGCCCAGCGCCATTAGCGAAGGCTTGGAGAGCGGCAGCAGAATCCGCCAGTAGAATTGGAAACGGCTGCAGCCGTCCAGCGCGGCGGAATCCTCCAGCTCCTGCGGGAAGCCCTGGAAAAAAGCGCGCAGCATAAGAATGGCGAAGGGCAGGCTGCCGGCCACATACACCAGGATCAAGCCGAAGCGACTATTGGCCAGGTTCAGCTCGTACATCAGCGAAAGCAAGGGCCCCAGCTTGGCGGAAAGCGGGAAGGCCATGCCGACCAGGAAGACAAAGAAGATCATTTGATTGCCGGGAAAACGCATCTTGGCGAAGGCATAGGCAGCCAACGAACTCAGAAACAGGACGAGGCCCACGCTTGTCACCGTGATAAAGATGCTGTTGAAGAAATATTGATCGAAGCTGGCGCCGAACCAGGCGTCAATATAATTCTGAAATTGCCATTCGCCCGGCAGCGCCAGGGGATTCTCGCGGATTTCTTTATTCGATTTCAGCGCGCTGCTGAATACCCAGACAATGGGAACCAAGGTTATCACCGTCGCAATAATCAGCACCAGGTAAAAGGGCAGGCTGCGCATTCGGCGGCTTCTGCTTAGGAACTCCATGAGCGCCATTCCCGCCATTTGATGAAACTAGTCGAGATAAATACGACAACTACTGTGTTGACTGCCGCCGCAGCTGTCGCCCAGCCCATCTCAAAATTGCCAATCATCCGGAAGACGTAGATATCAATAACATCGGAGGAGTAGAAGGGACCGCCGCCGGTAAGAATGTAGATGACGCCAAATATGCCCATCGCCGTAAATATGCGCAGCGTAATGACGAATGTGAAAACGTCGTACAGACAGGGGATCGTGATCCGAAAGAGCTTTTGTCGAAAGTTGGCGCCGTCGACGCGCGCCGCGTCAAAAATATCAGTCGGGATATCCTGCAATCCAGCCAGAAAGATTACCATCGAGTAGCCGAAGCTGGCCCAGGTGTAGGCTATGAAGGTCGAATAAAGCGCGATATGGTGATCGCCCAACCAGGACTGTGTGAAGGCGCCCAGGCCGACCAGTTCCAGCGTCGGATTGAGCACGCCGGCGAAGGGATGGTAAATCCACTTCCAGACGTAGGCGATCACTACGCCGGAGAAGATAGCGGGCAGGAATAGCGCGGCGCGGAAGAAAACGCGCCCGCGGCGTATTTCATAGATGAATACGGCCAGAAACAAGCCCAATGACACTGGAATAACCACCGCCAGCCCGAGAAAGATGAAGTTATGACCCAGCGCATTCCAAAAGCGGTCATCATTGAGTATAAAATTGTAGTGATCAACGCCGATAAATTCTGTGGTCGGCGTCAGCAAGTCCCACCTGAAGAAACTGAGAAAGAAGGACGCCAACACGGGTCCAAGGTTAAACACCACATAGATGACAACAGCCGGCAGGATGAACAGGTACGGCATCAGGTCGAGGCGGAAGCGAGGACCGGCTGCGCGCTGTCCCGGTCCGTTGAGTGAATGCGCCATTAACAAGTGTCCTTTTGGGCAACGCCATACGTGCCCGCGCCGAGTTGGACCTCAGCAAGGAAACAGGCGAGACGGCCGTTCAAAACCGTCGCGCCTGCTCCCGTCAATTTGCTTATGCTGATTTAGTTCTCGGCGAGATAGGTGCTGTGCGCTTCCTGCATTTCGCTGAGAAGTTCTTCCGGTGTGAGCATCCCGCCAATCATGCCCTGTACGATCTGGTTCATATCACCGAAAACCTTGGGCGGCAGATAGGTGACCGGCCAGAAACCGATTTTATCGATGTTGGCGGCTGTCTCCGTAGCAATCTGATAGGTGAGCGGCGCAATATCCTCCGGCGCCTCAATCGAGAAAGCCGGTATCACAGAGACATCTCTCAGCGCTTGCACGGCGACCTCTTCGCTGGTTAGCCACTCCACGACTTTGAAAGCAGCGTCAATTGGCGCGTACTCGGTAATGATTATCGATCCGCCGATGCCGCCGAGCGTCTTGATATCTGTCGCCGGATTAACCGCTGGCAGGTAAAAGAAGCCAATTTCGAAATCGGGCTCGGCCGATGCCGATGCTGCAATGAACCAGGGACCGTTCAGCACCATGACATTAATGCCCTGATAGAAGAGGTCAAGTGACTGATCATAGTCAATCCCAAGAGGTTCCGGATTGGCGTAGCCGTTGGCGACCATGCCGTAGAAGGCGTTCAAGCCGTCGAGGCAATTGTCACAATCGGTCCAGGGCTGCATGCCACTGAGCACGTCTATGTACTCCGAGCCGGCGCTGCTGTACATAAACATGGACGCCATCAGCGCCGACGGCCAGCCACCGGCCAGACCCATGGTATAGCCGTAGTAACCGGCGTCTTTTACCGCTTCCAACACGTCCACGTATTCCTCTGTTGTGGAGGGTACTTCCAATTCCAGCTCGGCGAAGACGTCTTTGTTGTAGAATACGCCGACGGACTCGATGTTTTGCGGGATGGCGTAAATCCGCCCCTCTACTGTGACTTGTGACAGCAAGTTTGCCGGAATGCGATCGATCAAGCCGGACGCGCGATAATACTCGGTCAGATCCCTGACCTGCCCGGTCGAGACCAGCGCCTGCAAGTTGGCGCCAACATCAACGCCGCCGAGCACGTGGGGACCCGCTTCGTTGTCCAGGGCGATGCGCACCTTCTGGTTGTTTTCTGTGAAGGTGCCGGTCAAAACATCTTCAAAGATTATCTGGACATCGTCATGCTCTTCGTTGAAACGCTCGACAAGCACGTCGTCGTAGTCGCCACTGTAGCCCAGCGACCAGATGAGAATGTCGGCGCTGTCTTGCGCCTTTACCGCGCTGAAGCTGAGCATGCATATCAGAAGGACAGAAAGACAAACAAGCGCAAACCTCCGCGCGCGTTTGCTACCGTAGAACATATTCATAGTGTCATACCTCCTCAGTAAACTATCGCACAAGACTGTAGAATACTAGCGCATCTCGCGGCAGCCAGGCAACTTTTGCCGCAAGAAAAGGAAAAGCCGCCTTGGAATCTGTAAAATGTCGCCGCCAGGAAAATCCGCTCGCCCGCTAAAGGGCAATACTTTTGGCCGGCGCCTAGCGCCATGCTGATGACCGAAATCCAGTCCGCGACCAGGCATTCCGGGCGCTGCGCGCTGGCGCTCAGCGAAACCGTGCCGGCCGATACCGCTACGGGACAAGCGAAAGAGTCGCGCTAAGCCAAACTGCTGTAGAGCTTCGATGTGATTGCCTCTTGTTGGTCCAATGCGCTAAAGTCTGAAGTCGGATTCAGTGCGCGATTCGTCCAATGTACCGAGGACTCCGCGGGAAGCAGCCGATGAAAATCATTGATGTGAAGACGACCTGCATCCACATACCGCATCTGGGCAGCATTCAAGATGCCACGATTCGCCATCCGACGCCGGGCCGGGGCCAATGCTACGCGCATATATTGACCGACGAAGGCTTGGAGGGCTTGGGCTTTGGCGATGGCGGACGCGCGGCGCAGGTGCTCATCAATGATTCGCTGCGACCGATCCTGATCGGCCAGGACCCGCTGAATATCGAGAAACTGTGGGACGATATGTTTTGGCGTGTGCGCGGTGTGGGCAGAAAGGGACTTGCCTTCGCGGCAATTTCGGCGCTTGATACCGCCTTGTGGGATTTGAAGGCCAAGTATTTCGGTGTGCCGCTATACCGGCTGTTGGGGGCTTATTCCGATAGTGTCCCCATATACGGCAGCGGCGGCTGGACTCATTTCAGCGTGGACGAGTTGGTGGCCGAGCAGATGAGCTACGTCGAACGCGGCATGAAGTCGGTCAAGATGAAAGTGGGCAAGGATTTTGGTCGCAGCGAAAAAGCGGATATTGAACGCCTGGCCGCGGTGCGCGAGGCTGTCGGCCCTGATGTCGAAATCCTGATTGATGCCAACAACGGCTATTACGCCAAGCAGGCAATCCGCATGGCGCGCGAATTCGAGCCCTACCGCGTTGGCTGGTTCGAAGAGCCTGTGTTGGCCGATGACATCGACGGCTTGGCCGCTGTCGCTTCGGCTATCGAAATCCCGGTCGCGACCGGCGAGCACGAATACACCAAGTTCGGCTTCCGCGAGTTGATCGCCCGCGGCGGCGCGGATATTGTGCAGCCGGACATCGGCCGCGTCGGCGGCGTCACCGAGTGGCTGAAGGTGGCTCATCTGGCGCACGCCTTCAATTTGCCGGTGGCGCCACACGCCTTTCAGCTCGTCCACCTGCATGTGACTTGCGCCACGCCCAATCTGCGTATCGTCGAGTATCTGGGTGTGTCTGAGGAATTCGATAAGCTGGTGTACACTGAATTCCCCGAACCCGTGGACGGGAGGTGGTCGCCGTTTGCTGACAGGCCGGGCTTGGGTTTGGAATTGAACCCCGATGTGGTTAGAAAGTTTGGATCGTAAAGGCAAGTCTCGATTCAGCATTAGATGGAGGAGCGCGTCAATGAAAGCGGCAGTCCTGTACGAAGCCAATACACCGCTGGTGATCGAGCAATTTGATTTGCCCGACATCGCGGACGATCAGGTACGCGTTCGGCTGATGGCCAGCGGCGTCTGCCACTCGGACTGGCATATCGTCAAAGGCGAATGGGTCGATGTCAACCGGCCGCCGGTTATTCTGGGTCACGAAGGCGCCGGAGTGGTCGAGGAAGTCGGACCCGCTGTACACAGCGTCAAGGCAGGCGACCACGTTGTGCTGTCCTGGATGCGCAACTGCGGCCTGTGTGAGATGTGCCAGGTGGGCTACTCCAATCTCTGCGAAGAGCCTTGGGACCACCGGGGTCAGCCTACCTTCGCCGACAGCGACCGCCCGATGAAACGCATGAACGCGCTGGGCACCTTCAGCACCGAAACCATCGTTCCGCAAGATATCGCCATCCCGATCGACCGCGATATTCCCTTCGCGCAGGCGGCCTTGGTTGGCTGCGGCGTGATGACCGGCGTGGGCGCCGCCCTGAACACGGCGGAAGTTCAGGCTGGGAAGTCAGCAGCTGTGTTTGGCTGCGGCGGCGTCGGCCTCAACGTCATTCAGGGCGCGGCCATCGCCGGCGCGGAGCCCATCATCGCGGTCGATATCCTGGATAACAAACTCGAGATGGGCCGACAGTTCGGCGCGACGCATACAGTTAATTCGGCGCAGGTTGACCCGGTCGCGGCGATCCAGGAGCTTACGGACGGCAAGGGCGCGCATTACGCCTTCGAGGCGATAGGTTTGACGCCGGAGCCCTTTAAGCAGGCGATACTTTGCACCCGCCGCCGCGGTATCACTGTCTTTGTTGGCCATGCGCCGGACAATACCCCGGTGGATTTCGACGCCAGGATATTGGCGCCCGAGAAGACCGTCATCGGCTCGATGTATGGTAGTTGCCGACCTCGGCTGGATTTCCCGCGCATCTTCAGCCTGTACAAAGCCGGCAAGCTCAAGCTGGACGAATTGGTGACCCGCGTCTACCCGCTCGAAGGCGTGAATGAGGCATTCGAAGCGCTGGGACGGGGCGAGGTCGCCCGCAGCGTCCTCGATTTGACGTGATCAATTGGACACTGCTCTCGACATTAGCGAGAGGAGCGTGGAGATCAAAGGCAAGACGGTAGTTGTCACCGGCGCTGCTCGCGGTATCGGGCGCGCCATAGCCGCAGCCTTCGCGCGCGAGGGCGCGAATCTTGTCGCCGCTGATTTGGGTGCGCGAGCGTCGAAGTCGACGGCGGACTGGCATTATTCGCTCGCCGCCGAAAGCGAATTGGCAAGGACTACAAGCGAAATCAGCCACAGTGGCGGCGTCATCATCAATATCGCCTCAAACGCGGGCAAGAAGGGTTCCGCATTCAACGGCCCCTACTGCGCGTCGAAGGCCGCCGTGATCGGCTTGACGCAATCCATGGCTGCCGAGCTCGCCGAAAGCGCAATCCGGGTGAACGCGATTTGCCCGGGCAATATCGATACATCCATGTGGTTCGACCACCTTTCAACATCGGAGATCAATCAACGCCGGTATGATACCGATTCGGCCGGAGACACATTTGACGCTGTCATCCGCAATCACGTACCATTGGGCCGTGGACAGACGCCCAAAGATATTGCCGAGGCAGCACTGTATTTGACGCGCGCCGAAAACGTGACCGGCATTTCCTTGACCGTAGCGGGCGGATTCGTGATGAATTAGGCTTGAGTGATTATTACTGACGACGGGAATTAGCTATGGCTTCAGCGGAAAATCTCGATGTGGTCATCGTCGGCGCCGGCATCTCCGGCATGTATATGCTGTATCGAATGCGCAAGCTTGGTTTGTCGACGCGCGTTATCGAAATGGGCGCTGATCTCGGCGGTACCTGGTACTGGAACCGCTATCCGGGCGCGCGCTGCGATACCGACACGATCGAATACTCCTACAGCTTTGACGAGGACCTGCAACAGGAGTGGGAGTGGCCCGAACGCTATCCAACCCAGCCGGAGATTCTGACCTACCTCAACCACGTGGCCGATCGCCATGACCTGCGGCCCGATATCATGTTCAGCACCCGTGTCGAAGCGGCGGTCTTCGATGAGGCGAGCAATCGATGGCGGGTCACGACCGCTGGCGGGGCGGCGTTCTCAGCCCGGTTTCTGATTATGGCGACCGGCTGTATATCAGAGCCTAACATCCCCGAGATCGCCGGCATGGAGACCTTCGAGGGACCGATCCACCACACCGCGCGCTTCCCCCACGAGGGGGTCGACTTCAGCGGGCTGCGCGCCGGCGTCATCGGTACAGGCTCGTCCGGCGTGCAAGCGATACCGGTCATCGCCGAGCAAGCGACGCATCTGACAGTATTTCAGCGCTCGCCGCAGTGGTCGGTGCCGGCGCATAATCGCCCGACAGACCCGGACCTGGTGGCCGAGATCAAAGCCGACTATGCCGGCTTCCGCGCCCGCAACCGGCTGGAATCGGGCGCGCAGCTGTCGCATATCCCCGCCAACGACGTTTCGGCCCTGGAAGTGGGCGAGGCAGAGCGCCAGCGCATCCTGGAGGAACGCTGGCAATTGGGAGGCTTCCCCTTCTTCGGCGCCTTCAACGACATCGTGATTAATCCCGAAAGCAACAAAGCGACGGCGGATTTTGTGCGGGCGAAAATCCGCGCGATCGTGAAGGACCCCGCCGTGGCTGAGATGCTGACGCCGGACTATACCATTCATTGCAAGCGCCCCGTTTTGGATAGCGGCTACTTTGAGACTTACAATCGCTCCAATGTGCGCTTGGTCGATATCAACGCCGCGCCGATACAGGCAATCACCCCGCGTGGCATTCGCACCGCTGAAAACGAATACGCGCTCGATATCATCGTTCTCGCCACCGGCTTCGACGCCATGACCGGCGCGCTGCTGAAGATCGACATCCGCGGACGCGATGGCCTGAAGCTGCGCGACAAGTGGGCTGATGGCCCGGTCAATTACTTGGGCCTGCAAGTGACCGGCTTTCCCAATCTCTTCACCATCACCGGTCCCGGCAGCCCGTCGGTGTTGACCAACATGATGGTGGCTATCGAACAGCACGTCGAATGGGTGACGGACTGCATAAGTTATATGGTTGAACGCGAGCACGCCTGCATTGAGGCGAGCGCAGAGGCGCAAGCGGCGTGGGTCGCGCATGTCAATGAAGTGGCAAGCGGCACGCTTTGGGTCAGCTGCCACAACTGGTACCAAGGATACAACATCCCGGGCAAACCGCGGGTCTTCATGCCTTTGCCGAACTTTCCGCCCTATGTCGAAAAGTGTGAAGCGGTCGTGGCCAATGGCTACGAGGGTTTTGTGCTGTCGTAGATTGCAGCGAATGCGACAGCGGGCCTGGGCGCCGACCTAGCTACCGTTAATCTGCGGCAATCATGGCAGCATCCAGCCAACTCGGATGAGCCATTTTGTCCGCCGATCCCCTCTGGATCGGATAAGCGATCCGGGCTACGATAAAAACGTTACAGGTTTCAACATTATGTATCTTAAGCGGCATTTATGGCTAGAAAGGCGTATGATTCCGGCATTCTGAATCGGGGCTGTCTTAAGCGATGTCGGTCACGCCTGTTATTGATCGCCGAATCCAGCGCCCGCACAGCCTCCTGGTTCAAAGTTGCGCATGAGGGCCGCGACGGCTGGATAGCCGCTTGGCTGACTGATACCGACGGCAACTGCGACTACCCGCTGGCAATGGGGTAGCGCTATCGGGTTGATTCATGGCGGATCGTCGGCGCGAATCAGCCGCTTGATACACCGCTTTGGCGGCGGCTGCAAGATGGCCCGCCGCCAAGGTGCATATACTCGAGTCAAGCACAGGCGCTGCGATCGCCGGCGGCAGTCAGACCTGTAAATCGCCGAAGACTGAGCGCACTTCCCGGCGCAATTCGTCCACGGCATCCCACAGCGCGCGTGTGTCGCGATATTGCTGATAGGGCTTGCCGCCCAAGAGCATGATCGGGCCGTCAAAGCCGTTTTCACGCGCCATGTTCAGGCAATGTTTGGAGTCTTCCACATTGAGTGTGCCATCGTCGTCGATGTCGACCCACTGATGTATCGCCGTCGCCCGCGGCATCAATTTGGACAGCGTCTCATATTTGCGGGGACCCGCCGCATTGCCGAAATCCGCCACCAAGCCGTAATCGCGTTGGGACAGATCAAGCACTTGCAGCAAATCGTCGGCTTCATTGTTGAAAACCTTGTAATTCTCGGTGGCCGGCTCCACGCCGCAGGCGACGCCGTAATCATAGAGCTCGCGGAAGGCTGCGCCGCTTTGGCTGATGGTCGCCGGCGTTGGCTCGCTGTCGCCCGGCACGTAACGCACACCGGTCGATCCCAGCTCGGCGGCGATCTCCATCCAGCGTTTGGTCAGTGCGATCCCGGCGTCGCTCTCGTCCGGATCGGCGCTGCCTAGCTCGCCGATGTCGATCAGCAGCTGGTACAGCTCCACGTCCGCCGATTCGAAGGCGGAGCGCAACTCGGCCAGGTAGCCGGGCTCAATATTGGGAATATGCTGGATGCAGAGGTCGACGCAATTGATGCCGCGCGCGGCGACCTCGCCCGGAAAGTCTAGCAGATCGAGGGTGGGCGTCTGTTGGAACGAGCCGGAGACGCTTTTGCCGTCGGTGTCCAATTCAAACCAGGGATCGCCCAGGGCATCGGGCAAATGCAGCGAAAAACTGGATAAACCTGCGCGCACCATTTGCTTCTTCCTTTCCACATTCAAGTTGGCCTAGAGGCGTTTTCCACACTTTACCACTATCCGCGGCTGATTCGCCACTGCCGTTCGCATGTCACAACTTGGCTCACACAATACATGAAACCCCAAGGTGTGATTGGGCGGGCGAGCCAAGGCTCGCCCCTGCGGCTTTCGACGGGAACGCAATTGGAAATAGCGGCAGGCATAGCGCATAGAATGGGTAAACTGATTTACTCTGTGCCCTCTGTGGATCTTCTGTGTTCTCTGTGGTGAGGTTTGTACTAGACCTAAAGATACTGGCGGAAGTTGGGCAGCCGGTGGAAGATGATGCGGTTGGAATCGTGATAGCGGATGGCGCCGCGGTAGGCGGTGCGAACCAGGTAGATGAGGTCGTCGCCGTCAAATTGCCAATCGACATATTGGAAGCCGGTCAGCCGCGCCGAATCTTCCGGCGTCAGGCCGCTCTGATCGCGCATCAGCGTATGCGCCAGGCGCCAGTTAATGAGGTCGCTTGAGGCGCTGAGCGACAAGATATTACGCTGGCGGGGCCAGGCCGGGTTGGTCACGTTATTGACCAAGGCCAGGTAGAGCCCGCTCTGGTCGTCGTGGCGGATGCTGAACTTCGTGCCGCCGCCGGGAAAGTCGATAAAGCCGCTGCCGGGGTCAAAGGTGATGCGGTCGCCTTCGTCTTCGACGCGGACAATCACCGCGCGGTTCACCATCGGGCTGGCGTTCAGCCGCAGGATATTCCACAGCTCGCCGTTGGGCGCGGGCACGATATTGCCCTCCAGCCAGCAGGGGCGCTCAGGCGCATCCCAATCGTCCGGAATCCAGCCCGGGTCGAAGGGAATCTTGTTGCTGATGGTCCAGTTGGCCGCGTCCAGCAGGTCGGCATCGCTGGGCGCGGAGACGACGCAGGAGTGGAAGCTGGGGCCGTGCACTGGCGGGTCAGCATCTTCAAAGGCTTTGTAGAGCCGGCCCTTGTGCTCCAGCACTGGCACGGGCGCGCAATGATAATTTGGCGCATGTCGGAAGGGGCCGCCGCGAAAGAGCAGGCCGCTGCTCGCGTCAGCCGGATGCGTCCAGGTGAAGCCGCCGTCAGCGCTGCGCCGGATGAAGATCGAGCCGTATTGCTGCGAGCAGCCGAGGATGTAGACGCTGCCTCGGTGCAGAAACAGGCTGCTCCAGTAGCAATTCATGATGTGGGTGATATTGTCCCAACTGCGGCCCTCATCTTCGGAGCGGTAAATGCTGGTCAGGCTCTCTTCGTCTTCGTGATTTCTGGGGCAGTTGGGCAAGCCGAAATAATCGTGCGAGGCCAGCAGCGCGCCATCCGACAGGCGCAAGATGCTGGGGCTGCCCAGGAAGGTTTTGGACCGCTCGGGCTGAACCTTGACTTCGTTCCAGGCTAATGTCATGGGCCGCTCTTTCTACAGCAAGTCGCGAAAATTCTCCAGCCGGCGGAAGACGATCTGGTTGGAATCGTGGAAATTGCGCGCGCCGCGATAGGCGGTGCGCACGACATAGATCAGGTCGGCGTCGTCGAATTGCCAGTCAACATATTGGAAGCCGGTAAGCGCTATCGAGTCTTCGGGACTTAAGCCGGTATCGTCGCGCATGAGCGTCTTGACAATGCGCCAATTCCAGAGGTCATCCGAGCTGGTCAGCGACATAATGTTGCGCTGCCGCATGGGGTGTCGGGCGCGATATCGCTGTGAGGCCAGATCGCCGGCCAGCCGCGCGAGGATGTCCTTGTTCGCCAGGTTGTTCACCAGCGAAAGATACTTGCCCGTCTGCGGATCGCGGCGGATCACGAACTTGGCTTTGGCGCCCGGAAAGTCGATGTAGCCGCTATCGGGATCGAAGCTCAGCGTCTTGCCTTCGTCGCTGATGAGCAGACGCGGCGCTTTTTCGTCCAGGACGGCGCCGCCTTCAAATGTCAGGATATTCCACAACTGACCGTCCGGCGCGACTACCACGTTGCCTTCGCGCCAGCCGGCCGGGTTGGCCCGCTCGGCATCCCATCCGCGCGGGATCCAGCTTTGGTCGAAGACGAGCTTGTTGCTCATGGTCCAGTTGTCCGCGTCGAGCAGATCAGCATCAACCGGCGCGGAGATGACGCCGGCCTGGAAATTGCCCCAGCCGGGCGGGTCGCAATCTTCAAAGGCGCGGTAGAGTCGGCCCTCGTGTTCGACGACCGGCATAGGACCGCAGTGGTAATTGGGCGGGTCGTGATAGACGCCGCCGCTGAACAGCCAGCCGCTGGATTCATCTCTGGGGTGCGTCCAGGTATGGCCGCCATCGGCGCTGCGGCGAATGACGATGGAGCCGTACTGCTGCGATGTGCCCAGGATATAGACGGCGCCCTCATGCAGAAAGAGGCTGCTCCAATAGCAATTCATGATATGCGTGATGTTTGTCCAGGCGGCGCCGGCGTCCTCCGAGCGGTAGATGCTGGTCAGGCTTTCTTCGCCTTCGTGATTCTTGGGGCAGCCGGCCAGGCCGAAGTAATCATGCGACGCCAGCAGCGCCCCATCAGGCAGGCGGACGATGCTGGGGCTGCCGAGGTAGGACAGCGCGCGCTCGGGATGAAACTTGATCTGTGACCATTGCATGGCTTACTCGCTTCTGCTTCGCTGACTTGACAAAGAAAATGGGTCCGCGCCGAAACGCGAACCCATCGAAAATCAAGCTTGCTTGCTTACTCGCTGACGAACCACTGATCGGAGTGGCCGCTTTCGAGATGGCTGATGTAGAGGACGCCCTCGACCGGCGTGAAGTTGCGCAGGCGGTTGGAGCGGATAAACACTTCCGGCGCCTCGCCAACGGGACCGATGTGGTACATATTGCGGACGGTATTGGCGACCAGCTGCGTACCGAGCTCGAGGTAGCGATCCGAGCCGATTTCCGTCAGCTGCCATTCGTCAACCAGCCGCAATTGCTCTTTCTGGTACTCGGGCGGTTCTTCGCCTTCTTCGCCGCCGGACAGCCACCACTTGCGCCAGGCCAAACCACCACCTACCGGCGTCGAGTCAATGCCGTAGGGCGGACGCAACCAGATGGGACGCTGGTACATGTCCTTCTCGGAGACGACATCGGCAAACCAGGTCGAAGCGTGAACTTCGTTGGCCAGCAGCGCCTGCTTGAAGGCTTCGCGCGTGCTGGGGTTGATCTCGACATCGACGCCGACCGCTTCCCAGTACTCCGCGACCAGTTCGGACATCGGGATGCGGTTGATGGCGTCCCAAAGCACGATCGACAGTTTTTCGCCATCGGGGCGCAGGCGCGCGCCGTCATCGCCCATCGCCAAACCCATTTCGTCGAGCAGAGCGTTGGCGCCGTCGGGGTCATAAGCGGCGTAGTGGTCGCTCATCCAATCTTCGTAGAAGGCGGACAAGGACGAGACGCCCCACTGGCGCGGCACGGCCTGGCCGAAGAAGAGCACTTCGTTGATCTCATCGCGATTGATCGCCAGCGACATGGCCTGGCGGAAGCGCAGATCGTTGAAGATTTCGTTCAAGACCGGGTCATTGACGGTGATGTTGAACTGGTATTTGCTCATCGCGCCTTGATCGGCGGGCCAGAGGATGGTCGTGTAGTCGCCTTCAGCCTCGCCGGCCTTTAGTACCGGCAGGTCACTGACTTCCAGGTTGTAGAAGCCGTAATCGATAGCGCCGGCCTGTACGTTGAGGATGACCACTTCCGGCTCGCCCAGCAGCAAGCGCACCTGGCGATCGATATAGGGCAACTGATTGCCTTCGGTATCGACCTTGTAGTAGTAGGGGTTGCGCACGTAGAACTTGTTGCCGAAGTCATCGACAGTATCGAGTGTCCAGGGCTTCAAGACTGGCAAGTCAGGATCGAAGTCACTCTGCCCGGTTTGGCCGTTCATGTGGAATTCGAAGGCGCCGGCCCAGCTATCGTAACCCTCGGATTCGGCGAGGGCTTGCGCGTCCTCGTTATAGTCGGCGTGCCACTGCTGCAGGTAATGGCGCGGCGAGATTGGGAAGCCCTGGCCGCTGCGCGCGACTACGAGGGAGAATGCGGGGTTCGGCTGCGCGGCGATGAAGTTCACGGTCAGGTCGTCGACCTTCTCGACCACTAGCGGCGTGCCGCCCGGCTTGAGCGCGTTCGACATATTGGGCAGCTCTTCGTGCAGCATAATGTCTTCGTACCAGAACATGATATCGTCAGCGCTGAGCGGCGCGCCATCGCTCCATTTCATGCCACTGCGCAGCGTGACCGTCGCCGTCATCAGGTCTTCAGACAGCTCAATGCTCTTGGCAATCTCGGGGAAGACAACTTCCCAATTGGTCGAGAAGCCGGTCAGATGCTGATCCCAGGCGGTGAAGCCGGTATTGCCAAAAGAGGTGGGATTGGTGGCGTTGAAGGTAATCTCGCCGCCGTAGCTCCCGATGGACTCGCGCGGTTGAACGACCATGATATCGCCGCGGTCGGGCAAGCGCTCCTCGACCGGCGGCAGGTCGCCGGCTGCGACCATATCCGCCAGCATGGGCGCTTCGTTGAACATGCCGATGGTATTACCGGTCTCGGCTTCGTAAGCTTCCAGCGACCAGGTCCTCAGGTTGTCGGCCGGCGAGTATCCGTCTTGCGCGGCCGCGGTGAAGGCCGTCAGCGCCAGAAGCAGGACGAGCATAATGCCCAGCAGCCTTCGATAGTTAAACATTGACATGGTTCTTTCCTCCAGTGAATTAATTAACGCTGCGTTTGTTCGGATCATGAATGGCTTTGGCGATAAACCTCCTTTCGGCCCGCTCTTTCTGATGAATTATTCAGGTTGGCCTCGCGCTTAATGCGCAGGCGCGTCTGATAACTTTACATCGCCACGCCTGTCAATTCCAACTCTTGCGCGAAATGGCAAGCGGCGAAGTGGCCCGGCGCGACTTCTTCCAGCGGCGGCGCTTCCAGTCGGCAGCGATCCTGCGCGTATTGGCAGCGCGGGTGGAACAAGCAGCCGCTGGGCGGATCGGCTGGATTGGCGACCTCGCCACTGAGGATGATCTCCTGCTCTTCCAGGCGCGGGTCGGGTTTGGGCACGGCCGAGAGCAGCGCTTCAGTATAGGGATGCTTGGGATTGAGATAAAGCTCTTCCGTATCCGCCAGCTCGATGATTTTGCCCACGTACATCACGGCCACGCGGTCGGCGATATGCTCGACCACGCTGAGATCATGGGCGATGAAGAGATAGGTCAGGCCCAGTTTTTCCTGCAGATCTTGCAGCAGGTTCAGAATTTGCGCCTGGATCGATACATCCAGCGCCGATACCGGCTCATCGGCCACGATCAGCCCGGGATGCGTGGCCAGGGCGCGCGCGATGCCGATGCGCTGGCGCTGACCGCCGCTGAATGCGTTGGGATAGCGATTCAAATGGCCGATATTCAAGCCCACCAGATCGGCCAATTCTCTGACGCGATCCTCCAAATCGCGCCCGCGGACGCCCTGCGCCCACAGCGGCTCGCCGATGATATCGAGCACGGTCATGCGCGGCGACAACGAGGAGAAGGGATCCTGAAAGACCATCTGCATTTCTTTGCGCAGCTGGCGCAGCTCCCCCTTGTCTAGCGAAGTGATGTCAACCGTGGCGCCGTCGCTGGCGCGCAAGATGATCTCGCCCGCGGTGGGGTCGATGGCGCGCAGGACGCAGCGTCCCAGCGTGGTTTTGCCGCAGCCGGATTCCCCGACCAAACCCAGCGCCTCGCCCCGTTTAATCTCGAAGCTGACATCATCGACGGCTTTGACCTGCCCCACCTGCCGGCGCAGCAAACCCTTCTCGATTGGGAAATACTTCTTCAGCGACTTGACTTGCAGGATGGTCTCGTCAGAGGGCATGGGTCGCGCCTTCCGGCATGGTTTCGCCGACTGCGTCCAGCACTTCCGGGTAGACGAAGCAAGCCACAGCATGGTCGTCTTCAATCTGCGCCAGCGGCGGATCGACGCGGTTGCAGAGGCCGTCGATGGCGGCGGAACAGCGCGGGTAGAAGCCGCAGCCGGGCGGGCGATTGATGGGCACCGGCACGGCGCCGTGAATCGACTCCAGGCGATCGCGCGACTTCCTGCCGATCTTCGGGATCGACTGGATCAGCGCCTTGGTATAGGGATGTTTGGCATCGTAGAAGAGGCTGTCCACATCGGTGAATTCGACGATGCGGCCCAGGTACATGACCGCCACCACCTGCACCATACGCGCGATCACGCCCAGGTCGTGCGTGATGTACAGAATCGACATGCCGAACTCGCTCTGCAAGTCGCGCATGAGCTGCAAGACTTGCGCCTGCACCGTCACGTCAAGCGCGGTAGTCGGTTCGTCGGCGATCAACAGCGACGGCTCGCAAGACAAAGCCATGGCGATCATGGCGCGCTGGCGCATGCCGCCGGAGAGCTGGTGCGGGTATTCGTTCATGCGCTGCGCTGGATTGGACATGCCGACGCGCTGCAGCAGATCAATGGCGATCTTGGTCGCCTCTTTCCGGTCTTGCGTGCGATGAAGGCGAATGGCTTCGGTGATCTGATTGCCGATGGTATGCAGGGGCGAAAACGAGGTCATCGGCTCCTGGAAAATCATGGCGATCTCGCCGCCGCGAATATCGCGAATCTCAGGCCCGTATGGATCGAGCGCGGTGATATTGATCGGCTCGCCCTCGGCTGGATAGTAAGTAACCTCGCCCTCGATTTGGGCGAAATTCGGCGCCAGACGCATGATGGTGTTCACCGTCATGCTCTTGCCACAGCCGGATTCGCCCACCAAGCCCATCGTTTGGCCGCGGCTAATGGTGAAGCTGATGCCGTCGACGGCTTTCAGCAGGCCCTCTTCTAAGGGCAGATGAGTCGACAGCGCCTCTACTTGCAGCAGTATTTCGGACATGGCGGCGCCTTAGATATGCTTGTAGGGGTCGGCGGCATCGCGCAGGCCATCGCCCAGGAAGTTGAAGGCGATAACGATGGCGACCACCACCGCGCCCGGATAGAGCAGCCAGGGATTGATCGTCACAGTCTGCACATTCTGCGAATCTTGCAGCAGCGTGCCCAGGCTGACGGCCGGCGGCTGAATGCCCAAACCCAGGAAGCTCAGCGCGGTCTCGCCCAGGATCATATGCGGGATCGCCAGCGTCAGATGCACGATGAGGTAGCTGAGAAAGCCGGGCAGAAGATGCCGCGTGATGATGGCCCGCTCCTTCAAGCCGGAGAGCTTGGCCGCCAGCACGTAGTCTTCTTCACGCAGGCTGATCAGCTTGCCGCGGACAACGCGCGCCAGCCCGGTCCAGCCCACCGTCGCCAAGACCAGCGAGATGCCGAAATAGACTTGAATCTGCGTCCATTCCGGCGGGACCAGCGCCGCCAGCGCCATCCACAGCGGCAAGGTCGGCAGGGACTGCAAGAACTCGATCATCCGCTGAATCAGCATATCCGCGCCGCCGCCGTAATAGCCGGAAATGCCGCCGAAGATCAAGCCAAGCGCGAAGCCGATCGCCAGCCCGAGCAGACCGACGAAGAGTGATGTGCGCGCGCCCAGAAGCATGCGGCTGAACAAATCGCGCCCCAGGCCGTCCGTTCCGGACAGGAAGAGCACGCCGCCCTCATCAACGCCGAAGAGGTGAATGTCCGTGTCAATGAAGCCCAGCAGTTGATAGGGTTCCGCCCGGACAAAAAATCTGACCGGGAACTTCTCGCTTGGATCTTCGACATATTCGCGCCGAAAAGTATTGAGATCCAGCTCGCTGACGATCTTGTAGACGAAGGGGCGCAGGCTGAAATCGCCGGCCTCATCCATGAAATGGACGGGCGTCGGCGGCGCGTAGAGGAAATCGGTATCACGCGTGAAGGCGCCATAAGGCGCGAAGAACTCGGCGAAGATGGCCAGCAGATAAAAAAGGCACAGGAACAAAAGACAGAAGTACGCCACCCGATGGCGTCTGAATTTGCGCCAGATCAATTGCCGCTGCGAGAGTATCTCGTAATTCAGCAGCTCATCGACATCCAGTCGGCTGACTTCGCCTTTTGGCTCAGGGCTCACTAATTGCCCCTTTCATAACGAATCCGCGGATCCAGCCACATCAGCAGCAGGTCGGAGATGAAGACGCCCAGTACGGTCATGACGCTGAGCATGAGCAGCATGCTGGCGGCGGCGTAGGTGTCCTGGGCGATCAAGGCGCGCAGCAAGAGTGGACCGGTCGTGGGCAAACCCAGGACGATGGAGACTATGGCCGAGCCCGAGACGATCTGCGGAAGCAGGCTGCCGATGCTGCTGACGATGGGGTTGAAAGCCATGCGCAAGGGATACTTGATGATCAGAAAGCGCTCGCGCAGGCCCTTGGCGCGCGCCGTAATCACGTATTGTTTCTGGAATTCGTCCAGCAGCTGGGCGCGCAGAATGCGGATCAAGCCGGCGGTGCCCGCTGTGCCGATGACGACCACGGGCACGGGCAGGTGCAGCAGCATATCCCCGAATTTGGCCAGGCTCCAGGGCGCGCGCAGATACTCCGGCGAGAAGAGGCCGCCCGGCGTCACGCCGAAAACGCGCAGCATGATGATCATGAACACCAGCGCGATAAGAAAGTTGGGAGTGGCCAGGCCGATCAAGCCCATAAACGAGAAGAAATAATCGCCGACTGAGTATTGGTTGATGGCCGAATAGAGTGCGATCGGTATCGAAACGACGTACACAAAAATGATCGACGCCAGCGACACGGTCATGGTCAAGAACAGGCGCTCTTCGATCAAAGGCCATACCGGCTGATTCCATTCAAACGACTCGCCGAAGTCTCCCTGCGTCACCAGCGGGATAATCCAGCGGATGTACTGTTCGTGCAGTGGGCGGTCGAGGCCGTAGCGCTGGAGCAAGAATTCCAACTCCGCCTCATCGACGATATCGCCCGATGCCTCCAACTCGCTCGCGTAGTTTTCGATCCAGCTGCCCGGGGGCAAGTTGATAATGTAAAAGGACAGGATCGAGACCATAAACAGCACGATACCCATGTAAAGCAAGCGTCTGAAAAAATATCCGAGCATCGCCCGCCAACTGTTCCGCAATGTGAAAATGTGAGGCGCAGCGCGGTGATTGGGTATTCAAGCCATTCAAGGCAGTCGAATATCCGTTTGCCGCGGCCGACTCAGCGAGAGGTTATCTCAGTGCGTTTGCACTGTCAAATATCGGCGGGATTCGCCCGGCGCCGCGCGCTGTCATCTGGGCGCTTCCACTTGCTGGCGGGACTTTTGCACGCCGGAAAGAAGCCGGCCTGGCTTGACGCCTGGCATTGAATCTCGACGCTATGATGAGCCGCCAAGCAGAGGGCGCGATGTCTGATTTCGTGGGCGTCCGCCGCGATCAATTGCGCGTCGTCTATGATACAATCACGGCGAGAGTAGCATATAGCGACAGTTGCCGCGTTTGACCGTTTGTTTGCGGAATTGCCGCCTGGGGCGCCGGAACCAAAGCGGTTTTGGCGCGTGTAATATAATGGCAAGGGTGCGGATTGGCGACGTGAAGGAGGAAAGCTGCGCAGATGCAGAGTGGACAAGCAGGCGATGACGACGCCGGCCGCTAAGGTGGCGAGGTCCCGGCGACATTTCGCCGTTGTCGGCGTATGCCTGGCGCTGGTATATGCCTTTGGCGTATTTAGCCTCAAGTCGTATCCGGCCACGCATGAAGAATGGGACTCGGTCAAACATCTGGCGGATTCGCAGCTCAGTCCGATCTACAGTATTCCCGAAACCGTCGAGTCCGTCATACAGAAGACCAACCAGGATCACGCGCCAGGATATCTTGTCTTGCTGAACTTTTGGAGTCGGTTGGCCGGGTTGGATCTATTCGTAATGCGCTTGTTTTCCGTTCTTATAGCGCTCTTCGGGCTGGTCTTCACCTATCGGCTGACGCTGCTGGCCGGCGGACAGAACACGGCGATGGATGCTGTGCTGCTGGCGACATTCGTCGGCTTTGTGGCCTATTACACCCATGCCGCGAGGATGTATTCATTACTCGCGACCTTATCCATAGTGGTTGTGTGGAGCTATTGGAAAATCTCGTCGATTGCGGGCGTGGTTCCGCGGCGCCTGTGGCTGGCATTCATCGCCGCCTCGGCCGCGTTATTGTGGGTGCATTATTTCGGGACGATCGTATTGGCGGCGGTGGGTATTTACCATGTATTCTTCGCGTTCAAAGACCGTCGCTGGATTTGGTCCTGGCTGGCGTTGATTGGCGCCGGTCTGCTATTTATGCCCTGGCTGCCAGTGTTTCTTGAAGGCCTGTTGACTCGGGATGTACCCACGAGCGATGCGTTGTCGTTCGTTGATTCATTACTGGCAATAGCATCAATTTATACTAACGGCTTGCCCTTCGTTGCAGCCATCGTCGGCATTGCGGTCGCTGCCAGGTACAAGCGGCTCAATCGCTCTCAACGCTACAGCCTGATTGTCGTATGCCTGATCGCCCTGCTGATGCTGCTCGGCAACGAAATAGCTCCACTGCTGATTGCGCGGCGGATCAGGTACACGATTGTTCTGGCTCTGCCCTGGGTCTGCGCGCTTGCGATTGGGCTGAACCAGATACCGCGCTGGCGATTATTCCGTAATCCCTTTCTGATATTGTGGATCGCCGCTTACGTCGGATTCTCGCGGTCTGAGGAGCTGCTGCTTTACAATAATTGGCTCGGCTTGAGTTTGCAAAAGTCGCCACCTTATCAAGAATTGCTCTATGAACCGGGAATCGACATAGAGCATGGGGATTACATTGTCAGCTTTCATTCCGACACGCCTGTTGACAAGCAGGTTTTCGCCTATTACGACCGATTCGCGGGTGAATGGAGCGGAATGATTCATTTACGTGCGAGCGGCGATGGAGAGCCTTCGCTGCAAAGTACTGCGCGCAGATATAGTACATTGGATTCGATGGCGTCCTGGAGATTTCGGGCCTGGCTGGTTTACAACCCGGCACAGACTGACTTACAGACCATCAGCGCCTATACGGAGGGCTTTCTGCAGTACTACAAACCGTGTGGCCGCTTCGTTGACAAGCCGGAAGCGGTGATTGAGCTCTACGGTCCAAAGCGTATTGAGTGCGCGCTGCTGACGTCAAGCGAACTGCATGCCACAAGTGTCCGGTATGACAACGGCAGCGAACTGCGGAAAGTCGATTTTGAATTGGACGCCGATGAACTCACGGTAGCCACCTGGTGGTCACTAACCGTTCGCGGCATGTACGCGTACACACTGCAACTATTTGATGAAGACGGCAACAAGACCGGACCGCAGATCGACACAGTGATTACCGATGCCGGCTTATATCAGGACCGGCTTGACATTGCGTCTCTGCCGGCCGGCGAGTATGACTTGAGACTCATCCTGTACAACTACGAGACCCTGGATAGCCAGCCGGGGATTATCACTGGATCACAGCATCGAGTCCAGCGGGAACTGCAGATTGACGGCTTTACTGTTGGCGCTTAAGGGCAGGCAGCTGTTGAATGCTGCGGCGCGGGAACCCAGTTGTTAGTTTCGGCCGGCGACAGGCGACTAGGGTGACCAATTGATGCTGCCAATTTCAAGCGCGCGATCAAAGCGCTCGCCGGTGTCGGTTACCGTGCCGCCTTGACTGGCTAGCGTCTCGAAATCATAAACGATCAGCTGAATCGAGTAGTCGCCCGCCGGCAATGACGAGGCGTCAATCTCGTAGGTCGACAGCGGCCGCACCTGGACCACATTGTCGTATTGCAGCGTCTTTTGACCCTGGTCGTCGAAGAATTGAAGCGAGAATCCGTAGCGGACGGCGTTGTCGTTGCTCCAGTTCAAGTAAAAGTGGAGGGTATTTTCCTTCAGTGCGTAAGAAAATTGACGCAGGCGCAAGCCGCTGTCAAACCGCACTTGCATTTGGCTGCTCTGCTCCACGGCCGAGCAAGGGACGTCAACTCGAAGGTATAGATCAAACACTGCGTGCTCATCTTCCCGGTAGCGCTGGCAAAAACGGAAGCGCTGGCTGAACCAGCCTTGGAAAGCCGGCGTTTCTTCGGCATTGATGGCTTGCCGGCTATTGACCAGCCACAGAGTGGCATTTTGTTCGAGGTCGTTGCTTGAGTAAGCCTCCAGGAATGCGGAGTGGCGGGTTTGAATGTTTGACTGCTCGTCGACCCAGATGGATGCCAGCGACCGGTCCGCCTCCGTGAAGAGCCGAAAATAGCGCTGGAGATTGGCATAAGCCTGGGCTGTCGGCGGAAACAGGAGCACGGTTCCGTGGCGTTCATCAAGGATCGAGCGCATTTGCAGGGCATGCAGGTTGGCCCAGGTGAAAGAATAGCCGGCGTTCAGCGCTTCGGTGCAGATACCGCCAAGCTCCCGCAGGCGAAAGATTTGTACGAACTCATCGGCGTAGGCAGGCTCTGCATCGCGAAAACTGTCCTTGATGCCGTTTACGTCGGCAAACTCGCGATGATAAACGACATGGCTGAATCCATCTGTCTCGAGCTGGGCCAGGCCGGCGAGATAAGTGGCGCGGTCAATCCACTCGCAGCTGACGGGCCGCTGTTCATGCCAGGCGTTCAGTAGCGAATTGGCGCGAATATAGTCGAAGGCGCGGTCGGGCGTACGGCTGATGGCGCCTTCGGCATGCGGAAATCCGCTAAGGGATTGGTAAAGATTGTAGATTTTGGATGGAACTCGCCCCATGGGCAGGTTGATCAGGCGAATCTCATCGTCTTCTTGATCAAGCCAGTCGAGGAAGGCGAGCCGCTCGTCGCTGATGGCGCCGTCGCCTATGGGGAAGATGCGGTCGGTTTGCACCGAAATATGGTACTCGCTGGC
>WTGO01000013.1 GCA_011523515.1 Chloroflexota bacterium
CCCTAGCCCCTTCCCCCACAAGGAGGGAAGGGGATTGACTCGAGTTGACAAATGAACCACCCGTTTATTCAGGCACTCGAAGGCATCTACCCAACAGAGCGCATCCTGACGCGGGACGCGCAGTTGCTGCCTTACGAGTCCGATGCTTTGACCGCCTTCAATACCAAGCCGGGCGCGGTGGTCATACCCTTGAACGAAGCGGAGATCATCGCGACCGTGCGGCTCTGCCACGAGATGGGAGTGCCATTCGTGGCGCGCGGCAGCGGCACGAGCTTGTCTGGCGGCTCCCTGCCCATCGCTGACGGGCTGGTGATCGGCTTGAATCGATTGAATCGCATCAAGCGGCTGGATCCGCAGCAGCGCATCGCCGTGGTCGAGCCCGGTGTGGTCAACCTGCACATCACCCACGCGGCGCAGCCTTACGGCTTGTATTACGCGCCCGATCCGTCCAGCCAGTCGATCTGCACCATCGGCGGCAATATCGCCTTTAACAGCGGCGGCGCGCACTGCCTGAAACACGGCATGACCAGCAACCATGTCCTGGGTATGAAGGTGGTGCTGGCCGATGGCACGGTGACGGCGTTTGGGGGGGAGAGCCTGGAGGGAGTCGGCATCGGGCCCGATGTCATCGGCCTCTTCATCGGCTCCGAGGGGCTGTTCGGCATCGCGCTGGAGATCACCGTGCGGCTCATGCCGCAGCCGGAGCGCTACCGCACGGTGCTAGCCGCCTACGATGACCTGGGCCGCGCCGGCGATGCGGTATCGATGGTAGTGGCTTCGGGCTTGTTGCCCGGCGCCATGGAAATCATGGATCGGCTGGCGATCAAAGCGGCTGAGGCCTCGGTCAATGCCGGCTACCCGGATGCTGAAGCGCTGCTGATCGTCGAGCTGGAAGGCGAGGCGCCCCAAGTCGAGGCCGAGTTCGAGCAGCTAAGCGGCATCATCGAGAATTCGGGCGCCTTCGAGACGCGCGTGGCCGAGAGTGAAGACGAGCGGACCCGCATCTGGAAAGGGCGCAAGGGCGCATTTTCCGCGGTCGGGCGCTTGAGCCCGGATTATATTGTGCAGGACGGCGTCGTCCCACGCAGCCGCCTGGGTGAGGCGCTGCTGGAAATCAATGCGTTAAAGCAGAAATATGGGCTGGAAGTCGCAAACGTTTTTCACGCCGGCGACGGCAATCTGCATCCGCTGATTCTGTATGACGGGCGTGAGCCGGGCGCGCTGCGCAAAGCCGAAGAGCTGGCGGGCGAGATTCTGGCGCTCTGCGTTGCGCTGGGCGGCTCGATCACGGGCGAGCACGGCATCGGTATGGAAAAACGCGATTATATGCCGGCGATGTTCAGCGAAGAAGAACTCGACATCATGCAGGCGCTGCGCCGGGCGATCGACCCCAAGGAGATCGCCAATCGCGGCAAGATGTTCCCCGGCGGCGAGGCGCCCGCGCTTGCGCTGCAGGGCATGCACCCGCTGGAACGGCAAGGGGTGATTTCGCGCGAATGATCGGCACAGCCCTGCGCAGCGCGACGGAAGTACAAGACTTCGTCCGCGACCAAGAGCGCGTCCACGTGCTCGGCCGCGGGAGCAAGCCGGCGCTGCATCCGCGCCCGGGCGCCGCCCCATTGGCTGACCTCTCCGCGCTGCGCGGCATCATCGAATATCAGCCGAGCGAATACACGGTCACGGTCCGGGCGGGAACGCCAGTAGCGGAGGTCGCGGCGGCGCTGGCCGAGCAGGGACAGTACCTGCCCTTCGACCCGCTGTTGCCGGATTGCGCCACGATCGGCGGGACGGTCGCCGGAAACCTGGCGGGATCGCGGCGCTACCGCTACGGCGGCGTGCGCGATTTCATCCTGGGCGCGTCAGTCGTCGATGGCGCCGGACGCGCCTTTCGCGTCGGCGGCAAGGTCGTGAAGAATTCGGCCGGCTTCGACCTCAGCAAGTTTCTGGTCGGCAGCCTGGGACAGTATGCCATCATGACCGAGTTGACCTTCAAGGTCTTTCCCGATGCGCCGCAGTTTCACAGTCTGAGTTTCCACTGTGAGCAGCTGGATGACGCGCTGGCCGCCATCATGTTTATCGGCGGGAGCGCCTTTGAATTGGACGCGCTGGACCTGTTGCCTGCGGACGGTGGCTGGACGCTGCTGGCGCGGCTGGGCGGAATCAGCGAGACGCTGTCGCAGCGCGCTGAGCGCTTTGCCGAGAGTGTCAAGCGAAAGACTAGAACTCTGGAGGTACGGGCAGTCGAAGAACAGAACGGGCTGTGGAATCCGCTGGCCGGCTTGGATGGCGCAAGCGTTGTCAAGGTGGTGCTTTCGCCGAAGCAAGTCACGGCTTTAGACGCCCACATTAGCCAGACGCAGCGGCGATACGGCCTGGGCGGCAATGTGGCCTGGGTGGCGACTGACGCCATTGCGGAGCTGGAGCGCGCGCTCGCGAAATTGGGTTTGCGCGG
The DNA here is from genome assembly GCA_011523515.1 of Chloroflexota bacterium. GTDB lineage: Bacteria > Chloroflexota > Anaerolineae > Aggregatilineales > Phototrophicaceae > UBA6055. Next base: position 2,453 of record WTGO01000013.1, read on the forward strand.
GCTCTGCCTGCTGGGCGAGGTTGACCGGCCTGTCATCGGCGCGCCGCTGGAGCAGCAGCTGTCCGCGCGCGTCAAAAGCGTGCTGGATCCGCAGGGTAAGCTAGTGTAAGTATCACCAAGCGGGTCATGAAAAAAACTAAGCACCGAGTACACCGAGAGAACATGAGGCCATCGAGTAAAGCTTTTCCGAGATATTCTCGCAGCGACAGTTCCATGAGATTGGCAGCGGCATAAAATGCGTGAAAGTCGAATACAATTAAAATCTCTGTGTCCTCGGTGGTAAAAGTGTCCGGACTTGTCTTATACGTAAGCAAGGCGGCGAAGTAAGCGATGCGCCATCAAATCGTAAGCGATGATTTGCGCGCGCCGGAGATGGCCGAGGCCGTCGAGAAGTGTGTGCATTGCGGTTTCTGCCTGGCGGCATGCCCGACATACAACTTGCTGGGCGAGGAGATGGATTCGCCGCGCGGCCGCATCTACTTGATGAAGAATGTGTTGGAAGAGAATCTGCCTGCTGTCGAAGCGCAGCCATATATCGATCGCTGCCTCGGTTGTATGGCTTGTGTGCCCGCCTGTCCCTCGGGCGTTGAATATGGCGATCTCTTGGTCGGCTATCGCGCCCTGCAGGAGAAGGAACGGCAGCGCCCGCCGCTGGACGCGCTGACGCGCAAGCTCATTTGCGAGACTTTGCCCTATCCGCGACGCTTTCGGCTGGCGGCTTTGACCGGCAAACTGGGCCAGGCGCTGCTGCCGGCATTGCCCGACGCCTTCGCCACGATGCTGAGTCTGCTGCCAGACAGCCTGCCGCCGGCCCGGCCCTTGCCGCCTGTCTTGCCCGCTCAAGGCGAGCGACGCGGCAAGGTCGCTCTGCTCTTGGGATGCGCGCAGCAGGTGCTGGCGCCGGAGATCAGCCAGGCGGCGGCGCAGGTCCTGGCGCGCAACGGCGTCGAGGTGCATATCCCGCGCGAGCAAGGCTGCTGCGGCTCAATCCTGCTGCACGTCGGTGAGGAGAAACGCGCGCGCGACATCGCCCGCCGCAATTTCGACTGCATCCCAGAGGACGTGGACGCCATCATCACCACGGCGGCCGGTTGCGGCTCGGGCATGAAAGACTACGAATTGCTATTCAAGGGCCAGACGGATGCTGCGCGCGCCGCCGCATTCTCGAAAAAGGTGATGGACTTCAGCGCCTATCTGGCTGGCATCGGCTTGCGCGCGATGACGGGATTCCCTGGCGAGCGCCGAGTTGTCTACCAAGACGCCTGCCATTTGCTGCACGCGCAGGGCTGCGCGAGCGAGCCGCGCGCGCTGCTGGCCGGCATTCCCAACCTGCGCATGCTCGAGATCGCCGATGCCGGCATGTGCTGCGGCTCGGCCGGGACCTACAACATCGACCAGCCGGAGATTGCAGCCGAGCTGGCGCGGCGCAAGGTCAAGTCGATCCTGGCCGTCGAACCGGACCTGGTCGTCTCGGGCAATATCGGCTGCATAACGCAATTACGGGGTGAGCTTGCGCGGCAAAATCAGACGCTGCCTATACGGCACATCGCCGAGGTATTAAGAGAGGCCGCCCCAAACTAGGAGCAGCCCCTTCCATTTGCTGAATATTAGCGGACGATCGACGCGTCCGCTTGGAATTACAGTCGCCTTAGCAGGCGCCGCCGTCAGCGTATTTGCCACCGACCCAGCCGGTCAGCCCGCCGTGCGACACCTGATACCAGCCGGGTCTGCGGGAGACGAAGGTAGCTGTTGTTCCGCGCGTGATGTAGCCGATGATTTCCGCGTCCGACGAGGGACCGGACAGGAGCTTGAGATGCCCGAAGGCGTGTACGCCGCAGCCGCTAACGGCGGTCGTCGCCGTGTCGGGTTGAGCGGCGGTTTCCGCCGGCGCGACACTCGTCGGAGCGCCCGGCATTAAGACCACGCTGCCGGCGCGCGTCAAACGGGCACAAGTGCTATTGCCGCGGCTGTAGGAGTCCATAGTCGACACGGCGCGCGGAGAGGTGGCCGCGTCCAGGAAGGTGATCGAACCCAATTGCGGGAAGCAGATTTCGACGCCCTGCTCGACGTATCCCCATACATCGACTGCCGCGATGAAACCGCCGTCGACGATGGACTGGACGCCGATGCCTGAGCCGTCAAGCTGGCGGCATTGAACGCCGCTCTGTTGGCCATAAGTCGCGGTTATGGCGGTGTTGGCGCCGGGCAGCGCGCTGCACGTGTCCGGTGGCGCGACAACCGGCAGGTTGAAATCCTGTGAGCCACTGCCGATTAGCAGCTGATCTTGCGACAGGTCACAGATATCGGTATTGCCCTGGAGGCTGACGTGACTGTTCCTTCGCTGAATGCCAACTTCGCAGTTTTCCACCGTGACGTTAATGAGCGTCAGTCTGCCGTCGTAGACCTCAAATGATTTTCTCTCACGCGTATTATCATGATAAATCACCTTGAGATTGCGGACTGTTAAGTCGCCGCCGTCAATCTTGAAGACGGAGTGAGCGTTATCCACCTCAAGCATGTTTCCAAGTCCCTCAATGGTAATGGTAGACTTGATCACCGCCAGTTGGCCTGTGCCGGGTTTGGAGTCCCGTTTCATAATGATGACATCATCGCCATCACCGGCTTCGCAATTGTTCCGGGATTTGTCGTCGTTTGCCGATTTGATTGCATTCCGCAGCGTACAATTGCCATCCACCTTGATTTCAGCGGCGCTAACGGGTAACGCAGCCACAAGGAATAAGATCAACATCAGCGCCAACAAGACAACAACGTTGGCAAATCGCATTGAACCTACCATAGCTAACTCCGATTCAAACTTATACTAGCCATTCCATATCTATAGTAATCACTGCTGTAGACTATCGCAAGTGAACAGTAGCCAAGGCGTGCGCGAGCAGAGTCGCTCCGGCGCGCCCCTTCCGTTTCGACAAATTCTTGAGCGAATCGCCGCGCTACCACTCTCCAAGTCATCTTACCAGGAATACGCCATTGGCGCTTCTCCGCCGGGTCCAGGGAAGATCTCATCCAGTTGCTGCAGGGTTTCCTGGTCGAGCGTGATGGCTGTCGCGCGGACGGCGCTTTCCAATTGTTCCATGGTGCGCGGGCCAATAATCGGCGCGCTGACAGCAGGATTGTGCAGCAGCCAGGCGAGGGCGACTTCCCCGGGCGGGTGGCCGATTTCGCGGCAGAGACCTTCCCAGCCTTCCAATTGCGGGCGCTTTTCGTCCACCAGCGCGATCAGGCCGGGATTGCTGCGGCGGCCGGTCTCGACCTTTTCCAGCGCGCCGCCCAGCAGACCGCCGGCCAGCGGACTCCAGGGAATCAGCCCCAGGCCATAGTGACGGCAAGCCGGGATGACCTCTAATTCAATCGCCCGATTATCCAGATGATAGATGCTCTGCTCGCTGACCAAACCGAGCATATGCCGCCGATCCGCTTCCTGACAGGCGGTGGCGATATCCCAGCCGGCGAAGTTGCTGGAGCCGACATAGACCACCTTGCCCTGGCCGATCAAGCTGTCGAAGCTCTGCCAAAGCTCGCCCCAGGAGCAGTCGCGATCGACATGATGCATCTGGTAGATGTCGATGCGGTCGGTGCGCATGCGTTGCAGGCTGCCTTCGCAATGTTTGGCGATCTTGTACGCGGACAAGCTGCGGATGTCGCGATTGGGCTCGGGCAGGTATTCCTTGCGGCTGACGGGATTGTAGACTTTGGTCGCCAGCACGACGGCATCGCGGCGTCCGCAGCCTTGAGCGAACCACTCGCCGATGATCTCCTCGGTCAAGCCGTATTCCACCTGCCGCCCGTAAACATCAGCCGTATCGAAAAAGTTGATACCCAATTCCAAGGCGCGGTCCATGATGGCGAAAGCATCTTCTTTTGAGGTCTGCCAGCCGAAATTCATCGTGCCCAGGCACAAATTGCTGACCAGCACGCCCTGCCGTCCCAAGCGTCTGTGTTCAATAGTCATAAGATTGCGGGCTCCTTTGCATGTTTCGCCATTCTCTTCTGCTCTCTTACCGCCAATTGCGGTAGCCGAGACCGTCTAAAATTTTGCGTGAACTCGCCAGCCAATTTCGCTGCCGCCGAGCGGCCCCGCGACTAACATAACAGCACTGACCTACATTCCACAAGACAATTCGCGCATTTTGGCGTATAGTCTGTCGGCAGACGACCATTAGACCGTTGGAGAGCATGATGCAAGCCACCTTGACCTTTGCTGACCTGGAAGCGGGCTGGCGGCAGACGGAGAAATCGCCGCAGGACATGGGCACTGTGGAAATGATCGTGCGCCGCCCGAAACCTGAAGCGCGCGAGCAATTGGAAAGCGCTGCCTTTTCCACGGAGGCGGGCTTGGCCGGCGATGACTGGCTGCGGCGCAGCGGAAACCCCGATGCGCAGATCACCATGATGAACAGCCGACTGATCAATCTGCTCGCCGGCGACAAGTCGCGCTGGGCGCTGTCGGGCGACCAGCTTTTCGTTGACCTGGACATATCGCAGGACAACTTGCCGGCGGGTACGCGCCTGCAGATCGGCGAGGTCGTGATGGAAGTCTCCACCTTGCCGCATACCGGCTGCACCAAGTTTGCCCGGCGTTTTGGCGGGGCGGCGCGCAAGTGGGTGATGACCGACGAGGGCCAACTGGCGCGGCGGCGCGGCATCTACACCAAAGTGATCGAGGACGGCGAAATCTGCGTGGGCGACCGCATTCGGAAGCTGTAAATCCGGGCAGGAGATTCGTATGTTACAGGGAAAATTGATACACCCGCAGATTCTGGATGCGCTGGGGCAAGCCGGGCACGGCTCGACCATACTGATACCCGACGGCAATTATCCTTTCGTCACCGGCGCCAACCCGCGAGCCAAGCGAGTATACCTCAATCTGGCGCCCGGTATGGTGAGCGTGACTGATGTTCTGGAGGCGGTCTTGAGCGCGACGCCGGTGGAAGCCGCTCACGTCATGCGGCGCGATGACGGGGCGGAGCCGAGCATCTATACCGATTTCCGCGATATGCTGCCGGACGATGTCGAGCTGACGCCCCTGGAGCGATTCGCATTTTATGACGAAGCGCGCAAGGACGACTGCTGCCTGGTCATCGCCACGGGCGAGCAGCGGATTTACGCCAATATCCTGCTGACGATCGGCGTGATGCCGCCGCCGGCGGAGCAGGCGATTTAGGGCAGCGCAGTGGTGTAGGGGCGGCTCGCTGAGCCGCCCGATGGCTTTCTAGGAAGCACGAAGGGCGAGCCACCAGCTCGCCCCTACGGTTCGCGATTTAACCGGCGAGGAATCGGACGATGCCGATAGAAGCGATCATTTTTGATATGGACGGCGTGCTGGTCGATAGCGAAGTCTACTGGGACAAGTCGCGCGTCGAATTCGCCCGTGACCGCGGCAAAGTCTGGACCGACGAATTTCAGCGCTTGGCCATGGGCCGCAGCACGGTCGGTTGGGCGGGCGTCATGCAGGAGAAGCTGGCGCTGGACGAATCCATCGACGCCATCATCGCCGAGATGAAAGCGCGTGTGATCGCCCACTATGAAGCGCGTATGCCGGCACGCCCCGGCGCGCTGGAATCGGTCAGCCACATGAAGCGGCATTTCCGCGTCGGTCTGGCGTCCGGCTCACCTACTGAGATCATCAAAGCGGTGCTCAGCATTACCGGCTTGGATCAAGTCTTTGAAGTCATGATCTACGGCGATGACGTGCCGCGGGGCAAACCGGCGCCCGATATTTATCTGGAAGCGCTCAAGGCATTGGGCGTTCGACCCGAAGCGAGCCTGGGCATTGAAGACTCTGCCAACGGCCTGCGCTCGCTGAAAGCGGCGGGCATGTTCGCCGTGGCCGCGCCCAGCCCGGATTATCCCCTGCCAGCGGATGTCCTGGCGCTGGCGGACGCGCATATCAGTACGCTGGAAGATTTCACGGTTGACCTGGTGCAGGAAATCGAGACAAAAAAACGATCCTGACATCCGCCAGGACCGTCCTGCAAGCTGCTTGCAATCGCCCGTTGCCTCAGCCGCCGCTGATAGTGAATGTAACGCTACTGAGATGGGGTACGAGATAGTAGCCGGTGGGCCAGGAATTTCCGCTGTCCTCTGATAAAGTGGCGACAATCTTTTCATTGGCATCCGAGACATTGTCGCTATTGGCATGGATATAGTAGCGATTTCCCTGATACCATAGGCTGCTCCAACTGTCGGTAAAGCAATTAGAAGATATGCTGACAGGGGACTCGCTGCCCTTTCGTACTACATAGAAGTCCGTTCCGGGGATGGCGCTGCCGCTGAAGCAGATTTTGTATGGTAATACGTCGTAGCCGGTACTCCCCACATCTATGCGCTCCACATAAAGCGTCGCTCGGCCCGAGCCTTCGCTTAGGCTCCCACTGCCGTACGTGTATACGTACATGGACGCAAATTGCTGCGCTTCAGTCAACGACCCGCCGCGCGCTATGACAAGCGCCAGCAGAACAGCGAGGCATAACGTCAGACGCCGCCCGCCTCCAATGAATAATTGAACCTGATACATGTCGATATCCTTTTGCATGGGTGAATAAGCTGGGCATAACTTATCAAACATTCGTTTAATTACAAGCGATTTCGCTGTGTATTTGCCCTGCGCGCGCCCTACGGAAAGCGCCGTAGCCCTTTATCCATGCGGGAAAGCGCGGTTTCTTACAATCTAATTACAATTTGATTATTCTGCCCTCCCGCCGCTGCAAGAGGGCAATCGCGTCAAATTTTTTTCACCACAGAGTAAAATGAGGATACACAGAGGGCACAGAGAGTTTTGTATTGTTTCGATACTGACGCAATTTAGGCAACCATCCAACAGGGGCAAAGCAGCGCGCATCCACCCAAATAGCCACTGCCGAAACAGCCAGCAAATTGACAGGTCGCGCGGCGCGGACTAAAATCGCCCCTGAATGAACCGGAATGAACTCACGTCCAATGCGATTGTCATCAAATTCCGTCCGCGACCTGCATAATCGAAATATCTCATGACTGCCAAACACGTCATCGCCATCGACTTGGGCGCGACTTCGGGCCGCGTGATGGACGCCGCCTTTGACGGCGGGCGGCTTCACTTAAGCCAGATCCACCGCTTTCCCAATATCCCGGTGCAGACGCCGACGGCTCTGCATTGGGATGTTTTGCGGCTCTGGCATGAAATCACCGTTGGGATTGATGCCGTAGCGGACGCGGCGTCCATCGGCCTTGATTGCTGGGGCGTCGATTACGCCCTGCTCAATAGCGCCGGCGAGCTGCTGGCAAACCCCTGCCATTACCGTGATCCGCGCACAAACGGCGCGATGGAATGGGTCTTTGAGCGGATGCCGCGCCGCGAAGTCTTCGAGCGCACTGGCATCCAATTCATGCCGCTCAACGCGCTTTATCAGCTGGCGGCGAGCATACGCGACGGCAGCCCGCAGCTGGACCATGCCGCCACCATGTTGACCATCGCCGACCTTTTCAATTATTGGCTGACCGGCGCCAAAGCCTGTGAATTCACCGAAGCGACCACCATGCAGCTTTACAATCCGGCGCTGGGCGATTGGGACCGCGACATCATGGCCGCCGTCGGCATCCCGACTGACATCCTGAGTCCGATTGTCGCGCCCGGTACGCGAATCGGCCAGTACCAAGGCATTGACGTCATCCTGCCCGCCTGCCACGACACGGGCAGCGCGGTCGTCGCCGTGCCCACGACCACAGAAAACTACGCCTACCTGAGCAGCGGCACCTGGAGCCTGCTGGGCCTGGAGCTGGACGGGGCGCTTATCAGCGATGCCTCGTATGCGGCGAATGTCACCAACGAGGGCGGTTACGGCGGCTCCTGGCGGCTCCTGAAAAACATCATGGGCTTGTGGGTAGTCGATCAGTGCCGGGCGACCTGGGCTGCGCAAGGTAACGACTACAGCTTTGAAGAACTGACAACGATGGTGGAAAACGCGGCGCCTTTCAAAGCCTTCATTGAGCCTGACGACCCGTCGTTCCTGCCGCCGGGCGATATGCCCTCGCGGATCATCGACTACTGCCGCCGGAGCGGGCAAGCCATCCCCGACAGCGATGCCGAGATCATGGCGACCGTCTACGTCAGCCTGGCTTACAAATATCGTTATGTGCTGGAGCAACTGATCGAGGTAACGGGGCGGGCGGTGGACCGGCTGCATATCATCGGCGGCGGTTCGCGCAATGCCCTGCTCAATCAGATGACGGCGGACGCCATCGGCCGGCCGGTGATCGCCGGACCGGCGGAAGCCACCGCCACTGGCAACGCCATCGTCCAGCTGATCGCCATCGGCGAATTGGGCAGCGTGGCGGAAGCGCGCGCGCTGCTCAGCCAATCGGACGAAAACCGGCTGTATGAGCCGCGAGACAGCACCGCCTGGGATGACAATTACCAGCGCTTTCGCGCCTTGCTGGATTGAGGCTATGGGCGACGTCTTGCTGGAACTCCGCGGGATCGACAAGCACTTTCCGGGCGTGCGCGCCCTGAAGGACGCGCGCTTGGATGTGCGGCGCGGCGAGGTGCACGCGCTGATCGGCGAGAACGGCGCCGGCAAATCCACCATGATCAAGATCGTCTCGGGCGTATACCAGCCCGACACCGGCGAGATTCTGCTGGACGGGCGGCGCGTCGAATTCAGCAACCCGCGCGAAGCCCACTCTGCCGGCATCGCTACCATCTACCAGGAACTCGGCTTGTACCCGGAACTCTCGGTCTCCGAGAATATATTTATGGGTCACGCGCCTACTATGAAGCGCTTCGGCTTCCAGGCCATTGACTGGGAGGAAATGGAATGGCAGGCGGCCGCGCTGCTGGCGGAGCTGAATATCCACAACCTCGATGTGGGCGCCAAGGTGGGCGCGCTGAATGTCGGCAATCGCCAACGGGTGGAGATCGCCAAAGCGCTCTCCCTGGATGCGCAAATCCTGATTATGGACGAGCCGACCGCCGCCCTGACCGAAAGCGATGTCGAGCAGCTGTTCAGCATTGTACGGCTGCTGCGCGAGCGCGGCGTCAGCATCATTTACATCAGCCACCGCCTCAACGAGGTGTTTGAGCTGGCCGACCGCGTCACTGTGCTGCGCGATGGCGAGTACATCGGTACGCAGGACGTCACCGACACCAGTGAAGCCGAGTTGATCAGCATGATGGTCGGGCGCACCATCGAGAACCTGTTTCCCAAGCAGACGGCCGAAATCGGCGCTGTGGTATTGGAGGTAAGGCATCTCAATCGCCCGCCGCTGACCCGTGATATTTCTTTCAGCGTGCGCGCCGGCGAGATCGTCGGCATGGCCGGTTTGGTCGGCTCCGGGCGCAGTGAGACGGCGCAGGTGATCTTCGGCGTGCTGCCGGCCGAGTCGGGCGAGATCCTGCTTAACGGCCAGCCGGTCAAGATCAACCGCCCGTCCGAGGCGGTGGATCACGGCATCGGCTACGTGCCGGAAGATCGTGGGCATCAGGGGCTGATCCGCGAGATGACCATCCGCGAAAATACCTCGATGGCGGTGCTGGAATTGGTCTCGAAGAATACCTTCATCAGCCGCGCAAAAGAACAGGCGCTAGCGATTTAAATTCATTCTCTGCAAATCATCTATATCATAGGACGTAGTAGTATGTTACTATGCGCCCACTCTTGTCGTGGAAACTATTCATTATGCTCATTACTATTGCGGAGCGATTGTACAATTTGCAACCTATATCCAATCTCGCTCAAGGATACATACAATGCTTCGCTTTGCTTTGCGAATTGTCATCATTGCTGTCATGTTTCCCATTGCCAACTTTGCCCAAGCCCAGCAGCAACTCGCATGGCCAAGAGATTTCCGTATCGAGGCTGATGCCCTTCATTGGAATGAAATCGCCGGCGCCAGCGGCTATCGCCTTCGCTGGCTGGGTCGGAACGATTGGATTACGGCGGAAGCGGCGGAAAACCGCTTTTCTCTGAGCCGTTTTCACTATGGCAGTACGCACCTGATACAGGTACAGGCGCTTTCTGGCGATTCAACGACCTATCAGGACAGCGAGTGGAGTTGGACTTACGTCCTCCGCCGCCCATATCCCACCGCCACGCCGACGGACACGCCTACAGCGACGCCAACCGCAACCCCGACTCGCGTGGTGCTGCGCGGCTTGCGCACACCGCAGAATCCGCGTCTGATTTCGGACAGCACAGTCGCTTGGGATCCAGTATTTGGTGCAATCGGCTACAGTCTGTTCTTGTCTGACGATAACACGTTTCGGCTGGAAACTGTGGACGCGCCGCAAACCGAATACAGCTTTACTGGCTTGAAGCCTGGCGTTAGCTATATTTTTCAGGTGCGCGCATTGGGCGATGGACGACGCTACGAACGGCAGGGGCGGTGGAGTACATTCATCAGAATCGCACTCCCCAGCATCCCCACATCCACGCCAACGGCTACAAACACAGCGACCAACACACCGACAGCGACGCACACAGCTACCAATACGCCAACAGCTACGGCGACGAACACGGCTACCAGTACGCCAACCGCGACCAACAGTCCGACAGCCACATTGACTGATACAGCGACAGCCACTCTGGAAGCGCTTAGAAGATTACCAAGTCCGGAGAATTTCCGAGCGCTTTCGGGCGACACGGTAGCTTGGGATGCCGTCGAGGGCGCGGACCGCTATCGCGTTCGTTTGGATCCCCCGAATGGCAATCGCATTCTGAAACGGGTCGATCCGCCGCAAACACAGTATAGCTTCGATAATCTGGAAGCGGGATTGGTTTACCGAGTGCGCGTGCGGGCGATGGGTGATGAGGTGACCTATCAATTGCTGGGCGATTGGAGCATTACGCTGAATCTGATGCCCGTAGCAACCGACGAACCTACAGCAACAGCAACAAACACTCCATCAGAAACACCCACAGAAACGGCAACAGAAACACCTACTGCCACGCCGACACATACGCCGACTGACACTCCAACCTCTTCGCCAACGCCCACGGATACGCCGTCGCCTACCGCAACGGATACGCCAGTGCCCTTATGTGTTTTGCCCGCGCCGGGCAATCTTGGCGCCGTTGCCGAAACCACTGTGGCTTGGAACGCCGTTGAGAGCGCGGCCGGCTATCGCTTGCGCTGGAGAATGGGGGGCGGCGATTGGCTGAACACAACGTTGCCCGCTTCACATCGCGCTTACCAGTTTGCCGAACTGCAAGTCAGCGTTCCCTACGAAGTACAGGTACAGGCGCTAGGCGACGGCATAACTTGCGAAGAAGAAGGCGAATGGAGCAGCGTCCTGACATTCACGCTGCACCCGACGGATACGCCCACATTCACGCCAACCAACACGCCTACGTTTACGCCGACAAATACGCCGACGAATACACCCACCTATACGCCGACTTTCACCCCCACCAACACGCCAACGAACACGCCAACCAATACGCCGACACTTACTCCCACGAATACCCCAACGGACACGCCAACATATACTCCGACTTACACGCCGACGAATACGGCAACTTATACGCCCTCTTTCACTCCAACGGCAACAAATACATCTACATTCACGCCGACAAATACACCGCGTCCGCGACCAACGGACAAGCCTAAGCCGACGAAAACAAAGCGGCCGCCACCGACACCGCCACCGCCGACAAATACGCCCGTCCCTACTCGAGAGCCCTACTATTATTCTCGTTCTCAAGAAGGTTCTGGAAATGGGAATGGCGCCGCATCAGCGATTGACGCCGCAAGGAGAGATGCTCGAAGAAGATTGATAGCACGGAATCCAAGCCATCATACAGTTTGCAGTCAAGACGACACGGTCCTCGGGGAACAGTATGAAAATGAAAGTGCACAGTACATTGTAACGGGTGGGCCTCATGCTTTCGCAGCCACCTCAACAATAATAGCTAATTGTGTCAGATATTAGCCTGCGCCAGCGCGCAAGACCGCTGGGATGGCTCCGACGAGCTCGACGTCAATCCGCTCGAATGTATGGGCGCGGAGATGATGGACGACGACATGGAAGAAGAGATGGACATGCCGGAATATGACGGCGGCATGGTCGCCATGGGCGATATGGACATGGCCGGCGCGGACATCGTTGTCGTTGACGTGCCCAAGCTGATCGGCATTGGCTACTTCGGCGCCACCACGCTGGGTCAGCAGCAAGCTGCCGAAGAGCTGGGCAACGTCTCGGTCACCACTGACGGGCCCACTGACGCCAATATCGACGACCAGATCCAGGTCATCGACAGCTACATCACCCAGGGCGTTAATGGCATCCTCTTCGCCGCCAACGACCCGGTAGCCATCGCGCCGGTGCTGCGCAAGGCATTGGAAGCTGGCATTTACGTGGTGGGTTATGATGCTAATTCCGAGCCGGACGCGCGGCAGTGGTTCGTCAACCAGGCCGAATTCAACGGCATCGGCAAGGCGCTGATTGACAGCCTGGTCGACCAGAAGGGCGAGGACGCATCATTCGGCATCGTCACGTCGACCTTTACTACGCCGAATCAAGCGCGTTGGGTCTCAGAGATGTGGGCTTACGCCACCGAGTGCTTCCCCGATCTGGACTGGCTGGAAACCCTTGAAGCGCAGGAAGACGCCGGTTTGAGCTTCCAGCAGGCGCAGACCCTGATCAACAAATACGGTGAGGACCTGGATGGCATCATCGGCTTGACCTCGGTCGCTACGCCCGCCAGCGCCGACGCCGTCAACCAGGCTGATGTCTGTGAAGATGTTGCCGTTGTTGGTTTGGCGCTGCCCAACGCCATGAAGCCCTACGTCAGCACTGGCTGTGTCCGCGATGTCATTTTGTGGAACCCGGTCGATCTCGGTTACGCGGCGCTCTATGTGCTGCGCGCCGTCGTCGATGGCGAATTCCAGCCGGGCGACAGTTCCGTCATGGCCGGCAAGCTCGGCGAATTGATGGTCGTCAACGGCAGTGAAGTGCTGCTTGGCCCGCCCTTCGTCTACAACATGGACAACATCGACGACTTCGACTTCTAAGCAAGCCCCGGGCGTAAGTGTGTAGGGGCGACCCGGTGGGTCGCCCCTTTCTCGAAATGCAGCTAGGGGTCAGCCGGTGGCTGACCCCTACATTTTCTCGCTAGGAAAACAGACGGCGGCGCGCATGACCAACCCGCTCGAAAGCCTCATCCAAATGACGCGCGTCTTGGGAGAGCCCGCGCTGGACTACGTCATCATCGGCGAGGGCAATACCTCGATGCGAATCGATAACGAGAGTTTCCTCGTCAAGGCCAGCGGTCATCAAATGCAGGGCATCGACGAAGCCGGCTTTGTGGCGGTGCGATTCGCGCCGATGTTGGCTATGCTGGACGACCCGCCAGCCACGCTAAGCCAGCAGAAGGCGATCACGCAGGCCGCGAAAGTCGACCCCGCCGACGCGCGCAGTCCCTCAATCGAAGTCAGCTTCCACGCCATGCTGCTGCATGAATGCGGCGTCACGACTGTCGGGCATACTCATCCCACCGCGATCAACCAGGTGATGTGCAGCGAATTCGCCGCAGACTTCGCGCTGGAGCGGCGCTTCCCCGATGAGGTGGTGCTCTGTGGTCCGCAATCGGCGCTCGTTCCCTATGCCGATCCGGGTTTGCCGCTGGCGCTGGTCATGCGCGAACGCGTGCGCGCTTACCTGGCGGAATATGGCGAAGCGCCCAAGCTGATCCTGCTGGAGAATCACGGCCTGATCGCCCTGGGCGATACCGCTGCCGAAATACTCAAGATCACAGCGATGGCGGTCAAGGCGGCGCGGATTTACCTCGGCGCCTTGCTGACGGGCGCGCCGACTCGCCTGCCCGCCGACGAAATCCAGCATCTATATCGGCGTCCGGACGAGATTTATCGCCGCCAGCTGTTCGTGGACGGCAAGGCGTAAGTCGACCTCTGAACACAAGGATACAAAGGCACAAAGAACACAAAGGAAGGCAAACCCATGCCCACACACGGCGCTTTGACCTGGCTGATCCCCGATGCCTACCTGGCCGCGCCGGCCGATGACGACCCGGTCAACAAAAACCACGAATCGATCTGCATCCTCAACGTCACGGCTGACGATGCCAAGGTGCTGCTGGATTTCTACTTTGAAGACCGCGAGGCGGTCGAAGGGGTGGCCATCACGGTGCCGGCAAAGCGCTGCCCGCATGTGCGTCTGGACAAGCCGGAGCAGCTCGGCGGTTACCGGATTCCCTTTGATGTGCCCTACGGCGTGCGCGTGCGCAGCGATGTGCCGATCTCGGTGCAGTATTCGCGCATGTACGCCAGCGGCGGCCAGATCGAGAGCCTGATCACCACCATCGCCTATCCGGTCGACTGAGCCGGCAGCGGCGGGCGCTCTACCCCTCCAGGAGCGTGGGCCAGCTGCGGAAGAGCAAGCGCTGCTCAGGCGTGTAGCGCGCGAAGGTCCGCGGCAGGATATGCTGCTCTTCGTCCATGGTGGCGATATTCTGTGATTTCATCCAATAGGGCCCGTAGCCGACATGCAGGGTCTTGCGCGTCTGCCGCGAGTGATTGGTCAGCCCGCCGTGCCGCAGATTCTCCGTGAAGAGGATGGCGTCGCCCGCCTTGACCGGCAAGCCGATCATACCCGGTTCTTTGTCGGGATCGCTGCCTTCGTAGGGTGACTCCATGTTGCTTTTGTGTGTTGCCGGCGCCACGCAGAACTCGCCTTGTCCCGGTCCCACATCGTGAACGAAGTAAATCATCCGCACCATCATGCAGCTGATGCCCTGCCCGGTGTAAGAATAGCGGTACTTTGAGGCGACCGGTCCGCCCAAATGCGAATGAGTCTGGTTGCCTGGATAGCGGATGCGAATCTCCGAATTGTTGATGGTCGGTCGCTCTGGCACGATGGCGCGTATGTAATTCATCGTCGGCGCGTGATCGACCAGCATGTCGAAGGCATTGTCACCATTGAAGAAGTCCTCGATGATCATGGTCTTGCCATCTGCGCGCGCGCCCTGCACGTAATAGCCGTAGTCAGCGTCGCAGCGGTATTCAGGCCCCCAGGCGCTGACCTTGTCGACCGGGCGCTGCAGCTGCTGCGTCGCCAGGTCTTCCAGCTTATCAATCGCCGCCGACAAGCTCTGGACCTCGCCGGCGGTCAATAGATCGGGGATGACCAGGTAGCCCAGACGGTCGAATTCGTAAGTCTCAACTGTGTTCATTGGTGCTTTCCTTTCGGCCGTCCTGGGCGAGCCAAGGCCGGCCCCTACAACTATTCGACTATTTTGGAATTACTATTGGAGCGGCTTTCGCTAAGTTTACTTTTCAGAAATACCTTCTGTCAGTCGGTCAAGCTTGAGCGCGACACCTAGCGCTCGCCGAGGAAGACCAGCTCGACCGGGCAACCCAGCCCGTGACCGCCGCCTTCGACGATGGTCTCGCTGCCAGCGAAACCGCCCGCTGCGGTTGCCCGCAGCCTGTAGGTGATAGTATACGGGACGTCGCGACCATCAGCGGGCATGGGCGCAATGAGGTCAACGGCGCCGCTGTATTCGCCTTGATCGTCGCGCAGCAGCCGGAAGTCGTCAAAGGCGATTTCGTTTTCATCCAGACGCGTAATCTGCAGCGTTTCCGCTTCTTGCCCGCTGCAGCCGCCGCGATATTCCAGCGACCACATCCCGGCGCGCGGCGCAGACTGAACCAGGCTCGGCGCCACCGTGCCGCAGGCGTTGAGAAAGAGCAGCATAAGCAATTGCAGGCCTAGTTGAAATGCCGGTTTCATCTGCTCCTCGTATCAATACGTTCAAAAAGCTGTGGGGGCGATTGGCGGTTAGTGTCTACGCTACCCTGCGAATCGCCCGCCGAATGAATCGCAAGAGTTTGGGCGACACACAGTGTCGCCCCTACGGATTTTTGGGTGGGGCGCTTAGAGCAGCACCTCGCGTCCCGTCTTCTGGCTCTCGTAGATGGCGTTGAGGATCTGCATCACTTGCAGCGATTGCTCGGCGGGCACTGGCGAAGGCGCGCCATCAACAATGGCCTGGGCGAATTCGATGCACTCCTGCGCGTGCGGCTCAGCCATATTCTGGGTCAGCTTCAGCTTGCGATTGTAGAGCTGCATGGCATCGTAGTTGGTATCGTAGACCTCGCATTTGGGCCAGTGCGAGCCGCCGCCGGCGCCATAGAGCCACATCTGCATATCTTCGCCCTCGATGTCATGATGCAGCAGCCAGGAGATTTCGAATACCAGGGTCGCGCCGGTTTCGAAGCGGACGAAAGCCATAGCCATCTCTTCGACATCCATGCCTTCGGGAATGCGGCCATGCCGGGGCCAGCGGCCGAAGGCTTTGGGGTTGGCGGCCAACTCGCGGCGGGCCACACCCGTCACCGAGACCGGCGCCGGATTGCCCATCATCCACAGCGTCAGGTCGAGGATGTGCACGCCGATATCGATGCAAGCGCCGCCGCCGGCGTGCTGGGTGGAGAGGAAGGCGAGGCTGGTGGGGATGCCCGCGCGGCGCAGCATCCAGCTGCGGGCGTGATAGATATCGCCCAGGGCGCCGCCGTCGATTTCCGCCTTGAGCGCTTTGGAGGTGCCGGCGAAGCGGAAATGCTGCGCCGTCATCAGTAGCTTGCCGCTATTGTCGCGCGCTTCGATCATGCGCTGCACTTCGGCGGTCGTCGGCGCCAGCGGCTTCTCGCAGATGACGTGCTTGCCCGCTTCCAGCGCGGCGATTGACAGTTCCGCATGGTAACTATTGGGTGTGCAGACGTCTATGATGTCGATATCGGGATCGTTGATGACCGCGGCGCTATCGGTTTCGAGGCGGCTGACATTCCAATCCGCGCCCCAGCGCTCAAGCGCTTCCGGCACGAGATCAGCGCCGGCGATGACCTCGGCATTTGGCGATGCCGCCCAGCCCGGCATATGCGTCCGCGCGATCCCGCCGACTCCGATCACACCCACTTTCAAGGTACTCATGTTTTTGGCTCCTTTTATGATGTTTGGGGCTGAACCCAGGAATTGGTAGCCGCAGCTTGGTAAAAGGCTTGCATAACGGCGCTGCGGTCGGCCGCTTCTTTCGCCGAAATCAAGGCGACATCCTCCCCATTCAGCGCATCAAGGAAGACATCAAAGGCGTGGGGCAGCGGCTCGGGCAAGTCGCTCCATTCGCCACCGTCGGTCCCAGGCAGATTATCCGACTTTACGAACAATTTTCCATTCTCAACATAGGCGACGCCCTCGGCGCCGCTGACCAGAATCGGCAAGGGGCGCAAGACATCGACCCAGCCGGCCGCCAGCGTGCCAATCGCGCCGTTGGCGAAGCGCAACATGCCCTCGCCGTATTCATCACAGGTATAGTGGCCCAGCAGCCGATCCATCTGCGCGGTGACGGCGGATACATCGCCCATCAGCCACATCAAGATATCCAGCGAATGCGCGCCCAGATCGCCAAAACCGCCGCAGCCGGAACGCTCCACATCCGTCATCCACAGCCAGCCGGCTTCGTACCAGCCGCCGCCGGGATGAAACCACTTGCCGATTGCGCCGTGATGCACATTGCAATGACGTATCCGTGTGATCGTGCCCAGGACGCCGTCGTCAATCCAGCGCTTGAGCACCCGATTGAAGGGGTAGCTGCGCATGAAGTGGCCGATGTGGAAGGTGACGCCGGCGGCGTCAATGGCGCGCTGCATGGCGTAAGCATCTTCCGCCCCCATACCTAGCGGCTTCTCGACGAAGAGGTGTTTGCGGGCGGCGGTCGCCGCTTCGACCAGTTCGCGATGCAGCCAGGTCTCCGAACAGACGATGACAGCGTCGATGGCTTCATCGCGCAGGATATCGCGGTAGTCCGCGACCGCCGCGCAGCCGACATGCCCAGCGGCGATTTGCGCCCGCGCCGGCTGATCGTCCCAGACCGCTTTTACCGTGAATTGCTCGGGACGTTCCAGCAGGCGCCGCACGAAACCGGGCGTGTGGATATGCGCTACACCGAGAAATGCGAGTGTTTTCATGTTGTCTCCAATCTACCGCTCCCCCAACCCCCTCCCCGACGCATCAGGGAGGGGAGCCGGGGGCGGACGATACGCTATAAGTGAGTAGAATCCTGTACGTTTTTCGCGATCAAAATATCGTTTTCGATAGCGCGGACGAAACGGGCGGTAATGGCGCGCGGGCGGGTGATGGCCGAGCCAACCACGACCGCCCAGGCGCCCAACTCCAGCGCGCGCCGCGCCTGCTCCGGCGTATGGACGCGTCCCTCGGCGATCACCGGTATCGGCAAATCCGCAATCATTCGCGCCAGCAATTCAAAGTCGGGGCCGTCCTGCGCCGGCCGCGCATCGGTGTAACCGGACAGGGTCGGCGCCGCCATGGCCACACCGGCAGCGGCAGCCGCGCGCGCTTCCGGCAGCGCCGCGACATCGGCGAAAGTCGGCAGCCGGAGTTCGTCATGGATGCGCGCCAGCAATTCGGCTAAGGGCGCGCCATCGGGCCGAGGCCGGCCGGTGCAGTCGAGGGCGATGACATCGGCCCCGGCTTCCGCGATTTCGGCCGCGGCGGCGAAAGTCGGCGTGATATAGACGCCGCTGTCTCCCTGCTTGTACAAGCCGATGACGGGCAGGTCGACGGCGCGTTTGATGGCGCGGATATCGGCCGGACCGTTGGCGCGGATGGCCGCGGCGCCGCCGATCTGGGCCGCGACCGCCAGCTTTGCCATGATCCCCGCGCCGTGCAGCGGCTCGTCTTCCAAGGCCTGGCAGGACACGATGAGCTTGCCTTTGACTGCGGCCAGGAAGGCGTCGGCCTTCATGTGCGCACCTCGCGCCAAGCCCGCATGGCCGCGCCCTGCAGCACTGCCTCTACGCCCAACGCGGCCGGAAGCAGCTGAGTCGACGCCAGCAGCGGCGGCAAATTCGCTTGAAACGCGCCGGCGAAGGCATCCCACCACAGCGCGCCAATCTGCGGGACGCCGCCGCCCACGATCACGGCTTGCGGATTGATGGACGTGGCGTAGCCGGCCAGGATCGCGCCCAATTCGCGCGCCTTCTGCGAGATGACGGCTATTGCCGCCGCGTCGCCCGTATGCGCGCGGACGCTGATTTCCGTGAGCTGCAATCGCTCATCGGCTTCTGTAGCCGCTTGCCAGGCGCGTTCGATGCCGGGGCCGGAGGCGTACTGATCGAGGATGAGCGGCTGGTCGCCATCCCAGTTGACCACCAGGTAGCCGATCTCGCCGGCGCTGAAATTTTCGCCCGGCCAGATTTCGCCGTTCAAGATCAGCGCGCCGCCGATGCCGGTGCCGACAGTGACGCAGAGCAGCGAGTCGTAGCCGCGGCCGGCGCCCAGAGTCGCTTCGCCATAAGCCATGGCGCGGACATCGTTATCAGCGACCACGGGCAAGCCGCCGGTCGATAGCTCGCGCAGATCCGCGCCGCCCCAACCAGGCAGATTGTCGTTGGCATGAATGACCGTGGCCGTCCGCGTGTCGATGATGCCGGCGCTACCGATGCCGATAGCCAGCACCGGCGTCTCCGCTTCGGCAATGAGCCTTTCGCATAGCGCGCGCGCTGCTGACAGAATGGCGGATGGAGCGGGGGCTGTAGCGGCTTGCAGCGACCGCACAAGGTCGCCGCCCGCTGTCACCAAGCCCGCTTTCGTTTTGGTCGCGCCGATGTCCAGGCCGACCACCAGCTCTGAATGCTCTGCCACCGGGATGGACTCGGATTATGTGAGTTTCAGGAGTTCTTCCTGGCCGCGGCGTTCGCGGTAACCATGGACGATCATGCCCGGGCGGCCGTTGCTCTGCCCGGCGACTTGGTCGTTGTGCGGGTCGCGGAAGCCCATGCGCACCATGCGGCGCGGCTCTTTGGTCCGGTTGATGTAGGAGCCGTGAATGCAGAAAATGTGGAAGACGACCACATCGCCGCGCTTGGCCGGGACGGGCACGGTGTCTTCCAGCTTGAAATCGGCCGGATCGAGATGCGGCGAACAGGGCGTGCCATCAGGGTAAGCCAACACATGCTGGAGCTTGCCCATTTTATGCGAACCAGCCAAAAAGCGAATCTCGCCATTCTCGTGGAAGGTGTCATCCAGGTGGACCAGCGTATCGAGAAAGCGACCATCGGCATGTTCGTAGAAGGGAGAGTCCTGATGCATGGGGAAAGGATGCCCGGTCTGCGGCGGCTTGATGTGCATCGTCGTGTGGTGCAGCTCCACGCTGGAATCCAGCAGCTGCGACAGGCATTTCCCCAGCTTGGGATTAGTCACGGCACGCATCCAGGCGTCGGAGTAGAGGTGAAGATCGTGCATGGCGGTCAGCTTGACCTGCTTCTCCAGCTCCTCGTCGAAGTAGACATCGCGCCAGGGACCGGACCAGCCCGGGCTGGTGATGGCCCAGTCCTGAATCAGGCGGTCGAGGCTATCCGATAATTCCGTGATTTCTTCTTCGTTAAAGACCTGCGGAATCCGCAGAAAGCCGTTCTCATGGAAGAAATCGATCTGTTCCTGGCTTAGCATCGTTACTTTCTCTCCTATGACTGTACGATTCAAATTGCAAGCGACTCAAATGGGCGGCTCTGTGAATCGCCCTGAAAGGCGTCGGCAGGGATCAGGCATCCGCTGCTGTCATGGTGATGGTGTAGGCGTCGACGCCGCGGCCGCGCTCATCCGCGCCCAGCACGACCTCATAGGTCCCGGTCGCGCCGAAAGTCAGCGTGCCGCTGTTGCTGCGCCGCGCGCGGTCAAAGGCGAACACGATGCCGCCGTCCGGCGCGTAGATGGTGGCCAAGGGGGCGAAGAAGCCGGTGCCGCTCAAGCCGCGCCCGCCCGTGATGAGTTTGATATCCACCGTCGTGCCGGCGACGCCCTCGATGCGGTAGCTGTGACGATCGTCCGCGCTTTCGATCTCGCCGACGGTATCTTCACTCATGATGATGACGCCCTTATCCACCGCGCCTTCGCGCTCGACGGCGAAGGCTGGCGGCGGCAAGGTCGGCATTGGCGTCGGCTGAGGCGCGTCCCCGGAAATGGTGATGGTGTAGGCGTCGACGCCGCGGCCGCGCTCATCCGCGCCCAGCACGACCTCATAGGTCCCGGTCGCGCCGAAAGTCAGCGTGCCGCTGTTGCTGCGCCGCGCGCGGTCAAAGGCGAACACGATGCCGCCGTCCGGCGCGTAGATGGTGGCCAAGGGGGCGAAGAAGCCGGTGCCGCTCAAGCCGCGCCCGCCCGTGATGAGTTTGATATCCACCGTCGTGCCGGCGACGCCCTCGATGCGGTAGCTGTGACGATCGTCCGCGCTTTCGATCTCGCCGACGGTATCTTCACTCATGATGATGACGCCCTTATCCACCGCGCCTTCGCGCTCGACGGCGAAGGCCGGAACGATGACTTGCGATTCGGGCATGGCTGCGGGCGGCGGGGTCGCAGTTGGTGGCTCGGTCGGCGGAATGGTGGTGGCTGTCACCACGACCGTAATCTCTTCAAGCACCGTTTCGACCACGACCTCCGGCTCGCGGTTGGCGGCGATCAGCACGCCGGCGATAAAGGCGATCACGACCAGGGCAGCCGCCACTAGGCGTTCGCGCGTTCTGCTGGCCGCCGAGGCGACCGCCGCTTCCGTGATGGGGGTGTTGACCAGCATCGGCGGCTCAATCGGCGCCACTTCATTCTCTTCGTAGAGATAGCAGGCCGCCTCGTGTTTGGGTTTATCCATCTTGAACAAGGGCGGCTGCACTTCCAGGCATTTGTCCATGCGATGGGGGCAGCGCGGATAATAGCGGCAGCCCTTTGAGGCGGCGGTGCGCATTTCCTCTTCGCTGGGCAGGCTGATATCGACATCCCACTTGTCGGTCGGGTCGGGCACCGGCACGGAGTCGATCAACAGCTGCACATAGGGGTGCTGCGGCGCGTCAATAACATCCATGGCCGCGCCGCGCTCGGCCGTCGTGCCTTGATAGAGCATGTATATCTGGTCGCCGATTTGATAGGCGGTGCTGAGATCATGAGTGATATAGAGGAAAGAAATGTTGTGGTCGTCGCGCAGGCGCAGCATGGCATCGAGAATTGAAGCGCGCAGCGAGGCGTCGACCATCGACACCGGCTCATCGGCCACGATCAGCCGCGGCTTGATCATATAAGCGCGCGCCATCATGATGCGCTGCCGCTGCCCGCCGCTGAGCTGGTGCGGGTACTTGCGCAAGACATCTTCGCCGTACAAGCCGACCACGTTCAAGCCGGCTTCCACCATATCGCGGTATTCGCTCTGATTATCCGACAGGTTGAAATGCTTGTTGACGAGGTCAAAGATGTGGTCGATGCGGTAGAAGGGATTGTAAACGCCGAAGGGATCTTGAAAGACAGCCTGCACATTACGCCGATATTCTTTCAACTGCTCGTCGGTCATATCGGTGATGTCTTCGCCTTCAAAAATGATCTTGCCCGAGGTGAGCTTGATAAAACCGAGCACGAGATTCGCCAGCGTGGTTTTGCCGCTGCCGCTCTCACCGGCGATCGTGGTGATGGTCGCCGGCGATTCATCTATAGTCATATTGAAGTTGTCAAGCGCGACAACCGATTTCTTGTCCCCGAGGAAGCCGCCGCTGAAATAGATCTTGGTGGCGTCACGAATTTGCAAAAGTGGCGAAGGCATTTGCCCTCCTCTCTTCAAATCGCTCGTCATAGAGATGACAGGCAACCTCGTGCTTGTGTTCGGCGTCGATGGGCTCCGGCTCTTCCTCCGCGCAATGCTCCCAGGCGAAGGGGCAGCGCAAGCGGAAAATGCAGCCGGAGGGCGGATTGCGCGGGTCATGGGTGATGCCCTCGGTAATCTTGAGCGGCTTGCGCTCTTTGATCGAGGGGATGGAGTCGATCAGCAGTCGCGTATAGGGATGCAGCGGCTCGGCGTAGATATTCTCGACCGGCGCGATTTCGACCATTTTGCCGGCATACATGACAGCGATGCGATCGACGATCTGCGCCAGCAGGCCCATATCGTGGCCGATGACGATCAGTGAGACGCCGATTTCGTCTTTCACCTTGACCAGGGTCTGCGCCACGATGCGCTGCACGACCACATCCAGCGCGCTGGTCGCCTCATCGGCGATGACCACCGTCGGGTGCAGCGCGACGCCCATGGCGATGCAGACGCGCTGCTTCATGCCGCCGCTGAGTTCATGCGGGTACATATCGTAGATGCGGTTGGGCAAGCCGACATTTTGGAAAAGTTCGAAGATGCGATCGCGCAGGGCTTCCTTTGATTTTTGCTTGCCCTCATGCGACTCGATCACGTCAATAATCTGGTCCTTGATGCGCATGGTCGGGTTGAGCGAATTCATCGCCCCTTGCGGGATCAGCGACAAGCCGGTCCAGCGGAATTTGCGCAGTTCTTCTTCGCCGAGGTCCAGCACTTCCGTGCCATCGACTTCAATGCTGCCGTTCACGATATAGCCGGGCGGCTGCACCAATTGCAGGATGCCGTAAGCCGTGGTCGATTTGCCGCAGCCGGATTCGCCCACCAGGCCCAGGGTCTCGCCTTCGAACAAATCGAAGCTGATATCGCTGACGGCGATGACGTCACCCTGCGGCGTGGCGTAATGAATCCGCAGCTTCTCAACTTTCAGGACGACGCGCTCGCTGCCGTTTTCCAATTGCTTTTCCATAGTTTGTTGCTCCGGTGAGCTAGCTGGCTTTGCGCAAGCGCGGGTTGGCGATCTCGTCCAGGCCCAGGTTGATGAGCAGCAGGGCGACGAATACCACGGACAAAGTCACTGTCGGGATGCCCCACCACCACCACATATTGCGGAATAGAGCGCCCGCTTCAATGGAAAAGAAGATCGCCACGCCCAGCGACGGGATGCGCTGTGGACCAAAGCCCAGCACTTCCAGGCCGACCGCGGAGATGATAGCGCCCTGCATATTGCCGATATAACTCGCGCCGAGGTAGGGCAGCAAATTGGGCATGATCTCCCTGAACATGATATCGCGGACGGGCACGCCGGAGAGGCGCGCCATCTGCACATAGCCGCTTTCGCGCATACTGAGCACCTGGGCGCGGATAAAGCGCGTCGGCGTCGCCCATGAGAACAAGGAGATGAGCAGCGCCATGGTCAACAGGTCCACCCGCCCCAGCACAGCCTGAATGACGATAAGCACCAGGAGCGATGGTATGGTAATCGTGATATCGACGGCTAATCGAATCACATCGTCGAACACGCCACCGAGAAATCCCGCCATGAAACCCAATAATATGCCCACGAGCATCCCGACCGTCGCCGCGACCACGCCCACGAATATGGTTCTTGGCGTGCCCACGATCCAAAGCGCCAGCATATCGCGTCCGCTGTTTTCCGTGCCCAGCGGATGCTCGGGCACGCCTTCCTGGTCCCGCCAATTGCTGAAGCCGAGCGGCGGCAAGTTCAGCGGCGCCCGGGCCGATAGCGCCAGATTCGTATCCCACAGCTGATAGCCGAGGAATATCAGAAAGAACAGAAAACCGAGTATGCCGGCGCCGGTGAGGAACTTCCAATTGAGCCAGGGATTATCGAATCGATTAAAGGCGCCCGCCTTTTTGGTGCCGCCGGCGACAGGAGCATTTTTGACCTTGCTGTCTTCGGCCATGGCTAGCTCCCTTCCCGACTGTTAAGTGGTGTTCCCCCCCAGCGGGGGGCTTGGAGGGGGGAGTGTCTTTTACGGGTGAGCATCGGCTATCTCCCTTCCAGGCTGATGCGCGGGTCAATCAGCGGATAACTCAAATCGATGATCAGCACGGCTAAGGCGCTGGTCACAATCAAGATGAAGGACGTGCCTTGGATCAAGCCGAAGTCCTGCTCGCGCAGGGCGGTGACGATGAGGGTGCCCATGCCGTTGTAGTTAAAGATAACTTCGACCAGCACCACGCCGTTGACCAGGGTGCCGATGGAGACGGCCAGCGCCGTCATCTGCGGCAGGATGGCGTTGCGAATCATGTAGCGGTAGAGGACGTAAAAGGGTTTCAGACCCTTGGCTTGCGCCAGGATCATATAATCTTCGCCTTCGATGGTGACCATCATGCCGCGCATACCCAGCGCCCAGTAGCCGAAGGTCACCAGCACGATGGCCATGGCGGGCAAGGTGCCGTGGTGAATCACATTGGCGATGAATTCGAGGGTCAAGGCCGGCTGCACGCCAAAGCCATACGAATAAGTTTGCGGGAACCACTTTAGCAAGAATGCGAAGGTATAGCTTAGCAGTAACCCGGCCAGCAGTGGTGGTATGGATGTGAATATCATCGACATGGGAATCATGACTTTGACCAAGCGAGGCGTCTTGTTCCAGGCGAGAAGCGCGCCGCAGAGATTGCCTACGGTGAAGAAGATGAAGGTGGCAATGCCCACCAGGCCGATCGTCCAGGGCAGCGCCCGCCCGACCAACTCGGTCACGGTTGATGGAAAGCGCGCCATGGAGTAACCCAGGTCTCCCCCCAGCAGTCCGGTCATGAAGCGCACGTACTGGACATAGACCGGATCGTTCAGGCCGAAGCGTTCCTTCCAGCCTTCAATGATCTTGTCGGCGTTTTCCACAAAGCCGGCTTGCTGCGACAAGCGCGCCACCATCGCCGAAATTGGATCGCCAGGCGCCAGCCGCGGGATGATGAAGATCAGCGTCGCCGCTACCCAAAGCGTGAGGAAAAATACAAGCAGGCGGCGGACCAGGTAATTTAAGGAAAATGCTCCCATGCCAGTGCCCTTCTCTATAGTCGCTAGCGATGCCTACTATTTTGAGTTTTCGTAACGCTATTTGATTCAAGACTCGCTAATTTTAGAATATTCGGGATAAAGCCCCCTCCCCCAAAATGAGGGAGGGGGCTTTATCCCGAATATTCTAAAATTAGCGAGTCTTGAATCAAATAG
>WTGO01000054.1 GCA_011523515.1 Chloroflexota bacterium
ATCGACAACCCATTGCGTATAAATTTTTCGCATGACTAACTTGGAACTACTGAGAATAGCATTCTGTAGGGGCGAGCCTTGGCTCGCCCGCGAATACCGGCGGATTCCGCGCCTTTGAAGCAGCATAATTCGGCGCTTTCCCGCTTGATTAGAACGGAAAGTCCGCTTGCGAGGCGCAGTTTTGAAAGCTGTCCGCGCCTCAGTCATAAGTGGAGAGGGAGATTTGTTATACTGATATTCGCGTCCTTCCTCGCGTTCAATCCGGAAAGGACGGTTGGGTAGTTGGAGAAAATCAAGATGGAAGCAACTAAAGCGCCCGCCGGGCGAATGCTTGATCAGGAGAAGCTGTTCATCGTTGATACCGATGTGCATCACGGTTTCGCAAGCTGGTCTGATCTCTATCCGTATCTTCCGCAGGTCTACGCCGAGCGTTTGCGCGAGCATGGCGGCAGTGGGCCTTCCAGCCAGTATTGGCATAATGGCGGCGCGCGGGGAAGGCGGGCTGACTTCCTTGATGCGGACGATCTCTTGGAAAGCACGCGCCGCCAGCTCTTGGATGATTGCGAGATTGACATCGCTGTTTTGACGGGATCTTCCGCTTATGGCGCCTCTGGCATACCGGATGCTGATTTCGGCTCGGCGATTTGCCGGGCGTTCAACGATTACACGCTGGAGCATTGGGTGGCCCGGGACGAGCGCTTTCGTGCCGCGATGTCGATCAACACGCAAGATCCGCTGGGCATGGCGAAGGAGGTCGATCGGATTGGCTCACACCCGGCCGTAATCGCGATCATCATGCCCGGCGGCGCTCCGAAGCCTTACGGCAATCGCTTTTATGACCCGATCTACGAAGCCTGCGAGCGCAATCGCCTGGCGGTGATGATCCACTTCAGCAACGAGGGCGTCGGTCTCAATGGACCGCCGACCGCGGCCGGTTGGCCCAGCCACTATGTCGAAGGGCGAATGATGCGCGCGCCGGTTTACATGGCGCATATGGCGAGTTTCATTTTCGAGGGGACCTTTGAGAAATTCCCCGGTTTGCGCGTGGTCAATGTCGAAGCGGGTTTCGCCTGGATGCCCTGGTATCTCTGGCGCATGGATTCCGATTGGAAGTCGCTGCGCTACCAGGTGCCTTGGGTCAAGCGTCCGCCGAGCGAGTACGTCAAAGAGCATGTGCGCGTCAACACGCAGCCGATTGACGAGCCGGAGAATGAGCGGGATCTGGAGCAGGTAATCGAGTGGATGCAGGGCGATAAGACGCTGCTGTTCGGCAGCGATTTCCCGCATTTCGACTTTGATGATCCGCGAAAGACCTTGACGCGCTTGCCCGACAAGCTGCGCCGGCGCGTCTTCGGCGAGAGCGCTATGGAGACCTTCCACAAGTTGCAGCCGCTGGATTGAGGGCATGGGCCGTCACGTTATCTGTCGGGCGGGTGAATTGCCGCCGGGCGAAGTCAGGATCGTCGATGCGGAAAAGCGCAGCATCGGCATTTTCAATGTCCGCGGCGATTTCTACGCCTTGCGCAATACCTGCCCGCACAAGGGCGCGCCGCTGTGTCGCGGCATCCGCACGGGCCTGGTGGTCAGCGATGCGCCGCTGCAAATGCAGATGACGCGCAATGGCGAAATCGTGCGCTGCCCCTGGCATGGCTGGGAGTTTGATATTCTCAGCGGACGCTCGGTATACAATCCGCATCGGATGCGGGTGAAGACTTATGATGTGGCGGTGGAGCATTTGGCGGAGGAGGAGCCTTCGGTTGAGACCTACGCGGTTAAGGTCGAGGAGGATTTCATTGTGCTTTATATTTGAGACGGGGTCTTCTACACCCCCACCCCCCAGCCCCCGCTCCTGATCGCTATGAGGAGCATTCGCCATCTTCAGTGGCGCGCAGACACGATCGACGGCACAGAGGAAAGAATTGTAGGGGCGATTCTGTGAACCGCTCCACAGTCGCACGATGGCGCAAACGGGCGACCCAAGGGTCGCCCCTACATCGACTTCCATTGAAGATCAGGCGTCAACACGATCGCGCCCTGCCAGCTCAATGACATCGAGGGCGAAGGGGAGTTGCGGGCGCGTGCCGAAGCCCAGGCTGAACTGATTCCAGTTGGTCACGATGAGGCGTTCCCGCGCGGCGTCGTAGACCAGGTCGCTGGCGCCGCGGAAGTCCCGCGCCAGCATCACGAGCTCGCCCTGCTCCAGGCGCGCGGCGCGATTCCAGGCCAGCAGCGCCAGATAGATATCGCCGGCGGGCGTCACGTCGATGCCATCGAAGCCGTAACCCTGGCGCGCCTCGTCATTGAAGAGCGTCTCGGTCAAGTCGATGGCGGTGGCCAGTTCCGAGGCGCTGGCGGGCACGCGATACAGGGCGTCCCGGGCGCTGTCGCTGACGAGAATGGCGTTGCGCTGGCTGTCGTAGGCCAAGCCGGTCGGGGCGGCTTCCTCGCCGGCGGGCGGGCGCCAGAAGATGCCGAGATTCTGCCCCCCGCTGCTGTAGCGCCAGACGCGCGCCGGATCGCGGTCGCTGATGTAGATCAGGCCGGCGCTGTCCACGGCGATGTCATCCGGCAGTTGCAAGCCGATGGTCGGATCAGCCGGGATCTGCACGACGGACGCCAGTTCGCCGGCGCTATAGCGCCACACGACAGCGCCTCGGCTCTCCAGCGCGGCGAGGCGGTCGAGGATGTACAGCGCGCCATCGGGGCCCACATCCAAACCCGTGACCGAGCCGATACGCGCGCGCGAATCCGCGATTTCGCTGATGGCGCCGTCGGGACTGATCGCCCAGAGCGCGCCTGTCTGATAGCTGCCGGTGTAGACCGTGCCGTTATCCGCGATCGCCAGCGCGGCGGGATAGGCGTCTTCGTCGGGCAGCGCGACGAATTCACTGACGGAGACGCCCTCGCGCTCGGCGATTGCTTGCGAGCGCGGCGCCGAGCCGACCACCCACCAGGTCACGGCGATGATGACGACCGCGCCGATGAGCAGCGTGACCAGCAGCGCCAACAGGGCGCGGAAGCGGGTGAATGAACTGGGTTTGCTGTCGGCTTCGGGCATGCGCTCGAGTGTAGCACGGGAATGAATTCCGCCACAGAGGCGCGGAAGTAGTTCCAACAAAGTAATGAGAATCGCAGCAGTAAGAAAGAAACTACCAAAATAATCGTATGATTGCAGGGGCGAGCCTTGGCTCTCCCACTCTTGAATAGACTTCCATTAAATTTTCGCGCGATTAACTTGGTTCTACTGAGACACAGAAGTAAAACCAAACAAGGCATGAAAAGATTCACCACCGAGTTCACCGAGGTAAAAAGAGGACAGCGAGTAATTCTATGCGGTTGCCCACGGCGCCCGGCGGTGGCGCGCGCGGATTGCCTGTGTAATTGCAGTTGATGCTATACTATCATGTCAGGCTGAATCTGCAGGCAGCACGGGGTTGCGAGCCTTGGCAGCCCACAAGTGGAGGCTTCATTAATGCCAAATATCAGTTCGGTACTCGCGCGCGAGGTTTTGGATTCGCGCGGCAACCCAACCGTTGAAGTCGAAGCTCGTCTATCGGATGGCACATTGGGCCGCGCGATCGTGCCCAGCGGCGCGTCGACAGGTGATCACGAGGCCCTGGAGATGCGCGACGGCGACAAGTCGCGCTATCTGGGCAAGGGTGTTCTGCGAGCGGTCGCGTCAGTCAACGATGTGATCGCGCCGGAAATGCTGGGCTTGGCGCCATTCGACCAGAAGGCGCTGGACGACTTGATGCTGCAGATTGACGGCACGCCAACCAAGAGCAAGCTGGGCGCCAATGCCATTCTGGGCGTATCGATGGCTTTGGCGCGGGCGGCAGCGAACAGCCTGCGGCTCCCGCTCTATGCATACCTGGGCGGGGTACACGCGCACCTGTTGCCCACGCCGATGATGAATATCATGAACGGCGGCAAACATGCGCTGGGCAGCACCGACTTTCAGGAATTCATGGTGATGCCGGTTGGCGCGCCTACCTTCCGCGAGGCTTTGCGCTGGGGCGCCGAGATTTATCATCACCTGGGCGGCATCTTGCACGAGCGCGGGTATCAGACGACGGTTGGCGATGAGGGCGGCTATGCGCCCAGCCTGGGCAGCAACCAGGCCGCGCTCGATGTCATCATGGAAGCGATTGACAAGGCGGGTTATCGCGCCGGGGACGAGGTCTTCATCGCGCTGGATCCGGCTGCGTCGGAATTCTACGTTGACGGGCGGTATCAGCTGGAAATTGAAGGGCGCGAGCTCAGCGGCGCGGAAATGGTGGACTTTTGGAGCGACTGGCGCGATCGTTATCCGATCATTTCTATCGAAGATGGTCTGGATGAAAACGACTGGGAGAACTGGTCGCGCCTAACGGCGAGCATTGGCCAGCGTGCGCAAGTGGTAGGCGACGACTTGCTGGTCACCAATGTGGACAAGGTAGCCCGCGCCATACGCGAAAATGCCGCCAACGCCCTGCTCCTGAAAGTGAATCAGATCGGTACCTTGACGGAAGCGTTCGCCGCCGGCCAGATGGCGCAGCGGCACAATATGGCGGTGGTGACCAGCCACCGCAGCGGCGAAACCGAGGACAATACCATAGCCGATATCGCTGTGGCGATGAACAGTGGCCAGATCAAGACCGGCGCGCCGGCGCGTACGGATCGAATCGCCAAATACAATCAGCTGCTGCGAATTGAAGAACAGCTCGGCAGCGCCGCCGCTTATGCAGGCATGGCGGCGTTTACCAACCTGAACGCCGATGTAGAATAGAGGTTGGCATTCTGGAGCGCCCGACACGAGGGAGAACAGCGTGCGACTCAGTTTGCACAGCAAACACACCAAGATCGTAGCCACCATCGGCCCGGCCTCACGCGATCCCGAGACGCTTCGCGAAATGATCCGCGCCGGGATGAATGTCGCCCGCATCAACTTCTCGCATGGCGATCACAGGACTCACGGCGAGGCGATCGATCACATTCGGCGCATTGCCGATGACGAAGGCAGTGTGGTCGCGATTCTGTGCGACATACAGGGACCCAAGATACGCATCGGGGGCCTGCAAGACGAGCCGCTAATGCTGGACATCGGCGATTCGATCACTCTGACCACGGACGCCGTGATTGGCGCTAACGGCCTGGTTTCCCTACCCCACCCGGAATTTGTGCAAGATATACGAGCCGGCACGACCCTGCTGCTGGATGACGGCAATCTGCAATTTCACGTGCAGGCGGCAGACGGTCGCAATCTCGTCTGCGATGTCGTGGTCGGCGGCGCGTTGAAGTCTCGCAAAGGCGTCTCGGCGCCGAATGCTCGCCTGACCCTGTCCGCTATTACCGAGAAAGACCGTGCCGACATTGAATTTGCGCTGGCGAAACGCTGCGATTATATCGCGATGTCCTTTGTTCGCTCCGCCAACGATATCCGCGAGTTGAAAGCGCTGATGGAGCAGCTGGGTCAGGATGCCGCCGTCATCGCCAAGATTGAGATGGGCGAGGCGCTGGAGAATATCGAAGACATCATCAGGGTCTGCGACGGCATCATGGTGGCGCGCGGCGACCTGGGATTAGAGACCCCGGCCGAAGAAGTTCCCTTTCATCAGAAGCGCATTATCAAGCTGTGCAACGCCGCGGCCAAGCCGGTGATAACGGCCACGCAGATGCTGGAATCGATGACGGACAATCCGCGCCCGACGCGCGCCGAGGCGAGCGATGTATACAATGCCATACTTGACGGCACTGACGCCATCATGCTGAGCGCGGAGAGCGCCAGCGGCAGCTACCCCGTCCGCTCGGTCGAAGTCATGAGCGAGATCGCCTCCATCGCCGAGCGCAATATGGAGAACTTCGGCGCGCCGGGCGCTGGGGGCGATATCGACAACGCCGCCGGGCGCAGTGAACACGAAGACATCTCCATTGCGATCAGCAAGGCGACTTCGGATATATCGCAAGTGATCAAGCCGAAGGCGATTGTGACCACCAGCATTTCCGGTTACACCACGCGCCGAGTCGCCAAAGAGCGCCCCAGTACCCCGATTCTGTGCATGACGCCCAATACCACCACGCAACGGCGAATGGCGCTGGTTTGGGGCGTTGTGCCGCTTCATGTCGATGAATTTACTACGATTGATGAGATGGTTAGCATCACGATTCGCGCCGCGCACGATAAAGGTTTGGTGCAACGGGGCGATCGGCTGGTGATCATCGCCGGTGTGCCCTTCGGCATCGACGGCCAGACAAATCTCATCAAGATTCACACTGTCGGCGAAGAAGGCGAAATCTAGCCGGCGAAGCTCCTGTCAAATAGCGTGTAAATTCAGTTAGTCGAGTTGCTGAGAGGCTACCCATTTGGCGTCGATCGGGTCTGGCTCTGAGGGCTGGACATGGCGCGAGTTGGTCGCGATGGTGCCGTCGGATGTGTAACTGACCTGGCTGACGGTGCAGCGCGGGCAGATATTCCAGGGCAGTTCCAAGAGGTAGTCACAGTTAACGCAGGCTTTCTTCAGCCGGTGATGACAGTGGGGGCAAGCCTGCCAGTTGTGCTGAACGCGCTGCCCGCAGCCGGGGCAGCTCGGCCGTTCTTCGATTTCCTGCAAGAGCGCTTCTTCTTCCAGCGAGCGCTCGTAGGCGGCCGACAGCGTTTCGCGCGGGCGCAACAAGATATAGATGAACAGGCCGGGGACATTCAGCAGAAAAACCAGGACGGCAACCAGGAATTGGGCCAAAGGATCACGCGAGCGGGAGCGCATATCGCGATAGGCCCACATAACAATCGCCAGCCAGAAGGCCGCAATGACTACTGCCGCAAAAACTGTAGCGACGAGCAAGATATCGTTTAGACTGTCGGGCATGCGTCATACTCCTGCGCGCTGCGAATGTTGCGAATATGCCCTCGGGTCAGCCGGCGGCCGAATTGCCCAGCAATAGCGCCATTTCACTAACCAGCGTATCGAACTGGTGGCCGGAGGCGTAAAATGACACGGCTGTGATGCGCGCCGGCCGCTCCTCTTCCGGGATAAGATTCAGCAGATTATCTGAGTCATAGGTGTACCAGACCGCCTGATTGATATCGAGATGATCCTGAATACAAGTATCGCAGCGTTTGCGAGCGACGCCGGAAATATCGGGGGCATAATAGAAGCCTCTATACCATTGCGCGTCATGGCTGCGACCAGATTCGTCCAGGTACTCGTAGTTGACCTGGAGCATTAGGGGGCATTCGCTGGCCGCCCGTCCACATACGCTGAGGTTCTGGTAGTTGGGCAGGAATGTAGTAATGACACGAACCGTATCATAGTCCTGCACGTCCAGGCCGTCGTTGGCAAAGGTCTGTGTACAGCGCACCTCGCCATTGGATTGAGCATTATTGAGACGGAGCAAGCGCAGCCCAACGCGTCCGTCAAAGCGTACCAAAGAAAAGTCACCAGGGGGCGCTTGCTCCTGCCTGATGCTGCAGCGCCAATCGTTCAATGCTTTGGCCACATCACTGCCTCGCAACAGGCTGATATCGCCGTTCGATAGCACGTTTGTCCGCGATGGGAACTGCGTGATGCTACGCGCGCCGATGCGCACGACCAGTTCGTGACCATCCCTGGCCAGCTCGCGGCGGCTCCGATCGTCACGAAAGTATACAGCCGCCTCGCCAGACAGGTTCAGCAGGCGAACTTCATCTTCGGACACGCTAAGGCGGTAGCGGCCGTTGCCGCTGAATTCAATATGCACGCCTTTGTCGCTGCTCAGGGCGTCGGTGTAGAAGTCCATGAGAAAGGGTCGTTCGCTCACGCCGGCAATCAAGATGTCGAGCATGCCATTGAGGCGAGAGAATTGTATGCGCTGCCGATTCTGGCTCCATTCAAAGCGCGGCCGGCTGGCATGATTGAAGGTGACCAGCGTATTCCCCTGCAAGGTAACCGCAGCCAGCAGCTCGGCCGTCTCCAGGTTGCTGTCGCGCAGATCTTTGATCTGGATTGTCGCCTGGGACAGGGAGTCGGTACTAATGCTGGTGACCGAGTTGGTCAAGTCATCGCGTTCCCGCTCGGCGGCTACGATCAGGTCGGGCCCGGTGATGCCGACCGTGCCCTTGGAGACCTGCAGCACGGCAGACATGGCTACGGTCGAGCGAAATAGATAGTGGTATACGCCGAAGATTGTGGTCAGCGTTACGGTGCAGAAGAGCAGAAATGCGCCCAGCAGAACCAGCCACGCGATGCGCTCCGGAGGGATTGAACCCTGGTATTGGAATTGGGACGATTCGCTGGCGGCCTCAATGATATCCTCGGCCTGTCGCATTACATCCATTGCGGCGCAACTTAAGTATCCTATCTGGAAGCACACCTAAGTATTATAGCACTGTGTATTGCAATATAGCTCGCGGAATACGCTATAATCGTCATACGCTTAGACATGCTGAATTGCTAGGAAAGGGATGCGTCCATGTCCGGTCACAGCAAGTGGTCGACCATCAAGCGCAAGAAGGGAGCGGAAGACGCCAAGCGCGCCAAAATCTTCACGCGGCTGGGTCGCGACATCATGGTCGCCGCGCGAGAAGGCGGCGGCGACGAGGGCGCCAACCCCAGGCTCAAGCTTGCGATCGCCAAAGCCCGCGCCGCCAATATGCCCAAGGAGAACATCGAGCGCGCCATCAAGAAGGGCACAGGCGAAATCGCTGGCGGCGAGGTAGTGGAAATCCTATACGAAGGTTATGGCCCCGAGGGCGTCGCCTATATCGTTGAGATACTCACGGACAACAAGAATCGCGCCTTGGCCGAAGTCAAGCATGCCTTCAGCAAGCACGAGGGCAGCCTGGCCACCAATGGCGCCGTGATGTGGCAATTCGACCAGAAGGGCTACATCACCATAAAGGGCGACAATGACTACGACGAACTGTTTATGGAAGCTGCGGAGGCAGGCGCGGAAGATGTCTTAGATGAGGAGGGAGTCGTCACAGTCTATACGCCGCGCGATGAATTCTCGACGGTGGAACAGGCGCTGACACAAGCGGGCTACCAATTCGACGATTGTGAATTACGCTGGTTCCCGCAGAACGAACTTGAGATTCCCAAGGGCAAAGCGCTGCAGAATATGCGGCTCATGGAACAATTGGAAGAGTCGGATGACGTTCAAACCGTCGCCTGCAACTTGAGCATCACTGACGAACTCCTGGCCGCATACGAGTCCTAGCATGATATCACTTGGCATTGACCCCGGAACCGCTTCGCTGGGCTACGGTTTCGTTCGTGAACACGACGATGGCAGATTGGAAGCGCTGGCGTTTGACGTGATACGCACCAAAGCCGGCACGCCAATGCCGGAGCGCCTGCGTCAAATCCACGACGAATTGAGCCGCCTGATCAGCGAATTCCGTCCTGACCGCGCCGGCGTCGAAGAGCTGTTCTTCTCACGCAATGTCACAACGGCGATAACCGTGGCGCAAGCGCGCGGGGTGGTCTTGCTGACGCTTAGCCGGGCCGATCTCGTCATCGCCGAGTACAAGCCCAATGCGATCAAGCAGGCGGTCTGCGGATATGGTGGCGCCGGCAAGGGCCAAATGAAGGAGATGGCGCGCTTGCTGCTGGGCCTGGATGCCGCGCCCCGCCCGGACGACGCGGCGGACGCGCTCGCCGTAGCCATCACCGACTTGCATAGCTATCGCCTGCATGAAATCGACCACGCTTGAGGATCGCCGCTGGACATGATAACCACTTTGGAAGGCAACCTGGCGTCGAAAGCAGCCGATCACGTCGTAGTGACGGTCGGCGGTGTGGGGATTGAAGTGCTCGCGCCCTTTACCACGATAGAAAAGCTGCAGTCGGATCGGGTCTTCCTGTACACGCGGCTGGTCGTGCGGGAGGAGTCCCTGACTTTGTACGGCTTTGCGAGCGCCGGCGAACGTGAAATATTTGACGCAGTGCTCAAGATCAGCGGCATCGGGCCCAAGCTCGCGGTCGCCATACTAAGCACGCTAAGTGTGGACAATTTACGCGGCGCAGTCTTGAACGACCGTCCGGAAATCATCAGCCGCGTACCGGGCATCGGCAAGAAGACGGCGCAGAAAATCGTGCTGGAGCTGCAAGACAAGATTGCGGGCGGCCTGGACAGCCTGCCGCTGGCCGCTGAAGATGATGACAGCGGCGTGCTGCTGGATGCGCTTACCGGGCTCGGCTACAGTGTGGTGGAGGCGCAAGCGGCAATCCAGTCTATTCCGCTCGACGCGCCCGACGACATTGAAGACCGCTTTCGTATCGCCCTGCAAAGTTTGGGCGGATAAGTTGGCTGCAGCCCAGACATGGCGCGACGCCGGCATTTATAATCATGTGCGGGAGAATTGCATGACGGATCAGCTAATCGGCAAGCGTGTGGAGGTACTTGACAAGGGCTGGATCGAGCTAATCGATTTGATGCCGCATCCTGATTCTAAAGTCGGCGGGGATCTGGCCATCGTCAATGCCGCGCGGGTGAGCTTTCTGGGCGAAAGCAAAGGGCCGGAGCGCGACAAGAAATTGCTCTTTTACCTGCTGCGTCATCGACATACTTCGCCTTTTGAGATGGTTGAATTCAAGTTTCGCGTGCGCGCGCCGCTGGTCACCTGGTGGCAATGGGTGCGTCATCGCACCTGGCACATGAACGCGCAATCGGGCCGTTACACGCCTTTCCAGGAAAGCGATTTCTATGTGCCCGACGCCTGGCGCCGGCAGAGCAAAGACAATAAGCAGGCCAGCGAGGGCACGCTCGAAGCGGGCGAAAATGACGAGTTGACGCGGCGGCTGCTGCAACATTATGACGAGGGTTTTCGCCTCTATTCGCAGGCGCTGGAGCAAGGCGTTTCGAAGGAGATGGCGCGCCTGTTCCTGCCCGGATTCAGCGTGTATTACACCTGGGTGACGAAGATCGACGCGCATAATTTGATGCATTTTCTGCGCTTGCGCATGGCGAGCGACGCGCAATTGGAGATACGGGTTTACGCCGAAGCCATCAATGAGCATTTCTTCAAGCAGGCCCTGCCCTGGACCGCTGAGGCATTTGACAAGTACATTCTCAAAGGCAGCTAGCGCGGATTAGGTCCCGCCGCGGCATCGGATTCGCCGGCGCGGTTGATGAGAAAAGCCGACGATCGATCGAAGTATTCGCGCATGCGCGAGCGCGCCGGTTCTTGTATGCCGGCTTGGTCAACCGCGTTGAGCATGTGTTTCAGCCAATGGTCGCGCGCCTGCTGATCGATTGCGAAGGGGAAGTGACGCATACGCAAGCGGGGATGACCGCGCTCTTCCAGGTATGCGCGCGGCCCGCCGAAGAATTGCACCAAGAACAGATACAAGTGACGTTTGGGGGCTTCAAGACTCTCCGGATACATTGGACGCAGCACCGGGTCGTTGTCGACGGCAT
The DNA here is from genome assembly GCA_011523515.1 of Chloroflexota bacterium. Classification (GTDB taxonomy): domain Bacteria; phylum Chloroflexota; class Anaerolineae; order Aggregatilineales; family Phototrophicaceae; genus UBA6055. Next base: position 11,377 of record WTGO01000054.1, read on the forward strand.
CGTAGAAGGCGTCGACGATGGCGGCTATGGGTTTGTCTCCGCCGATTAATTCGTAGACGCTTTGCGGCGTATAGCCCAATCCATTCTCCCGCGACAATCTGAAGTCTTGCGCCTAAGCTGAATATTGTCTTATCCAGAGGCGCCTGGCCGCCGATCTTAGCAGAAAAATATGGCTTTACAATCGTAGCGCTGACGGTACAATCCGTTGGTTGAGTCAAGCTCAAGTAAGGAAACGTCAATACATGGCGAAGTTCAGATTGTTTACCGGCGCGCTTATGCTGATTCTGCTTATTGCGAGTGCTGGTTGGGCGGCGGCGCAGTCGCCGGAAGACATCACCGTTGTCGGCTCCGGCATTGCCAATTCGCTTATTGAGCGCATGGCGGCGGCGGGCGGCATGACATCCGTTGCGCTTACAACCAGTGGGACGGCGGCCGGCATCGACCAGTTTTGCAACGGCGAGATTGATCTGGCGACCGCGACCCGAGAAATGTCGGGTACCGAACGCGCCATCTGCGATGCCAACGAAGTTGCCTATAGCGAATTGCTCATCGGCCATTATTTGGCGGCATTCATTACGCCGGCGGATACCACGCTCGAATGCCTTGACGAGTCGGAACTGCGCGAGGTCCTCAGGCCGAGTAACAGCAACGCCCTGACCAATTGGTCCTTCGCCAGCGCAGAATTGGCGGAGCTGCCGCTGACGCTCTTCCTGCCAAGCGACGATCAGCTGGCATACTTCATCGTCGATTCCGTAGTCGCGGGCGATGGATTACGGCTCCATGCGGAGACTATCGCCGATCGCGCCGACGCGGTCGCGCGTGTTGGCGCAACTGAGGGCGCGCTTGCCTTGGTCGCCGGGAGCGAGTCGAGTGAAAACGTTGAGTTGATCACGGTTCTGGAAGTCGCGAGCGACAACACGGGCAACTGCGTGGCGCCCTCGGCGGAAGCTGTAGAGAGCGACGATTATGATTTCGCCCTTTCGCTCCATGTTGTTGTCAATCGCGCGCGCCTCAGCGCCAGCGACAGCCTGGAGGGCTTTCTACAGTTCATCGTTAGTGAAGCGGGCGCCGCGGTCATGCATGAGGCCGGCGTGACTCCGCCTACGGACATCACCTCCGAGCTGAACAATCTCATCATCACTGACGCTGATGCCGCGCTGAGCGCGGGAGGAGACGGCGGCGACTATCAGATTCCGCCCGACTTGAATGGAGAAGTCAGGCTGGTCGGCGCTGCCAACGCCTACCAGGTGCTGAGCCGTGTCGGCGACGGGCTAACCGAATCTTACGAGCGCTTCTCATATGATTACGTGGCGGCGGGCTCGAGCGCCGGCATCGCCAGCCTCTGCGATGGCGACGCGGACATTGCCCTGCTCGACGGGGCACTGGCTGCCGACGCGCTGGAAGGGTGCGCGGCCAAGGGCGTCGTGACCATGCCGCTGGCGCTGGGCGCGCAAGCGACGGTGCTGATCGGCCATGCCGGCGACGATTACAGCGCGTGTTTGTCCGCCGAGCAGGTGAACGGGATATGGGGCAGCGATGCCGACAACTGGACGGATGTTGACCGCGCCTTTCCCGATCAGCAACTGACCCTGTTTGGTCACGCCTTTGCCGACCAGTATACAGACATCTTGCTGCAGACCGCCGCCGGGATCATCCCGCCGGTGCGGCGCGACACCGAGAAGGATTACGACCCTTTGTATCGCGCAGCCGCGGTGGGGAATGTCGCGGGCGGGCTGACTTATATGAGCTGGCCGGATTATCAGCGGGTTATCGATAACGAACAGGCAAACATTAGGCTGGTCGCCGTCAATGAGGGCGCCGGATGCATTGAACCCAATCTCGCCTCGATCGAGAATGCTACTTATCCGCTGTCGCGGCGAGCCAGTATGCTGGTCAGCGAGGAGTCACTGGCTAAAGCCGAGGTACAGTCTTTCCTGTGGAGCCTCACTGAAGAAAACAACTGGTCGCTGCTAGAGCGGAACGGTTTCGTGGGCGCGTCGCCGCTAGACTTGCCCATCATTCGCCGCAATTTGGCGACCTGGTTTGCCGAAGCGGAAACGCTGCATCCTCAGGGGACCAGCGACGCGGATTCAGGCGCCGAGGGTGAATCCAGCGAAGACGCTTCAGAGTGACCGGCAGCTGCATCGGTTCTCGCTACAGTCTGGCTTTGGCGCCAGCGCGTGAGATGGCCCGGCGCTGGGCATCAACGCGCTTGATTGGCGCCACCCAAGCGGGAGGCTAGGATGCACGGCGACCTAATCGCCTTCGACCTCGAAACCACCGGACTGAACCCGTCCAAAGATGAAATCATAGAAGTGGGTCTCGCACGTTTTCGCGACGGCGCAGTAATCGAATCGTATCAATCGCTGGTCAAGCCGTCGAAGCCCATTCCTGAAGATATCACGCACCTAACCAACATCCACCGGGAGGATGTTGAGGACGCGCCGGACATCGACGACATTCTCGCGGATATGCGCAGCTTCTTCGGCGAAACGCCTGTTATTGCGCACAATGTGGGTTTCGATCGCTCTTTTCTGCGCAAACATGACTTGCTGGAGCGGAACGCCGCCATCGATACGTTTGAGCTGTCGTCGATTGTCATGCCTTCCGCGCCGCGTTATGGGCTGGGCAGCCTGGTGACGCAGCTCGACATCAAGCTCGAGCGGGCGCATCGCGCGCTAGACGACGCGGTTGCCACCGGCCATCTGTATTGGCGTCTGTGGCAACGGCTCTGCTCTATGCCGTCCGGGGTACTGACGGAAATTTTGCGTGCCGGCGATAGCTTGGACTGGGGCTTGCGCGCCGTCTTTCAGGCCGCCCTGGACCAAAGCCTGCGCAATTTCGTCCCCCAGCGCCCGATCGTACCCTTTGAAATGGAGCGTATCGATCAGCCGCCGCTCAATATGGACAAGGCGCGGCATGATCCACTTGAGCCGGCAGCGGTGAGCGCGGTATTCGGCGCTCAAGGCGAGCTGGCAGCTGGTTTCGGCGGCTACGAAGTCCGCGATGAGCAGCTGCGCATGGCGCAAGAAGTGACAGCCGCCCTAAATCAGGGCGAGCACCTCATGATTGAAGCGGGAACGGGAACCGGCAAGTCGCTGGCTTATCTGATCCCGGCCGCGCTTTGGGCGTTGAAGAATGATCAGCGGGTGACCGTGTCAACCAATACCATCAACTTGCAAGAGCAACTCTTGGGCAAGGATATTCCCCAGGCTCGAGATATCGTGGGCGCCCGGCTGCGGGCTGCGCTAATGAAGGGCCGCGGCAACTACCTGTGCCCGCGCCGCTTGGATACATTGCGCCGGCGCAAACCCGCCAATCTCGATGAATTGCGCACACTGGCCAAGATTTTGATCTGGCTGCAGGAGAGCGATTCCGGCGACCGCGGCGAAATCACGCTGCGCGCCGGGGAGTGGGCCGTGTGGGCGCGGCTGAGCGCGCAGGACGAAGGCTGCTCAAGCACCCGCTGCATCAGCGAGATGGATGGCGTATGCCCTTATTATCGCGCGCGCCAACGGGCCGAGAGAGCGCATATCGTTATCACAAATCATGCCTTGCTGATCGCCGATGCGCGTATTGATAATCGCGCACTGCCGGACTATGGCAACCTTATCGTAGACGAGGCGCACCACCTTGAGGATGCCATCACCGATGGCGTGACGCGCCAAATCGACCAGACGCAGATTCTGTCCCGGTTGCGTGACCTGGGCAATAAAAGCAACGGCATTCTGGGCGAGCTGCTTGGATACGGGCGCGACTTTTTTCCCGCCGAGGAGAGCGGGCGGCTGTTGACTTTCATCAACAGTATCGACGAAACTATCGAACTGATGCGGCGTTTCATCCGACAGTACTTCCGAGCATTACATAAGTTTGCCTCGGCGCAAAAGGCTGACAACCGCTACGCCATGCGGCTGATGGAATCGCATCGCGACGGGGGTGATTTCGCGGCAGTCCTGGCGGCCTGGAAGCATCTGGGCGCCTATCTGTTGGCGCTGACTGACGCCGTGGAGCGCCTCTGCAACGCTTTGCCGCGCTATGCCGAATACGATATGCCGGACTTTGGTGACATCAGCAGCGAGATCAACGGGCACCGACGCTTTCTGGCCGACCTGCACGAACAGCTCGAAGGTTTTACACAGGCGCCGGACGCCGGGTCGGTCTATTCCATAACCGCCGGCGAGAGACCGGAGCGCCTCGCGCTTCAGATCGCGCCGCTTCATGTGGGGCCGATGATGGAGGAATATCTGAACCAGCGCATGGAGAGCATCATCCTGACCAGCGCCACGCTACGGACCCAGGACAACTTCGACTATATCAAAGAACGGCTTTATACCGAGAGCTTCAAGTCGGTCGCGGTAGGTTCGCCATTTGACTACAAGCAGTCTACGCTGGTCTACGTGCCGCAAGATATTCCCGAGCCCAGAGAGCACTTCGACTATCAGCGCATGGTTGGGCGCGGTGTGGTTGAGCTGGCGGCTGCGCTTGAGGGGCGGATGCTGGTGCTGTTTACCAGTTACGCGCAATTGCGCGAAGTATCCAAGGCGATTACGCCGCGCCTGACGCTCGGCGATATCAATGTCTACGATCAAAGCTTCGGCGGCAGCCGCGACGCGCTGCTTGCCAGCTTCCTAAAGTCGGATAAGGCGGTGCTCATGGGCACGCGCAGTTTCTGGGAGGGCATCGACATTCCCGGCGACGATCTGAGCGCTGTTGTCATCACCAAGCTGCCTTTTGCTGTGCCAACGGATCCCGTTTTCGCTGCGCGCAGCGAGACCTATTCCCGTTCCTTCCAGCAATATGCGGTGCCTGACGCCATCTTGCGCTTTCGGCAGGGTTTCGGAAGGTTAATCCGCCGGCGCACGGATCGCGGGGTTGTCGCCATATTCGACAGTCGTGTCATCAGAAAGTCTTACGGCGCCGCTTTTCTTGAATCCTTGCCCGAATGCACAGTACAATACGGCACCTTGGACAAGCTGCCGGCGCTTGCCTCGCACTGGATCGAGCAAGAATAGGCCAAGCTGATGAAAACGCCCGCCGGGCGCGAATGCCCGCATTACTACGCCGACTTCAACCGGCATACGCGCGATGTTGAAGAATGTCGGTTGGCCAAGGACAACCCGGCGTCTGACACTTGGCATCCCAAGGACTGCGTCAAGTGTCCGGTGCCCGATATCGTATTGGCGAACGCCAGCCCTGACACCCAGTTGGTGCTCACCATCAAGGCCAGCTTTCTGGGCTTGATGCGGCGGGTGGAAGTCGAAGCCATTTGCCTGAAAAACGGCGAAAAGGTCGATCCCTACGTTGGCTGCCCGGAGGACCACCCCGGCCTGGATATCTTTCGACAAGCGTTGGAAACCGGCGATGATTAAGGCAGTATTGCTCGACCTCGATAATACGCTGCTGCACAATCCCGACCACCAGTGGATGCAGGCCTTCCGCCAAGGCTGGGACCAGCATTTCGCAAGCCACTGCGGGATCGCTAAGGCATCCGATGCCCTGCGCAGCGCCATGGGTCGGCTCAACACTGGTGACGCTGCGGATTTGACCAATGCCGACTTGATGCGCGACGAGTTGGCGCGCCGCCTGCCGCTTTCGCCAGAAGCGCTCTCTAGCGCGCTCGACGAATTCTATGCCGGACCCTATCATCGCTTCCGAGAGACTATGACGCCGATCGCGGGCGCGCAGGAGTTGGTGGAGACTCTGCTCAAGCAGAATTTCTTGGTAGCGATCGCGACCAACCCGCTCTTCCCGGAGTCGGCGACGCATGCCCGCATCGCCTGGGCAGGTTTGGGCGGTTACATCAGCGAGTTCGCCTTTGTAACCTGCAGCGAGAATATGCACTTCGCCAAGCCGAATCCAGCGTATCATGCCGAAACAATCGCGCGCGTCGGCGTGGAACCGGACGAAGCGCTGGTCATCGGAGATAGCCCCACCCACGATTTAGAGCCCGCAAGATTCTTGGGAATTCACGCCTGGCAAACGGGCGAAGATTCGGCGCTGGGCGCGATTCTGGAACGGATTCGCCGACCAGGCTGGGAGAACGACTTCCAGCCCGGGGAGATGACGCCGGAGACGCTGCCGGTTCAGTTCACGGGCAACCTGGCGGCCCTGCGCGGCCTCCTGGCGGAAGTGAAGGCAAACCAGTGGCTGCAGCGGCCGGATCCCGCCGAATGGTCGATCTTGCAGATTCTTTGTCATCTGTGGCGCGCCGAGACGGATGTGCATCAGCAGCGGCTGCGAGCGATACTGGAGGAAGACAATCCTTTCATCCCGTCGCCGCCGCCACCGGGCCCGGATATCCCGGAGTGTCATGACGATGGCATGGAGGTCTTCGAGCGATTTCGCGCGCAACGTCAGCGGACCATGGCGACGCTGGCTCAGCTCGGCGCCCAGGATTGGCAGCGCCCGGCCAGACACAGCATCTTTGGCTTGACGAATCTGCTGGAGATGGCGTATTTCACGGCGCAGCACGACCGCCTGCATATCACGCAGCTGTGCCAAACACTGGGCAAGTGCGCCGACTGATGCGATCAATGAGCAGCCAGCGCGCGACTCCGCCCGATTTCCATTGACGATAATCGTACTTACTGTACAATACATTTAGATAGTTCTAAACTTCACAATTCTGGAACTGGAGCAGCAGATGACAGGCACAGCGACAGGATCGGCGACACTCCCGAAACCCCTGGATGAAGGCCTGGCCGCAGTTGAGCGCGCCATGCTCAAAGTGACCGACAGCCAGGTTGATGTCTTGCGCGACGCCAGCCGACACATCCTCGGCGCCGGCGGCAAACGCATTCGACCGCGCTTGCTCTTGCTCTCGTATATGGCACTGGGCGGACTCGAGTTGAATAGGGTCGCAAGGCCCGCCGCGGCGATTGAGCTCATGCACACCGCGAGCGTGGTGCATGACGACATAAACGACCACGGCATCATGCGCCGCGGAAGGCCCTCGGTAAACGCTGCATGGGGGCGCACCTTCGCCCTGCTGACCGGCGACTACCTTTTCACTGCGGTTTACGAATTGATGGCGCCTTTCGGCGAACTGAACGTCGACCTGGCTCAAGCGGCCACGGCCTTGGTCGAGGGAGAGACCTTGCAGGCAACCGCCGTCAAAGACAACAACTTTTCGCGCGATGTTTACATGCGTGTCATCGCGCTGAAAACGGCAGCCCTCTTTCGCGCAGCCGGCGCGATCGGCGCCAAGCTGGCGGGCGCGAGCAAGAGCGAAGTCCATGCGCTCGCCGAGTTTGGATTCAACCTTGGTCTGGCCTTTCAGATCGTCGACGACATTCTGGATCTGGTCGGCGACGAAGATCGCTTGGGCAAGACTTCGGGCATCGACAGGGACCAAGGGCGGGGCGTGGCCGTCGCGCTGGGCGCCGATAAAGGCAACGGAAGCGGTTCGCCGCCGGATCCCTTGGAAGCCATCAAGCGCAAGATGCTGGAAGGCGACACGACCGACATGGCGCGGGGGCACGCCAACCTGCTCATCAGCAGCGCAATCGACAGCCTGGGCGCTCTGGAAGAAACGCCGGCTAAACAGGCGCTGGTCGAGCTGGCGCGTGAGGTGATCAACCGCGACCGCTAGGCCTCTTTTCGTTAAGTAGCAGCGAGACGTGTATCATTGGGATACAGGTCGTTTTTCGCGTCGAAGCGCAGGGGATGTCGTGACCAAAGTAGCGTCTGTAAACGAGGTACGTGAGATTGAAGCCGCGGCTGACCGCTCGCTGTTGAGTTACGCGCAAATGATGATCCAGGCCGGGGTAGACGCCAGCGCGCAGCTGCAGTCCAGCGTCGCGATCACGTCGAAGACCACGATCCTGTTCCTGATTGGGAAAGGCAATAATGGCGGCGACGGCTTGGTCATGGCGCATGACCTGGCGCGGCATACAAGGGCGGATGTTCGCCTCTATCTCCTCACTGAACGGGACATAAGGGATATTCCGCTTCCAGACCTGGCGGACGAGGATCTCCCTACCGCAGTATTTGCCAGTGACCGCGACAAGCTCCAGCTTGCGCAGTGGGCGCGCGAGGCAGACGTCATTGTTGACGCCATCTTTGGCATCGGCGCGCGCTTGCCGCTGCGAGGCAGCGCGGCTGAATTGCTCAATTGCGTGCGCGATTGCTTGCCACGGATGTCGGCAAAAGTGCAGCTGAGCGCTGTGCGCCCGACGCGGCCTGAGCCGAGGCATGCTGATAGCAGACCATTTATTTTTGCCGTTGACTGTCCCAGCGGAATCGACTGCGACAGTGGCAGAGCCGACCCGGCTGCGCTGGCAGCGGACCTCACGATGACATTCATCGCGGCCAAAAGGGGATATTTCGTCTTCCCCGCTGCCGGTCTCGTGGGCGAATTGGCTATTTCGCGGATAGGGCTACCGCATGACTTTGGGGCGCTGAAGCGGCTGTCCGCGTCTGTTGTCGATGGCGCGCTGGCTGCCTCGCTTCTGCCGCCGCGCCCATTGGATGGGCATAAAGGCAGCTTCGGCAAGGTCATGCTGGCGGTTGGCTCGTCCAACTACATTGGCGCCGCCGCGCTGGCCGGCGAATCCGCCTGCCGCTCAGGCGCCGGGCTGGTCACGATTGCCGCCACTCGCCAGGTCATCGGCATGGTGGCGAGCGGGCTGCGCGAGCCTACCTGGCTGCCGCTGGCTGAAACCGACGGCGCTATAAACGAATCCGCCAGCGCAACGCTGACCGAGGCGGCGGCGGCGTATAACGCGCTGTTGATCGGCTGCGGCCTGGGATTGCATGCGTCCACGCGCGGATTCGTCTGGCGACTCCTACAGGACGATGCGCTGCCGCCGCTGATCATCGACGCCGATGCGCTCAATTCGCTGAGCGCTAGGTCGGAGTGGTGGCGGCCCCTGCCGGAAGACACGATCATCACACCCCATAGCGGCGAGATGGCGCGGCTGACCGGGCGTTCGATGACAGAGATCAACTCCGATCGCTGGAAAGTCGCGCGGCAATACGCTGAGGCATGGGGGCTGGTCGTAGTGCTCAAAGGCGCACACACGATCGTTGCCGCTGCGGACGGCCGGACGAGCGTCATTCCCTTCAAGACCGATGCGCTGGCTACGGCGGGCACGGGCGATGTATTGGCGGGCCTGATAGCCGGGCTGCGCGCGCAGGGCGGCAATGCCTACGACAGCGCGCGACTGGGCGCCTATGGTCATGCGCTGGCCGGAACGATCGCCGCTGATAGCGTCAGGAGCAGTCGCAGTGTCATCGCCGGCGACCTGCTCGCCGCCATTGGGCCAGCCTTTCATCAGCTCGAACGCAACTCGCCTTGAGCCCGCCGCCGGGCTTTGGCTTGCTGTTTGGCGTCTTGAATGGCGGCCTTGGCCTTCAGCTCGGCGCTGGCGGCGCCAAATTGCGTTAAATCTCGCCGCCGCACCTGCCCGCGCTTGCTGATATGCAGCAAGGTATATATTGCGCCGAGAATCATGCCCAGCACGATGCCGGCGAAGGTCGCGTTCTCGCTAAGCCTGGGCGGTCTCATCAGGCTCGGCCGATTTGGAGTCGCGTTCGTCCGGCATGGCAATCCCGCGCAGCAGAATCAGCTCGCGCAGAAAGGCCAGGAGGCCGGCCATAAAACTCTTGATTTGAATGACGGGATCGACCGCATTGGTATTGATAAATTGCGCGGTCGCTTTGCCGAGACGCGTCGTCTCACGCGCATTATCCAGAATCGGCTTGACTTCCGACCTTAACATGATGAGGAAGCCAGCCATTTGCAACAGCAGCACCGTGACCGCGGCGATGATCAGCAGTGATTCGAGCAGGAGCGCGACAAGCAGTACATCGCGGAAAATCTGGATTACTGGCGCCCAAGTATCGGCAGCGGTCAAGGCCGCGACCAGCGCGCCAACCATGAGCAGTACGATAAGGAGGAGACCCGCGATCGCCGTAAACTTGATCAGCCGGCCGATCTTGATTCCGCTCGACTCGCGTTCCGGCGCAGACGCGGGTTGGCTGCCGCCTGACTCACCTTCAGTCATGGTCTAGCGCCGCGAAACCGGTGTGGTCGGATCGGCAGTCAATACATGGGCAAAGATCAGCAATCCGATGGCGCCTGCGGAGGCCGGCAATAGATGCACGACGCCGATCTTAAGCAGCGTCACACCGAGGTAGCCGCCGATGTACTGGCCCAGCAAGAAGCCGAGCCAGCCGGTGACGATGAAAAGCACCATGCGCCGCGCATTGCCGCCCATAATCACATGGAAAGCCAAGCCAAACATCGTGGCGATAACAAAGGCAAAAATGAAGATAGGATTGAGCATTGCTTTTGCGATTCAGTTTTCCGGTGGTAAAATCTAAGGGCAGTGTAGCATAAAGCGTGAATCCAGTCACGCCATAGCGGCAAAAGCCATGAACGTCATTGACCTTGAAATCCTGATTCCAGCGTCGCCGGAATTCATTTGGCGTTTTCTGGGCGATCCGTCGGCACTGCCGCGGTGGCAAGAGGATGTGACATCAGTTTCCTTCCTCTCAACGCAAAGAGAGGGACAGGGCACGCGTTGGCGCGCGTCGTCGGAAAAGTCAAACGATATTGTCGTACAAGTCAGCGCTTGGTACGACACGCTCGGCTATGAGTACAAGCTGATGGACGGCGCCAAATTCGCGGAGAATCAGGGGCGCGTCCGCCTGCACGAGGTGCCTGACGGCACCTTGGTGCGCTGGACGTTTCAATACGAATTGGGCGGAGTCTTGGGCGGATTGCGCAACACCATGCGCTTGAAGCGCAGCACCACTAATCAACTGCAAGCCAGCCTGCGCAACTTACATCAGCTGATCATGCAAGAATCCGGCGGAATTTCCACGCATGAAGCCAAGGCCAGCGTGCGCGAGGCGCCGGATGTCGACGAGCGAATCAGCTACCAGCCCCGCCATCCCTCGTCGTTTCATGAAGCCGCGCCGGACGAGCTGCCGGAGGGCGACGACGAGACCGCCACCGACAAGCAGCCGGTTTCCTACGACGAGTATGATGCCGAGCCAGTTGCGTTTGTTCGCGACACCGACACCAAGCCCAATCCTGTGGTGATTTCGACCGGAGATGACGAACGGCTGCCGCGCACGCCCGACCCCGCGCCGGACGATACCAAGCCGATACGCGTCATTCCGCCGGTCACCGAGGCGCCGGCACTACCAGAGCCGCGCGCGCCTGAACCGCGCCTGCCCGCGCCGTTGGCAGAACCCGAGAGGCCCGTCGTTCCGGCCGTATCGCCACCCGAGCCAATGGCAATGCCGGCGGCGCCTGCGCTATCCAGCGAAGCGCGAGATACGGCAAATCTGAGCGTGTTTGAAGTCTTCGGCTTAAGAAAACCCAGCGAAGCTAGGTCCTGGCCTTCGGCGGTTGAACCCGCCCCCAGCGATGCGCGGGATGTGCCGGCGGCGATTCCATACCCGCGGCAGGACGTTCCGGAAGCCAAGCCCAGTCTGGATTCGCCGCCAGATGCAGGAGATGCAATCGCCCGGCCAGGGCTGGTCATCGGATGGCGGCGACAATCACGCCGGCGCAAGACTGTGATTCGATCGCACAATTAAGGGTTGGTTTGGCCCCATTTCGTTCGGAGCGCCTCCTGGCATTAGAAAACAAAATCGTCCTCATTGCGCGGACGCCTCTCTGAATCAATCTTTGGGTGGACGAAGGGGCTCGAACCCTCAACCGCCTGAACCACAATCAGGTGCTCTGCCATTGAGCTACGCCCACCACGGTCAACTGGTTATCATATCACAGAGACGTTTCGGTTTCCAGACCCGGCTCAGGACTTAGCGCTGCGCGACCGGCAACCTTGGTCAGCACCGCAAGCTGAACGGCACTGCCTGGAAGCGTGACGATCTCCGCTGCGACATCGAACGAGCGGCAGACAAACAGGTCGGCGAGGGCGCCCTGACTGAAGAGACCATCCCGCTGGCCGGTTAGGCGGTAAAGGCGGCGGATTGCTGCCCGCAGGACGCCTCCGCCGCTGAGCTGTCCAACCAGGGCGATGACCACGCGGCCGGACGGACGCAGTAAGCGCGCCAGCTCCGCCAAAACAAGCTCATTGAATATAAACGATGCCGGAAAGGTGCATACGATCGCCGCGAAAGTTCCCGATTTGCAAGGCAGCTGAAAGGCGTCGCCGCGAATGAGATTGGCAGGCAGGCCAGCGCGGCGCAGTTTACGGCTGGCCAAGGATCCCATGCGTGCCGATTGGTCGAGAGCCACCGTCTGGTAGCCCGCGCGAATCAAGTCGATCTGCAGATCCCCGGTGCCATGGGCCAATTCGAGCACCAACCCAGCGTCAGCCGCTGGCAGCATGTCCAGTGCCGCGCGCTGCCAATCGCGCCATTGCCCGAGCGAGACGGCGCAACTGACGCGATCGTAGATATAGGCAAATTCATTGTAGAGCAGGCGGAACAGAAGGCGCCAAACCTTGTTCAGCATTGATTCAGCGCGCTAATCGTGTCCTGCGGACTGTCGGTGATGATGCCGTTGACACCCAGTTTCTTCAACGCGCAGGCGCGATCCGTATCGTTGACCGTCCAGGCGTTGACCAGGAAGCCGGTGGCGCGCGCCCAGCGCATGTAGGCGGCGTCGATGCCGTCATGCCAGGGATGCCGCGCTTCGTGAGGAACCTCGTCCATCAGCGCGTCCAAGCCGACCGGGGCATGCAGATAGCCCATCATCACCTCTGGGGCAAGCGCGCGGAAGCGCTGCAATAGCCGCGCGTCAAAGGACGAGACAATCGTCTGTTCGGTCAAGCCATGACGCCGAATGCAGTCAGCAACGGCCGCTTCAAGGGCGGAGCTCTCGTCGAAACGCGACTTGAGCTCGACGTTGATGTAGAGCTTGCCCGCAAAGCCGGCGAAGACCTCGTCCAGAGTCGGGATGCGTTCTCGCGCGAACTCACCCGCGAACCAGCGGCCCGCGTCCAGCTGTTTCAGATCCGAGAGCGCAAGCGCGGAGACTTCACCGCGGCCGTCGGTTGTCCCGTCGACCGAGAAGTCGTGCACGACTACTATATGGCCGTCTCGGGACAGCTGCACATCCAGTTCGACGCCGTCGGCGCCTTGGTCCACCGCCAGTTGAAATGACGCCAGCGTATTTTGGGGCGCGTCGGCCATGGCGCCGCGATGCCCGAATATCAGGGTTCGGCTCGCAGCGTAAGCTTCACGGATTGAGAGACGGTTTTCAGTGGACACAGAGGCCTCCTCGCCTAGATCAGGATCTGCACGTTGCCGCCGTCAATACGCGCTTCAAACCACGGCACATCGACCTCAGCCGGACGGCGAGTTACAGCGCCATCGCGAACATCAAAGCGGGCGCCGTGGCGCGGGCACTCGATTTCAAAACCGACGAGTTTGCTGGGTTGGTCGCGCTCGTCGAAGGCCAGCACATTGCCATCGTGCGTGCACAGGTCTTCTATGGCATAAACGCTGCCGCCGATGTTGAAGACGGCGATCCATCGTCCATCCACTCCGAATACGTCCCGCTGGCCGGGCGACAGTTCGCTTTCCTGACAGAGCGTAATCCATTCAGACATGGTCACTGTGGCCTGCTTCAATCAGGTTCCACTGTTCCAGGCCGATCTGGCCGTACGCGCCGACCACCAGCACCTTGAGCGGCAGCAGCGCGCATTTGACGCGGTTGATGCTGAGTGTGAGACCGATGCTATCGAGCAGGTCTTGCTTGTTGATCTGGCGCGCTTCTTGCAGCGTCAAGCCGAGCAATTGCTCGCCGAACATCGACGCCGAGGCTTGACTGATGGCGCAGCCTTCTCCATCCCAGCCCACCTCGGCGATAGCGCCGTCCGCCTCCAGCCGCAGCGTAAGCCGAAGGCGATCCCCGCAGAGGGGATTGCATTCCTCGTGGTCAAAGTCGTTGGGCGCGAGCAGTCCCCAATTGCGCAGATTACGCGCATGATCCAGGATGAGCTCGCGAAACATGTCTTCCATAAGGACCTTTGCGTCGGCGCCGCTGTTAAGCAGAAGGCGCACCATTTTGATGCGCCTTGCATTCTAGCATTTACTCGGCTGGCGTCGCAATCCAAGCTCAGGTCATTTGCTCAGGCAATGATTTTCGCTTCAATCTCATCCATCAGGCGCTGCCGCACTCGTTCAAAGGGGATGCGCTGCAGCAGTTCGTCGAAGAAGCCCTCGATGATCATCAGCTGCGCCTGCGGCCGTGTGATGCCGCGGCTCATTAGATAATAGATGGGCTCTTCTTCGAGAGTGCCGAATGTGGCGGCGTGTGAACAGGCGACATCATCCGCCTCAATCTCCAGCCCCGGAATGCTGTCCATGCGCGCTTCGTCGCTGAGCATCAAATTGCGGCAGACCTGGTAGCCGTCGATTTGCTGCATCTTGGGCAAGGACTTGATCATGCCCTGCCAGAGCGTGCGGGCATTGTCGCGCGCGGCGCCCTTGAAGAGCAGGTCGGTATTTGTCAGCGGCGCATTGTGGTTCTGCTGCGTATCTAGATCGAAGAATTGGCCGCGGTCGGCGAAGAAGAAGCCGCTCACGCGCGCATTGGCGCCGGCGCCCACGGTATCGACTTCGATGAAGGCTTTGGTGAGCCGGCTGCCCATCACGCCGTTGACCCAATCCAACTGCGCGTCGCGGCCGACGACGCCGCGCTGATGGCTGAATTCGAAGGTCTCCCGATTCCAGTCTTGCAGCGAGACGTAACGCAGGTTGCCGGCGGCGCCAACGATGAGTTCGGTGGCGCCGATATATGCCGACTGCCGCGCGCGGTCTTGCGATGCGTATTCGACTTGCATGGTCGCCTGGGCATTTTCGTCCAGCACGACCAGGACATGGCCCAGTCCGGCGCCGGCCGCCGTGTTGTAACAAACGACATGCAGCGGCAATTCGGCAGCTGTGTTGCGCGGCACATGAACGAAGACGCCGTAGTCCCAGAGCGCGGCGTGCAGAGCGGCGAATTTGCCGTCGGCGGGCGTCACGGCGCGGGTCATAAAGTGCGCCTTGACCAGGTCTTCGCGCTCGCGCACGGCCGTGCGCAAGTCGGTAAAGATCACGCCTTGCCGCGCCAATTGATCAGCGAGTTCGTGGCTGACGACCTTGCCGTCGACGAATACGAGCAGACCACCCTGCTCCGCGCCGGTCAGCGGCTCCAGGTTTTTTACGGGAACGGAGCGGGCATCGACGCCGTTGGCGTTGATCAGCCTATCGGCTTCATCCCAGCGAATATGGCGATAGTCGGTGCGGCGCCACTCTTCTTCCATATAGGGCATGGGCAACGCTTGATACTGCGCCCAGGCTTCGAGACGGCGCTCGCGCAGCCAGTCGGGTTCGTCGTGGTCTCGGCTGATCGCCTCGACCTGTTCGATGGTGTAGCTCGGCGCTTGCGGAAGCGACGATCGTCTGCGTACAACTGCCAATTTGCTGCTCCTTCTATGGGCAATACATCAGATCGCCCACGCATGTTTGCTGGATCGCGGGCGCCCCACCGGGTCGCCCCTACAAGACAATTGGCGGCGGGTTAGCCGATGGAGCCTTCCAGCTGAATTTGTATCAGCCGGTTGAGCTCAAGCGCGTATTCCATCGGCAATTCCTTGACCAGCGGCTCCAGGAAACCGTTGACGATCATGGCATTGGCTTCGTCTTCGCCGATGCCGCGGCTCATTAGATAGAAGAGCTGATCTTCACCAACTTTGCTGACCGACGCCTCATGGCCCATGGTTACATTTTTGGCGTCGATCTCGATCGTCGGATAGGTGTCCGAACGGCTAAAGTCATCAAGGAGCAAGGCGTCACAGACCACGTTGCTTTTGCTGTGATGCGCCGCTTCGTCGATCTTGAGCAGGCCGCGGTAGCTGGCTCGGCCGCCATCCTTGCTGATCGACTTGCTGATGATTTGGCTGGTGGTATTCGGCGCCAAGTGGGTGATCTTGGCGCCCGCGTCCTGGTGCTGGCCGTCGCCGGCAAAGGCGATCGAGAGCACCTCGCCGTGCGCGCCCTCACCGCGCAATATCACCGCCGGATACTTCATCGTCAGGCGACTGCCCAGGTTGCCGTCCACCCATTCCATAGTCGCGCCTTCTTCGGCGACGGCGCGCTTCGTCACCAGGTTGTAGACGTTATTGGACCAATTCTGGATGGTGGTATAGCGGCAGCGGCCGCCTTTCTTGACTATGATTTCGACGACGGCGCTGTGCAGGCTGTCCGAGCTGTAGATGGGCGCTGTGCAGCCTTCGACATAGTGAACGTAGGCGTCTTCATCGACGATGATCAGCGTGCGCTCAAACTGGCCCATATTCTGCGTGTTGATGCGGAAATAGGCTTGCAGCGGCATCTCGACATGCACGCCCGGCGGCACATATATGAAACTGCCGCCCGACCAGACTGATGTATTGAGCGCGGCGAATTTGTTGTCGTTAGACGGGATAACCGTACCGAAATATTCCTGGACGATTTCAGGGTGCTCGCGCAACCCCGAATCCATATCCAGAAAGATTACGCCCTGCTCTTCCAGGCTGTCCTGAATCTTGTGATAGACAGACTCGCTGTCGTATTGCGCCGAAACGCCATGCAGAAATTTCTGCTCTGCTTCGGGAATACCCAGCTTGTCAAAGGTGTCTTTGATATCTTGCGGCACCTCGTCCCAGTCGTCTTCGGACTTGTCCGTCGCGCGGACGTAGTAGTAGATATCGTCGTAGTCGATGCGGTTAAGGTCGCCGCCCCATTGCGGAGTCGGCTTGTCCATGAAGATGTCAAAGGCCTCGACGCGCCGATCGGTCATCCATTGCGGCTCGTCCTTCATGCCGCTGATCTGGCGGACGATGTCCTCGTTGATGCCCTTCTGGCTCTTGAAGGTGTAGTCGACATCGGCGTCATGAAAGCCGTACTTTTCGGCATAGCTCAGGCCGACTTCCTTCAAGGCTTCTTCTTCGTGCGTCAGCTGCTTTTCGCTCTGAATCGCGTCAACCATGATTCGTTCCTCTTCCGCTTAGACTTCCGCCAAGGCCAGGTGTTTCTCCCGAATCCACTCGTAGCCCTTCTCTTCCAGCTCGAGCGCCAGTTCGGGACCACCGCTCTCAACAATTCTGCCATCATACAACACATGCACATAGTCCGGCTTGATGTGATTCAACATGCGCTGATAGTGAGTGATGACCAGCGCGCCCATATCTGGGCCGGTCAGCGCATTGACGCCGTCGGCGACGATGCGCAGCGCATCAATATCCAGGCCGGAGTCGGTTTCATCCAGCACGGCAATGCGCGGCTCGAGAACCGCCATTTGCAATACTTCAGCGCGCTTCTTTTCTCCGCCGCTAAAACCTTCATTCAGGTAGCGCCCGGCAAAAGAGTGATCGATATGCAAGTCCGTCATCTTCTGGCGCATCATGCGGGCGAATCTGGGAATGGGAATGCCCTTGCTCTCCGGGTCGTCCGCTTTCATGCGCGCGTTGATCGCATGGCGCAGGAAGTTAGCCAACGTGACGCCCGGAATCGCCACCGGATACTGAAACGCCAGGAACAGACCGGCGCGGCTGCGCTCATCGGGCTCCATGTCGAGTACGTTCTCGCCATCCAAGAGTACGGCGCCTTCACGCACGTCATAGGCTGGATTCCCCATCAGGATATTGGCAAGCGTGCTCTTGCCGGAGCCGTTTGGCCCCATCAGCGCGTGAATTTCGCCCTGCTTCACTGTCAAATCCACACCGCGCAGAATCAATTCATCATCGCCTTCTACGCTGACGTGCAGGTTTTTTATCTGCAATGTTGCGGTCATTCGGGGCGGTGCTCCCTTCTCCCTGATTTAATGCCGGTTAAATCTACTGTATAACCGAATCGAACTTGCCTGCAGTCTAACAGCGCGGCCGTGCCTTGTCAACAGCATAACGAGGAAGAAGCACCCGCTCTGGCGCCGCAGAACCATCCGCTATCATACTTTAGCGCAGCAAGCATAGAATTGCGTTAACGCTTGATGCGATTCGTCAAATTGACAGCGAATCGTCACTGTACTATGCTTAACTGGCTGCCACATACCGGCATCGGAACTAGACAAGACAACATGCTGCGCTGAGCGAGTCAGCGCTAATCCAGGGGACAATGACATGAGCGAAAAAGAAGCCGGACTTTATGAGGCCTTGCGCACGGTGATAGACCCGGAAATCGGCATGAATGTTGTCGAATTGGGTTTGGTGCGAGGAGTCGACATTGGGGAAGACAGCGCGCACGTGAACATGATCATGACCACGCCTTTTTGCCCTTATGCGCCGCAACTGCTGGAGCAGACTCGACGTACGACGCAGGACTTCCTTGGTGTGCCGACGACCATTGAGATGGGTATGGAAATGTGGGATCCCAGCATGATGGAGGAAGGCGCCGCCAGCGACTGGGGGCTGTTCTAGCGTGTCTGAGTAGCTATAAGAGAGTAACGAGAATTACGGAATCGTTGCTTTTCTACCCCATCCCCGAATCATCAGGGAAGGGTGACTCGTAGTTGAGGATGGAAGTTCCGGCGAAATTCGCATCGCTTGCTTGGTTTTACTTCTGCCTACCGCTAAGGACGATGCCGGCGAATCCAATCCAGTGGATCAATGTAATTCGCGATGAGCAAATCATAATCTTGCTTGGGCCAGTTGCTGGGGCGCGTCGCCAGCAGCGTTGTGGGGCTCAAGTCAAAGTGCAGGTGCGGCACGAAACGGCCAAACGCGTCGCCGACTTCGCAAATGCGCTGGCCACGGGCAACGCGATCGCCCACTTCCACGCGCGGATTCTGCACATGAGCGTAACGGCTGTAGATGACCTGGCCGGATGGTTCGAAGAGCGGATCGTGGCGGATGATCACCAGATTGCCCCATACGCCAAAGCGCGCGGACACCGTCACGATACCGCTGGCGCAGGCGTAACAGGCCATGCCCTTGTCGGCATAGGGCGCGCCGAAGTTTAGATCAGCGCCAGTATGGTAGGCTTCGCTGGGCGTGCCGATGAAATAGAGCTTGCCAAAGGGCGAGGCATCGCGCCAGCCGGGGGGCCAAAGCTCCGTGCCGCTGCGCTGTTCGGTTGTGCCCACAGGCGAATCATAGCCATCGGCGACATGGACGCCATTTATATTCGTTGGACGCGATGGGTCTGGCGCCGGGGTATAGCCGGCCGGCGTTGACACAATGCGGCGAAAGCGGACGGCGTCGAAGGCGATTTCCTTGTCCGGCTCGCCGGTGACATCGTTGAGGAAAACGCGCCCGGCGTTCTCCATGTTCCGGTCCAGATCAAATACGCCCAGGGCCACCCATTGATTGCGATTCTTGTTCTGGTTGATGTCAATCACAACTTCGGTCGTCGTGCCGACGATACCGTGCACTTTGTAACGCGCGCGCATAGTCGTGGCTTTACGATTGGGGATAAAGACCGAGATTTCGTACAAGCCGTTGCGCGGCAATACATCACGCCATTCGGCCCAGACCTTGCTGGTGCGTTCTTCGGTGCTGACGTAGAGATAATCCCAGCCCCAGGTATTCTGCCGCGCGCTGAATTCCGGTTTGCCGGTGTAGGTGCCGCTGCGAAAACCCTGTTTGTTGGGCAGAATTGTCACTTCGTCGGTGAAGTTCTGTACGATGTCCGAGTCTGGATCAGCCGGCGAACCGGTCAGTTCAATCGGCTTGTTGACACCGGTCCACTGGGAAATCGTGCCGTAGCGCCACCAGCTCAGCCCCTTGGCGCCATGAACTTGGGTGGACAGCGTGTGGGCGGTGGTCTGCTCGCTAGTCACAGCGGAGCCTTCCAGCACTGGGATGATCGGTTTGTCGAAGCCGCTCCAGACGGTCCAGACTTCTGAGAGCGCTGCTTCAGGCGTATTGCGGAAGATATTCCAATAAGTCTGCGGATGGACGCTGTCGACGAAGGGGCTCCATTCG
Organism: Chloroflexota bacterium; assembly: GCA_011523515.1. Classification (GTDB taxonomy): domain Bacteria; phylum Chloroflexota; class Anaerolineae; order Aggregatilineales; family Phototrophicaceae; genus UBA6055. The sequence goes on from WTGO01000054.1 coordinate 31,251, forward strand.
CCGGGGTGGATGGTGTGATAATGCTGCCGACGCGGATCGACGCTCAATCCGATGTGGTAACGCGTCCCTAAACCTCGGCGCAGCGCCAACATAAAGGGCCGAACTTTGGACGCCCCACCCTTCCAGTAGCCTTCGTCGGCATAGGGCTCTACATCCAGGATTAGCGATTCCACGCCGGCACGCGTGCAGGCCTCAATCAGGATGGCCGCTTCGCCCTCGACGTCCAGACCTTGCGGCACGCACCAGGCGTGAAATTCAAAGTCGGTCGCCTGGCAGGCCGTCACCCACTGGTCGATGCTTTCGGTCCCGTTGATGGCCATCGCGCTCGAATCGAAGCGCCCCATCCAGTCCGTGCCATTGGTGATCTTGACCCAGATTTGGTTGACATTGGGGGCTCTGGTCTTGATGTTGCTGAGCACTTCGGTCGCGGTGTTCTCGCTGACGGCGCTGCCCTTCCAGTGCCAGACCGCGACCTTGCCATCGTAGGGCGTCGGCTTGTGGCGCGAGGGCGAAGCGCCAATGGCCTGGATAAACTCGATATACCCCGCGTAAACCCAGCCCTTTAATCCGCCCTTTTCAATCCAGACCCAATTACTGCCGGTACGCGTGTCCGGGTAGTAGACTACAAGCGTGTTGTCAAGTAGATCGCCAATATCGGCGTAGTTGACGCCGGGACCGCGGCGAATATTGCTCAGCGCGGTCTTGGTGTTGGCTACGGCGACTATCCCGCCCCCGGCGTCATCGGGTTTGGGAACGAATGAGGAACTGCTCATGGTCTGGACCTCGCAGGAAAGCTAATACAGGCATGGTAGTACAAGTGCCGGATTTGGGCAAAGCCAGCGGCGCGTATCCACAGCTTCATTGAAATGAGCCGCGCATAGGCGACTCTTTGTTCGCGTATCTTAATCTGGCTGAGCAAGCTAATGGGCGTTAACCAGAGTATACGCAACTAAGTCGTGCAACAAAACTCAACTACAGCGAGCGCGGAAGCAAGTGCAAGTAAGTAATGAAAAAGACTTGCCACCGAGTACACAGAGTTGCAAAGAGCATTCATTTCCATTGATACAGGAGTTGCATAACTTACTTGTTGTTACTGAGAACGCAGAGAAAGTCCACGAAGAAACCTTCTTATTCGGGCGATTCACAGATTCGCCCCTACAATCCACCCGTTTATTCGCATCATTTGCCTTGGTGTGCTGAGGACGCGGCGACGAAGTGGGGTCTCAGGGCACAAAGCCGCCGTCCTTATAGAACAACTCGCCGTCTACCAGGATCTCGCTGTCCTGGCGCATATCGCAAATCATATCCCAGTGGACCGCGCTCTTGTTCAAGCTGCCCGTTTCCGGATAGCCCATGCCCACCGCCATGTGCACGGTGCCGCCGATTTTCTCATCGTACAGTATCATGCCGGTGAAGCGGTCGATGCCGAAGTTGGCGCCGATGGCGAACTCTCCCAGGTAGCGCGCGCCGGCGTCGGTGTCCAGCTGCGCGTACAAGAGGTCTTCGTGCATTTCGGCGGAGGCGTCTCTCACCTTGCCGTCGACGAAGCGAAGCTCGATGCCGCTCACGGCGCGCCCGCCAACGATCGCCGGATAGCTGAAGCGAACCCAACCGTTGACGCTGTCCTCGACCGGCCCGGTGAATATCTCGCCGCTGGGCATGTTGCGCCGGCCGTCGCTGTTGATGAAGGTACGGCCCGCGATGCTCAAGGTCAGGTCGATATTGGGCCCGCGCAGCGTGATCTGATTCTTGCCGGCCAGGTAGTCGACTTTCTGCTGCTGCATTTCGCTGAGCTTGCGCCACTCAGCGGCGGGGTCGTCAGCCTCGCAGAAGCAGGCGCCATAGACGAAGTCCTCGTATTCTTCGAGGCTCATATTGGCTTCCTGAGCGCTGGCTTCAGTCGGATACAGCGCGCCGACCCAGCGGAATTCGCCACGCGCGGCGCGCTCCAGTCGCGTCTGCAAGATCTCGCTTTGGGCCGACCGCTGCTGGCGAATGCGCTGCGCGTCGATATTGCTCATGGCGCGGGTATTGTCAGGCGCGCCGACGCGAATGTAGACATCGCCAGTCTCGGTGTAGCGCCGCAAACTCGGGTCGATCCAATTCATCTGTTCGTCGCTGGCGTGGCGCAGGAAGTAGCGCTGCATCTGACTGTCGTCGATGAGCAAGCTGGGATGCCCGCCGGCGTCGACGACCGCCTTATACACATCGCGCAGAATGGGCAGCGACTTGAAATCGCCTAGAATGCCGACCCAGTCGCCGGGTTTGACTTCAGTCGAATAGTTGACCAGCAATTTCGCCAGCTTGCGCCGCCTAAGTTCACTCATAATCGTTCGCCTCCCGTGGAGCCGGCTTTATGCCAGCTGACGCGCCTTGGCCAAGGCGGCGTCAAAGTCGACTTCGTTCCCGATCACCGGGACGTATTCGGCGTGCCGCACGATGTTGTCGCGGTCGAGCACAAAGACCGCTCGCTGGCAGATGCGCCAGTCGGTGTCGTGAACACCGTAGTCGTCGGCGAACCGCATATCGCGATGCGTGCTCAAGGTCTCGGTATTGTCGATGCCTTCGCTGCCGCAGAACCTGCCCAGCGCGAAGGGCAAATCCACGCTGACCGTCAGCACGACCGTGTCGCTGAGGCCGGCGGCTTCCTGGTTGAAACGGCGCGTCTGATCGGAACAGACGCCGGTGTCGATCGACGGGATGACGCTGATGACCTTGACCTTGCCGGCATAGTCCGCCAGCGACTTGCTGCCGAGATCGTTGGCGATCAGCGCGAAATCCGGCGCGGGCGCGCCGACTTGAAGCATGTCGTTCCGAATCTGGTGTTCACTGTCTCCTACCATCATTCCCTTGCGCGCCATACTGATTTCTCCTTCGTATTCCTAATATGTTACTGATAACAAATCGGATATTATGAGAATTGTAGGGGCATATCAAGATGGCAATTTATTAAGCGCCAAGAAATTCGCGCGGGAGACTAACATGCAACGCAGAATTCTGCTGATCATCGTTGTGGTTGCTGCGGCGGTTGTGGCTCTGGCAGTCACTCAGCCGTGGCTGTACTTTGTGAATCGCGAGGTGAATGAGGCTTTCCCCGGTATGAGCGCCGAGCAGCGGGAAGCCGTCAGCAACATGCCGGAGGAGGAAAAACAGGCGCTGATCGCTATGGCCAAGGAAAACCGGGAAATGGCGGAACAGACCGCCATGGCGCAGATCGGCGAAGATAGTGTCGTTCCGCAAGCCGAGCAAGCCATGCCACCCGAGATGCCGGCCGAGCCGGCCGTCCTGGCGCAAGGCTCGTTTATCGACATCGACCCAATCCACGGCGCGGTCGGCACTGCGACCGTCTACGAGTTGCCTGACGACAGCCGCGTACTGCGCTTCGAGGACTTCCGCTCCAAGAATGGGCCGGACCTGCACGTCTATTTGTCGACCGAAGCGCCGACGAGCACATTTGCCGGCCTGGGCGAGGACGAAGTGCATTTGGGCGCGCTAAAGGGCAATGTGGGCAACCAGAATTACGAGATTCCCGCCGAGGTTGACTTGAGCCAATACCGGAGCGTGGTAATTTACTGCGTGCCTTTCCACGTGGTCTTCAGCACGGCGGAATTTAGCGCGTAGCCGGCGCCGCTAGTCAAATTCGCGGTAACGCCAGATGCCGTCAACCATGGCGCCGAGCACGGTGAGAGCCGGTATCTCGTCCGGCTCGACCTGGTAAATGTCGCGGTCGAGCACGATCAAGTCCGCCAGGTAGCCTTCGCGCAGCATACCCAAGCGGTCTTCCATTTCAGCGGCGTAGGCCGGTCCCTGCGTGAAAGCGAGCAGTGTCTCGTGCAGGCTGATCCTGGCGTCAGGATACCAGCCGCCGGCGGGCTGACCATTGCGCTGGCGCGTTACGGCGGCGTGAATGCCCAGGAGCGGATCAAGAGGTTCGACCGGCGCATCGGAGCCAAAGGCGATGCGCGCGCCCTGATCCAGCTGCAAGCGCGGATTGTAGGCGTATTTGTTGCGCTCGCCCCAATAACGATCGGCTGTGGCCATGTCGGAAGTGGCATGGATGGGCTGCATGGACGCGATGACATTCAGTTCCGCCAGGCGCCCGGCATCCAGCGGATGAATGATCTGCACGTGCTCGATGCGGTGGCGGCGGCTGCTGGCCGGCTCTCCGCGCGCCGCTTCCTCTTGTCGGGCGCGCTCAAAGACATCCAGCACATCGTGGACCGCCTTGTCGCCGATGGCATGCACGCTCGCAGGCAAGCCGCTGGCGCTTGCTCGGCTAACGTATTCCACCATCTCTTCTTTATCGACGACGGGCATGCCAAAATTGTCGGGCTCGCCTTGGTAGGGCTCGAACATCAGCGCCGTTTTTGGCCCCAGCGCGCCATCGGCAAAGAGCTTGAGCGCGCCAATGCGAATCCAGTCATCGCCGAAGTTGCGCCGAATGCCGGATTCCAGCGCCGCGTCCAGCCAGGCTTGATTGACCTGTTTGACGACGCGCAACCCCAGCTCTCCGCGTTCGCGCAGAATTTGCAAGGCAACCAGGCAGGACGGGTCGTCAAAGTCGTGGATCATGGTGAGGCCGGATTGATGCGCGAGGGCTTGCGCGTCCCGCATCATGTCCGCCAACTGGTCGCCGGTCGGGCGAGGAATGCAGTTGTCTACCAATTCCAGGGCGGTCTCGAGCAGAATGCCGGTCGCCGCGCCCGTGTCATCGCGCGCGATTTGCCCGCCATCGGGGTCGGGCGTGGAGTCGCTGATGCCGGCGGCAGCCAGCGCAGCGGAATTCACCCAGCCGGCATGACCGCTCTTGGCCGAAAGATAGACGGGATTGTGGGGGGCTACGGTATCCAGATCGGCTTTGCTGGGAAAGGCGCGATCGGGCCACAAGTCTTGGGCCCAGCCTTGGCCCGTAATCCATTCGCCCGCCGGGGACTGCGCGGCGCGCTCCCTGACACGCTCCAGCGCCTCAGCTTTGTTAGGTATTTCGAAAACGTTGACCGACTTCAGCGCGCGCGCCTGCGCCTCCCAATGCAGATGCGCATCGCAAAGCCCGGGCAGTACGGTCTTGCCGTCCAGGTTTACGACGGTGGCGCCCGACCCAGCCAGGCGCCGTAAGTCGGCGTCCTCCCCCAGCGCGACCACGCGTCCATAGCTGATCGCCAGGGCGCTGGCGCGAGGCCGGCGTTCGTCCAGGGTGATAATATTGCCGTTGACAAGTAGCGTCTGGATCATAATTTTTTACTCAGGAGACTCTTTTGACTTCGCGTGCAATTTCAATTTCAGTCGGCGCGCTGGCGAGGCCTTCCCGCGTCACTGAATAGGCGGCCAGCTTGCCGGCGACGCGCGCGGACCGAGCGACATCGCCGGCCAGTATGGGCAGAGCGCCCAGCAGCGAAGCGGCGAATACATCGCCGGCGCCGGTCAAATCCCGCGGCTGCACGGGCAGGCTCTCATAGCGCATGGTCCCGCCATCATGATAGTACGTGCCGCCCTTACGTCCGTTGGTCACCACCAGGTGCTTGCAGACCCGGCGCGCGTCATCAGTAAATTGCGGGAACCGGCTGACATCTTCTTCGCTGTAGACAACGATATCGATTCTCTCCAGCGCGCCTTCATCAAACCAGCGGCGGAACTTGACCTGGCCGTCGGCGCCCCAATCGCGCATCAGACCTTGCAGCGTCAACATGATGGTCGCGTCCGGGAAGTTCGCCGCCATTTCGCGCGCATCCAACTCAGCGGCGAGCGGGCCCAGATGCACATAAGGCGCGTTTGTCCAGCCGACCGGCACATCGTCGTAGCGCAAGAAGTTCGCGGTTGCGCGGATGAATTGCGTACGGCCGCAGTCGCTGTAGACATTTTCGTAGGTCAGGGAGCGCTCGGCCGGGCGCAGCGCCAATTCAGCATAAGGAAGCAGCTGCCCTATGAGCGGCTCGTCATAGGCGGCGCTGGTGACGATGCCCACCTTGTGGCCGAAGGCCGCGTAAGTCGGCGCGGCATAAGCGATGGTTCCGCCGAGCATGCGCCCGCCGGGGAGCAGGTCCACCGTCATGTGGCCGATGAGCAGGATATCTATCACGCTAGCCATATTCGTTTGGGGCCATGCCGGCGCCGTGCCTGCCACCGGTTTCAGGCAAACAACTTGATCGTTGCAAAAGGCAGAAACAGTGCTTAGCGTGGGACAATGGTGACTTTGCGTCCGCGACCCTCGCCGATGCTTTGGGTCATGACATCGCTTCGGCCGCGGAGTGTCACGTGGATGATGCGCCGTTCATTAGGGTGCATGGGTTCGAGCGTTATCGTCCGGCCCTGCTGCACGGCTTGCTTCGCCATGCGATTGGCCAAGCCGCGCAACCTCTTGGAGCGACCGGACTTGTAGCCGCCGGCATCGACGATGATATTGGCGCGGCGTTCCAGGCGACGGCTGCATATCAGGCGGACGATATGCTGCAAGGACGACAGCGTTTCGCCACGCCGGCCTATCAGTCGATTGACGCGGTCGCCGGAGATGTTGAGCATCCAGTGCGGATCTTCACCCTCATCGTCGTCCTCGGCGCGTTGGACAGCCACGCGCGCATCCACGCCCATTCGTTCCAGCAAGTCTTGAAGCACCTGTTTGCCAACCAGCGCGTCTTCGTCCAATTCGTCGTCCGCCAAACCGGGGTCGGGCGCGCTCGCTATCTTGCTTTCAAAGTTTGGGCTGTCATCGGTGAATTCTTCCGCTTCAGTCTCGGAGCGATTGCCGATCAGCACCAGGCGCACGCGCGCCTCTTTCGCGCCGAAGCCAAACAGACCGGTGTTGGGCTCCTCAAGAACCTCCACGACGACCTCGCCCGGCCGCGCCTTGAGCTCCGCCAATCCTTTGTCGATCGCCGCCTCAACCGAATTGGCGGTTACTTCAATCATCTGCATAGTTCTATCCCTTGTCAGTCAGGCTGTTGCAGGTCCAGATTATTTCTTGCGCGGCTTCTTCTTTTTGCGCTTTCTGGTTTTGGCTGGCGGATTGTCATCCTCGAATATCACTTCCACCGGCGGCTCGTCCGATGACTTGCGGCGGAATACTCTTTCCAGGACGCGCTTGCCTTGCGGGCTGTATTGCACAACGCCGATCAAATTCGAGGTCACAAAATAGATTGACAAGCCGACCGAGAACGACAGCGAGAAGAAACCGAACATGATGGGCATGATGGTGGTCATGCTCTTGGTCATGGCCGCCGCTTGTCCGCCGGCGGGCGCGCCGCTATCGTCGTCATCGTCATCATCTTTGTTTGACTTGTTCTGTCCCATCGTGCCCATGGTCAGCTTTTGCTGGCCCCAGGTGGTGATCAAGACCAGCAAGGGCAAAATCAAGGCGTAATGCGGGTTTTCCGTCGGCGCCAGGGTCAGGTCCAGCTCCGGCAGCAGCGCCGCCAACTGCGGAATCGGCGTCCACATACGCTGTAGCGGTATTAGCGAATCCAGGCCCGGGATCAGCAGCCGCTCCGAGAGGTCGACCAATTGGAAGGGCGTTGCCGCCAGCGCGAAGAATATGGCCTGGTACAAGCCGATCAGAATTGGAAACTGTATCACCATAGGAAAACAGCCGCCAACCGGGTTGACCTTGTTTTCTTTGTACAATTTCATCTGGGCTTGCGAGAGTTTTTCTTTATCGTTCTTGTACTTCTCCTGCAGCTTCTTTAGCTGAGGCTGGATTTGCTGCATCTTTTTTGACGACTCTTGCTGCTTGGCGAAGAGCGGAAAGGTCAAGATGCGGATAATCACGGTCAAGACGACGATCGCCAGCACGATGTCCTGGTTTAGCGCGGCGTAAAGCCAAGCCAGAATCGTGACAAAGGGGTTAAGAATCAGATCCCACATTCAGCCTTGCTCCAGTCGCTGGTTTAGCGAGGATAAACCCAGGTTTGGCGCCCATCGACTCCAAACGCGATCAGCAATCTACCATCATGGACGCTGGTAACCAGCAGCAGCGGTTCGTCGATATCCAGCGTATCGCTGGGCTGCAAGAGCAGCATATCACCCAGGAGCTCGGGACGATCGTCGATTTCACGCGCGTTGATGAGTTCGCCGTCGAAGCGGTCCAGCCAATAGACTTTGCCATCGCGTGATGCAACGATGACACGTTCTTCAAAGACCACTGGACCGGCGCGAATGCCGCGCTCGGCAATTTGCACCGACCAGCGCTCGCGCAAGCCGCCGCTGCTGCTATCCAACGCGTGCACATATCCGCTCAAGTCGGTCACGTAGACGATGCCATTTTCATCCATTGCCGGCGTGCCCCAGACCCAATTCTGGGTGGCGTATTCAGCGAGGATGGCGCCGTCAAGCGAAATCTCGAAGAAGCTCTTGTTGAAGCTGCCCACGTACAAGCGATCATTGGCCAGCAGCGGCGTTGACGCGACGGCGCCGCCCAAGTCCACCGACCAAAGTCGCTGGCCGGTGGAGCGATCGACGGCGTATAAGAAATGGTCAATCGAGGCCAGGATGAGCATGTCGTTGACCAGCAGCGGCTGCGCCCAGATGCCCGCTGCGGTTGGGAAGAACCACGATTCGCGATAGTCTTCGAGTGAGATCGCGCTGAGACCGCCGTTTTGGAAGGGTACATAAAGCATGCCGTCCGCTTCCAGCGGGCTGGCCACCACCTTGTCGACCAGCGGGAAGGATCGCTGCACCTCGACGACGACTGAATCTACGCGCAACAGCCTGCGATTATGATCGGCGACGAGTACAGTCTCGTCATCGATTCTGATCGGCAGGGTGTGAAATTGCGCGCCCTCGTTCTCGGACCCGCGCAGCACCCAGGTACGGGGATTGTTGTCGTTGTCGCGCAGCACATCGCCATTGAGCGGGTTCACCAGACGTGCCGGCGCGCCGTTGGACGGGGTGAGCAAGGTGACATCGTTATTGTAGGATAGCGCGATATGTGTCTGGCCGTTTAAGTCGATCAGACCGACCGCTGGCCAACTGACGCCCATGCGCGCGCCAACGCAGGCGGGCAGCGTGAGCAGCAGCAACGCCAGAAGCAGCAGAAATCCAAGTCGCCTGCGCATGTAGCTATACAATCATCACTCCTTGGGTGGGACCGGATCAAATCCGCCGGGGTGCAAGGGATGGCAGCGCAAAATCCGCCGCAGCCCCATCCATGTCCCGCGCAGGGGCCCATAAGATTCGATCGCCTCGTAGGCATATACCGAGCAGGTCGGCGTGAAACGGCAAGCCGAGGGCAAAATCGGCGACAGAAACCGCTTGTACAACCTTATGCAAGTCAGCAGTGCCCACTTCAGCATCTCAGCACGTTTCTAACATTTTTGCTCGTGTCAAGAGTTCGTGTAGTATACGCTGCAATTCGCTGAAGGGTTGCTCAATCAAGCTCTTCCGCGCGATCACAACAATGTCATATCCTTGCCGCATTGCCGGGTGCAACCTATCGAGCGCCGCCACCAGGCGCCGCTTGCAACGATTGCGGATCACGGCGACGCCGATACTCTTGCCGGTGACAACGCCATATCGATTATGCAGGCATTCGTTCGCGCATACGCCGATTGCCATTGCCGGATGTCGATGCAACCTGCCGCTGCGCCGAACTCGAGCGAAATCGGCGGACCGACGCAACCTTAAGGCGGATTTCATGAACTAGCTAGCGTTCCAATTGACCTTTTTCACGTGGTTGGGGGTCACAGCCAACTGGTGGCGACCCCGCAGGCGCCGCGCCTTGATGACGTTCCTGCCGCTGCGCGTGCTCATGCGTTTGCGAAAGCCGTGCACGCGTTTCCGCCGGCGAACCTTGGGCTGCCAGGTGCGCTTGGTTGACATGTTCTGAGCCTTTATCTTGTTCCGTTCCAGGTCACAAGGGCGCAGTATAGCTGAGCAAGCAGTGACGGTCAACTGTGTTTTGGCTTTGTCGCGCTCCAGGACACTGGCATTAATCCATCTGCACAAGAGCGCGAGATTGGCCATCTCGCCCGGAGCCATGGGCCGAAAACGCGCCGGAACGCATTGATTTGGCGCAAGTTGCGCTTGACGAGCAGCCCCGCCGTCCTGTAGGATTGCTGCGGCGTAGCGCCTTCCGTCACACCAGCTTTTCTTGAGCGCCTCGATTTTCGCATCACGCCATGTACGTCTTCGGGAGATGATTTACCTTGCTGCCAGCACAACATTGGGCTTACAGCTTCTCAATCGGCGCGGATGACATCGAAAGCATAACCAACTTACTGCTTGAAAAAGAATCTCCCCTATCCTCGGTCGAGCTCGCCACTGAAATCATCAAGGCGCGCGAAGATCATAGGCGGCGAAAGCTAGCGCAGAAATACCTGGACGCTAAAGTCTACCGCCCCTCCGAAACTTATGAACTTGGCGATCGACTGACATTTTCTCAGCTGAATTACGCCACGGCCAAGGTCGTAAAACTGCGCGATGGCAAGAGCACGGATCTCCGTCCACTCCGGGTGGCCGCGGTTGAATTTGAAAGCTCCAACGGCAAGCCTGAAAGCCGCCTGCGCGAATTCGTCATCGCTTACGACCAGGACCATCCGCTAAACGACGCCGACAGCAATCGACATCCCAGCCAGTTAAAAGGCGATTACACAGTTGACGACATCCTCAATGATCCTGACACGGATATCGTCGAACAGGTGGACGACGCCCTGGAACGCAACGCCGATCTGGTTCGCCTGGCCGGCACCTGGTTCGTGCGAGAGTTGATGCTTGAAGTCGACATAGGTCACCTGCATCTGGCCGAAGCCGTGCTCGACATGCATGAGGGCGGCCCCTTGCGCCCGGAAGACATTTTGGACCAAATCGGCGGACTGGGCAGCGCGCCGCGCCCGCTGCAAATTTTCTCGCTAAATTATTTCATGAATCAGGATGATCGCTTTGACGAAGTGGGTCCGGCGGGTAAAGTGTTATGGCATTTGACGGAGAAATTGCCGCGTTTGGTGCGCGAAGTGCCGGCGATATTGGAGTATGAGCCGATAGCGTTTGACCGCGCCAAACTGTCGCGCGAGATGAAGCAGTTGGAATACGACCTCGATGACGAACACTCGCCGGTAACATCGCCACGACCTGAAGAAGAAGTCAGCCTGACCTTGATCTACCCGCATCGCCGCGTGGGCACGCTGCCGATCAATTCGGAGACCAAGTATGTCTTTCCCGCGGCCAAAACACCACGAATCGCCATTACCATGATCGACGCATTAGACAAGAAGGAATATCCCTGCTGGGTGGTGCACGAGTTTAAGTATGTAGTGGGCTTGGCGCCGATATTCCAGAAGCATCATCTGCCGGTCGGCGCTTATGTCTACTTGACGCCGACGGAAGACCGCAGCCGGATCGAAATCGAATTCGATACTTATCGGCCGCGCACCGAATGGATACCGGTCGTCGAGCGGTCCGACCGCGATCTGCTACGCTGCAAGACCGCCAAACGCGCCATCGGCGCCGATTATGATGAGATGATTATCTTTGGCGTCACGAACTTGCCCGAAGTTGATCAGCTGGGCAAGGATTTGCTTGCCAAAGGCGCCTCCCTGGCGCAGCTGCTGGTGCATCTGGTGCGCGAACTCAGCAAGGAGAACCCGCAGGGCACGGTTCACGCCAAGATTCTCTATAGCACGCTAAACATATTGCGGCGCTGCCCGCCCGGGCCGATGTTCGCTACCTTGGCCAACGCGCCCGAAGTCGAAGATGTCGGCGGCAACTACTGGAAACTCAGCGAATAAGAGCAGGTTATTTCGTATGGCGCTGAATTACTTGATAAAGCCAAGTCTCGAAACCAAATTCTACATCGACTACGACTGGTGGGAGACAAGCCGCGACGACCTGCAGATCTACTTGTTGACGCACCTGTCGCAGGAGCAGCAGCAGGCGCTTGCGAGCCGGGATTTGGATGAGGTCTACGATTATGTTCATCCGGAAACCGGTGAAGTCTTTGCGCTTGACGCCTTGGGGATGGCCATTCAGGAGTCGTCCCGCAGCGACGACTTTATCAGCGATCATATTGGGCTGATCGACAGCGTGTTTCGCGCCTTCCTGGTCAACGGCAATCAGCCTTTGAATGCGCAGGAGTTGGCAGTGGCCACCGGGCGCAATGCTGCAACCATATTGAAGACTATCGGCGGTGTTCACATCTATCGCGGCATCATGCCTCACGCTCTGAGCCAGGTCTCGGAAGCCTGACCGATGGCGCGCGTAATCAATACCAATAGCCCGGGCAAGCGCCGTAGCGCCCACATGCGCACGATCGCCGAAATCCTCAGACGGCTCAGCCAAGCGCAAGCCATCAACCAGGAAAGCAAAGACATGGCGGCCATGCTTGTCTATTGCTTGCGGGGAATAGACAGCACGGTCGAAGAGTCGATGGTCGCTTGGGAAAAGCGCGGCTATTGGAAAAAGTCGGATGAATTTCAGCAAAAGTGGTGGTGGGCGACATTGCTCTCGAAGTCAATCGAAAAGCTGGTGCGGAATGAAGACTGGGAGCAGCTGCCGGAGACGCTGATGCAGCTCTACGCCCATGTTTCCGACCTGAAAGTGAATCGAATGACACGCGATCCCAGCACTTGGCAGGGCGCGCACCAGAAGCTGATCAACGAAATGCGCGCCTGATCCAATTGGCGAATCGCCACAGCAATCTCTGGGCAAATTGCATAAGCGCTTGTATACTGTGTCCAATGGATCATTGGGCAGGGGCTTGGCATTTGTCTGTGATTGCAGGTGCGCCATTCGAATCCAGGCAGGATGAATCAGGCGACTCTACCGAGTCATCAGTTCCAAAAACGGATGAGCAATACCACTTGGAGCGCTTGTCTTGGTTTGGCCTGGTCGGTGTGCTGGTCATCAGCGGAATGGCGCCGGAGTGGCTGCCATTGCATCATGGCCTGACGCCGCTGGCGGGCGGTCTGGTTCTGCTGATTGCTGCATTCCTCGAGCTACGCCGCCGTTTCCAGGTCTGCGTCGCGTTTGGTGGCGGGCATCGTGCTGCTGCTGCTCGCCGCGTTCAATTTCTTCAGCCGCCCGGAGCTTGACCTGTCCCTGCTTGCTGTGCTTGTAGTCATCGTTCTCATTGGCCGCGGCGTCATCATGCGCAGAAGCAACTAGCTGCTGGCTCGAACAAGAAGAGGGGAGCATTGATTGAGCGCCACGCGACCGCAGGAGCTCACGGTTGAAGAGATCCGCAAGTTGGCGCTTCCCTTGAGCGCGCATGTGCTGTCGGGCGAGGGCCTGCTCGATCGCCCCATCACCTGGACGACAGTCATCCACCCGGAAGACGATATCGACTCGAAGTCCGTACAGCGGGGCGAGCTGATTCTCATCGCCTCGTTGACAAATCCGCCCAGGGCGCACAGCGACACCGAGCTGATCCGCTGGACCGAGAAGGTCGGCGCCTCGGCGGTCGTATTCTGCGGCTTGGTCAGCACGTCGGCGCTGGCGGAGGCCCGGTCATGCAATTTGCCCGTGCTGTCGCTGCCCGAAGACACGCGCATTCGCGATGTAGAAAAGACCATCGTCGGTTTGCTGGTCAATCGCAAGGGCAATATCGAACGACGCGGCACGCAGATCTACCGACAGCTTACGCAGATATCGTCGCGCAATGAAGGCATGGACGCCCTCATCGGCGCTATGGCTCGTTTGACCAAGAAAACCGTGATCCTTCAGGACAAGCGGCTGCGCCCCATATCGCACAAGCTGCAGCCGAGCGTCATCGGCGTCTGGGATGATGTCGAATTCTTCCTCAAGAAACAAGACAACTTGCCAGTGGAGCTGCATGACCGGCATCGGGTGATTGAAGTCGACCCGCCGGTGCTGATGCAGGCTTTGCCGGTATCCGGCGTTGCGCGTCTGGTCGCGCCGGTCATCACCAAGAATATCGGGCGTGGCTGCCTTTCGATTATCGGCCTGGAGAGCGACCTGGACGAAGTCGACCAGCTCGTATGCGAGCACGGCGCGGCGGCATGCGCGCTGGAGATGGCGAAACAAAAGGCTGTCAATGAGACGGAGAAGCGCCTGCGGGGCACCTTTCTGGATCGACTTCTTTTGGGAGACGTCAGCCTGCAAGAGGCCGTGCGACAAGGCGAGCGCTTCAACCATGATATGGCGCGGACACATGTCGCCTTCGTGCTTTCCTGGCGCGGCGAAAACAAGCCGTCGCTGCGGCGGCTGGAAACGACAGTAAATGCGATCATAACGGCGCGGGATACCGCGGCCCTGGTCTGGACGCGCGAAAAAGAAGGCGAAGTCGTCGTGTTTCACGCGACCGACTTTGACGACCCCATCGACCACAGTCTGGCGCTTTCGAATGCCTTCAGCGACGAGCTCACTCAACAATATCCGGGGAATCAGTTCGCCATCGGCCTGGGGCAAGTGGCGCGCGATGTCAACGCGTGGCGGGCCAGCTACCGCGACGCATTGCAAGCCATGGAGCTGGCCGAACGGTTGCAAACTGAAATACCGCTATTCATCGGCGACCTGGGCGTCTATCAATTGATCTTGAGCCTGTCAGATCGCAATCGGCTAAGCGAATTCTGCGAACAAACGCTGGGCACGCTGATCGAATATGACATGCGGCAGAATGCAGATCTCATCAAGACCTTGGAAGCCTACTTCAACTGCCACGGCAACTTGTCGCAGACGGCCGAGTCCTTGATTGTGCATCGGAATACCCTGCTCTATCGCATGAATCGCATCAATGAAATCGCCGGCATCGACTTGAACCGTCCTGAAACCCGTCTGGCGCTGCATCTGGCGCTGACGATACGCAGGCTATTGACCCTCGCTTGACCTGCGCGCATAAGTGCCCGGCGCAGCCTAAGTGGCTGAGACGCGCTTTTCTGTCGCTTTTTGCCCATACAAAGTGCGAAAGACAGTAGACCTTGTACAAACTGCCTAAGCAATCAGTCCTGATGTCCATAAGTTCTTGCAATGTCAAGTATTGCAGCGCTTGGTAGAATATTTGCCAGAACTCATGTATTATCTAACATTATCTAACGGTAAATGAGTCGGGCATTGCGCTGACCTGCGGCTACGAATGCGCGTGGGATTGCGCGATGCAAGATTTTCTACAGGGACCGTTACGTTAGCCGTCAGGATGAGAAATGAAACCAAACAGTCATTCCCTCAACGATCCCTTCGCTGATCTTCATCCGCTTGATCGCGAGCATCGCGATGCATGCGCCTTGATTTGCTCGGTGCGCAAAGGCGGACAGGCGACGCACGGAAACGTAAAGCGAACAATCGAAGCCTTGACACGGATGGGCCATCGCACCGGCTACGTCAACGGCGAAGGCGACGGCGTCGGCGTCTTGACCGATATCCCGCGTCAGCTATGGACGAAGTGGCTGGCGGAAGCCGGCTTGCGGTCTTCGCTGGCGACCGACCGCAATTTCTGGGTCGCCCATGTGATGATTCCGGCGCACGATCGCGCGCGCGCCCAATACATCGTCGATCAAATCTGCCACCAAATCAGCGAAGAGGGCCTGCACATACTCATCGACCGCGCGGGTCGGGTCAATCCACAAGTGTTGGGACCCAATGCGGAAAAGAACGAACCGGTTTTCTGGCAGATCGCCGGCATCAATGGCCAGGTCGCGTCACAGAATCTGGATCGCACGCTATTTGAGCTGCAAGTACAGCTGGAGCGTGAGCTTGAAGTGCATTTCCCCTCTTTCTCGGCGCATAGCGTCGTCTACAAGGTGCAGGGCACGATTGAGATTCTGCGCCGCTATTATCCGGAATTGCGCGATCCCGATTACGCATCGGCGATCACCATGGGCCATGCTCGCTACAGCACCAATACCAATCCCATATTCGAGCGCGCGCAGCCCTTCAATCTGATTGGCCACAACGGCGAATTCAACACCATCTCGCGCTTCCGGCTGGAATCGGAAATGCTCGATATCCCTATGGTTGACGCCGGCTCCGACTCGCAGGATGTTGATCGCACGATTTACGCCTTGTGCATGCGCTATGGCATGGACCTTATCGAGGCGATGGAGCATATCTTCCCGCCCTTTGAGCACGATCTCATACAGACGGCGCCGGATATTCACGCGATGTATACCGAAATGCGCCATTCTTTCGGGCCTTTCGCCCAAGGCCCCGCCGCCGTGGTTGCCCGGCTGGGCAATCAAGCGGTCTTCAGCGTTGACGCTCTGGGATTGCGCCCCTTGTGGTTTGGCGAGACCGAGAAAGAATACTTCATTACATCGGAGCGTGGCGTATACGCGCTCGATTCGATGTCGGTCAGCCCCAAGCCGATGGCGCCCGGCGAAAAGATCGCCATGACTGTGAATACGGGCCAGCCCATTGAGGTGCTGGAATACCCGGCAATTCAACAGTACGTCTACAGCAAGCACCGCGATCGCAAACCAGCCGCTTCCGCCAATGGCGGGATTTGGCAGGCCGAATCGGCTAATGGCGGCGGTCCGGCTGCGCCAGCCTATCCGATACCCCCAAGTGGCAACGGTGGCCATGCTTTGCAAGCGCAAGCCGCTCCCGTGGCCGTGATGGAGCGCAGTCTCGAGCGGCAGAAGACCGCCACGCAACTGCCGTGGTCGGACGATCCGATCAAGGTAAACGCCGCGGTTATGTCGGGTTTCGGCTGGGAGCGTTATCACGTTGAAATCGTTTCCGCGCTGGCGCAGAACGGCAAAGAGCAGATCGGATCGCTGGGCTGGGATGGCCCGCTGGCCGCGCTGAGCAATACGCGCGCGAATCTGGCGGACTACTTCAAAGAAACGATTGCCGTGGTGACGAACCCGTCGATCGACCGTGAACGCGAGCAGGCGCAATTCTCGTCTCAGGTATTGATCGGGCGCCGGCCGGATGTTGCCTCCGGGCGGGATGAAGAGGCGACGTTGATTCGCTTGCAGATACCACTCTTGCTGGAGGAAATCCAGGAATTCGATGATGCCGACACCATACGCGAAATGGCTAACAAGCATGGAACCCTGCTAATCGGCGATCTTGTCAATATCTTCCACGACCGTATCGCCTTCTTTTCCATGGGCTGCCCCATGGATACCACCGTCGATCTGGCTGTGGAGGCGCTGCAAGACAGGGCTATCGAAGCGGTCGCCAATGGGACGGAATGCATCGTGCTGGATGACAGCGCCATCGCCAGCGGGG
This sequence comes from Chloroflexota bacterium, assembly GCA_011523515.1. GTDB lineage: Bacteria > Chloroflexota > Anaerolineae > Aggregatilineales > Phototrophicaceae > UBA6055. The sequence continues at coordinate 48,363 of WTGO01000054.1, forward strand.
AAGAACTTTACATGGACCCGCTGCTGGTCGTCGCCGCCATTGACCGAGCGCTGCGGCTGGCTGACGAGACCCCGAACCTGCGACGCCGTACTGGCATTGTTGTACGGTCCGGCGCGCTGCGAGATTTGCATGATCTGTCCATTTGCCTGAGCTTGGGCGCCAATGCGGTTCTGCCCTACGCCATGTACGCTGTATGTTTGGGAACCGCCCCGCGCGGCAGCAGGAAACCGCTCGTCGCCGAGCAGGTTGAAACCTCGTTCAGCAATACCTTGAACGCAATACACGCCGGCCTGCAGAAGATTACCTCCACGGTGGGCTGCCACGAGCTGCGCGGTTACGGGCACAGCTTCAGTTCCATCGGCCTGTCCAAGAATATCGCCGGCTTGCTGGGTACGCCGAATTATTTCGGCTCAACTGGTCGCGGGCTCACCTGGACCTCTGTCTACGAAGATGCCCAGGAGCGCGCGCAGGAGTTCCGCGGTGAAACGCGGGCGCGGCTGAAGAATCCCGAGCGCTTTTATCCCAAGATGTGGAAAAGAGCCGAGGCGGTCGCTCATGGTGAAATGGAATTCGATGAATACACCGAAACCCTGCTGGGCCTGGAAGACAAGATGCCGGTATCGCTGCGGCATATCTTGGGCTTGAAAGAGGGCCAAACGCCGATTGAAGCTGACGAAGTTGATATCAGCATCAAGGGCTATGACATGCCGGTTCTGATCAGCGCAATGTCTTTTGGCTCACAGGGCGAGTTGGCTTACCGCTCATACGCCGAAGCGGCTCACTTGCTCAATATCATCTGTATGAACGGCGAAGGCGGAGAAATCCAGGATTTGCTAGGCAGGCACCCGCGCAACCGCGGGCAGCAAGTGGCGTCCGGGCGCTTCGGCGTCAATATAGCCTTCCTTAACGCCGCCGACTACATCGAGATCAAGATCGGCCAGGGCGCGAAACCGGGCGAAGGCGGCCATTTGCCCGGCTACAAAGTCACGGAGCAGATCGCTGCCGTACGCAGCACCACGCCCGGCATCGGCTTGATTTCACCGAGCAACAATCACGACCTGTATTCAATTGAAGACCTGGCGCAGCTGATCGACGAGCTGAAGACAGCCAATCCAGACGCCAAAGTCTCGGTCAAGCTGCCGGTCGTGCCCGGGATTGGCATCATCGCAGTCGGCGTGGCCAAGGCGGGCGCCGATATCATCACGATCACGGGCTACACCGGCGGCACCGGCGCCGCGCGGGCGCATGCGCTGCGCCACGTCGGCTTGCCGGCTGAAATCGGCGTTTGGCTGGCGCATCGGCATCTGATCGAGAGCGGGCTGCGGGATGATGTCGAGCTTTGGGTTGACGGCGGTATGAAGAGCGGCCGCGATGTCATCAAAATGGTATGCCTGGGGGCCAATCGCGTCGGTTTCGCCACATTGGCAATGGTCTCTCTGGGCTGCACGATTTGCCGTGGCTGCCAAGACGGCGACTGCCATGTGGGCATCACAACGCACGTGAAGACCAAAGAAGAGGCGGACAAACGTAATTTCAAAGCCTTCCGCCCCTTTGAAGAACGCGGCTCTCCGCACAGCATCGTGCATATGTTTGACGCGCTGGCAGAAGACATCCGCAAGTGGGCGGCTAAGATGGGCGTCAAGAATTTACAGGACATCGTGGGGCGCGCTGACCTGCTTTATCAGCGTTCGCATCACGATCGCGTCGACCTGACGCACTTGCTGAAACCGGTCCCGCGCGGGCAGAAGACGCCGGCGCAGCCTGGAGGCCGCCGCGTCACAAGACCGCGCAACACCGTCAGCAAGCAAATCACCGACATCATCACCGAATATGTTGCCAAAGGTGAATACGAATTGACCTATGACGATGGGCAAGTAATGGCGATGGATCGCGCCTTGGGCACGCATCTTGCTGGCGCCATCAAACGCAAGGCGATCCCGCAGACGAATCGCATCGACGCCATCAACTTGAGCTTCAGCAATTCGGCCATCCCTGGCAACGGACTGGCCGCCTTCATTGACGACCCGGTGAATGTCCTGGTCGAGGGCGGCGCGCAGGACGGCGTGGGCAAATGCGCCGCCGGCAGCAAAGTGTCCGTCCTCAAGGGGCTCAATCACAACGGGCGCCGTCTGGATGGCTCGGTCGGCAAGAGCTTCGCCTATGGCGCGCAAGGTGGCCTGTTTATCGTTCAGGGCGACGCCGATACCCGCGCCTGTATCCGCATGAGCGGCGCTGACGTCGTCTTCGGCGGAGAGATTCGCGAGCCGCTGCGCGACGATCTGGGCGGCATGGGCGCGCGGGCCAATCTCAAGGGCTACGCCTTCGAGTACATGACTTCGGGACGCGCAGTTGTTTTGGGCGATCCGGGGCCGTGGATGTGCGCCGGTATGACGGGCGGCGTGGTGTTCCAGCGGGTTCAGCCCGAAATGGGCCTGACGCTTGAAGCGATCCGCCACCGCATCGCCGCCGGCTCGGTCGTGGAGATCCAGCCGCTGGACGAAGATGGCCAAGACGATGTGCGCGAGCTGCTGAACGCCTATATCCGCACACTTGAGGAAAATCACCAATCCAAGGAAGCCCAACCCTTGTATACGCTGTTGCGGCGGCCGGCCGATCACTTTATCAAGATCGCGCCGCCGATGGCGCATAAGATCGTCAACGAGAGCTAATGAGCCAAAAGAGCTGCTGACAGCAAAATCAGCAGCTTTTCATTTACCCACGTTGCCTGACGGATTCAGGCTGTAACCGGCTCGCCCGGAATCGTTGCCAAAACGCGCTGCGTCTTCAATGCAAGGTGCAGGATCAGCCGGTTGTCGGAATCGTCCAGGTCCATCTTTGTCAGATCGGCGATGCGCTCCAAGCGATAGACGAGCGTATTGCGATGCACGTCGAGCTCCTGCGCCGCGCGGGCCAAATTGCCGTTGGCGGCGAAGAAGCCGCTGAGCGTCCTGATCAAGTCGCTCTGTTTGCGCCTGTCATGCGCGACCAAGGGGCCCAGCGCATCGTCGTAGAATTGCTGCAAGTATTCCAGATTGCGTTCCTTCAGCGCTAAAAGCAGCTGATAGAGTTTCAGATCGCCGTAGAAGGTTGTGGAATCGCGGTCGCTCAGTTCGTGGGCGATGACGACGGCGTCCTTGGCTTCCCGGTAGGCTTCACGCAGGTTGGACAGGCCGGCAGTCGGACGGCTGATACCCGCGGCTACCAAACCATTGGGAAAGCGCGAGGCCAGCTGGTCGCGCACGGCTTCAACCGACGAGCGCGCGCGTGACAGGGCGCTGCCGTCATCTTCAAGCGGATACAAGCCGACAATGGCATCGACATACTGCCCGACCGCCCCGCTGACGCCGCGCCGCGATACATCGTCGCGAACCAATGAGATCACTGTGTCCAGCGGCAAGGACTGCCCGGCATCGTTGACTGCGCGGTAGACGGCCACCACATAGTGCTCGCCCGGTTCGAAACCGGCCTGTTGCGCGCGGGCGCGCAGAAGGTCGTCATCGGCCGGCGTGCCACTCAGCCACATCTGAATCCAATCGCCGCGCGTCTGCTCCACCGCCGAGGCGATGGCGCGATTCTTGGCCATCTCGATAGCGCAAACATCGGCGCCATAAGTCAGCACCAGCCGGTCGAACTCGTTCAGATTTTCGTCGTTGTCGACCAGGGAGAGGTAGCCGGCTACACGCTTCTCGACCTTCAGTACGGTGGTGTAGCCCAGCGGACTGGAGCTGATCGCGTTTGTTAGTTCCGCGCCCTTCTTGGCCAGCCAATCAAGAAACTCCTGACTTTCAGTCTGAACGTTTTGATTGCGCCCGTTCAGGCTGCGCCGACCCACGTACGGCAAAATCCGGGTAATCATGGCGCCCGCGTCATTGTGAATTACTATCGGTTTTCCGGTTGAACGCGACATCACTTGCAGCAGACTATTGAGGTCGCGATTCTCTGCCGACAAACGCGTCAGCTGCCGTTGTATTTCAATCGCGCGTTCGGTGAGGCGCGCCGACTGATTTAGAATCAAGGCGTTAACCGCGCGCTCAATTGTGGTCAGGCTGGTATCGTCCGGCGCGGTCAAAAGAGCAAGCCGGCAATCGTTCGCGCTGTCGATGGCGTCTTGATCGACATCACCGGTCGCCAGAACAGCGCTGACGCCAAAGTCCGCCAGCTGCCGCACGACATTCGCCAAGGTGAGGCGGCTGTCGAAGCTGCGCAGCACATCCATCGAAACCAGCGCCAGTTCGCCGCCGTAGATATCCGGGAATACCGGCGGCTGCGCGCGAATGGTGATCGACCAATTGACGTCAGTTTCCGGATCACCCGCGACGATACTGGCGCCAAGCGGCAAAGAGTAACGCAGCAGCGACTGAATGGTAGCGGTGTTTTTATCTGACATGGCTAAATTCCAGTCCAAGCCGATATGGCTCTTTAGGTCACTATGACAAAGCGGCGCCAGAAATAAACAGTATGCCAAAGCAGTTTTGTAAATTATAACCAATTGTAGTCTGTCATGCAAGCAAAAAAACAGGGCGAATCTGGACTATCAATCCGCCCCGTAGCGAAACTTGTCAAATATAACTAAATCAGCGCGCGCGTTTGACTCCGATCGTCAAGGCTTCGCCCTTCACGTCTTCAAGCGTTTCGCTGACGAAGTCATCGGCGATTTCACCGGCGGTCAAGCTGTCGGCCAAGGTCTCCTGGCTGATATAGCCGCTAAACAGCTGCATCACCGCGTCGATTGCGCTTGACGCGTCGGCGTATACAATCTCGATACGATCATCCAGCGCGAAGTCGGCGGTCTTGCGCAGATTCTGGATGCGGCGGATTACCTCGCGCGCCAGCCCCTCCTCTACCAGGTCCGATGTCAGTGTCATATCCAGCGCTACAACATAACCATTGTCTTCAATGGCCCCGGCCGGCGATTCAAGCGTAACCTTGACCTCGCACTCTTCGTTGCGGATTTCATAGGCGGCGCCGTTGAGCTCCAGCGTGATGTCGTCCCCAGCCAGCAGGCGCTCCGCGAATGTACGCACGAAGTCTTGCTCGCCATCGCGCAAGGCGGCCTGAATCGCTTTGAAGTCTTTGCCGAATTTCTTGCCCAGAAATCGTGGCAGCGGATTCAAGCTGTAAACAGTCGCCGACTCGTACTCGCTGGCTTCGTCCGCGCCCATGACGCTGACGGATTTCAGGTTCAGCTCGCCCTTGATAAGCTCCGCGTGCCGCTCGATGATTGACGCTTCCGAGATATCGCGCAGGGCAAACTGCGCGCCGGCCAAGGGCTGGCGTACGCCCGTCTGCACGGCATTGCGCGCCGACAAGCCCAAGCTGACCAGCCGCCGAACCAGCGCCATTTCATTGATTAGCGCCTGGTCAATCAGCGATTCGTTGATCGCTGGCCAGCGGGACAGGTGCACGCTATCCGGCTGCGACCGGTCGCGGTCGGCAACCAGGTTGCGATACATGGCTTCGCTGAGGAATGGCATGGTGGGCGCCAGCAGCTTGGCCAAAGTCGTCAGCGCCTCGTACAAGGTCGCGTAGGCAGCCAATTTGCTGTCATCAATCTCGCTTTTCCAAAAGCGGTCGCGGCTCAAGCGCACATACCAATTGCTCAGGCGCTCCACAAAATCTTCGATGGGACGGGTCGCGTTCACGGCGTCATAATCTTCGAAGGCCGCGGTCACATCCCTCACCAGCGAATTCAACTCCGCCAGCAGCCACTGATCCAGCAGGTCGCGGTTGGCGACATCGGGCCTCGGCGCGGACGGCGTCCAGTCGTCAATGTTGGCGTAGGCGACAAAGAAGCTGTAGGTATTCCAGAGCGTCGACCAGAACTTCTTGATCACGTCGCTCACCGTGTTGAGCGAGAAACGGCGCGAGTCGCCGGGCGGGCCCGATGTGTACATATACCAGCGGAAGGCATCCGCGCCGTTCTGCTCCAGCACCACCCAAGGGTCGATGGCGTTGCCTTTGCTCTTGGACATTTTCTGGCCCTGTTCGTCGAGAATATGACCCAGGCAGATGACGTTGCGGAAGGCGACCGTCTCGAACAACATCGAGGCGATCGCATGCAGGCTGTAGAACCAGCCGCGCGTCTGATCGACCGCTTCGCAGATATAATCGGCCGGATGCTGCTCCTCCAGGATTTCGCTGTTGCGCTGGGGATAGGCCCACTGCGCCACTTGCATCGCGCCGCTGTCAAACCAGACATCGATGACCTCCGGCACGCGCCGCATGGTGCCGCCTTCGCCGTTGGGATTCTCAAAGGTGACCTCGTCCACGTAGGGACGATGCAGATCCAGCTCGCCAAGATCTTTGCCGGCCAGTTCGCTCAATTCTTCCACGCTGCCGACGCAGAGCATTTCGCCGGTCGTGTCGTCGACCCAGACGGGCAGCGGCGTACCCCAGTAACGCTCGCGCCCCAGCGACCATTCCTTGAGATCTTCCAGCCAGTTTCCGAAGCGCCCGTCACGCACGTGCTCGGGCACCCACTTGACGGTCCGGTTGAGGTCGATCATGGTCTGCTTGTACTTCAGCGTGTCAATGAACCAGGTCTCGCGCGCGAAATACATCAGCGGAGAGCCATCGCGCCAGTTATGCGGATAGGTGTGTTCGTACGACTCGTGACGGTACATCAAACCGCGCTCGACCAGGTCCCGGATGATATGAGGGTCGGCGTCTTTGAACCACATGCCGCGGAAATTCGCGACCGCCTCGATAAAGCAGCCGGATTCGTCGACCGTGATCAGGACCGGAAAGTCGTGCTTGCGCCCGGTCTCCAGATCATCCACGCCATAGGCCGGCGCCGTGTGCACAATGCCGGTGCCGTCTTGCGTGCTAACGTAGTCAGCCGTCACGACATAAGCATAATCCTGCTCAACCGGCAGGAAATTATACAGCGGCTTGTAGCGCCAGCCTTGCAGGTCACGCCCTTTCAAGCGCTCCACTACTTTGTAATCGTCCAGGTCGACCAGTACTTTGTCCATCAGCGCTTCAGCGAGGATCAGCTGCTCGACGCCTTCACCATCGGTCGATGGCCCTTCGACGCAGACATAGTCGACATCTTCGCCTACCGCCAAGGCGACGTTCGCGGGCAAGGTCCAGGGCGTTGTCGTCCAGGCCAGGAGATAGACGCCGGGACGATCTTGCACTGGAAAACGGACGTAGATACTTGGATCTACGATTGTTTCGTAGCCCTGCGCCACCTCGTGGCTGCTGAGCGGCGTGCCGGACGACGGGCTATAGGGCACCACTTTGTGGCCGCGGTAGAGCAAGCCCTTGTTCCAAAATTGTTTGAGAATCCACCAGACGCTCTCGATATAGTCGTTGGAAAAGGTGACGTAGGCGTCATCGAGATTGACCCAAAAGGCGGTGCGCTCGGTCAGCTTTTCCCATTCGGTAATGTGGCGAAAGACGTTGGCGCGGCACATGGCGTTAAACTTGGCCACGCCGTATTCTTCGATCTCCGCCTTGCTCTCAAAGCCCAGCTCTTTCTGCACTTCAATTTCGACCGGCAGGCCGTGGGTATCCCAGCCGCCGCGCCGCATACAGTAGTAACCCTGCATCACTTTGTAACGCGGGAACATGTCTTTGAAGGCGCGCGACATTACGTGGTGGCTGCCCGGCGTGCCATTTGCCGTCGGCGGCCCTTCGTAGAAGACGTAACGGGGCGCGTCTTCACGCCCTTCAGTCGTGCGTTCAAATATGCGGTGATAGCGCCAGAAGTCCAGTTGCTGCTGTTCCAGGCGATTGATGACTTCGCTGTTAACTTGCGAGTTTACTTCCCTAAACATAACGTACGTTCACTCCATGCCATTGATACCTTGTCGCATACTGCTGAATCCGAATCCTTATCGCAACTCTTGTATCAATGCGGCAATGGCCCGCGGTGTGTAAACATGCGACACCACGTAAGCACCTCCTCGTATTGACGAATCCCCTTGGGAACGATTATCCGCCCGAATTATGGCGTAATCCGAATTATAGCGAAAGGGTAGACTCAGGGGGCCAGGCGCCGGACTGTTTGCATGGCGGGGCCGGACTTTATGTGGCCGCTTGCCAACGCTCCAACTGCTGGATGATCTGCCCCAGGTGATCGCTGTATGCTGTGCCCGCATACTTGGCGGCATCGTTTCGAAGGCTCGTCAAGCCAGCGGCAATCAGACCTGTGCTTGGCGGCTCCGCCTCGCCCAGGCGCTGCCAATAGCAAGCCAGCAGCAGCGATTGCTCCTGCTCGCTTGTGTAGTCGGCGGGCAGAAAACTGAAAGCGCGCCGCGCCGCCGCGTCATCACCCGACAGCAAGCAGGCTTGCCCCAATTCAAAGTTTGCAATGTCCGGCGCGCCCAGATCTAGGGCGCGCGCTATCGATTCGCGAGCGGGCGCGTAATCGCCGAGAATGAGGCTGAGCTTGCCCAGACTAAAATTGGCCAGATGATGCCGGGGATTGAGCGCCAGCGCCCGTTCCAGTACTGCGCGGCTTCGGCCAAACTGCGCCAGGTGACGATAGCAGTTGCCCAGCATGACCAGCGCATCGACAGATTCCCGCGACGGCGCCGGCGCTGCTTCGAGAATCGTTCTGGCTTCCTCGAAATCGCCGGCGATGAATCGTTGCTGAGCCTGGTGATAGGGCGAAATTTCGCGTCGATTGCCCCACAGAAAGAGTAGCTGGCCGGTCACCACCAGGCCAAACGCGCCGATGCGAGCCGGTAATTGAAGCGCAGGCGGACCGCTGAAACCAAGCGCCATCAGCAGCACAAACAAGAAAACCGCCAAGGCCAGGGCAACCTTGACCGACGCATCCCATTCGGGAAAGCGCCGAGCAGCGTCGCGCAAGAACATCATGTATCGTTCTTCCGCTTGTCCTGATGCTCGGCGATGGCTTCCTCGATTCTTTCCAATTCGTAATGCAGCAGACTGCCGTAGGCCGTGCCTTCCAGCGCGCGCAGCGTCGATATCCAGGCTTGCAATCCGTGTTGGGTGGCGATCAATTGATCAGTGGCCTTGTCGGCATTTTCGCGCTCGCCGATTCTGAAATAGTGGCGCGAGAGGTGGTAGTTGACCCGCACCGCGTACATCGAGGGCATGGAATAAAGCGCCGCGTGCTTGAAGGACTCAATCGCCGAGTCATGCTCGCCCGACAATTGCTGCACGAAGCCGAGTTCCGCCCAGACGATTGGCTGCGCGGGCGAGAGTTGCGCCGCGGTTTGCAGGGCGATGGCCGCTTCGCCATAGCTGGCCTGCATGCGATAGCCATTGGCCAGGGTGATGTAGGCGCCGGCGTCGCCCGGGAACATCTCGACCGCGCGATCGGCGGTTTCCTGCGCCTTCGCCAGTTGACCGTTATAGGCGTAGGCGCTGGTGAGCAGCATCAACAGATCGGGAGTGATCTTGCCGCCGGCCAGCACACGTTCCAGCAATTGAATCGCTTGCGGAAATTGCATCTTCTGGATCAGGCGATAGGCTTCGCCGTAGCCGGCGCCGTAGTGCCGGGATTGCCGCGCCAGCAGGATGCCCACCAGCAGGAAACCGAGCAGAACCATGGTCGCCGACAGGCACAGCCCGGCAAGCGACATCTGCATGACCGGTGAAATATACGGATCCAGCGGTTGCGTGATGCCGTCCGCCAGCTCAATGAGCACGCCCAGAGCAAACACAATAAAGCCCAGGGCCGCGAAGACGGCGGAGACCACAACCGCTCCCCAGGCTATACGGCGGCGAACAGACACAGATTCTCCCCTACTCTACTGCTGCGGCGATTGCATCGCCTTCGATCAGCCGGCGCGCCGCTTCAATGTCGTCTTTGAGCACGTCGCGCAAGGCTTGGGCTTCATCTGCGCTCATGATTACTTGCCATTCTTCCAGGCCGGCCTTTTCGTGCTTGAGCGCCGCCAACGCCTGAGCGGCGGCGTCACGGTTTTCCAACCCGCGATACGCTCTGTTTAAGTATAGATGCGCCAGCAATCTGTGTCGAGAATCGGGTATCTGTAATTCGAGCGCGCGCGTGACATGGCGCGCCACCGCCGCATAGTCCTCCAGGCGGTCGTCGATCATGCCCAGATTGTAGGCGGCGACCCATTCATCCGGCGCCAGCTTTTGAGCGGTTTGCGCCGCCTGCCGCGCCGCTTCAAAGCGCCCGGCCTGCAATTCCACCTCGGCCAACCCGTTGTACGCTACTGCGGAATCGGCATCCAGTTCGGTCATACGCTGATAGTCGCGGCGCGCTGACTTCAGATCGCCCGACAGGCGGTAGAGCTCGGCGCGAAAACGGAAGTGCTCGGCGCGCTTCGGCTCAGCCTTGATTTGCGCTGTCATCTCCGAAACGGCGGCCCGGTAGTCGCCCTTTCGCATCGCTTTCACTGCGGCTTTGTAGCGGCGTGGACCGCCGGCATTTCGGAATATGAATATGCCCGCCACTATCCAGCCAAACCCTGCGCCAACGAATAGCCCGGTGGCGTGAGGCGCGGCCAGTGAACCTATGACCATCACCAAAATCGACGGCAGGATCACCGCCAGCCAGCGTTTGCGTTCTTCCGTCGGCAGACGCGACATGACAAGATAGGCGGCGCCGACAATGAATATCATCAGCAACAAGGTTTGCAGGGCCGGCACTAGATCGGAGACGTCAGCGACAACATTGAGCGCCAGGCTGGCCAGGCCCGTTATCGCCAGCAGCGATATCAGCGCGCGGTAGTTGCGCGGCCCGAGGAAAATTTGCATTCGCTTCAGCATGTCAATGAGCTCTCAAATTGCGGGCGGCCAGCTGGGAGTAGTAAAAGCGGCGCATCAGTTCACGGGCGGGACATAGTTGCTGATTTGCACCACGATTTCTTGCCGCTTAAAGGCGTTAACGCGCTTGATGACCACGCCGTGTTCGTCGACCCAATACAGCGCGGCGCGATCGCGGTATCGATAACGTTTGGCCGAGATTTGGCGGGCGCCCAGGGGCAAGACATCTTCGCCGTCTGCAGCAATCGGCGCGCCCATACTTTGAAATGTACCCGGAAAGAGCTGCGCGTACTCATACATCGGCACAAAAATGGATTGAGGCGCCGGCTCCTTCGCAGCGATCGCGCGAATGGTCCCGCCTCGGAAGATCAAGAGCGGTATGTCAAACAGCGTCCCGGCGGGAATATCAACTTCGAGGTATTGCCGCTCGCCGCCGTTCATGTTGAAGCCCACCTGCAGCCGCTCATCCACGATCTGGTAGCTGGCGCGCAGGCGTTTGATCCCGCCGTCGAAGTTGTCATTCTCATAGCGAAAATCCAGGCGCGCCAATTCGCCGTTGCGGTTGAGAAGCGCTTCCGCCAGAATTGACTTGCCTTCTTCGCGCCGGGCATCCAAATCAACACGGACGAACCTCTCTCCATCCGCATGGCTGTGGATGGTCCAGGCTTCGGTCTTATCCAGCGCCTCTTCGTCTTTGGCGAAGTGATATATGCCGCACGCGACGAATTGTTCGTGCGCTTGCACCGGATGCAAATAGCGCATCAATCGCCGATCTCCACATAGAGGCGCTTGTTGATGCCGCCTTTGCTCTTGTATTTGGTGATGGCGATATGGCCGATTTCGCTGGTGTTGGCTACATGCGTACCACCATCGGCTTGCAGGTCCAGGCCGACGATCTCGACCGTGCGCACTGCTCTGATGCTCTCGGGCAGCAAATTAATCTTGGTGCGAATCAAGTCGGGGATCTTAAACGCTTCTTCGCGCGGCAAAATCTTTGTGCGCACCGGGCGCGCCGCCTCGACTTCGCGGTTGATATTCGCTTGAATCTCGTCAATCACCTCGGGCCGCAAGCGCTCAAATTCGAAGTCCATGCGCCCGGCGAGTATGTCCATATTGCCGCCGGTGACGCTGGCCTGGTAATCGCGCCAGACTACGCCGCAGAGGACGTGCATAGCCGTGTGGGTGCGCATGATCCGGTAGCGGCGTTCCCAATCCACGACGCCGCGAACGGCGCTATCCAACGGCGGCAATTCGGCATCAATAGTGTGCAGGCTGCCCCGGCGCAGTGTAGTCACGCGATACTCCCGCTCGCCGATCCACAGCGCGCCAGTGTCGGGCAGTTGACCGCCGCCACCGGGATAGAAGGCGCTGCGATCCAGCAGTACGCCGTTCTGTTCAATTTCGTGCGCAACCACCGTGGCCTTGAACTCGCTCAAGTAGCTGTCTTCCAGGTAAAGCAAGTCGGTCATTCTTCTGCTCCCGGCACATTCGCGCGCATGCGAAGAATTGTGGGCTGACCGCCAATCGTTTCCCAGAACGCCATAGCCGTCTGGTTCCTGGCGCTAACGTGCCATTCAAAGTGCGACACGTCTTGATCGCGAAACCAGAGGCACAGTCTCTCTACTAGTTCCCGACCCAGTCCGCGCCGCCGATAAGGTTCGCTCACGTAAATATCGGCCAGCAGTCCGCAGCGCAAGGGCAGAAACATTTCGGTTGTGATATCCGCGATCATGGCGCTGGCGTAAGCCGCAATCTCGCCGTTCGCTTCCGCCACCAGCACGCGTGACTGCGGGTCGCCCAGTCGATCCAGCATACGGCGCTCATACAGTAGCGCGCCATTCTCCGCCGCGCGAAAGGTGGACTGGTCGAACTGCGCATGGTAATCGACCATTTCTTCCCATAGCTCACCGATGCGGCGCGCGTCAGTTTCAAGCGCAAGTCTGATCATATACGCAGCCTGTAGTTCCGCGCGCTCAACGCAGCGCCTTGCGCGCGCCAGAAGGCGTCTTCCACCGGATAACTCGCAGGCGCGGCGATTTCCAATATCGTGATGTCTCTCGACCGCAGCCATGATTCGGCCGCCTCAATCAGGCAGCCGCTTAGACCGCTGTGTGGCTGATGCAAATCGACGGCGAGCTCCAGCAGCACGCCAATCCGCTCAGGGCAAAGCCCCGGTTCTCCCGCTTTGCCCGCTACCACCGCCAGACCGATGATCCGCCCATCCGCTTCGGCGACATGGAAAGCGACCTCGGCATCATCAATCCAAATCAGGGCGCGCCGGCGCCAGCTGTCGATGGCGTCAGGCGCGAACTTGATCCAGCTCGCGGATTCGCGCAGCATGGCCATGCGTTGGTACCAGAGCTCTGCGGCGGCATCCAGATCGGCCGCCTGCGCGCGTCTAATCTTCATAAGACTTTCGATGGTCGCTCTGCCCTCAGCCTAGCATAGCACCCGCGGCATAGCGCGGCAAGACGCTGTGACCATTGCCCACCGATTGCGCTACGCCTGCCGCGCCGCGTTAGCAAACTGGCGCGTTTAAGGTAGAATATGGGACAAATCGGCTGCCCGCGGGAATCAGCCAAAAGCGGCAGCAGCGGCGTCAAGTATGGACGAAGGAGTTCCTATGTCGGCTATGTCATCAGCAGAGAAGATCGGTCAAGCTTGGCGTCTCCATCGTGATGGCGATTCCAGGGGAGCGATCGACATCTTCAATAGCATCATAGAGTCCAATCCCGCCAACGTGGACGCGCATTATGGATTGGGGCTGGCGCAAAAGGCTCTGGGCGACAATGAAGCCGCGGCGAAAGCCTTTCAGACTGCGCTGGATAATACCGAGCAGGCGCTATCGGCGGTGCAGACAGCTTCGCATGTCGAAGGGCAAATGGGCGACAATGACCTCGACAGCACCTACGATGACCGCTATATGATGCTTACCCGGATGTTGAATCAACGTCTTGAGGACGTAGGCGCGGCCTCCTAAAAAACGATGCGGAAGCGCGAACGACTCGAGCGCGCGATTGCGGGTGAACCGGTTGACCGCGCGCCGGTCGCGCTATGGCGGCACTGGCCGGGCGACGACCAGCGCTATGCCGATTTGGCGCGATCCACCATCGACCACCAGCATGACTACAATTGGGATTTTGTCCGCGTGATGCCATCGCGCTCGTTTCATGTCGTCGACTTCGGCCTGCAGGATCATTGGGATGGCGATGCGAGGGGCATAAGAAAGATCTCCAAGCGCGTGATTGGGCGTTCGCTGGATTGGACTGAGCTTCGACCGCTGTCCCCGACCCGCGGCATCCTGCTGCAGCAGGCGCAGTGCATGCGTCTGATCGGCCAGGCCTTGCAGGCGGAAACGGTCCCGCTGTTGCAAACTGTTTACAGCCCCTTCGTCCAGGCGACGCAATTGGCCGGGCGGCAGAAGGCGCTGCGGGACATGCGCGTACGGCCCGACCGGCTGCGCAGCGGCTTGAATCAGCTGACGGAAAGCACCATGCGCTTCCTGGACACGCTGAAAAAAGTTCCCGGCGTGGCCGGCGTATTCCTGGTCACAGAATTCGCCAGCCACGATACGATGTCCGAATCAGAATTCGAGGCGTATGTCCTGCCTCATCTGCAGAATATACTCGCCGATCTGCCGGAGCACTGGTGGTTGAATATCGTGCAGGTCGCCGGCCCCTCGCCCATGCTGTCGCTATTCAGAGACTTGCCGATCCAGGCGCTGAATTGGGATACGCATCCGGATCCGGAGCGCTTGCTCAAGGCCTCTAGCGAATTCAGCTTCGCGGCTTGCGGCGGGCTCAATGACGAAGCGCATCTGCTCAAAGGAACGCCGACGCTCATTCACGACGCTATACGTCAGACGCTGAGTCAGACCGAGTCGCGCGGGCTGATTGTGTCCGGCAGCGGCGACGGGCGCATCAATCTGCCGCTGTCCAATATGCGCGCGGTTCGCAGCGGCGTTGAAACGCAAGTCTGACGATGTCCTTGCGGGTGATCGCCGGCAAGGCGCGCGGCAAGAAGTTGAAAGCCGTGCCGGGGGATAGCACCCGTCCGGTGACGGACCGGGTCAAAGAGGCATTATTCAGCATCATCGGCAGCGACATCCGATCAGCCAGTTTTCTAGACCTGTTTGCCGGTACCGGCGGCGTCGGCATCGAGGCGCTAAGCCGGGACGCAGACTTCGCCCTGTTCGTCGAATTAGATCGCAGAGCGTTAAGGGTCATTCACGAAAATCTCGCTCACACGGGGCTGGCCGATCGAGCCGCGGTGTATCGGCGCGACGCCTTTAGGCTGCTGAGCCGCCCGCCCGAGCGCCACTTTGACTTCATATACATTGCGCCGCCACAGTACAAAGGCATGTGGGACCGTAGTCTGCGCGCGCTGGAACGGAATGGCGCCTGGAGGCGAGCCGATACCCGCGTAATCGCGCAAATCGATCCAAAGGAGTTCGATGCCGCCCTCCGCTTTGAGTATCTCGAGTTGGAGGACCAGCGTCGATACGGCAGCACCATGCTGCTATTTTATCGCTTTGTCGATGGCGCGACGCGCAACGA
Source organism: Chloroflexota bacterium (assembly GCA_011523515.1). GTDB lineage: Bacteria > Chloroflexota > Anaerolineae > Aggregatilineales > Phototrophicaceae > UBA6055. The sequence goes on from WTGO01000054.1 coordinate 63,632, forward strand.
TGCCGGGTCCCAAGGCGAGTAGCCGCGCTAGTTCCGCATGCTGGCTGCCCGCACGACAACAAAGTCGGCTGCCTCGCCGGCGGAGCGCACGGCGCCCGTGACTTGCGCCTCTCGCAGCGCGGTTAGCAGCTCCCCGATAAGCGGTCCCGGCGCCAAATTACAGAGCGCGCGAATGTCGTTGCCGTCGAGCAGCAGCGCCGGTTCAACGATTTCGGCGTAGCGATTGAAGTAGGCATCGAGCAGAGTTGTTGCAGTCTCCACGAAATCCAGCCAGTCGCGCTGTTTGAGATCACGGCCAGCGCTTCCAAGATATTGAGCGGACGCCAGCAAAATCGCATCGATGCCGCCGGCGCCCAGCTGGTACCAAAAGCGATGCTGATCCAGCGCGGACCAGGCACGCTGATCGCCTATTCGTCGATAGTTCGCGACTGCGCTCACGAGATTGCGCTCCTCCGCAACCGTCAGTTTCAGCGCAGCCAGCAGCGAATCAATGGCGTCGGGCGCGCGGTCATGCAGCAAGGCCGCCAATATCAGGAGATCGGCATGGGAGCGCGCTTTTCCGTATTCCCGCGCGACATGCGTCTGCAGCGATACGCGGAAGCGATCCAGCTGGATAACCAGCATACCCAGATCAAATGCCGCCGCCGTATTGTCGGTGCGTCGAGCGCTGATTGCCGTAAGCAGCGCGCTCATCCGCTTGGCCGCAGCCAGTGACGCATTCCAGCCATCGGCACTTAGCCTGGCCATCAATTCTTCATTGAGGTAGCCGCTCTGACGCGCGATCAGAGCCTGTAGCAGGTTCGTATGCAGCAGGACGCGTAATGCGCGCGCCGCTTGTTCCAAGCCGAGCAGCTTGAACAACTCGTCGCGAACGCGCTCGCCAGAGACCTGGCCCAGCTCCGCCGAACGCGCGCGGATTTCGGCAGCGGCTTGCGGATGAATTTTCAGGTCAAATTGCGCGCTCAACCGCACCGCGCGCAGCATGCGTACGGGGTCGTCGGCGAAGGACCGCGGCGAGCAGCAGCGCAGCACCTTCTGGCGCAGGTCCTTGATTCCGCCGAGCGGATCAATCAGGCCCTGCAAGTCTCCCAGCAAGTCTACTGCCATCGCATTCATGGTAAAGTCACGATCGCGCAGGTCTTGCTCCAGGGTCTCGCCGCGGAAGCGCGCGACATCCACGCAATAGCGCTCGCCTTGACGCGGCACGATTACCCGGGCGACGCCGCGCTCGCGATCCATGACGTAGATATCGCCATCCAGCCAATCGGCCAGGCGCCGCGCCAAGCCGACCGCTTCGCCAGCCACCGCGATGTCGATATCAGTGATGGCCCGTCGCAGGTAGGCGTCGCGAACAGCGCCGCCAACAACATAGAGCGGGGTTGCAATATTGCGCGTTCGCAGCAGGCGGGCAAGGTCATTGACGAAGTCCGACCATGATAGTTGCGGTAGCGGGTCATTCATCGACCAGAGCATCCAGCCGAGCCACGCCAACGAATGGCAGATTGCGGAAGCGCTCATCGAGATCCAGACCGTAGCCGAAGACGTATTTGTTCTCGATATCAAAGCCGATGAAGTCGACCTCGATGTCCACTTCGCGGCGTGACTGCTTGTTGAGCAAGGCGCAAAGCTTCAGGCTGGCCGGCTCGCGATTCTGCAGCGTCTTGATGACAAAAGACAAGGTATATCCACTGTCAATGATGTCTTCGACGACTAGCACGTGCTTGCCCTTCACATCCATGCGCAAGTCCATGTCGATGCGCACGGAACCGGACGCTTGCCGCGCGCCCGGCCCATAGCTGCTGGCCGCCATAAAGTCGATCATGTGCGGCACCTGAATATGGCGGGACAGATCCGACAAAAACATCACGCCGCCCTTGAGAATGCAGAGCAGCAAAAGGTCCTTGCAGTCGGAATAATCCTTCGAAATCTCAGCGCCGAGCTCGGCGATGCGCTGCTGCAGGGTGAGCTCGTCGATCAAGACATCTTGCAAGTATTTTTCGTATGCCAGCGCCATAAATCCTACCTCGCGCTAAGTATCCCTACGTGACGGCCGCATAGTGAGTCTGAAGACTGCGGACGCTCAATGGCTTCTCGTTCATGCGCTTGATCCCCTGCACAGTCGCGGCGGCGGCGCTCATGGTCGTCACGATGGGTATGCCGAGCGCGTATGCCTGGCTGCGGATAGCGACGCCGTCCTCGTGCGCCTGGCTGCCGCGTGGCGTGTTGATCACCAGATCGACATCTCCCTTGCGCATCGCGTCAATAATATGTGGTCGGCCTTGCGACAATTTGTTGACGCGCCCGGTCTCGATGCCGATCTGATTGAGCCAACGCGCCGTTCCATCGGTCGCCATCAGCGCAAACTCAAGCCTGGCGAGATCGCGCGCTATTTTGGCGACCACCGGCTTGTCAAAGTCATTGACGCTTATGAATACTGTACCCGATTCCGGCAAGGGCGAGCCGGCCGAGGCCTGAGATTTGACAAATGCGTGCCCAAAACTTGAGGCGTGGCCCATAACTTCGCCGGTCGAGCGCATTTCGGGCCCCAGCCGGGTATCAACCCCGGGAAACTTCTGGAAAGGAAACACCGCCTCCTTCACGAAGAAGCCGTCAACGTCAGGCTCCTCATCAAACCCAAGCTCCGCCAGACGTTTGCCAGCGGCGATCTGCGCGGCGTAGCGTGCCAGCGGCCGGCCTGTGGCTTTGCTGATGAAGGGCACCGTACGGCTGGCGCGCGGATTCACCTCCAGCACGTAAACCTCATCGTCTTTGACGGCGAACTGGATATTGAAAAGCCCTTTGACGCCCATCTCTTGACCAATGCGGCGGGTATGGTCGCGAATAATATCCAAATGAAAATAGCTGATCTTGTACGGGGGCACGACGCATGCCGAGTCCCCGCTGTGGACGCCGGCTTCTTCAATATGCTGCATGATTCCGCCGATTGTCACCTGTGCGCCGTCGCAGAGCGCGTCGACATCGACCTCGTAGGCGTCATCCAGAAACTGATCAATCAGCACCGGATGCCCGCTCCATTCGACATTGTCATCCAGCCAGGACAGAAGCTGCGCCTCATCAAAGACGATGGCCATGCCCCGCCCTCCCAAAACATAGCTGGGGCGAATCAGCACCGGATAACCAATGTTTGCGGCAGTCTCCGCCGCTTCTTCGCGCGTGCGAACCGTACCCCCGGCCGGCTGCGCAATGTTGAGCCGGCGCATTAGCGCGTTAAAGCGCTCGCGGTCTTCGGCCAGGTCGATCGTGTCGACCGATGTGCCCCATATCGGCGCGCCCATTGTCGCCAGTTCACGGGCGATGTTCAGCGGAGTCTGCCCGCCGAATTGCACCAGCACGCCATCGGGCTGCTCTTTGTCGACGATATTCATGACATCTTCCGCCGTTAGCGGTTCAAAATACAGCCGGTCCGCCGTATCGTAGTCGGTACTCACAGTCTCGGGATTGCAATTGACCATGATCGTCTCGTATCCGAGTTCTTTGAGCGCGAAGCAGGCGTGCACACAGCAGTAATCGAATTCTATGCCCTGGCCGATGCGATTGGGTCCGCCGCCGAGGATCATCACCTTGGGCTGGTCCGACGGCTGTACTTCATCCTCCATTTCATAAGTTGAATACAGATATGGCGTCATGGCTTCAAACTCCGCCGCGCAGGTATCGACGCGGTAGAAATTGGCCCTTACGCCCATGCGCTTGCGATGATCGCGCACGCTGATCGCGTCTTTGCCGACCAGACGCGCAATATAGGCGTCGCTGAATCCGTAGCGTTTGAGCCGAAACATGTCTCGATCATCCAAATCAACCAGGCGCAATTCCTTGCGAATGACGGTATCGTGCAAGTCCATCAGATCGCGCATTTGCTGCACAAACCAGGGGTCAAAATGCGTCTGCCGCACGATTTCATCGAACTCGACGCCTTCGGCAATGGCGCTGGCAATTTGAAACAGTCGCTGCGCCGTTGGCACGCTCAAGACCTCGGCCGGCTGATCGGCGTCCAGTTTGCTGCCAAAGCCGTCAATGCCGATATCCAGCGAGCGTACGCCCTTCTGCAGCGCTTCGGAGAAGGTGCGGCCGATGGCCATGACCTCGCCAACGGCTTTCATCTGCGGGCCCAACACCGGGTCCGCGCCGGCGAACTTCTTGAAGTCCCAGCGCGGAATCTTGACTACGATGTAATCCAGCGACGGTTCAAAGCTGGCGGGCGTCGAAAGCGTAATGTCGTTGGGGATCTCATCCAGCCTGAAGCCGACCGCAACCAGCGCCGCGATCTTGGCAATGGGAAAGCCGGTGGCTTTGCTGGCCAAGGCGGATGAGCGCGATACACGCGGATTCATCTCGATAACGTTGACTTCGCCGCCTTCGGGATTGATGGCGAATTGCACATTGGCGCCGCCGGTCGTTATGCCGACGCGGTCGAAGATCAAGCGGGACATATTGCGCAGCCGCTGCAGTTCGCGGTCAGTCAGCGTCTGCGCCGGCGCAATGGTGATGCTGTCGCCGGTATGCACGCCCATGGGGTCGAGATTCTCGATTGAGCAGACGACGACGAAGTTGCCCGCCCCATCGCGCATCAGCTCGAGTTCGTACTCCTTCCAACCCAGCAGGCTTTTATCAACCAGCACCTGCCCGACCGGGCTCTGATGGATGCCATTGGAAGCGACTTGACGCAATTGGTCCGCATCGTAAGCCACGCCACCGCCGGCGCCGCCCATCGTAAAGGAGGGACGAATCAGAACCGGATAACCAATCTGCCGGGCGAATTCCAGCGCCGCCTCGACGCTGCTGACGACCTTGCTTTCGGGAACGCTTAGCCCGATCTCGGTCATGGTCTGGTTGAAGAGCTGGCGGTCTTCAGCCAACTGAATGCTGGTCAAGGTCACGCCGATAAGCTCGACGCCATATTGATCCAGTACGCCGCTCTCTTGCAGCTGCACCGCCAGATTGAGCGCCGTTTGACCGCCCACAGTCGGCAGCAAGGCATCCGGCCGTTCCTGCGCGATGATCTTCTGGCAGATTTCCGCAGTCAATGGCTCGATATAGGTGGCATCGGAGAATTGCGGATCGGTCATGATTGTGGCCGGGTTGGAATTCACCAGCACGACGCGATAGCCTTGAGCTTTCAGCGCCTTGCAAGCCTGCACGCCGCTATAATCGAACTCGCAAGCCTGGCCGATCACAATCGGTCCCGAGCCTATTATCATGATGCTCTTGATGTCAGAGCGCTTTGGCATGGCGTCCTTTCAAGTTTCGCGCGCCGGGTTGGGGTCATGCGCCAGCAGCGCAGCTACAAACTCGTCGAATAGATACAAAGAGTCATGCGGGCCAGGCGATGCTTCGGGATGGTACTGCACGCTGAAAGCGCGCAGCTCCTTGTGGCGCAGTCCGGCGACCGTGTTGTCGTTTAGATTGAGGTGCGTGATCTCGCCACCGCCCAATTCACTGGACGCCGAAACGGCAAAGCCATGATTGTGCGCCGCGATCTCGACCTCGCCGCTGGCCAGATTCTTCACCGGCTGATTGCCGCCGCGATGGCCGAAACGCATTTTCTCGGTGACGCCGCCCAGCGCCAGCGCCAGGATTTGATGACCGAGGCAGATGCCAAATATCGGTATCTGACCCAGCAAGGCTGTAACATTGGCGATGGCGTAGGTGACGGCAGCAGGATCGCCCGGTCCATTGCTGAGGAAGACGCCGGCCGGTTTCATAGCCGCGACATCGGCGGCGGGCGTCCAGGCGGGCACGACTCTGACGCGCAATCCGCGGTCGGTGAGCATACGCAGAATATTGCGCTTGATGCCAAAGTCGTAGGCGACGACAAGCGGGCTGTCGGCGGCGGCCCGGGAGTCGCCGTACCAGCGTGAATCGCTGGCCTCGCGCCAGTCGTAGGTCTGTTCAACCGAGACCTCATCGACCAGGTTTGCGCCCGACATGTCAATGGCGTCGCGGGCTGTTTGAATGAGGCTATCCGTGTCCTCCGCCGCTTCTCCATGCGCCAGGGCGGCGCGCATGACGCCCCGCTCGCGGATATGCCGCACCAGCGCCCGCGTGGCCACGCCGGATACGCCGATGATATTGTGTTGCTGCAGGTAGGTGGCCAGGTCGCCACGATTGCGCCAATTGCTGACGATGGGGCTGAGTGAACGCACGACGAAGCCGGCCGCCCAGACCCGGCCCGACTCGGGGTCTTCCAGGTTGACGCCGGTATTTCCGATATGGGGCGCCGTCATGGTGATGATTTGGCGATGGTATGAGGGGTCGGTCAGGATCTCCTGGTAACCGGTCATCGAGGTATTGAAGACGATCTCGCCGGTGGCGACGCCACGCGCGGCGAAGCCTTCGCCGGGGAAGACCCGCCCGTCTTCAAGAACCAGAACTGCATGCATGGCTCAGGACCGATAGTCGCCGTTGATGGATATGTAGTCGTGGCTGATATCGCAAGTCCAGATGGTGGCGCAGCCCGCGCCCATGCCGCAATCGAGCGTGAATGTGATTGACGGCTCGGCCATGATTTCGGCGGCATCGGCTTCCTGATAGTCGGTGGGCATGCCGCCGCTGAAGATCTCGAGTCCGCGCTGATTATTCGTCAGCCCTTCGCCCGCGGCCACCCACAGGGAGGTGCTGTCGGGATCAAAGGGCGCGCCTGCCCGACCGGCGGCCGCCACTATCCGTCCCCAATTGGCGTCACTGCCGTAGAAGGCCGACTTGGTCAACACCGAGGCGCCAATGGTCTGTCCGATGCGCTCGGCTGAAGCTTCGTTGTCCGCATTGATGACATCAAGCGTGATGAATTTGGTGACGCCTTCGCCGTCGCGCACGACCTCCTGCGCCAGATAGCGGCAGAGGACATTCAGCGCGTCCTGGAAGGCGGCCAGCGCCTGATCAGTCGCCGCAGATTCACCGCTTTGACCGTTCGACAGCAGCAGCACCGTATCATTGGTGCTGGTATCGCCATCGACGACGATGCGGTTGAAGCTCTCCTGCGTGGCGCTAAGCAGGGCTGAATTTGCAGCGTCGGCGCTAATAGCGGCATCGGTAACGATTACGCTTAACATCGTCGCCATATTGGGCGCGATCATACCGGCACCCTTGACCATGCCGGCCAGCGTGTAGCTTCCGCTCGCCGTCTCAACGCGGATTGAGCCCAGCTTCGGTCGAGTGTCAGTCGTCATGATAGCAGCAGCGGCGGCGCGCCAGTCCGCGCCCAGAGTCGCGCTGGACAAGTCTACGCCGCGCGCGATTTTCTCCATGGGCAGGTGCGTGCCGATAACACCGGTCGACATCACCAGCACCTGTTCTGGCGAGATTTCAAGCGCGTCCGCCACCAAGTCGGATGTGGCGCGCGCGTTCTGCAGGCCGATGGCCCCGGTGCAGGCGTTGGCGCTTATGGTATTGGTCGCCACCGCCCGAATCGATTCGGCGTTGTTCGCCAGGCGCTCCATATCGAGAAGAACTGGCGCAGCCTTGACTGTGTTGCGGGTAAAGACGCCCGCGGCGACGCAATCTACGTCGCTGAAAATCAGGGCGAAGTCAAGCGCGCCAGCCTTTTTCAGCCCGGCGTGTACACCGGCGGCGCGGAAGCCCGCGACCGACTCAATTGATGGGTTAATCTTCGACATCAATCGCCTCCAGTATCAGCGTCAGCTTCTCGATCAACTCGTCCACGTGCTGCTTCTGGACGATCAGCGGCGGAACGAATCGAATGACGTTGGTTCCGGAGCTGACCAGCAGCAGTCCGTGCTCGTAGCCCGCGTTGACGACGCCGGCGGGCGCGATGTCCAGCTCGATGCCCGCCATCAATCCGCGGCCGCGCACATCCGTGATATGCGGGCTGTTGATTTCGGACAGGCGCTCGAGCAGATAGTCGCCGACTTCCGCGACCTGCTCCATGAAGCCGGGGCTGAGCACGCGCTTGATCACCACTTCTGCGGCGCGCATCACCACTGCGCCGCCGGAAAAGGTCGAGCCGTGATCGCCCGGTTTCATGGCGCCGGCTACTTTGTCGCTGGTCAGGATCGCGCCAACGGGCAACCCGCCGGCCAGCGGTTTGGCCAGGGTCATGATATCCGGTGATATATCCGCGAAGGAGTGCGCCCAAAGCTCGCCCGTGCGCCCCAAGCCACACTGAATCTCGTCAAATATCAGAACGGCTTCGTGTTCGTCACAGAGGCGGCGCAGCGCCTGCAAGAATTCCGCCGTGGCGATATTGATGCCGCCTTCGCCCTGAATTGGCTCGACAATGACCGCGGCCGTATCGGCGTCGATGCATTCCGTCGCGCTCTCGATACTGTTGAACTCGCCCACGACGGAACCGGGCACCATCGGTTTGAAGGGCGTCTGGTACTTGTCTGTCGGCGTCATGGCCAGCGCGCCCATAGTGCGCCCGTGAAAAGCCTGCGTGAAACTGACGGCTTTGGTCTTATTTGGCTGCTCGTTCATGTACGCCAGCTTGCGCGCGAACTTCAACGCGCCTTCGTTGGCTTCGGCGCCGCTGTTGCAGAAATAGACCTTGTCGGCGAAGGAATTGGCGCAGAGCAGCTCGGCCAATTCGGCCAGAGCCCGCGTGTGGTACAAGCCGCTGACGTGGATCAGACCGCGGCCCATCTGCGCGCTCACGGCGTCCATCAGTTCCTTGTCGCCATATCCCAGCGCGTTGACGGCGATGCCGGCCACCCAGTCGGTGTACGCCTTGCCGTCGGCGTCGTAGAGCGTGACGCCCTCCCCGCGCGCCAGCACAAAATCCGGGCGCGCCGCCACCGGCACGCTGTACTGCTGATCTTTCTTAATCACTTCCGCCGTAATGGACATAGTTCCTCGCTATCGTTTCGTACCGATAAATGTCGTGCCACCATTGTTGCGCCAGCCTTCCAGGTCGGTGATGACCGCTTGCGGTATTCCCGCCGACAGAAGGTCCAGCGCCGCTTGCGTCTTGGGAATCATGCCGCCCGCGATAACCCCGCTGTCGATATAGGCTTGCGCTTGCGCACTGTTGATGGTCGGCTTGACCGTGCCATCGACCAATACCCCGGCTACATTCGAAATGAATACCACCGTGTGCGCCGAAATAGCCTGGGCGATCGCGCTGGTCACCGGATCGGCATTCAGGTTGAAGTTGTTGTCCGCGCCCAGGCTCACCGGCGCGATTACCGGCGTCACTCCCAGTTCAAACAGGTCGCAGATTACCTCGGGCCGCACTGACTCAACCTCGCCTGTATATGCCATGTCGATAGAATCATGCTGCAGCTTCCGCGCCTGAACCAAGCCGCGATCAACGCCCGAGAGCCCTTGCGCGTCCACGCCGGCGGCCAGCAGATGCCGCACCAGTCGTTTATTCACCGCGCCGCAGAGCACCATCTCGACCAGCGCCAGCGAATCAGCATCGGTGACGCGCAAACCATCGACATAGCGCGGCGCGATGTTGAGCTGCTGCTGCAAGCGCGAAATCTCTTTGCCGCCGCCATGCACGATGACCAGGCGCTCAGTGGATGCCGCCACTCTATCGGCGAATTGGCGCAGCAGCAACTCGTCGTCCAGGCAATGCCCGGAGATTTTGACGACGCAGATCTGTCGTTCCACTAGAGCAGGCCCATGGTCTCGTCGAATCCAAACATCAGATTCATATTCTGCACCGCCTGGCCGGCGGCGCCTTTGCGCAGATTATCGGTGACGCTAGTGATATGAGCATAGCGATCCAGGACCGGCGTAATGCTGATGACGCATTTGTTGGTCTTGACAGCATGTTTCAGCGTCGCCTGTTCACTTAGGGGCAGGACATCCACCAGCGCTTCGCCGCCATATACTTCCTGGTAGGCGTCGTGCGCCTGATCGCTGGACATCGTGTGGTTGAGAGTGACGTAGATGCTCGACATCAAGCCGCGATCCACCGGCAAAAGATGCGGACAGAATATGACCGGTCCTATGGCATCACTGACCTTGCGCGCTTCCTGTTCCAGTTCCCCGACGTGGCGATGCGCGCGGCCGGTCTTGTAGGGAATTAGATTACTGTAGACTTCGGCGAAGTGCGTAGTCAGCGATGGTTTGCGCCCGGCGCCGGTAACACCGGATTTGGCATCCACAATAATTGGCGAATCATCGCGAATCGCCCCAAATTGCAGCAGCGGATACAAGCCGAGCAAGGTCGTGGTCGGGTAGCAGCCTGGCGTCGCGACGATATCAGCGCCTTGCACGTCGGCGCGATTGATCTCCGGCAGGCCATAGGGCGCGGGAAGCAATTCCGGATGCGGATGCGGCGTGTGGTAGGAACTTTCATAGGCTTCCGGCGTATCCAGGCGCAGATCAGCCGACAGATCAACCACTTTCACGCCGGCCTCGACGCCCTGTTTAGCCATGGCAGCCGAGGTCTTGTGCGGCAGGGCGAGAAAGATGACATCGACATCGCCGGGGCGCGCCTCAGCCGCGGGCACGTAGCGCAAGTCAGTTCCCGGCGCCCTGTCGCCGGCATAAGTATTTGAGGTTGCAAACTGCAAGTCCACGCGCGGATGCGCGGTCAAGATTTCGACCAGGTCCAGACCCGCGTAGCCGGACCCACCGTAAACACCCGCCTTTATGTAATTCACTCTTCCGCCCTCCACAAACAAAAAACCCTGACCGTTGTTTCGAGATCAGGGCGTTTTTCCCGGTCTGGGGTCAAGCCAAATGTCACCAACACAAAGGACCCGCGCTGAACTCGTCAGTGGCTCGCGAGCGACGCCTGATTTCCTGCGCTTCGACTTTGACTTTAGACATTTGCTGTCTACTCTGCTTTGATAACAATTGCATTCTAGTTAATCATCCGGGATTCGTCAACGCAGCCGCGCAACATTATGCACTTTTGATTTTTCCTTGTGCACAATACACGAAGATTGCCGCTGCCACGACGGGGTGGCCGGCGGCGTCAATCGCCTCCATGCTGGCTGCCCGATCGACTACCTGGCGCCAACTCACTTTGACGGAACCGGCGCAGGTTAAGGGTCATGGGTTCGCCTCGAGCCCCTGGTGGCTCAGCCAGACGCCCGGCCGACGCTTTGTAATCCGCAGTCGCCAGATGGATACGATCAGCCGACCTGGACTTGCGTTTTAATTTGCGCTTGCGCTTGTTGCTGTGCCGGCCCATCCACTCCAGAATCAAACTGGCGCAGCCCAATCCCCAGCTCAACGGCACGCAAAGACACATGACCAACACCGCCATCACTATGATAACGTTTGTAAAGTCTGAGAGCAGTGGAATACCGAAGGATAGACTATAGTCGTTAATCAAGGGAGTAAGAATGAGCAAGATTAGCGCCGACAGCCAGACTCTGCCCAGGCCGGTCATCATTCTCAGGATCAGCGGGTATCGCGTTGGCGTGCGCACAAGCTTTGTCCTCAAGCGCCGGCTACAATTATAGTGTAACATATGGGTCGGACTCGGTTCCATTGAATTGGACGCTCGGTCCTGTATGCGTACTGCGCGCGATTTTGTACCGTGACTTTGAGAGCGGTACCGGCGGCGCAAATGCAAGCTTCTGTCAGCAGAAAACTGGCATTCCCAGCCAAATCCGACCAAAAACTTGACAAGTAATTAAATACGCGTTAAATTGTCAGTTTGGAACGGGGAGCGTCCGGCTTATTTGGTGGCGGCGCGCCCATTTCGCGGAAGCGGTATAGCGCTTCTGGCACGAGCAAGACCATTGCTGCCGATCGCTGTATAACCATGAGAAGGGTGGCGCATGGATGAAGAATAATTGTTTTGTGGTTTCAACTGCCTGCACTTGGAACCAGGTTCAGACTGCGTATGGCGATAGTGATGTCTTGTAGACAGTAGAAAGGCGTGTCAGTGGTAGCAGTGCTAGACAATGTAACGGAATTGACGCAGCGAGAAGAGATCCTCAAGCGACTGGTCGAAAAGTCCAGGCCGAGCGGGTTCGTCACCTATAGTGACATTCTGGAGTTGTTGCCGGATGTCGAAGGCGATGTGGCCCTGCTCGACGATTTGATGGATGGCTTGCTGGAGGCCGGCATTGAAGTAATCCCGGCGCCGGCGAAAGTTGACGAGGAAATACCCGTTGATGATGCTGCCAAAGACGACAAGCCTGACGACGATCCACTGACCGCTGTTTCCGACGTTGACGACAAGGAACAGCGCGACGCCCTGCTGCGGGTCTTGAAGAAGGATTTGACCAGCGATGCCGGTTACCAGGCCGCGCTAGATACCGACGATGTCGTTGGCCTGTATCTCAAAGAAGCGGGGCGCGTGCCGTTGTTGACAGCGCAAGAAGAGGTCATGCTGGCCAAGCGTATGGAGGCGGCTGAGTTCGCCCGCGCGCGCCTTGAAGCGCCTGAGGAAGAGCAGATTGAAGTCATCACTTGGAGCCAGGAACAGAGCCTGCGCGAGACGCTGATGGACGGCGAACGCGCGCAGGAACACTTGATCCGCGCCAATGCCCGGCTGGTGATCAGCGTGGCCAAGAAATACATCGGCCGCGGCGTGCCGTTCCTCGATCTGATTCAGGAAGGCAATATCGGTTTGATCCGCGCCACCAACAAATTCGAGTACCAGCGCGGGCACAAGTTCAGCACCTACGCGACCTGGTGGATTCGCCAGGCGGTCAGCCGCGCAGTCGCCGACCAGGGCCGCACGATCCGCGTGCCGGTGCACATGGGCGATCAGCTGAACCGGATGCGGCGCGTGCAATTGCAGCTGCTGCAGGAGTTGGGGCGTGAACCCAAAATCGACGAGCTGGCGAGCGGCATGGATACGACGCCCGACAAGGTAGAAAACTTGCTCGAGATCTCGCGGCGGCCGGTCAGCCTGGAGACGCCGATTGATGACGAGGGTGATTCCACCTTCGGCGACTTTGTCGAAGACAGCAACAGCCCGGCGCCTTCAGAAGAGGTGGCGACGCACTTGCTGCACACACAGCTGCAGCAGGCGCTTGACAAACTGCCCGACCGCGAGGCGCAGATCCTGCGACTGCGCTATGGCCTTGCCGATGGGCGCGTCTACACGCTCGAAGAAGTCGGCCAGACGATCGGCGTCACGCGCGAACGCGTGCGACAGCTGGAAGCCCAGGCGCTGAATCGCCTGCGCCAGTCGTCCGCGCATGTGATTCTCAAAGACTATCTCTACGAAGTGTAGCGACCGCTACCGGCTCGTCCGGACTACGCGGGATTCGTACGGTTGCCAATGACTCCAGGCGCTCGCCGCGTTTGGAGTTGTTTTTTGCCATTGCAAAAGCGTCCCGCAGGTCGCAGCGCGGAAGTAGCTAACTGAGAAGGAAGAATGAAAAACGCGGCGCTTGACCCCTCCCAGATGATATTCCGCGACGCGGTGGCGGAGGACATCGCCTTCTGCCTGGCCTTGGACAGTGACTTTGAGACCGAGCATGTTTGGCAGATGACGGTGCAGGACGGCGCCGACGAGGTACAGGTCAACTGTCGCCGACAACGACTGCCGCGCCGTCTCGAGTCCCGCCACGTCACTGATCCCATTGATCTTGAAATAGCCTTGCGGCAAGACTACTGCTTCATCGTGATCCAGGATCAAAATACCAACCATTTGGCGGGCTTTATCACGCTGCGAATCGATGACAAGAGCCAGGTGGCTTATTTGCAGGACCTTGTCATTGACCGGCTCTACCGCCGTCGCAGCCTGGGTTCCCGGCTTATTCACGTGGCGCGCGTCTGGGCCAGCGAGTTCAACCTGCGTCAGATCATCTTCGAGATACCCACCACCAACTATCCCTGCATCCAATTCGCGCAGGCGCTCGGCTTCAGTTTTTGCGGCTTTAACGATCACCATTTTGCCAACCGTGAGATCGCTCTGTTCTTCAGTCTGTCCATCTGACGGCAATGCGGCAAGCGGATTTTGCTACACTAGAAACTGATTAACGGCCTATCGTAGCGTCTCGGGTATCTGCTTGACACTGCTAACGATCCTGCTGCTGACAGTCAACGAAACATTGACCGCGAGCAACGCCATCATCGCGGTCTCTCTGCTGCTATTCAACCTGACGCGGAATCTGAACAACCGCGTGGCCAAGTCATCAGCGGTCGTCCTGGCTTGCGTCGCCTGCGCCTACGTCTCCGATGCGTTCATCGCCCTGGGGCCGGACAATGCCGCTCACGAAATCGCCTCGCGCCTGCAGTGGATCGGCATCGCCTTTGTCCCGGCCGCCGTCTACCATTTGTCGGATGCGCTGCTCGCTACCACGGGCCTGCCATCGCGCGGTCGCCGGCGGCGGGTCATCCGCGTCCTGTATCTGATTGGCGCGGGATTCCTGCTGTCTGTCGCATTCTCCGACTCGCTGGTCCAATTCGTGGAGGTGCAGGATTCGCTCAGCATTGAAGCGGGCGGCGCCTTTCTGGTGTATCTTTTGTATTTCGCGCTGGCTATTGGATTCGCCTTTTACAATGTTCAGCGTGCGCGTAAACGTTGCCTCACACGGTCAACCGAGCTGCGAATGGCCTATCTGCAGATCGCGTTCTTGACGCCTGCCATCGGGATATTCCCTTATTCCATAGTGTTGCCGGCAGGGGCCGAGTTCACGGTTTTCGGCCTGCTCGTGATCAATACCGCCAACGTCATCATCATATTGATGCTGTTCTTCCTGTCATATCCGCTCTATTTCTTCGGCTCCGACATGCCTGATCGCCTGGTCAAAAAGAAGCTGCTGGATTTCCTGCTGCGCGGGCCGGCAACCGGGCTGATTGCCCTGGCGATGATGAACTTCACCGCACAAGCTACCCGAATTCTCAGCTTGCCCGGCGAAGCGGTCGCCCCGCCCGCCATCGTTGGGGCTGTATTGCTGTGGCAATGGTTCGTGTCGCTCGCCCTGCCATATTTCGAGAAGTTCTTCATTTATCGCGATGAAGACGACGCGCAGATCACCAAGCTGCAAACGCTAAGCGATCGCGTCCTGACGCACGACGACCTGACTCAACTGATCATGGCTACCACGGAGTCCATCTGCGATCACTTGCGAATTGACCGCGCCTTCGTCATCAGCTTTGAACACGCTCTGCCCGAATTCATTAGCAAGGTCGGCAATCTGGACTTTGCCGAAAGCGATCTATTGGAAGACAGCGACCTGCTGCAGCAGCTTACGCAACTGCCAAGAGAATCCGGCGCGAAGACCCATCTGCAGTGGCGCGATTACACGCTCATCCCCTTGCTCAGCCGCCGAGTGAGCGGCAACGGCGCCCAGGCGCTGCCTGTCGGCGCGCTGGGCCTGCCCCGGGGCGAAGACGCGCTGGACAGCGATTCCGCAACGCCATCTAGCAGCCTGCAGCCATTTGTCCGCCGCGTCGAAACAAGCCTGGACGATATGCGCCTGCAAGCCGAAATCTATAACCTGCTCGAGGGGCTGCTTCCGCAATTTCAGATGACTCGCTCGCGCGCCGTTCAAGTCGAGTATCTTCAGTCCAGCGCGCCTTCGACCACGGCCATCAACTTGCCCGAGCGCTCGGAATTGTTCGAGCAAGTGCGCGCCGCGCTCAGACACTATTGGGGCGGCTCCGGCATTTCACAGAGCAACTTGATTCAATTGCAAATCGTCCAAGACTTGATGCAGTCGGCCGAAGACACGCCGGTACATGCTTTGCGCAAGATCTTGGCGGAAGAAATCGATGCGCTGAAACCGCAAGGCGAGCGCAAGATGATGAGCCCCGAGTGGACCTTGTACAATATCCTGCAGCTGCGCTTCCTCGAAAGCCGACGCGTGCGCGAAGTCGCGCGGCGTTTGAGCATGAGCGAGGCCGATCTTTATCGCAAGCAGCGCATCGCGATTCTGGCGGTCACCGATCAGATTCTGGAGCGGGAACAGCAGGTCCGTACGCAGTGAACGCTCCGCAGCGCGCAACGCCATATTTACCCCTCAAATTGCTCTTGCCATTCTGCAATCTGGCTATACTAAATGTAGAAAATCCAATTGACCATTTGCGTACAAGCAAGTGAAAGAACAGACACTCGAGTCACAGCAAAAGCTCACCGCTGACGGCGACATTGCGCCGCCTGCCGCCACGGCGCAAGACATCATCAAGCCCCTGGAAGAGTCTGCCCAGGAATTCGATTTCTGGGAGGACCTCAAGGCAAGCCTGCCGCCCTGGATCAACGAAGTCGTCGGCTTTGCAATGATCGTATTCGGCATCCTGTCATTCGTGTCGCTATTCATCGCGTCGGATGCCCTGGTCGCGGTTACCTGGGCCGAAATGCTGATTTCGCTCTTCGGCGACGGCTCGATACTGATCGCCGCCACCATTTTTGCGCTCGGCGTCGTGCTGTGGCTGCCCAAGGCGGGCATCCGCATTCAGCTGAGCGCAGCGCGCCTGCTGGCGCTGGAAGTCATTTTTCTCAGCATACTGGCGATCTTGCACTTAATGCAAAGTGACAGCGAAATGCGCGCGCTGGCGCGTGCCGGGCAAGGCGGCGGTCTGATCGGCTGGGGCTTGAGCTATCCGTTCTTCCGGATCCTGGGTCGCAGCGCCGCAGTCACGTTATTCGCGGCGCTGATCGCGGCATGCGCGGTGATCGCCACGGGGCTGCGCCGGCGGCACATCGTGGCCCTGTTCTCGCGATTTGGCATCCGGCTGAAACTCTTCAGCGAGACCACGCGCCAAACTGCCGCGCCGGTGCAAAATGTCGAAGCGCAAAATCTTTATCGCAAGCTGGCGGAATCGCCCGGCTATCGCACGCAAATTATGCGGATTCGCCCCAATCCGGCTGATCCGCTTGATGCGACGAACGGCAGCCGGCAAAGCCCGGATTCGACATCGAGCGCCGTCGAGAGGATACGTCCGGCGACAGCGGCCGACAGCGCGCCTGAGGCGCCCGATCACGCGTCCGCAGAAGCGCCAGCGACGGATCATGGAACGGGCGAATCCGCCGTCACAGGGCTAGCCGAACTCGCGCCGGCGCAGCAGCCCGAAGCAATGGCTCGCCCGCAGTGGCGTGACTCCCTGCCAGGTATCGACAGTCTGACACCAGCCGATATGGTGATGCCGGAGGAAGCGGAGATCAACCACAACGCGATGCTGATCCAGAATACGCTGCTGGAATTCGACCTGGAGACAACAGTTGTCGATGTTCAGGTCGGGCCGACGGTCACGCGTTACGCCTTGCAGCCGCACAAGGCCGACGGCAGCGATCGCATTCGCATGAGCAAGATCGCTTCCTACGCCAAAGACTTGTCGCTGTCGTTGGCGGCCAAGCGCCTGCGCTTGGAAACGCCGGTTCCCGGCACCAATTATATGGGTATTGAAGTGCCAAATAAGGAGCCGGCGCTGGTCGCCCTGCGCAATGTGATGGAAAGCGATGGCTATCAACAGCGGAAACGGACGGCGCAGTCTCCGCTGCTCATCCCGCTGGGACGAAGTGTGACTGGCGATCCGGTCGCCATTGACCTGGCGCAGATGCCGCACTTGCTGATCGCCGGCGCCACCGGGTCGGGCAAGTCGGTCTGCATGGCGGCGCTGGCCACCGCGCTGCTCATGCAATACACGCCGGATCAGCTAAAGTTGGTCATGTTGGATCCCAAGATGGTGGAGCTGTCACGCTTTGATGGCCTGCCTCATTTGATCGGGCCGGTGGAAATTGAACACGAGCGCATCATCGGTGTCTTGGCCTGGTGTACGCGCGAGATGTCTGATCGCTACAAACTGCTGGAAGCGGACGGATCGCGCGATATCAAGATGTACAACGACAAGCGGCAGTCAGCCGATGCCGGCGAGCCGCCACTGCCATATCTGGTCATTCTGATTGACGAGATTGGCGACTTGATGCTGAAGCACGCTGACGACACCGAGCGCGCCATCACGCGGCTGGCGCAAATGGCGCGCGCAGTCGGCATGCACATGATGATCGCCACGCAGCGACCGAGCGTGGACGTAATCACCGGGCTAATCAAAGCCAACTTCCCCTCGCGCATCGCCTTCTCGGTGGCGTCCGGCGGCGATTCACGCGTAATCATCGACCGTCCCGGCGCGGAAGACTTGCTCGGCAGCGGCGACATGCTCTTTCTGTCCGCTGACGCGGCCGCTCCCGAGCGCATACAAGGCTGCTTCGTTTCCGAGGAGGATTCGCGCGAAGTCGTGTCGCACTGGCGCCGCGAATACCAGCGGCAGGTCGAAGCGGGTCATTTGCCTGCCAAGCCCGCCGGACCCTGGGAGCGCAGCCTGCAGCGGCGCAAATTCCTCGCCGACACCGACCCCATGTTGGAAGATGTACTTAAGCTGGTTGTGGACGCCGGCGAAGCCTCCGCGTCATTGATTCAGCGACGACTCGGTCTGGGATACCCGCGCGCGGCGCGCATCATGGATCTCCTGGAAGAATTGGGGGTTGTGGGCGAAGAATTGGGCGGGGGACGCAGCCGCAAGGTCATCATCCCTGCGGGCCAGGATCCACTGGCCTACGTGCAGGAGCGGCGCTTGCAACCACAAAATCCTGACTGATACAATTCACAGCACATGTCCAAAGCTGAGAATCACCGTAGCATCGCCCAGATTGCTCGCACGCTTCGGAGTGTTATTGAATCCGAGACGCTAGAGCATTATTTCTGGGTTGGCGGCAGAATCGACCGCTTGTACAAGTCCGATTTGGGTCATGTCTATTTTGAGCTAGTCGATGGTGACAATCGCATTAAATGCGTGCTTTGGGAAGAGCGCGTCGGCCGCATTCGCTTCGACCTGAAAAATCATCTTGACGTCGAGATTTATGGCGATGTGAACTTTTTCGAGAGACGCGCCGAAGCGCAAATCAATGTACTGAAAATACGATTAACTGATGATACGGTTCATGCGGCAAACGCCATAGAAGAGTTGCGCGCCGAAGGCTTGTTCCCGCCGGTCAGGAAGGACCCTCCTGCCAAGATCCGTCGTATCGGCATACTAACCGGCCGCAGCAGCCGGGCAATTGGCGATTTTGAGACGACATACCAAGAAGCCGGGACGCGCGCAGTACTCGCGCCGATTAGCTGGCAATACGCCATGCTTGAAGGCGAGCGCGCCGCGCAATCCATAGTAGACGCGCTAACTGTGCTAGATGGCCGCAACGAAGTAGACATAATTGTCATCATCAGGGGCGGCGGACGAAACGAAAACCTGGCCGCGTTTGACGAGCTGGAGGTCTTGCGGGCGATCGTTGGCTGCAGCAAGTACGTTGTTACCGGCATCGGACATCACCGTGATCACGTTCTGGCTGACGATGTGGCCGACTATGTGGTCGCGACGCCAACCGCGGCGGCAATCTACATGGCCAATCTGTGCCTGAATTCCGAGTCACCCGGCAAGAGCGCCTGGACGCGGGAGGCCAACCGCGTCAGCGTACCCGCTGAAATAGAGGGATCAGAAATAAGAACCGCTCACGAAACGCCAGCCCCACAGAGACAACGTCGTTATGATTTGATCTTGTTCGTACTTTTTGCTGCTGCGATTTGCGCGGTAGCATTGCTCGTCTACACAATGCTCAACAACTTCTAATACCTACATTAGACTCTGCTGTTGTGAAGACTCCACCTGCATGATCACGGTCGGGTTGTCGTTTACAGGTTTGTTGACCTGGGTGGATACCTCGTGAAATTGCAGTTGGTCGGGCGTTGGCCCCGCCATCAGCGGAAGCCATTCATCGGGCGTCAGCGCGCGCGGCGCCAGCCAAAGCTCGTAGTCCTCCGGCTCCACGATGACCGTCATGCGATGGTGAATGGGCTCTATCGTCTCGTTCGCGCGAGTCGTCAAAATCGTGCAGGTATGCAGCCAGCTTTCGTCAGGCTGCTTCCAGCTTTCCCACAGGCCGGCGAATGCAAACAGGTCGCGTTCGGCGTGCGTGATATACATCGGCGTCTTCTTCTTGCCCTGCTTGGCCCACTCAAAGTAGCCGTCCGCGGGGATGAGACAACGGCGGCGCTTGAAAGCTGTGCGAAAGGATGGTTTCTCCGCAGCCGTTTCCGAGCGAGCGTTAATCATGCGGTAGCCGATCTTGGGATCCTTGGCCCAGGACGGCACCAGGCCCCACTTCATAAAACTCAGCTGCCCGGGATCGCGGTTGCTGATGACCGGCACCTGCTGTGAGGGCGCGATGTTAAAGCGCGGCGCCAGCCAGCCGTCCACCGTGTCCAGGTTGAAAGCCAGCTGAATGGACTCCGCATCGGCAGTTAAGGTGTATCGACCGCACATGAGGCTATTTCTTCCTGGATTTTTTGTCGTCGTTTGGTTTGCCCAATTCGGCAATCTGGCGAACTAGCCCGAGCACGGCCAGCAGCACTGCCAAGAGCTGTCCAGTCGAGATCGAGCTACCTGGCCCTGCCTCGCCGTCGCTGTTTTCTTCGGCCGCTCTCGCGTAGAGGTAACTCGAAATCAGACCGAGGAGCGCGCCCAGGCCAGCGCCAATGACGATGATGCGAGTCTTGCGATCCTGCAAGGCTTGTTCAGTTTCGCGCGAATGTGTATCGCTCATGATTCTCCTTCATCGGGACTTATCGCTTCCGGCGCTTCGAAGGCCATCAACAGCTCCCGCACCGGCGCCAGTCGCACCGCCCAGTTCAATACGCTTTCGTCAACATTTCCAAGCCAACGTTCAACATTTTCTTCCATTAGCGCCGTCCATGCTTCCAGCCGCCGCAGCGGCGAACGCGACTTGCTCCACCAGCGGCTTGCCAACGCGACCAGCGCAAAGCTCAGGAGCGTCAGCGGAAACATGATGATGACGAGCGGACAAAGCACCAGGACGCTGAGCATAGCATTCGACAATATGGCCAACTGCGCGGGGGACTTCAATGACAAGGCTATGCCGACGAATGCGACCGCTACGGCCAGCACAAGGGAAAAGGGAAACAACACGCTAAGCCAAAGTCCGCGCCTTTGCGCGCGCTCCAATTCGCGATGGCGTCTGTCCC
This sequence comes from Chloroflexota bacterium, assembly GCA_011523515.1. Lineage (GTDB taxonomy): Bacteria > Chloroflexota > Anaerolineae > Aggregatilineales > Phototrophicaceae > UBA6055. The sequence goes on from WTGO01000054.1 coordinate 84,508, forward strand.
GCCTGGCGCTTTGTCGATTCATTCAGCCACTGCCACGTAGTCGCTCGGTTCAGAATATTGTACCCTAGTCAGCAGCGGCTTTCCATAGGAGTCATGGAACATATGAGCCACGTGTCACCCGTGGCGCAGCGGCTTCGCATTACTTTCGGCAAGAGCGGGTCCCTGCGCTACACCAGCAACCTGGATGTCGCCAAGATTTGGGAACGCGTCCTGCGCCGCGCCGACCTGCCTATTCTGTATACGCAAGGATTCAACACACGGCCGCGGATAAGGCTGGCTATGCCCTTGCCGCTGGGGATTTCCAGCGAATGCGAAATCCTCGACATCTCCCTGCGCCAGCGTATTGAGCTTGATGAGGCCGCGCTGCGCAATCGGCTGCTGGCTGTCGCGCCGCAGGGACTGACCATCAGCAGCATCGTCGAAGTCGATTTACGCGCGTCGACGCTGCATTCGTTGATCGACAGCGCCGAGTACAGGATCCACTTTGTTGATGAGGTCGATCCAGCCGTCCTGCGCGGCAAGATCGCCGCGGTCTTGCAGCGAGAATCGATCATTGTTGACCGAACGAGACGGCGAAAACGCAGCGTCATGGATATCCGTCCACTGATTTTGGCGCTTTATCTGGACGACTCGCATGATATGATTGCGCATCTCTCGGTCGGAGACCGCGGCAACCTGCGGCCGGATCAGCTGCTTGAGTTGTTGGAATTGCAGCAGTATCACCACACGGCGCATCGTTACAAGCTATATACTCTGGACGATTGAAAGTGCGCTCAATGTCCCTTGCCCTGCACATCAGCAATAACGTTCAGCAAGCCCTTGACAGCCGGCAGCCGGTCGTCGCCCTCGAATCGACCTTGATCACACATGGCCTGCCCTACCCCTTAAATGTCGAGACGGCACTGGCGATGGAAGCGGCCGTGCGCGGGGCGGGCGCTGTGCCGGCGACGATGGCGGTGCTCAGGGGAGAAATCTCGGTAGGCATTTCGTCGCAGCAGATTGAAGCGCTGGCGCAATCTCCCGCGGGCAGCGTGCGCAAGTGCAGCCGGCGCGACTTGCCCATCGCCATCGCGCTTAAACAGGACGGCGCTACTACCGTCGCCTGCACCATGATCATCGCTGAAAAGGTCGGCATCAAAGTGTTTGCGACGGGCGGTATCGGCGGCGTGCATCGTGGACAACCGCATGATGTTTCGGCCGACCTGCTGGAATTTGGTCGAACGCACGTGGCGGTCGTCTCATCGGGCGCCAAGTCGATTCTGGACCTGCCGCTGACGTTGGAGGTCTTGGAGACTCAGGGTGTTCCCGTCCTGGGCTACCGCACGGACAAGCTGCCCGCTTTCTATTCGGCGCATACCGACTTACCGGTCGATCAACGTGTGGAAACACCCGAAGAGGCGGCCGCCATTATCCGCGCGGCGGACGCGCTTGGCGCAATGCACGGAATCTTGATCGCTGTTCCCGTACCCGCGGAGCACGAACTATCGGCGGCCGTCGCCGAGGATGCCATCGCCAAAGCAACGGTGGAGGCGGAAGCTGCCGGCATCGGCGGCAAAGATATTACGCCCTTCGTGCTGGGTCGCGTGGCAGAACTGACGCAGGGCGCCTCAAGAGCGGCCAATATCGCCTTGCTTGTCAACAATGCGCGTGTTGCCGGCGAAATCGCCGTCGCGCTCTGCCGAAGCTAGCTCAATCGTTTTCCCACAGATACAGCATCAAATCCTGCTCCAGCGTTGGCGCGCCCAGTTCATGCAGTCGCGTCAAAATCTGCGCGCGGTGGTCGGTGCCGTGGTTGACCATGTGCAGCAACACTTCCCGCCGACGGCACCGCTGCGGCTCGCTATATCGGCCGGGGATCGCTACCGAGACGCTCGCCTCCAACTCCGCTGGCGTCAGGCCAGTCACATACGCGAGCACACGCTCACGGACCGCATCCCATTCCGGGCGGATTGACGCCGTGTCAGGAAATGTTGCCTCATCCAAAATATCCGGCAGCGTCGTTTCCTGAAGGCGCGCCAACCAACGGTCGTCAACATTCATGCAATGGACCAGATGGTTACGCACTGAGCCCAAGGAGTAGCCCTTGTCCTCGACGAATTGCGCGTCAGTCAACTGTGCCGCGGAAGCCCAGACGCTTTCAAACATGCCGTAGTGGTAGTCGAATATCGTCTTTACCGTGCCTGAGTCCATGGCTAGCTCTCCTCGCTTTCCGCATTTTCACTCACTCGCCAGATATCCAAACCCGTGTCGCAGCCGATGACCAGGGCCGTCCCGTTCGCGCTGAGCGCCACCTTGTCCGGTATGCGCTCGCACTCGCGATATGCGCCCAATTCGTGGCGCTCTCCCGTGTCAACATCCCAAGCAAATACCTCGGGTGCGAAATCCAGATTCACGACCAGAATCGCGCTAGCGTCCGCCGCCAGCATGTGATACTGGGCGTAGGCATGGCCGATTTCCGCCACAACTCGACTCTCGCCTGTCTCCAGGTTGAGAAGATTCAGGCGCGTGGAAGCCGGATCGCTCCAGGCGAAGTGGCTGCCTGTCGCGCCATTGACCGCGCCGAAGACTGCCGGACCCTGCGGCAAGTTGTATTCTGTAACCAAGCTCGCCTCGAAAGCATCGGGATAGCGGTAGACTTCCAGCGCGCCATCTTCCAGCGCCGAATATAGCACGATTGGGAAATCGATTCTGCCGATTCGCACAGCGGGCGTCTGCGGATCAGTCGCCGGCACTGGAGACTCGCCGACGAGTTGCCACGCGTCGGTCTCTTTGGCGTCGGCAAACTGCATAAACAAAGTACGGCCGTTGGCGTCAAGCGCTTCAACAATAAGCGAGTCTCCGAATGGGAAAATGGCAACCGGTTCGCGCCCGGCTGGCAGCCGCCGCTCGTTGATGAAGTAGTCCCCGTCAAGCACATAAAGTACTTGCGCTTCATCGGCAATATAGGCCGCGTCAATCAGCGAGAAGAGCTGGCCGCTGCCCGTCTCAACATAAGACCAACTGTCCTCAATACCGGCCGGAGCGGCGCGGTAGATTCGCCCGGCTTGATCAAAGAGGATGAATTCGCTGGCGTCTGCGTCAGCTTCAAACCAACCGATCTTCGGCTCGCCGGGAAACTCAGCAAAGTCAATTCTTCCATGCGAATGCAGCAGTCCCAGATTGGCCGCGCTGATCGGCGCATAATCCTGCCCGGCTGCAAGGGCGGCGCAGACAAATGCGAGCGCGCAAATCACCGCGCGCGTCAAGGATAAAGGCATCGCTATACAGTCAAGACCATGTCAGTTATAATCGGTCCAGAATGGGCAGTGTCGGGCGCGCAGCATGACTACACAGTCGATCGAGACTAGATTAGATCGTTTCCTCTTGCAAGTGGAAAAACCCGGACGCTATGTCGGCGGGGAGTACAACAGCGTCGTCAAGCGTTGGGATCAAACTGACATCAAAGTCGCCCTGGCTTTCCCGGACATTTACGACCTGGGCATGTCCAACCTGGGCATAATGAATCTCTACCATCAGGTCAATTTGCAGGACGACATGCTGGCCGAACGGGTATTCTCGCCCTGGCTCGACATGGAAACTGTGATGCGCGCGCAATCGATCCCGCTCTACTCGCTCGAGTCCAAGCGGCCGATACGCGACTTCGACCTGCTGGGCATCAGCCTGCCCTACGAGCAGCTCTATACTAACGCCGTTAATCTGCTCGACCTGGCCGGCCTGCCGATTCTAAGCCGCGACCGAGATGAGCGCTATCCCTTGGTCATCGCCGGCGGGCACGCCTGCTTTAATCCGGAACCCATGGCCGACTTCATCGACGCCTTCGTGATCGGCGAAGGCGAAGAAATCATTGTCGAAATTGCTCGCGTATTGGGTGAGACGCGCGGCCGCCCGCGCCAGGAGCAATTGCGCGCCATCGCTCGCATTCAAGGCATGTACGTGCCGCGATTCTACGATGTGGAGTACCACGACGATGGCACCATTCGCACGGTGATATCTAACGAAGCCGGTGTGCCGGATCGTGTGCTCAAGCGCATCGTGCTGACCCTGCCCAAGCCTTTTACCAAATTCATCGTGCCCAATATCGATACGGTGCATAACCGCGCCCCAATTGAGATAATGCGTGGCTGCACGCGCGGCTGCCGCTTCTGCCACGCGGGCATGGTCACGCGGCCGGTGCGTGAGCGCCCGGTAGACGAAATCATGGCGGCCATTGACGAAATCGTTCGCTACACCGGCTTTGAAGAGATCAGCTTGCTTAGCCTGTCGTCGTCGGATTATGTCTGGGTGGAAGAGTTGGCGCAGGAGGTCAATCGCGTCTACGCCGATGCCGGCCTCAGCTTGAGCCTGCCCAGCTTGCGCATCGAGAGCGCCAGCGCGGACCTGCTGGAGAAGATCGGCGGAACGCGCCGCAGCGGCTTCACCTTTGCGCCGGAGGCCGCCACAGAAAAAATGCGCGACCTGATAAACAAATACGTACCGGATGAACAGGTGCTGCAGACTGCGCGCGATGTATATTCGCGCGGCTGGCGCACGATCAAATTCTATTTCATGATCGGGCATCCCGAAGAAACGCTGGACGATGTGCAGGCGATTGTTGATCTGTGCACCAGCACCTTGAACGAGGGCACCAAGATCCTGGGCAAAAAGGCCACGCTGAATGTCGGCGTCAGCACCTTTATTCCCAAGCCGCATACGCCTTTCCAATGGGTGCCGCAGGACACGCGCCGGAGCGTGGATGATAAACAGGCGCTGCTCAAGCGGCAATTGCGCCGCGGCGGCATGCACCTGCGCTGGAATACCTACGACGACAGCGAATTCGAAGGTTGGCTCAGCCGCGGCGACCGCCGGCTGGGTCGCGTAATCCGGCGCGCCTGGGAGCTGGGCTGCAAGTTCGACGCCTGGCAGGACCAACATAAACACGCCAGCTGGCTGCGCGCTTTTGCCGAATGCGACCTGGACCCGGACTTCTACAATCATCGCGAGCGCGGGCTGGATGAAGTTTTCCCTTGGGACCATATCGATGTGGGCCTGCACAAGAAATTCCTGCGCGAAGACTACTTGATGAGTATCAAGGGCGAAACCCGCGTCGATTGCCGCGACAAGTGCTTCGCTTGCGGGATCTTGCCCAAATTCGCCAAGGAGCGCGCGACCACCGAGGACATGGCCTGGGAGTGCCCGCCCGTCAAGCCGATCAGTGAACGCCAGCGAGCCCGCCGCGCCGCCATCCCTTTGAGCGCAATCGGCTAGCGCCCGGTGGCCGGCAGCAGCGAACTTTCAATCCAGGGCATCCGTATCCGCGAGCGCGTCATCGGCGAAGGCCCGCCGGTCCTGATGGCGCATGGCTGGGGCGCCAGCATTGATTTGATGCGGCCGCTGGCGCTCCCGCTCAGCCGGCTGGGTTATCAGTGTCTGATGCTCGACCTGCCCGGCTTCGGGGGGAGCGCTGAGCCCGAGCAAGCATTCACGATTCAAGATTACGCGTCTTTCTGTATCGACTACTTGAATCATCACAATTTGAAATCGGTCAACTTCTTCGGACATTCACTCGGCGGTCGCATCGGACTGGTGCTGGCAGCCGCGCACCCCCAGCGAATCGTGAAGATGGCGTTATCCAACAGCGCCGGCATTCGCGTCGAACCAACGTCGCTGCAGCGTTTTCGTCTGCAAACATATCACAAAGTCAGACGTGGTTTGGAGTCCATCGGCGCGGCTGCGGCGGCGGCGCGATTGCGTCAACGTTACAATCAGCATTATGGATCTCCCGACTACCAGAACGCGTCGCCGGTCATGCGGCAGACGCTGATTCAGGTCGTCAACGAGGATCTGCTGGCGTATGCCGCGCGCGTCTCGGCGCCAACCATTCTCGTTTGGGGCGATGCCGATCTAGACACGCCGCTCTGGATGGGGCGCAAGCTTGAAAAGACGATTTCCGACGCGGCGCTGATCGTGCACGAAGGCGCCGGTCATTACGCCTATCTCGACTTCCCAGAGAAAACCGCAGAGATAATGGATGCGCTGTTTCGCGGCGCCTAGCGCACAATGCCCGCTGTTTTGCGATTCCGCAAATCGCCCTATAATGCCGCTAGAGTCACTTGACGAGCCCGCAAATGCTTGAAATTGCCCTCATTTCGATTTGGCTGATTGGCGCCTGGCTGCGCGTCTTTCGACAATCGCGCTACTATCAGATCGAAGAATATATGAACCGGCGTTATCTGCGCTGGGTGCTGGCCGACTGGCGGCGGGCTTTGCCGCTGCGTCCGCTGGCCGCATTTGGTGCTGGGCTCGTGATCGGTCTCGTCCGCGGCGATGCATTCGGCAGCTATTTGCCCTTCTTCGTCGCGCTTGCGGCGGCGGCCATCGCGGGGGCGCCGCCCGCGGCAGGCGAGGAAAAGAAACCGCTCGTTATCACGCAGCGCGCGAAACGTCTGCTCTTTGGCGCCGGTCTGGCTTCGCTCGGCGCTGCCGCAGTCGCGATTTGGCTAACAAGCAGCGCGGAAATCGCCGGCAACGCCGGGAGAGCCGCCGTCACCAGCGGATTCGGAGTCGCGCTGTTTCTGCTGGCGCCGGTCTGGCTGGTGGCAGGCAATGCGCTGATGCAGCCGCTGGAAGCCGCGCTGCGGCGCCGCTACCTGCGGCAAGCGGCGAGCACGCTGGACAAAATCGGCCCCAAGATCATTGGCATTACTGGCAGCTACGGCAAGACTACAACCAAAAACTTCCTGCGCGACATCATGAGCCTGCGCTATCAGACCTATGCCACGCCCAAGAGCTACAATACCTTGATGGGCATCTCGCTGGCCATAAACCGCGACCTGGCCGATGACTATCGCAGCGAATACTTCATCAGCGAAATGGGCGCCTACGTCGAAGGCGAAATCGCGCGCATCTGTCAGCTGACGCCGCCGGATATCGCGATCGTCACGGAAATCGGCCCGCAGCATCTGGAGCGATTTGGCAGCCTCGAGAACATCAAGCGCGCAAAATACGAGCTGGTCAGCCACTTGCCCGCCGACGGTGTTGCAGTTTTCAATTGGGACAATCCTTACATCCACGAGATGGTCGCAGAGGGTTACCCGGCCACACGGCTGACCGTCAGCCGAGCGGTCTCGCTGGCGGAAGCGCGCGAACAGGGCATCACCTGGCTGGCGAGCGACGTCTGCGAGAGCCTAAGCGGCTTATCCTTTCGCGCCTGCTATGTGCCCAGCGGCGAACAGTCGGAGATTGCCACAAGCATCGTCGGCGAACACAACGTGACCAACCTGCTGCTCTGCATCGCCGTCGCCTGGCATGAGGGCATCCCCCTGCGCGATATCGCCCGGCGCATTCGTGGACTGCAACCGGCCGCGAGCCGTCTGGTGACCGAGACGACGGCCAGCGGCATCACGATTATCAACGATGCCTATAGCGCCAATCCGCTCGGTGTAGTAAGCGCCCTGAAGGTCCTGCGCATGCACGATTCGGGCAAGCGCTTGTTAATCACGCCCGGGATGGTCGAGCTGGGCGAATTGCAGGCGGTCGAAAACCACAAGTTGGGACTGCTGGCGGCCGAAAGCGCAACCGATATCATCTTGATTGGCGCAGGCCAAACACAGCCGATTCTCGCCGCGATTCAGTCGACCGACTTTGACCAGTCGCGCGTTCAAGTGCTGGACGCGCTCGATGACGCGGTGCGCTGGTATCGGCAGAATTTGCATGCGGGCGATACCGTACTCTTCCTGAACGACTTGCCCGACACCTACTAGGATTTGCCCTCCGCAGCGTAGCAGATATTGATGCGCCGTGCGAACATAGTAGCGTGGATGCGGATGCTACTATGAGGAATGGGGTATGAGCAGTCGTCGCCAGGTCATCGCGGTAATCTTCGGTGGTCGCAGCGTCGAACACGATGTGTCGATCGTCACCGGCCATCAAGTGATGAAGGCCATTCCCGCTGATGCTTACCAGGTCGCGCCGGTTTATATTGCGCGCGATGGACGCTGGTTTACGGGCCAGCCGCTGACCGACCTCGACAGCTTCAAGGATGACGGGACGCTTGATCTGGACGGCGTGTTGCCCTGCCTGCTATCGCCGGATACGCGTCATCACGGTCTGATTGTGAATCCGCTGGCGGGCCGCTTCCGCCAGAGCCAAGTCCAGCGTGTCGATGTCGTCTTTCCCGCGCTGCACGGCTCCCACGGCGAAGACGGCAGCCTGCAAGGCTTGCTGGAGCTGGCCGACATTCCTTACGTCGGTTGCGCCACCCTGGGCTCCGCTATAACCAACGACAAAATCATGACCAAGCTGGCGCTGCGACAGGCGGGCATTCCCGTAGTCGCGGATTATTGGTTTTCGCGCGAGCGCTGGCTCGAGCAGTCGGACGATATTGTTGCGGCGATTGGCGCTGAATTTGACTTCCCGCTGTTTGTGAAGCCAGCCACCTTGGGCTCCAGCATCGGCATCGGCCGCGCCGACTCGCCGGAGCTGCTGCGCGCCAGCGTCGACATCGCCGCCAACTTTGATCGGCGCATTTTAGTTGAGCCCGCCATCACCGGCGGAGTCGAAATCAATTGCTCGGTCATCGGTTTCGGCGAAGACTACCAAGCCTCAACGCTTGAGCAGCCTGTGTCCTGGGACGAGTTTCTTTCCTACGAAGACAAGTACCTGCGCGGCAGCGAAGGCATGAAAAGCGCCGAGCGGATCATACCGGCGCCGGTCAGTCCAGCGCTCACGCAGAGAATTCAGCAACTGAGCATCGACGCCTTCAAAGCGGTGGACGGCCGGGGCATCGCGCGCATCGACTATCTGGCGCGCCCGGACCAAGACGAGGTCTACTTGAACGAAATCAACACCATGCCGGGTTCGCTCGCCTTCTACTTGTGGCGTGAAGATGGCTTCACGCAGGCCGATCTCGTGCAAAAGCTGGTTCAGCTCGCCTTTGAGGCGCACGCCGTCAAACGGCGCAACATCTACGATTACCAGACCAACCTGGTCGCGGTCGCCAGCCGCCGCGGCGTCAAAGGCAGCAAGGGCAAGGCCTGACGCGCGCGCCGCCTCTGACTTGCCAGTCAAGTCCGCTATGTTATGATAATTGCGATTGAACGTGTTGAAGCCGAGGCGTCAACGGAGGTGTTCGCGCGTCAATCCGCCGGGTCGTAAACGAGGGCAGACGCAGCTACTTGCAGCCGTGTCTGCAACCAGTAATGTACCGTGCCCTATACATCTAACAGCCCACGACCGCCCCGCCCGTCCGATGTCGGCCGATCGATCTGGGGTGGCGCGCCGCTACCGCCAATCCCGGAGCGTGTGCTCGACGGGATCCCCGGATTTCTCGCCTGGCTTGCGCTGCTCGTTTCTATCGCCAGCGCAGTCGCCTTTCCCTTGACGCTGATGACAATGGCCGCGCTGGTCGCCTGTTACTCCGCCTGTCGTTTTTTCCTGGCCGGCATCGCCAACGGTATTGGCCTGCGCCGCATCGACGACTACGAGAGCATCGATTGGCATCAGAAGTATCTGGACGAAAAGACGCCAAGCGCGCTGGATTGGGACAGCGTACATCATCTGGTCATTATCCCCAATTACAACGAATCGATGAAGATTCTCTGCCGTACGCTGGATCAGCTCAGCCTGCAGCGCAACGCCCGGACGCAGATATCGGTTCTGCTGGCGATGGAAGCCGCCGAGCCGGAAAGCTACCAGAAGGCGCAGAGCCTGAACCGTCAATACGCTGATTTTTTCGCCAACGTGTATTTTACGGTGCATCCGCGCGGCCTCATGGGCGAGATGCAGTGCAAGTCGGCCAACCTCTCCTGGGCGGTCAACCGGTTTCTTGAGAATGTCGTCGATGAGCATGAGCTGGATCCCGATAAGCTCGTGCTAACCACCATGGATGCCGATACCCGCTGGCACGTCAACCACTTCGCGGCGCTGACCTACCACTTCGCCACAAACGAAGACCGCCACCGCATATTCTGGCAAGCGCCGATCCGGTATCACGGCAATATCTGGCAGGTCAATCCCCTAATGCGCATCATCAATACATACGCCACCGCCTTTGAGCTGGCATACCTGGCCGCGCCCTGGTGGATGGCGATGCCGATGTCGTCTTATTCTCTGAGCCTCAAACTGCTGGAGCAGAGCGGCAACTGGGACACAGACGTAATCGCCGATGAATGGCATATGCTAATCAAAGCTTATTTCGCCACCGGCGGACACGTGTCGATTCAGCACATTTACCTGCCCTTCCTGGCCGATTCAACCACCGGCGCCAACATCTTCCAATCGATCAAGAATCGCTATAGCCAGACTCTGCGCCATGCCTGGGGCAGCAAAGAAGTCGGCTATATGCTGGCAAGATTGATCGAGAACCCCAGCGTCTTCTCTTTCAATTCGATCAAGCTGCTGCTGCGGATCGCCCATGATATTCTGCTAGCGGGCGCGGGCTGGATCATCCTGACCGTCGGCTCGCAGCTGCCGGTATTTTTCCACCCGGATATCGCGCCAGTCAAGCTGGATGGTCTGCTGGCGGCCAGCGACAAGCTGGTCTACACGGTCGCTGGCTTGTCCGCCAGCCATCCGGCCTGGTTCTTGCTGGCGATTTCCGGCTTGGTGATGCTGGTGCTGGTGGTCGTGTTTCAGGTGCAAGACTATCGCATTCGTCCCGAGCGGGTGGCGCCATATACATTGGTCGAGTCGCTACTGGAGCTGCTGAGCATTCCTTTTATGTTGGTCTTGACCCTGCTGGTTGTGGCGCTGCCCACCATGGTCGCCCAGACGCGCCTGCTGCTGGGCATCCCGCTGCAATTCATCGTCACAGACAAGACCACCGATCGCTGAACCCGCCACAATGCTTTCCCCTAGCGGGCTTGCGCGGCAGACCGTATCATAAAGCCGTCAAGCCGTCGACTTGAAACAACTGGAAGGACGAGACGTGCCCGAGCAGCGCGTTCAAAAGATCTTGGCGCAGGCCGATTTCGGTTCGCGCCGCCACTGCGAGTCGATTATCAGCAGCGGGCGCGTGCAGGTGAATGGCAAGATCATCGGTCTTGGCGCCAAAGCCGACCCGCTGAAGGATGTGATTCTTGTCGATGGCGCGAGAATCAACACCGTGTTTGAGTCGATCTGCATTGTCGTCAACAAGCCCAAGGGCGTGCTCACCTCGAACAAGGCCGAGCCTGACGACAGCCGCCCCACCATTCGTGAACTCGTCGAGGTTCCAGGCCACCTCTTCCCAATCGGCCGCCTCGATGCCGACAGCGAAGGATTGCTGATCCTCACGAATGACGGCGAGCTGGCGAACCGCATATCTCACCCGCGCTACGAACATACCAAGACCTACAAGGTCACGGTCAAAGGCAAGCTGTCACGCGCGACCAGCGAGGCTTGGGAGAGCGGTGTCTGGCTCGATGACAGCCGTACGGCCGCTTGCTCCGTGAAAGTGCTGCAAACTTCCAAGCGCTCGACGGTGCTGCGCATCGTCATGCTGGAAGGGCGCAAGCGCCAGATTCGCCGGGTCGCCCAGCAACTGGGGCACCCGGTCATGCGTCTGGTCCGTACGCATATCGGGCAGCTGGGATTGGGCACCCTGCGCAAAGGCGCCTGGTATCAGCTCGATGAAGGCGAAATCGAGGCGCTGCAAACGCCCGCCCGCGAGCTCGCCGATATTCGCCGCGCCCGACGCCGACGCAAGCGCAAAGCCGACCGCTGAATACGAGCGCTTGAGCCCATGTCCTACGATCTGAGCATTGAAGAATACATCGCGCGACAGCCCGAGTACGACAAGTGGCGCGGTATTCTGCACCCGCTGCTGCGCGCGGCCGTGCCTGCGATCTGCAAGGTTGATGTGCAAGGCCTGCAAAATGTCCCGCGCCAAGGCAGAACCTGCCTGATGATCAACCACGTCTCGTATCTCGACCCAATAGTCGTTACCGCCAGCATCCCTTTCCGGCATACTGTTTCGCTGTCCAAAGTGGAGAATTTCGCGATTCCGGTCGCGGGATGGCTGCTACGGCGCTGGGGACATTTCCCAATACACCGGGGGGATTACGACCGCAAAGCGCTGCTGCAGACGATCGCGCTGCTGCAGAGCGAACAACTTGTGCTAATGGCGCCTGAAGGCACGCGCCACAGCGGCGGCCTGCAGCCGGGCAAGGATGGCCTGGCTTACATCACCACCAAGGCCGACGCCGTCATCGTGCCGGCTGCGATCTGTGGCGCAGAAGACTGGCGGCGGCGTCTCAAGCGCTTCCGCCGCGCCTACGCCAAAGTCGTCTTTGGCGCGCCATTTCGCTTCCGCAAGGGCGGCAGCAAACATATTCCGCGAGCGGTGCTATCCGCAATGATTGCCGAAGCCATGTACCAGCTGGCGCTGACCATTCCCGACGACTTCAGATACCTGCGCGGTTTCTACAGCGACATCGAGAATGCCAGCACCGAGCACCTGGAATTCGTCTGATTTCAGCGCGCTTGCAGCCGGTCCAGCGCCCAATCAGTCAGCGCGTCTACCGACACGCCCAGGTTGGCAAAGCGCTTGTCCTGTGTGAAGCCGCGCTGATAACGGATATAGATCTGCTGCAGGATCACGAGCAGTCGAAAGATCCCCAGCACGTGGTAGAAGCGCATGTGACGCAAGTCGCGCCCGCTCTTCTCGGCATAACGCGCCACAATCTCGTCCCGGGTGAAGAAGGCGCAGTCGCCGGCCGGCATCGTGCCAATGGCTTGCACAAAAGGCGGATCATCCGGCTGCGTCCAGTAGGTCAATAGTGTGCCCAGATCAGACAATGGATCTCCCAGCGTACACATGTCCCAATCGAAAATGGCCACAATTCGCGAGGGATCGTCATGGGCGAACATGGTGTTGTCCAGCTTGTAATCATTGTGCACCAGCGAATGATAACCGCTCATGGGCAGTTCGGCGCTCAGCCAGCGATAAATCTCGTCAACTCGGGCGTCGTCTCCGCTCTTGGCCGCCCCCCAGCGCCGATTCCAACCTTCTACCTGGCGCTTGATAAATCCGGCAGGCCGACCCAAATCGGACAAGCCCAGTACCTCGTAATCCACCGCATGGAAGGCGGCCAGCGCGTCGACCAGAGCTTCGCTCATGCGCCGCGGCGCA
>WTGO01000053.1 GCA_011523515.1 Chloroflexota bacterium
AATCGACAACCCATTGCGTATAAATTTTTCGCATGACTAACTTGGAACTACTGAGGACACAGAGAAAAAAGCTGATGTCGGGGCGACTCTGTGAGTCGCCCGCAAACGCGCTAGCCAGAAAGGGCTCTTACAAACATCTCATACACGCCATCAGTATCGAGGCTTTGGATAATAGTGACATTCGGCGCTTTGCCGCTGATGCCATTGTAGTCGATGACGGTCTGCCCGCGCGTGCTGCGGCCGTTGAGCTCGACCGTGGTGTAGAAGTCGCCGCTCCCCCGGATCAGCCCCGGCTGCAGTGTTATCGCCATCGCCAGCGGATCGGGCAGCAGATAGGCCGGCCGCTGAAAATCGCGCTGCAGCCGCTCGGCCGTGGCTTGCGAAATCGCCTTGAAGAAGCGCCCGTTGACCGTGTCGATGGCGCAGAGCCGATTGAATTTGTCCCAGGGGAAGCCGTGCGCCAGGGTCGTCTCCCAGCTGAGCATGGTCGAGCGCGGGAAGGCGTCCAGCGTAATATAGGCCGCTTCCGGATCGGTGAAGATATTGTATTCGGCGGTGACGATGGGGGTATTGCCGTGCGCGGCGATGGTGCCGCCCATGAAGACGAATTGCTTGACGCGCGTCGGAAAATCGGGGTCGAGGCGGACGGCGGCGGCGATGTTCGTCAGCGGGCCCAGCGCGATCAGCGTCAGCTCGCCTTCATGCTCGCGCGACAGGCGCAGCAGGGCGGGCACGGCGCGCTCGTTTTCGAGGCTGCGCGTCAGGGCCGGGCGGTCCTGGAAATTGCCCAGCCCATCGCCCCCGTGAAATTCGGCGGCATCCTCCCACTCCTGAATCAGCGGCCGATCGATGCCAGCGTAAACCGGCACATCGCGCCGCATGATCTCCAGGATCGTCAGCACATTGGGATTCACCATGCGGATATGCACATTGCCGGTCAACGTTGTGATGCCGAGCACCTCGACGGCGGGGTCGGCCAGCGCCAGCATGATGGCTTGCGCGTCATCGACGCCGGCGTCGGTATCGATGATTAGCTTCATGTTATGATCTCTTTCGATCCCTGTAAGCGCTTTCGCTAGTTTAACCGCAAAGGCGCAAAGGGCAAAAGCGCTATCCACCACAGAGGCGCCTAGGCGCAGAAGGCGAGCCAAGGCTCGCCCCTACGATTTCTGACTTGCATAAAGTCGGTTGTAGGGGCGAATCTGTGAAGCGCCGGCCGTGCTAGAATGATTTGCGTGTTTGCCCATGTACGAGACTCCCTCCTGATGAACCGCCTGCGCTGGCTGGAGCGGTTGCCCTGGCAATGGCTGCTGCCGCTGCTGTTTATGCTGGTGGGCCTGGTCTATCTCTACGCCGCGCCCAACTTCGAAGCCTCCGACAGCGCCCAGCATATCGGCGTGATCAAGTGGATCGCCGAGCGCGGCCAGCTGCCCGAGCAGTCGCCCGACCACGCCCAGCTCTTCGGCCAGGAAGCCAGCCAGCCGCCGCTTTATTACCTGCTGATGGCGCAAGTTTGGCAGGCTTTCGACACCGCCGACTTCAATGAGCGTTATCGCCCCAGCCCCTTCACCGCCATCGGCGTGCCGGCGCGCCGGGGCAATCGCAATCTGCTGATCTACAAGCAGGTGTACCCGCCGGATCTGCGCGGCTCGTCGCTGGCGCTCTACGCTATCCGATTCTTGTCCCTCTGCATGGGCGCGGGGGCGGTGGCGGCGGTCTATCAGGCGGCGCGGACGGCACTGCCCGGTCAGGCGGGCATTGCGCTGCTGGCCGCGTCCTTGACCGCCTTTAACCCGCAATTCCTCTTCATCAGCGCCTCGGTCAGCAATGACGCGCTGATCAATCTGCTGGCGGCGCTGCTGGCCTGGCGGATGCTGCTCATGCTGCGCGACGGCTTCGAATCGCGGCGCAGTCTGCTGCTGGCCCTGCTGATCGCCCTGGCCGCGCTGACGAAGCTGAGCGGCTTGACCGTGGCGGCGGTCGTCGGGCTGGCGGCGCTCTGGACCCTGGCGCAGCGGCGCGACTATCGCGGCTTCGCCTTTCTCGCCGGCGCGACGATTGCCCTGACACTGCTGATCGCCGGCCCCTGGTATCTGCGCAATCTGTCGCTCTATGGCGAGCTCTTCGGCACCTCAACCATGCTGGACCATTTCGGGCGGCGCGAGATTACGCCCTGGCGCCTGGCGGTCGAGGAATTCCAAGGCTTGCGCGTCAGTTATTGGGCGGTCTTCGGCGCCTTCAACATCCTCGCGCACGAAGCCTACTATCACCTCATGGACTTGCTCAGCCTGATCGGCGCGGCCGGCTTGCTGGCCTGCCTGGCTCGCAACCGACCAGCGAAACCGCTGCTGACCGCGTTGGCTTTCCTGGCGCTGCTGCTGCTATTCGGCGCGGCCATGCTCTTCTGGTGGAGCCTGCAAACCTGGGCCAGCACCGGCCGGCTGCTATTCCCCTATATCACCTCCATCAGCCTGCTGCTGGCGCTGGGCTTAAGCGCCTGGCGCATCCCGACGCCCCTGGTCGCCGCGCCGCTATTGGCATTCAGTCTGGCCGCGCCCTTCCTCTACATCATGCCCAATTACGACCATCCGCCGCCGGTCGAGCGCATCCCCGAGCGGGCCACAGCCGCTGAT
This sequence comes from Chloroflexota bacterium, assembly GCA_011523515.1. GTDB lineage: Bacteria > Chloroflexota > Anaerolineae > Aggregatilineales > Phototrophicaceae > UBA6055. Next base: position 2,634 of record WTGO01000053.1, read on the forward strand.
GCGCAATGGGGCGACCTGCGCCTGACCGGTTACGAAATCCCGCCGCCGACTGACGTATGGCGCGCGGGCGACCGGATTCCGCTGGCATTCTACTGGCGCGCCGAAGCGCAGTCGCCGCTGGCTTACGCGCTGGCGCTGAGCCTGCTGGGCGCGGATGGCGCTGCGCTGGTCAGCTTCGAGACCTGGCCCGGCTGGGGCACATTCCCGCACCCCTGGATGACGCATCACACCGATTACCGCGACGACTATATCATGGAGATTCCCGCCGGCGCGGCTGAAACGCCCGTCTTGCAACTGGAGATTCGCTGGTATGTCTTCCCCGACGGCCCCGAACTGGAGGCGGTGCTGGCGTCGGGCGAGCGGATGGAGGCGCTGCGCCTGCCGCTGGGGAGCGTCGCGGAGTAGTACCGGCTGGAAGCTCAGCCGGGCGTCTTAGTTTGCCAATAGTTTCTCGATCAAGGCGATTTGCTGATTGTGGAGATGGATAATCAAGCCGCCAAGAGTTCCGACAATGCCGATGATTATGGTTAAGGCCACGCGATATAATTGCGCAACGGTGGCAGCCTGTCTGGATCGTTCTTCCAAGCGGGCGATTCTCTCGCTGGCGCCTGGAGATTCGACTTGCTGTTCATTCTGCATTTGAACTTGCCCCGATTTTGTAGACAGCAAGTTTGTCCAATAGAATCTAGGTGAGGAAGGTAGGATGGGAGTCGATGATGAGGTATCCGGAGGAATTGAAACGCGAGGCGCTCAATTTGGCGGCGAAGCCCGGCATGACTGTGGCTCAGGTAGAACGTGACCTGGGTATTACGCCGGGATTGATCTACAAATGGCGGCAGCGATATCGTGTAGACGAGAATAGCGCCGAGCTGAAGCCGAGCGCCGAGCGAGAATCGGAAGCTGAGATTCGGCGTCTACAGCGCGAGTTGGCGACCGCGCGGGAGGAGCGCGACATTTTAAAAAAAGCTGTGCAAGTGTTCTCGCAGGATCGCAAGTCATGAAGTTTCGCTTCATTGTGAAACATCGGCATGAGTTCAGTGTATCGAGGATGTGCCGCGTGTTGGATGTGAGCAAAAGCGGCTTCTTCGCCTGGTTGGGGCGCGGGGAAAGCCGGCGCAAGCGGGAAGATATGAAGCTGCTGCTGCGCATTCGGGAGGTCTTCGCGGGTAGCGGTCGAACCTACGGCAGTCCGCGCGTCTGGGCGGAACTGTTTGCGAGAGGCTGGCGGGTCAGCCGTAAGCGGGTGGCGCGTTTGATGCGGCTTGCCGGCATATACGCCATCCGCAAACAAGGCTATCGCCGCAGGAAGAAATCAGCCGTATCGACATCGGTGGCGCCCAATATCCTGCAGCAAGATTTCTCGGCCACAGGCCTCAACCAGAAGTGGCTGGCGGACATCGCCTACATTGCCACCAAAGAAGGCTGGCTCCATCTCGCGGTGGTCATGGACGTCTTTTCGCGCCGGATTGTCGGCTGGTCGATGAACCGGAGAGCCAATAGCCGGCTGGCGCAAAATGCATTGCTCATGGCCGTGCAGCAGCGAGAATTGCAGGGTCCACTGATCCATCATAGCGACCGTGGCAGTCAGTACACTGACCGGCGTTACCAGCGGCTGCTGGCTGAGCGCTGCATACAACCAAGCATGAGCGACACCGGCAGTTGCTACGACAACGCCATGGTGGAAAGCTTCTTCGCTACTCTCAAGACCGAGTGTGCTCATCGCGTCTTTGACACTATCAACGACGCACGCCGCACAATCGCATACTTCATAGAAGCTTGGTACAACCGCCGAAGACTGCATTCGTCGCTGGGCTTTACCAGCCCCATGCAATTCGAAGAGGCGGAGCACTAGACAAATTCAGTGTCCACCAAAACGGGTCAAGACCA
>WTGO01000057.1 GCA_011523515.1 Chloroflexota bacterium
CTCAAGCTGCATGTAGTAGCGGTCGGCGTGGTGCGGCGAGAGGCGGAATGCGCCCTCGGGCGTGACCAGGAAGTTGTCCGAAATCAGGAAACCGCGGTCGTTTTCCAGGACGGTGCCGGGATGGTAGGACAGCACCATATTGGGCTGCAACACAAAGTCGGGCGCGCCGAGGGAATTCGGACCGTCGCTGCCGTCCAGGCCCGTGCTATGGCAATCCGGCGTATGCTTGCCGTCGACTGGGAAGCCGCGATCGCGCAGCGCCTTGTCGTTGGCTTCGGAGATATCGCGGAAGGTATTGCCCGCTTTGGCGACGGCCGAGCTGGCTTCCACGGCCGCCAGGTAGCCGTCAAGCAGCGCCTGCACATCGTCGGGCAGGGGGTCGAATGAGAAGACAGTAGTCATCTCCAGCCAGTAGCCGTAGGGCGATTCGTAGACGATCTCGAAATTGATGATGTCGTCCTGGCCCATGCGCAGGTCTTTGGATGTGGGCACGGTATAGGGCGTGCCATCGAGCGACAGCTTGGTGCGGCCCCAAAATGCGCCATAAGATTTGATGTAGCCTTCGACAGCGGCGCAGACATCCCAATAGCGGACGCCGACGCCGGCCATATCGCGGAAAACGTCCATGGCGGAATCAAGGATGGCGCCGTTTTGCTGGATGGCTTCCAATTCGAATGGCGACTTGATCTGGCGGATGCTGTTGAAGGCGTCGGTGACTTCGACCATTTCGTAGCCGTCCAGCGCGGCGACGAAGGCGTTATAAGTGCCCAGCCCCATCAGCTTGCTCATGTTGACCATGCCAATGCGCTTGCTGCCGGTGGCGTAGCCCTTGGCGGTATCGGCGGTGGCTTGCACGATGTCTTCGTAAGGCGAAAGCACGCGCTCGGGCAAGGTGGTCGTCTCGTTGCGGCTCCAGACAGCCTGGTAAGAACTCCAGACTTGCAGCCAGGGGTAGGAGTCATCGGCGCCGAGCACGGCGTAGGCGACGCCGCCCCAGAGATGAGCGTGCGTGATATAGCGGATGGCGCCCATCCCACCGGGCATGGCTTGCCCGGTGATTATCAGGGCGTCCAGGTCCTGCTCTTTCATCATGGCTTGCAGTCGCTTTACTCGCCTGGCTGTGTCTCGTTTGAGCGCATCGTGGGTTAACATCAAGATCTCCTTTTATAATTCGAATTGATAGGGTTGGTTGAATTCAAATTGCGTGCCGACGCTCTTTTGCAGCGCCTTCTGATAGAGACGTGCCGCCACGGCGACATCCTCGACGCCGGTGCCGCCCGATAGAAACAGCGTCCACTTGGCGTCCGCTTGGCGCCCGGCAATCTTGCCCGCGGCCAGCGCGCCCAAATCGCCGATGACGTGGGATTCGTCGATAACACCGGCTTCCAGCGGCATGATGATCTCGCCTTCTTCGGCCCAGCCCTGCGCCATATCGTCCACGAAGACGCGGCTGTTGACTACCGTGTATTCGTCGACTTCACGCACCCAAGGATAATGCGCGCCCATGGCGTTGATATGCAAGGGTCTATCCGGCAAGTCCGCGCCGTCGAATACCGGCACGGGCGAGGTGGTGATGGTAGTGACGATGTCGGCGTCGCGCAGGGCAGCGGCCGGTGTGCTGGCCGGAATCACGTCGATGTCAAGCTCGGCGGACATCCTGCCGCAGAAGGCGCGCCGCTTGCTCTCGTCGCGGCTGTAGGCCTGTACGCGCTGAATGGCTGCAACCTTTGTCAGCGCGTACAACTGGGAGCGGGCGTGGCGGCCCGTGCCAAACAGCGCCAGGGTCTTGCAGTCTGCTGGCGCCAGATAGCGCGCCGCCAATGCGCCGACCGCGGCGGTCTTCAGCCAGTCGAAATAGAGCACTTCCATCACGGCCGCCAGCGCGCCGCTATCGGTGTCGTAGAGGAACATCAAGGTTTCCAGGCCTTGCGACATACCGGCGGTGTAGGCGTTAAGACCGGCGCCGCCCAGCCCAGGCAGCAGCGCCGCTTTGAATTTGAAAGAGGCTTTGCTGCCGGGGCGCAGGTGGCCGCCGCGGTGGCCCGCCTGCTTTTCGCCTTCGATCCACAAGTTTTCGCGCGGGAAGGCTGCGCCCCCGCCCGTGCCGATCTCGCGGTAGCCGGCTTCGACCGCGTCGATGTACTCGCTGATGTCCATCAGTCCGCGGAGTTCATGATTGTGCAAGAAGAGAACCATGACGCTTTAATACTCAAATTCATACGGCTGATTGAAATGGAACTCCGTCCCGACGCCACGTTGTATTGCGCTTCGGTGCAGACGAGTGGCGACGGCGACATCGTCGATGCCGGTGCCGCCCGAGAGGAAGAGCGTCCATCTCGTATTCGCGTCGCGCCCGGCGACGGCGCCCGCCACCAGCCCGCCGAGGTCGCCGACGACATGGTCTTCGCCGATGAGGCCCTCTTCCATCGGAATGACAATCTCGCCGTTCTCGCTGACGCCTTGCCGCATCACATCGACGAATACACGACTCTGCGTCACTGTTTGCGAATCGATCTCCCGCACCCAAGGATAGTGGGCGCCCAGTCCATTTATATGCAAGGGCTTGTCGGGCAGGTCAGCGGCGGCGAAAACGGGCGTCGGCGAATTGGTGATGGCGGTGACAATATCGGCGTCGCGCAGGGCGTGGGCGGGTGAATGGGCGGGCACGACCTCAATGTCAAGCTCGGCGGACATCCGCTCGCAGAAGGCTAGCCGATTCGCCTCGTCGCGGCTGTAGGCTTGCGCGCGCTGAATGTCCGCCGCGTGTTTTACGCCATAAAGCTGCGAGCGCGCGTGGCGCCCGGTGCCGAAGAGCGCCAGTATGGCACTGTCCGGCGGCGCCAGATGGCGGGTCGCCAGCGCCGCTACGGCCGCCGTTTTGAGCCAACTAAGGTACATGACCTCCAGGATCGCCGCCAGCGCGCCGCTGTCTGTGTCGAAGAGGAACATGAAGGTCTCAAGCCCGCCGGGCAAGCCGGCTGTGTACGCGTTGACGCCGGCGCCGCCCAGCCCAGGCAGCAGTCCGGCTTTGAACTTGAACGAGGCTTTGCTGCCGGCGAGTAGATGTCCGCCATTGTGGCTGTCGCGCTTTTCTCCTTCAATCCACAGGTTCTTGCGCGGGAAAGCCACGCCAGCGCCGTTGCCATAGTCGCGGTAGCCGTCTTCGACCGCGTCGATATATTCGCTCAGGTCCATTAGCCCGCGGATTTCATGATTGTGCAGAAGCAAGACCACGAATTGCGACTCCTACAGATCCAGCAAAGGCGAGCGCGTCGCCAGCATGGCGACGCAGGTGAGCGTCACGCAGCAGCCCGCCGCAGCCAGTACGATGGAGATGCCATGATATTCGGCGACCGAGCCGGCGACCAGCGTGGTAAAGGGGATCAAGCCCCAGACCATGCCCCAAAGGCTCATCATGCGACCGCGCAAGTCATCCGGCAACTGCGTCAAGAGCAAGGCGTTTATGAGCGTCAGAAACATACCGGAAAAGACGCCGATAATAAAGATTATTACCCAAGCGATAAGCGGCTGGCTCGTGAAGGAAAAGATGACCATAAAGGCGCCGAAGAATGTCGAGAAGATCAGGATGGCTTTGCCCTTGGGGTAGACATCGCCGACCAGCGCCACCGCAAAGCCGGAAAGGGCCGAGCCGAGGCTGGCGCTGCCGACCAGCAAGCCCAACAGCGCCGGCCCTTCGCTCAGCACCTGATCCACGAATATCGGCATCAGCTTCTGATAGGGCATGCCGATGGGCACGAAGACCAGCGCCAGGAGTGTCAGCGAGAACAGGGCGCGGTCTTTGCGCAAGAAGGCGATCACATCGCTGTATCCGCTCAGGATGCTGTCTTTCGCCCGTCGCTTGCGTTTGGGCGGCGGCAGGAAGTGAGTCGCCTTGAAATAGATGAAAGCGCCGATGCCGAAGAGGGCGGTCTGCACCGTCAGGGTGGTGGCGATGTCCGCCAGGTCCAGCAGGGCGCCGGCCAGCACCGGGCCGAAGAAACCCATGAGGCGCGTGCCCGAGTAGCTGAGCGTGGTGGCGTTGAAGACCATGCCCTGCGGCACCAGGTTGGGCAGGAGCGCCATCCGCGCCGGCGCGTAAAAGGCGAATGTCGCGCCGAGAACGAAGGACGTGATGAGGATCTGAGGCGCAGTGGTTGCGCCGCCCGCGGCCACCAGCGCCAAACTCGCTGAGGCCAAAACCGCAATCCAAAGCGCCGCTTGCACCAGCCACTGACGTTTGAGGCGGTCAGCCAGCGGCCCCGAGAGCGGCGTGGCAATCAGCAGGGGCAGCCCGTAGGCCGAGGCGACCAGGCCCACTTGCAAGGGCGAGCCAGTCACCTCCAGCATGTGCCAGCCCAGAGCCACCGCTTGCAGCAAGTAGGTGATGTGCACCAGCACGTTGCCCGCCCAATACCAGCGATAGACCGGTACGCGGAAGCTGCTGCGGTTCAGAACGGGCAATAGCATCGAACTCGTCTCTCAGTCATCCAAATCAGGCTAACAGACGTCCCCCGCCTCCGCGCTTCGCCCGGTGGTCTGAGGAACAGTTGCCCTTGGATTTCATCAAAACCCGTTCGACAAGATGACAGACACGACGAGGATGCTGATGAATATGACGGGCGAATCTCAAGCTACTTTACCCGCGAGCGGTCGAAATGGCAAGAAAACCCGGCGAATCAGGGCGCTACTGTCGCTCGCCAGCCGGCGCCGAAATGTTCTTCGATGTATTTTTGGCGCCGTTGGCTGGCGCGGACCTGGCCGTCCAGCGCGGCCGGGTCCCAGTCCGCGAGCAGGCTGTCTGTCATCTTCTCCACCAGGTCTTGATAGCCGGCGACCTGCGCCAGGTCATCAAACTCGCCTGGGTCGGCTGCCAGATCGTAGAGCTCGGCCGGCTCGCCCCAGCTGTAATTCAGCTTGTAGCGGCCGCGGCGAAGCATAGCCATGGGCCGATCGCTGCCGTGCGCCAGGTATTCGCAAAAGGCTTCGTCTTTCCACTCCGTGTCGGCTTCAGTGAGCAGCGGCAGCAGGCTGTCGCCGTCCAGGGGCAGATCGCAGCTGTCGCCGGCGATATCGCACAGGGTGGCGGCGACGTCAACCAGCGAGACGACGTCGGCGAAGCGCTGCCCGCCGGCCACGCGCCCCGGCCATACGATTTGCAGCGGCGCCCTTGACGAAGCTTCGTAGAAGTTCGATTTGCGCCACATGCCGTGCTCGCCGTTCATGTCGCCGTGGTCGCTGATATGAATGATAACTGTGTTCTCGAATTGCCCGGTTTCAATCAAGGTGTCGAGCAGCTCCCCGATCTTCTCGTCGAAGTAGCTGATCAGCGCGTAGTAGCCGGCGCGCGCCCGCCGCACGACATCATCGGGGAATCGCGGGAAGCCGAACATCGTCCGCAGGCGCTGCGCCATGGGGTGCAGCCGGTCCAGATGGCCTTCCGGGATCTTAGGCAGATCCATTTCATCCGGCGGGTACATTTCCCAGAATCGCTGGGGCGCGATCAGCGGGAAATGTGGCGCGATGAAGGAGACGTTCAGCGCCCAGGGACTCGCCTGACGGGCCGGGTCGCGCAGGTATTCCAGCGCGCGCTGCTGCGCCAGGTCGTCCACCTCCAGCTCTTCGGTGGCGCCCGGTCCGGCGGCATAGACCTCCTGCCAGGGCTGCTCCGCCGGCACGATGCCGTCATCCCAGGTGTGAATCGCGTGATTCCACTCAGCGTGCAAATCGCGCGCCAATTGCTGCTGAAAGCCGTGCAGCTGATCAGGCCCGCCGAAATGCTGCTTGCCCGAGAGCGCCACGTCGTAGCCGCAGTCGCGCAAGCGATGCGCCCAGGTTACCTCGTCCGAGCGCAGCGGGGTGACGTTATCCCAGGCGCCGATGTGGTGGACGTAGCGGCCCGTCATAAAAGACATGCGCGAGGGCGTGCACAGCGGCGAATTGCAATAGGCGGCGTCGAAGGTGGCGCCCGCCGCCGCCAGCCGCTCCATATTCGGCGTCTGCACGATGGGGTGTCCGTAGACGCTGCTGTACATGGGCGCGTGTTCATCGGACATGATGATGAGGATATTAGGTTTTGGCATGGTCAACTCTCTTGATATGAAGCCTCGATTATAGCCGGAGGCTGCGTCATTCGCAGCGCGAACTCGGGCGCAGCGGCTGTGGTAAGATGGGACAGCTTGCAATGTAAAGAATGTGGATTAAACGTGACCGAATCGGTGGACGTGCTGATCGTCGGCGCCGGACTCTCCGGCATTGCGGCGGCCTATTATCTGGGACGGCGCTGCCCCAATTGGAGCTTTGCGATCGTGGAAGGGCGGGCGGCGCTGGGCGGAACCTGGGATCTGTTCCGTTATCCCGGCGTACGCTCGGACTCGGATATGTACACGCTGGGTTATCGTTTCCGCCCCTGGTCCGGCGACAAAGCCATCGGCGATGGCCCGGCGATCTTGCAATATCTCCGCGACACAGCGCGCGAATTCGGCATCGACAAGCAGATCCGCTTCAACCAGCGAGTTCGGCGAATAAGCTGGTCATCGGAAGCAGCGCAATGGACAGTCGATATCGAGCGGCGCGGCGAAACCGAGGCGGGCCAAATGCGCTGCAAATTCCTCTTCATGTGCACCGGCTACTACCGCTATGACCGCGGCCACATGCCGGAGTGGCCGGGCATGCATGATTTCGGCGGTGAGATTGTGCACCCGCAAGCCTGGCGCCCAGACCTGGACTACTGCGGCAAACGGGTCATCGTCATCGGCAGCGGCGCGACCGCCGTTACGCTGGTTCCGGCGCTGGCCGAAAAAGCCGAGCAAGTGACCATGCTGCAGCGCTCGCCCAGCTACATCGTCAGCAGTCCATCGGAGGACGGGATTGCGCACTGGCTGCACCGGCGCCTGCCATTTAGGCTGGCGGCCTGGCTGGCGCGCTGGCGGATGATCTTGCGGCAGATGTATTACTTCGCCCTGGCGCGTTCCAAGCCGCAGCATACCCGCAGCCTGGTTCTGCAGGGTGTCCGGCAAGCGCTGGGACCGGACTACGATATCGAGCGACATTTTGCCCCGCTTTACAACCCTTGGGATCAGCGAGTGTGCCTGGCGCCGGACGGCGACCTCTTCAATGCAATCAACGCGGGCCAGGTATCCGTCGTCACCGAGCGCATCGACCGTTTCGTGGAAGACGGCATTCTTCTGGAATCGGGCGAGCTGTTGCCGGCGGATATCATCGTGACGGCGACTGGCCTGCAGATGAAACTCATGCACGGCATCGAGATTCTTGTGGATAGCGCGCCGGTCAAGTTGGGCGATACGCGGAGTTATATGGGCGCGATGTACAGCGGCATCCCCAATTTGGCATCGGCATTCGGTTATACCAATGCGTCCTGGACGCTAAAGGCCGAGTTGATCTGCGAGTACGTCTGTCGGCTTTTGAACCACATGGAACGGCGGGGCTATGCGCAGTGCCGGCCGCGGCTGGATGCCGGGTTGGCGGAGACGAAAGCCTTCGTCGATTTTACGTCAGGCTACGTGCAGCGGGCGCTGGAGTCGCTACCGAAGCAAGGCTCGCGCCGCCCTTGGAAAGCATATCAGAATTACTTGAAAGATTTGCTGTTGCTGCGCTATGGCCGGCTTCACGACGGGGTGATGGAGTTTGAGTAGTCAGATCCGCAGGTCGAAGCCGCCATCCGTGACCGCCTTGCGGAAGACCTCTTCCTCCAACTTCAGTCCAAAGCCCGGCGCGTCCGGGATGACAACCTGCCCGTCTTCGACGCGATAAGCCGAATCGTCGATCCCGGGCGTGCTCGCCTCGTCCCATTCGACGAAGGTGAAGCCGCTGATTGCCGTAGCCAGGTGCCCCGATACGTAATTGCCCAGGTGCCGGCCGTAATGGTGCGGCGCCGCGCGGGCGCCCCATTCGTCCAGTTGCGCGCCGGTGCGCAGCCAGTGGCTGAAGCCGTGACTGAATATGTCGTACTGAATGACATCCACCCGGCCGTCGCGCGCCCAGTCCATCAGCGCTTCCGCCGCCCAACCCTCGCCATCGGCGATGAGTGTTGCGATGCCTTCCGACTCCATCCAGCGGTGCAGCTCGGCGTAGAGTTCGGGGTCTTCCTGGAATGCTTCTTCCAGCCAGAAGACCTTGCAGTCGGCCGTCTCGGCGAGGACGCGCTTGGCGATATTGAGGTTGTAGCCGTTGTTGGCGTCGATCATGATTTGAGCATCGGGGCCGACCGCCTCGCGCACCGCCTTGATCACGGCGATGTCCCGTTTGGCGCCGGCTTCGAGCGGCATGTAGCGCGCGCCGCGCCCCACCTTGATCTTGAAATTGCGATGGTTGCGCGCGTAGCCCTCGCGCGCTTCGTCGGCGATGAGCGCCGCTCCCTCTTCATGTGTCTCCAAGTGCAGATCATCGAAGTAGAGCGACGTATCGTAACAGGGGACGCGCAGCGGCTCGCCTAACTGATTGTCCGCGCGCGCCACGAGTTGATAGACCGGCTGATTGCTGCGCGCGCCCAGCAAGTCCCAAAGGGCAAATTCAAATTCGCCGGCGTCTTCCTTTGCCCGACCGTCGGCCGTTACCAGCTCATGCAGCGGCGTCCCGAGCAAGGATTGCGCCGCTTCCGCCGATGCTTGCCCTGGACCAAAGCCGCGGGCGCCGTCATCGGACGTCAGGCGCACTATGGGTACAGTAACTTCAATGCCATGGACGGGAATGCGCGCGTTGCAGCCGGCCATGCGCGGCCGCCGGCCAATCAAGGTCGCCGCTTCAATTCTGACGATTCGATGCTTATCCATAAGCTGCCTACTCGTCGGCCGCGCCAAAAATGACGCCGGTAGGGATGACATCGGTGGCTTCGCCGCGCCGCAGCGCCTCGGCTGCGTTGAGGATGCTGTCGAAGTCGTGGCGGGGCTGGAAACCGAGCTTGGTCTTAATCTTGCTCAGATCGAGCTCGAAGTAATTGTTGAAGGGCACACGGGCCTCGGCGACGGGCAAGCCGTGACGCTCGGCCAGCTTTGGCACGATTTCGCTCCAATCAAAGAGGGCGGCGCCGGACAAATTGAAGATTTCGCCCACAGCCGCATCATGGTCAATGGCCAGCGCCAATCCATCGGCGATATCGCGGACGTCGCCGAAGTGCTGCAGGTAGGGCACGCCATTGGGATTGAGGCTGACCAGCAGCTTCTCGTCACCGTTCCAGCCCGCCAGCAGCGCCTCGATCATCTCGTGGACGCTTGGATCGCCCGGGCTGCGAATATCCTGGATTTCGTACGACTCGCTGTTGCTGTATGTTTTGTAAGCGGAGCTGTAGAGAAATTGCCGCGGCAAGCCGGCGTCGTTCAGGAATTGGCTGGGTTCAATCACGGTGGAGAAGCGCATGACGCAGGTGGGGACGCCGTATTGGTAGTGATAGACCATGGCCAATTCCTCGCCCAGCCATTTGGTCATCAAATACGACATGTTGGGATAATTGCCGACCATGTCTTCGGTGATGGGTTCTTCGAAATAGCGGCCATTGACGCGGGCGTCCCAATACACGCCTTCCGTGCTGGCATAAACGAAGCGGGTCAAATTGGGCAGTTCTTCGCGGATGCACTCGAGGATGTTGAGTGTGCCCATCGCGTTGATGTCGAGGTACTCGCGCGCGTTGAAGGGGCCCTGAAAGGCGGCCGCCAAGTGATAGATGGCGTCGACGCCGGCGACTGCTGCGCGCGCATCGTCATAGTTGCGCAGGTCGCCGTAGACGGTTTCCACGCCCTCGTAGGCGTCTAGCTTGCGCGCCCGGCTGGCATCGGCCGGGTAGACAAAGCTGCGAATGGAATGCCCCTTGTTCAGCAAGCGAACGACCAAGTTGGCGCCGATGCGACCGGTGCCTCCGGTGACCAGAATTTTCATTTCGCTGCCTTTCCTTGGCCTTGTTTGCGAACCGGGCGAACGATTCGCGCAAATGTACCCAAAACGATGGCAGATGGCAAATGCGGCAAGAATTCGAGGGAGTGAGCAACGCCTGTTGCGATGGCGCTGGAGATTATAGACTGATCTTCATCACGATGTCTTGCGCGTGATTGCCGAATTTACTGCCGAAGATATTTAGGCCACCGCGGTTCTGCGCCTTGTCGTCAATGCCGATGCGAACTTTGATTGATGGCTGATCCAGGAGGCGCAGTTCGCCGACGGTCACATCGGAGATGCGCGCGCCGTCGATAAAAGCTCCTCGCTGGTCGATCCGCCAGACTTTCAACAGGCCGTATTGCGTGTTCCAGTCCGCCCACCAGGCGGGCGTGAGGCTGCCGCGCTTGTCGCCATAATCGGAGGGCGAGGTCCATTCGCCGATGCGCCGGGCGTTGATCTCAAGGTATACGTCCGAGGGCCAGTCGACCGCGGAGGGCGCCGCTTCGGAACAGATCTCCATGCTCAGCTCAAGACGCTTGGCTTGGCCCTGCCCCTGGGCACGGTTGGGAAAAGCGTACTCCAGGTAGCCATGCGACAGCCAGACCAACTGCGCTTGATACCGGCGCGGGTCATAGAAACTGATGACATCGTCGTATTCGCCGATTAGCGCGTCTTCGGCGGCCATGCCGCAGGGGGAAATCACATGGTGATGGCTAAAGGCGCCCACGGGCATGTGCAGTTCATACTGATCCGCTAGGAGGTATCGGGTTGCGCGGGACAGATGAATTACAACAATGTCATATAGACGGGTGTAAATTCGCTGTCGGCCCCGTATGCCGGGCGCGGTATGCGAGCTTACCAACCCCGAGTCTTCCAGACTCTTGAGGTGCTGCTGATGTTGTTGCGATAGGCATGTCAAGGTCCCGGGCGACCTCCGAAAGGCTGGCGGTGCGGGTCACAAGGTATCGGTATTCATCTATTAATCTGAACCTTGCATTGCAGGCGACTTTCATCTAATGTCCTGCCTTTGTCTGCATTGAGCCAACCTACACGAAACCATTGTTGTGATCCATCGAACTCTGCTGACAGCAGTTCTGCTACTCATTTCATTTTCTCTTGTCCAAGCCCAGCAACGGCTTCCGCGACCACAGAATATCCGAGTTGAAAACGATGCTGCCGTATGGGATTCGGTCGCGAATGCTAGCGGCTATCGCGTCGAATGGGTAAGAGCAGCGGGGCGGCTGCGATTCATCACGGAAGAAGTGCTGCATAACAGATTCAGCATGAGCGAGTTTCATTACGGCGAGAATTATTATGTGAAAGTACAAGCAGTTACGGACGCTAAGGCGGAATATCAGGATAGTCGCTGGACTGGTTTCTATGTGCTGGTTCGGCCTTGGCCTACTAGGACGCCGACCAATACGCCCACAGCCACGCCAACGCCAACGTCTACTCGCGCGGTGCTGAGAGGTTTGCGCACACCAAAGTTGAGCCTGCTTTCGAGCACGACTTTGGCATGGGACGCGGTCGCTGGCGCGGTCGGCTACGAACTGTACTTGTCTGGCGATGGCGCGTCCCAGAGAGTGCAGGTCGACGCGCCACAAACCGAATACAGTTTCTCCAACCTGCTGACTGGCGTTACTTATGTTGTTTTAGCGCGCGCCTTGGGCGATGGTCGGATTTACGAATCACAGGGGCGGTGGAGCCAGTTTGTCAGAATCAGGCTTCCCAGCGTTGACACCGACACGCCGACAGTGTCACATACAGCCACTGTCACGCCAACAGCAACGAACATAGCCACCAACACGCCGACTGTGACCCATACAGCCACAAATACAGTGACGGACAGGCCTACAGCTACCAATACGCCAACTGCAACTGATACAGCAACCACCACTCCGGCAACACTAAGGAAATTGCCGGCGCCGGAATTTTTCCGTGCGCTTTCGGGTAACACGGTCGCCTGGGATGCCGTTGAAGGCGCAAGCCGCTATCGCGTTCGTTTGGATCCGCCAAATGCAAATCGTATTCTGAAACGGGTTGATCCGCCGCAAACACAGTACACATTCGAGAATCTGGTAGCGGGAGTGGTATATCGAGTGCGGGTACGGGCGATGGGCGATGAGATAACCTAACCAGTTGCTTGGCGAATGGAGCGTCACGCGTGAATTGAAGCCAGGATCGACCGACGAACCGACGGCAACAGACACGCCGACCAATATGCCCACTACTGATACACCAACGACTACGCCGACGCCTACCGCGACTAATACGCCAGTGCCGCTGTGCGTGTTGCCCGAGCCAGACAATCTCATCATTGTTTCTGAGAGGACCGTGGCCTGGGACGCGGTTGATGGGGCGACTGGCTATGGCTTGCGCTGGAGAATGCCCGGTGGCGACTGGCTGGCTGCGACATTGCCCGCTTCACATCGCGCCTATCAGTTTGCGGAACTGCAAGTGAGCGTCCAGTATGAAGTACAGATACAGGCTCGGGGCGATGGCATCACTTGCGAAGAGGAGGGGGAATGGAGCCATGCTTTGCCCTTGACGCTCCAGCCGACGGATACGCCGACGGCAACCCTTACGAACACTGCGACATTCACCCCGACTGAAACTCCAACTGATACACCCGCTTATACGCCGACATTCACACCAACTGACACGCCTACCGTTACGCCTACGGCAACGGCAACGAGTACTCCGACCAACACGCCGACGGCAACTTTGACTAACACTGCGACTTTCACACCGACCGATACCCCCACCAATACGCCGACAAGTACGCCAACCAACATGCCAACGCCGACTGCGACCTACACGCTCACTGCAACTTATACGCCAACTAATACGCCATCGCCGCGCCCGACAGATAAACCGAAGCCGCCAAAGCCGGCCAAGACCAATACCGCTAAGCCAAAGCCGCCACCCGCGACGAATACGACAGCGCCGCCACAGCCGACGGACTCGTGCGGCCCCTCGGATTGGGAGCGCTTTGCCAAGGAGATTCATATAACCGAAAATATCCCTGCTGGCGCAAATGTTTGCGTTTGCACAGTGAGCTGCAAAAGAAAGGTTTGTCAGCGAAGCGGAGCTACTTTCGCCGAATCCTGTGAAAAATGCCCTAATCCACGCGCATCTTGCTATTAGAGAGATGGTTGCTGGTAGCAGAGTAACTTGCGTCGGTGCACCGGTGGCGCATATCAACTTGCCCCAAATGAAATATACACAGGCCATTTGCCAGCAGGCGAGCCAAGGGTCGCGTAGACACTGAACGTCGCTCTCCCCTACAAATTGAGGTTATTTGAAAGCGTCTTCGCGCTTTTGTGATTTTGTGATTTTGTGGATAATTCTGATTGGGATTCGCCTCTGCCTCCGAATCCCCCCGATAATGGAGATGGGTATGCTCGTCATCCCGCGCAATGAATACCCGCGACCGCAATTTGTCCGCGAAGACTGGCTGTGCCTGAATGGCGAATGGGGCTTTGAGAGCGATCAGGGCGACAGCGGTATCAATCGGGGCATGCTGGAGCGCGAGCTGAATGGCCGCATCACCGTGCCCTTTTGCCCGGAATCGGAGTTGTCCGGCATCGGCAATCACGATTATTACAATGCGGTCTGGTATCGGCGCGAGGCGACGATTCCGGCGGAGTGGGCGGGCAAGCGCGTCCTGCTGCATTTTCAGGCCGTCGACTACGACAGCACGGTCTGGGTGAATGGCGTCGAGGTCGGGCGGCACCGCGGCGGATTCTCGCCCTTCAGCTGCGACCTGAGCGGGGTGGCGGAAGCGGGTGACGACATCACAATCTTGGTGCGCGCGCGTGATGACGGGCAGCGTCCGCAGCCGCGCGGCAAGCAAGCCCGCGAATATGGTCCGGAGGGCGCCATCTACGTTCGCACCACCGGCATCTGGCAGAGCGTCTGGCTGGAGCCGGTGCCGGATTTTCATTTGCGCCGCAGCCGCATCACGCCGGACTTGGCCAACCAGACCATTCGCCTGGAGCAGCCCATCAGCGGCAATGCGACCGGCTTGCGTCTGCGGGCGACGCTCGCTGACAGCACAGGCGGGATTGTCACGACCGATTGCTCGGCTGAATTCGACCTGGCGCCGCGGCTGGACTTGCCCATCCCCGACGATCGCCTACAGCTGTGGGCGGTGGGCGATCCGCATTTATACGACCTGGCGATTGAGCTGGTGGATGCCGCCGGCGTCGTGATCGACCGCGCAACCAGCTACGCCGGCATGCGCGGCATCAGCATCGACGGCATGGCAATCAAAATCAACGGGGCGACGGTATTCCAACGACTGGTTTTGGATCAGGGCTATTATCCCGATGGCATTATGACCGCGCCCAGCGACGCCGCGTTGATCGAAGATATCGAGTTGAGCATGGCGGCCGGCTTCAACGGGGCGCGTCTGCATCAGAAGGTCTTTGAAGAGCGCTTCCTCTATCATGCCGACCGCCTGGGCTATATCGTCTGGGGCGAATTTGGCGATTGGGGCTGCGGCGGCGACGGACCGCTCAATGGCGAGCATCAGCAGCCCGGGCCCGACTACATCACACAGTGGCTGGAATGCCTGGAGCGCGACTATTCCCACCCCAGCATCGTCGGCTGGTGCCCGCTCAACGAGACCTGGCAAACCAGGCTGGATACGATCACCGACCTGGACGATGTGACGCGCGGCTTGTACCTGGCCACCAAGGCGATGGACAGCACGCGACCGGTGCTCGATACCTCTGGCTATTCGCATCGCGTGCCGGAAGCCGATGTCTACGACAGCCACGACTACACGCAAGATCCCGACGCCTTCCGCGAGCGTCACGCCGGTTTAGCGCAGGGCAAGCCCTATCTGAATGACGCCACCGGTTGGGGCATGCCCGAGCGGCTCGTGGGCAATATCCGTTGGTCGATACCCTGGCGCGGCCAACCCTATTTCGTCAGCGAATTTGGCGGCGTCTGGTGGAATCCCGATGTCAAAGAGGGCGAAGATTCCTGGGGTTACGGCGAGCGCCCGATTGACCTGGACGAATTCTACGACCGTTTCGAAAAGCTCTGCGCCATCTTGCTGGACGATGTCAATATGTTCGGCTATTGCTATACGCAGCTGACCGACATCCTCCAGGAGCAGAACGGCATCTACCGCTACGACCGCAGCCAGAAATTCGACCTGGCGCGCATCCGCGCGGCGCAGCAAAGACCGGCGGCTATCGAGCTGGCCAATTCGTCTGACTAGCGACGCCTCAGCCTTTGAGCGATCCCAGCGTCAGGCCCTTGACGATATACTTCTGCGCGAAGACGGCGAAGCAGAGCATGGGCACGACGGCTACGATTGAGGCGGCCGACATCTGGCCCCAGTTAATCGAGGTGTAGCCGCGGAAGGACGCCACGGCCACAGTGATCGTCTGCGCTTCGCTGAAGGTCAGCGAAAGGGCGATGGTCAGCTCGTTCCAAATCCAGATGGCGGTCAGTATCGCCGTCGCGGCGATGCCCGGCGCGGCCATGGGAATATAGACGTGCCGCAGCGTACCAATGTGGTTGCAGCCGTCGATCTTCGAGGCGTCGTCCAATTCGCCCGGCACATCCTTGAAGAAGCTGCGAATCAGCCAGACGGCGAAGGGCAAAGAATGCACCTGATACACCAGCGCCAGGCCAATATGCGTGTCGTACCAGCCGAGGCGCTGATACAGCACGTACATGGGAATGATGTAGAGGAATTCGGGCAGCATGTAAGCCAGCAGCAGCCAGACGCCGAAGAGCTTTTGGCCGCGGAAGCGAAAACGATGAATGCCATAGGCCGTAAATACCGCAATCACGATGGCGATGCTGACGCCCAAGGCCGTCACATACACGGAGTTCAAGAAGGCTTCGACAAAGCCGGGGCGATCCGGCAGCGCCAGGAAGTGATCGGCGATGGGTTCAAAGAGCAGCTTGGGCGGCAGGGCGAAGGCATCGCGCTGGGTCTTCAGCGCCACGCTCAGCAGCCAGACGATGGGGAAGAGCGTGAGCAATATCGCGGCCAGCGAAATTAGATATGCCAGCAGCCGCTCAAGCTGGTCGCGCCGAGTGTTCACCATGACTAATCCGCCTCCAGGTGTTCTTCCAGGCGCAGATAGATCAGGCTGATGGCTAGGACAATGACCGAAAAGATGACCATGACGGTCATCGCTTCGCTCATCTGCAAGAAGCTGAAGGCTTTGCGGTAGGCCATGGTCTGCATGACTTCGGTAGCGATTTGCGGTCCGCCGCCTGTCGTGCCAAAGATGATATCGAAGACCTTTAGCGTGTCGATGGTGCGGAAGATCAGCACGGTGAAGAGAACCGGGCGCAGCATGGGCAGCTTGACGCGGAAGAAGGTCTGCCAACTGCCGGCGCCGTCAACGCGCGCCGCTTCAATCGGCTCCTGCGGAAGGCTCTGAAGGCCCGCCAGCACGATGATAAAGACGAAGGCCGTCTGCCACCAGGCGTCGACCATGATGACGGTCGCCATGGCCGTTGAAGTCGTGCCGAAAAATGGCGACGGCGGCAAGCCCAGCAGCCCTAAGACGTAGTTGACGATGCCCAGCATTGGGTCCAGCACGATTTTGGACATCAGCGCCACGATAATGCCGGAGACCATTAATGGCGTGAGCAGCAGGGTGCGGATGACGCTGGCGCCGAATCGCAGGCGATCGACTACCACCGCCAGCCCGATGCCGAGGACCAGCTCCAGCGAGGTCGCTACGACGGCGAAGAGGAAAGTCTGATACAGCACTTGCCAGAACTCGGCGCTGCGGAAGAGATCGAGGTAATTGCCCAAGCCGATGAAGTCGAAGCGGACGCCCCAATTCCAGTTGAAGAAGCTGAGAACGAAAGAGTAGATTGCAGGGTAAAGCGACGTGACGGCCAGGATGAGGACGGCCGGCGCGATCAAGAAGTAGGCGACGCGGTTGCTGCGGGGTGAGGGCATGAGGAATGTCAATCCCTCCATCCCCCGGCCCCTTCCCCCACAAGGAGGGAAGGAGAGAATAACCCTTCCCGCGCGGAGTTTAAGCCCCCTCCCGCTTTACGGGATGCCCGCAATAGAGATTGCGGGAGGGGGTTTGGGGGTGGAGGTTGGTTGCTACCCATCCATATCCAGGATGCGCTGTTGGGCTTTGGCGGTCGCGTCAGCCGGCGCCATGCCGCCGTACATATCCTGAATGGCGTCCACGATGACGAGGGCGTATTCGCTCCAACCTTCGCGGAAGACGACGGTCGTGCGCGAGGTCTGCATGGCTTCGAGCACGGTATCGACATAAAGCGGATTCAACGCGTCGACATACTCGGCTTTGTCCCAGGTCGAAACGCGGGTCGCGCCGCCGTGGTAGGCGCCGATTACCGGCTCGATAGCCTTGCTGGTCATCCATTGGATGAAGTACCAGGCCGCTTCGGGATTCTGTGAGTTGGCGGGAATGCCGATGCCCCACATCCAGTGGCCGGTCCAGGAAGCGCCGCCCGCTTCCACCGGCGGCATGACGGCGTAACCGGTCTTGCCGGCGACGGCTGAGGCGTCCGGATCTTCAAAGCCGGGACCAAATAGGCTGGCGTCGATGAAGAAGCCGGCGCGCCCTTGCTGGAAGAGCAGACTGGCATCGGGCCAATCGAGCGATTGCACGTTGATGGGACCGGCCGACATCATGCCGGCGTAATGCGACAGCCCAGCGGTAACGCGCTCGTCGGTCAGCTGCGGCGCTGACCAATCGCCATCGAACCAGACGTTGTAAGGCAGGGACATATCCGCTTCACCCCAATTGTTGAAGACCATGCCGGTTACCGTGTCCATGATGGTATGCGAGCGGATGCCGCGCATGACGGCGCCGGCGACCGAGCCGCCGCTGGCGTCACTGATGCTCTGCGCCGCTTCGATCAAGCCGTCCATGGTATCCGGGATTTCGCCGTCGAGATATTCGTCGATAATGTCCTGATTCCAGAACAGGGTATAAGCTTCGAAGGAAACGGGAATGGCGTAGTCTTGCGCGTCCATGTCGCCGGGCGGGTATTGCGTCGCCTGGGTGAAGCCGGCCGGGAAATCGGCGAAGTCGTAATCGTCGGCGGTCATGTGGTGGTCATTGATGTACGGACTGAGCGGATGGATCAGGCCGTTGGACCATTGGGTGAAGGCGGTGGAGTCCATCGGCACCATGTAGACGTCCATGACGCCTTCATCAGCGCGCAGGGCGACTTCCATGCGGTCGAAATAGAGATTCTCGGCCAGGGCCTCGACATTGACGGTGATGCCGGTGGCGGCTTCGAATTCGTCCATAACACTGCGCATGCCGTCCAACACCGGGTGCTCCGGCATCAGAATGGTGATTTCGCTGCCGGCGAATTGCATCCAGTCGAGATCGCCGTTGGCCTGCACCGCAGGCACGATACAGACAGCCAGAAGCAGAACCAGTACAAGCGCTTTCTTAAACATGTTTGTCTCCTCAGACTAATTGAACAAAATCACTGACGACTGTCAGAGTGATTCCACTAGAACTCTGATGCGTCCAATTCCTGATCTGTATGCGCATCATGCGAAGAATGGGCTGTTTACTTTCTTCTCCACTATCCGAGCAGTGTTGGGAAACCGTCGTCGAGTTCAATCTCTGTCGGCGCCACGGTCAGTGCGGCAGACCGAGCGAGAGTCCTCGCTTCCGCTTTCAAGGCAAGTGCGCACCTTACGGATTCTATAACGAGACCTCTTTCGTCAGAATCTTTGGGAATTGGCAATTGCAGTTCTCGAACGCGAGCACCGAGGGTATCAATAATATCCTGTGTAAATCGTTTCGCGTATATTTGTTCCCGAACAATTGGGCTTGAGAGAATCGCCAGAAGTAAAGCCGGGGGCATGAGCTCGTGATCATTGGATCTGATCTTGTAAATGTGACTCTGATAGACAATCTCTGTGGTATCTTCAGTAATCATTGCACAAGTGCCAACAAGGTACGTTCCATCTCGCACCATTAATATATCGCCTACTTGTACATCCTGGCGTTCCCGCAAAGATTCGTAAATGTCTTCACTGACACAATGTTTAGGGTCTAGTTTTATTTCCCAGTTCGCGATGTCGGATGTGCGAATAAATGGAACGGGGCCAGTGCCATATGCCAATTTTCCGACCTCGTTACCTGTGCGCAAATCTATCACACCTCGATTTATAAGCTCACCAAAATCAAGAATGTGATGAGTTTCACTGAGAGTTCCTATCTTTTCCTCGACTTCTGGATTGTAGTATTTTGGTAGATATATGTCGTCTACGATTTGGTCTTCTCGAATAGCGAAACCAAAATGGTCATATTCAATAGCTCCAGTCGTGTACTCGGAAAACTTGTTCTTGATTTTCGGAATATCGTCATAGGGAATCAGGATCCCCCTGGAGTCGTGACCGCACCAACGGGCAACAGCCATAAATATTGCATGCGGGTTGTCCTTGTTGGTCGGTGTCTTTTCGAGAAGAACACCGCAAGCTTTCGCATGCGTGTAAGGTTGGAACAACTCTTCTGGAAAGGATACGACGGCAACTATGCGGGCTACGGACTTGATGTGCTGGATGACATAGCGGTGTGACGGATTACACAACATTGACTCGGGAAGAATTATTCCGGCGCGTCCACCTGCTCTCAACAACGACAGGCAACGCTCTACAAAGAGAATCTGAGGGGGCCTGCTTTCTTGCAGCATATCTAAACGGCTATATTCCGTTGTGCCTTTTTGCTTTTTCCATTTGTGGCCAAGATCAAATTTTTTCAGTATTGATTCATCATCAATCTTTAGTTTTTTGCCAAACGGGGGATTTGTAAGCAGTACATCAAAGTACCCGAGATATATCTCCTGCCGCGTATTCGGATGCCAGTTGTTAAGGTTTTCAAGACTATTTTCGCAGTATACACCGCCCCTACCATCGCCAACGATCGCCATGTATGCCTTGGCAACCTTAGCGAGGAAATAATCCTTGTCGACTCCGCGAAATTGTCGGATGGCCACCCGTTGCTTTTCGGCGGAAATCTCTTGTGCGGGCCATCCTAGCTCTTCGCATTGTCTTTCAACTTTCCGCCAAACGTCACGAAGTGCTTCAATTAAGAATCCTCCTGATCCACAGGCGGGGTCTATAATTTTGTCTCTAGTTTGCAGATTGGTCATTGTGACGAGGAGATTAACTACATTTCGTGGCGTGAAAAACTGACCTTGACCACCTTTCAGTGACGGACCAATGAATGTCTCGAAAGCTTCCCCGATTGCGTCGCGATTGGCTTCTGTTAAGGTGAAGAGTTGTAACTCGCCCACTATGTACTCAACGGATTTATCGTCGAGCATTAGCGAGTCATCTTCCTCAATGACGTCTCCATACTGATCTTTAACGTTATCAAACAATTCGTCGATGCGTACCCTTACGTCCTTAGTAGGCTCATCAATGCCTACCCGAAATCTAACCATGTCATCGGGACGTGTGAACCGTTCATCATATATCTTGCAGAAGATAAGATTGATGATTTGCTGCGCAAATACTTCGTCTCGGGTAATGCCAACCGCATTTGCTGCTAAGTAATTCCGAATAGTCTTGAAAACGCTCTTGAGATTCTGAGCGGGTCGCAAATCACGTCGGCGGTAAAGTCCAATATCTTCGAGACGTTCTCCGAACTGAGGAATGTTTGGTATTTCTTCGAAGAATACTTTGCCCTTGCTCTCTGACTTTTTCAAAAAAAGCTTTTCGTCTCCGTTGAACCATACGCCTACCCTTGCCTCAGAGAAGCGCAGATAGTCCTGTAGTTGTGAACGACCACTCCGCCGGTTCGGCTTTTTACACTCCACAATGATTTTGAGAGTTTCATCCAAATGTTCGCGGCTCGAAAACACTGCGATATCAATCGGGTACTCTCTCCGAAAATCTGACGGACGGGCTTTGACTCTCCATTGAGGGTGTGTGCGAATATTGCTACGAGGGTAACCGTAGTCGTTTACAAGTATTTTCGAAAAAACTTGTACGGCATGAACCTCTTCTGGAGTAGCCCTAACAGACTTGCCGGAAACAAAGTCCACTAACGTTCTACTGGTCATGGATTTCCTTTGAGAGCCATTTGAGCTTGCTGAATTGTACAGGCTATTGCGGGCTAAAGCGTCACGCCATCATAAGCCGCTTGGACATTGGCGCACGCTTGATCGGCGAAGGTCTGGTCGATTTCGGCCTCATGAAAGATACCGTACCACAATCCGGCTTGACGCACGAATTGGCGCATGTTCAGAAGCGCGTGCGACACATCGTCCCAGCTGATGCCCATGGCTTCGGGGCGGATATCGACGCCGGCGCGCACGATGGCGTCGAGCATCTCCTGCGCCCGGTCATCGTGCAGCAGCGAGCCGACATATATGCCCAAGCATACCGGCTGACCATGGATGAACTTTACCCCAGTGTAATACTCCAGCGCGTAAAATAGAAAGTGATCGGCGCCTTCAATCGGGCGGGGATTCCAGCCGAAGTTGTGGAATGCGGCGCCGCCCCAGCGATTGGCCGTCATCAAGGCGCGTATGCCCCTTTCGTTGACCTGGCGGATGTCGTCCAGGGCGTCCATCACCGTCGCCATCACCGCGTCCGCCTCGTCCACCATGGCCTGGTCGTAGGGCCACTTGTCTTCGACAAGACCGCGGTCACGGGCATAGCGCCAATCGGCATGGGCGGTGTGATAACACAAGATTTCGCAAATGCCGCTGCGATTCACCACCGGCGGCGCATTCTGGATCACATCGTAGTCGACGTAGACCGCCTCCGGCACGGCCCAGCAGACATAGCGCACATTACCCTGGAAGCGCAATCCGGCGCGATGCCCAAAAGCGGCATTGACGGACATGGAGGTCGGTACCTGGAAGAGCGGCAGCTGCAGCGACCAGGCGAAGTATTTGGCGACATCCAGCGCTTGGCCGCCGCCCAGGCCGATAATCGCCCGGCACTGAGGCAGCTGGGCCACTTCGCCTTTGAGCTCGTCGCCGTCGATAGTGGACACCAGATAAGGACCGGCAGCGTTGTCGTCGAAGTGGTGGGCGAAGAGTTCCCATAAGTCGGGCATGGTCACCACCAGATAGGGCTGGTGGGCGATATTGGGCAGCTCGGCGATTAAGTTGCGCCCGAAAATGGTGGTGAAGCCGGGACGATCAAACATAAACGCTCCTTTGTTGCGAGTGAGCCTATGAAAAGTTCGGCGCATTCATTAACTTTTAACTATACGACTCTGCGCAGAGAGCGCAAATCCAGCATTGAGCAAGACAGATTGCAATCACCGAGGAATGAAGTGATGACGCTGAAAATTGCATTCACGGGCGCCGGGCATATTTCGCGGGTTCACGCGCGGGCGGCGCGCGGACTGGCCGGACTGGAAGCGGTCGCGATCGTGAATCACCAGCCGGAGTCCAGGGCGGATTACGCGGCAAAATTTGGCATCGAGCGGCAATACGCCTCGGTCGGTGCGCTGCTGGCGGATGGCGAGGTCGATATTCTGTGCGTCAGCACGCCTAACTACTTGCACGCGCCGCAAGCAATCGCCGCTTTGGAAGCCGGCATCCACGTCTTGGTGGAAAAACCCATGGCCATGGATGCAGCGGGGGCGCAAGCGATGCGGCGAGCGGCCGAGACTAGCGGCGCCAAGCTGCTGGTGGCGCATTGCTGGCGCTTTGATGAAGAGGTCAACTGGCTGAAGCGGCAAATCAAGGCCGGCAAGCTAGGCAGCGTACTGCGCACCAAAGGCTGCGGCGTGCACGTGAATTGGGGGCCCGACGGCTGGTTTACCCAGGCGCAATATGCCGGTGGCGGCGCGCTGGCCGATATGGGCGTGCACGCCATTGACACGGCGCGCTACCTGCTGGGGGATCCGCAGCCGACCAGCGTCTATGCCAAGATCGCCACTCAGTACACCGACTACGATGTCGATGACAGCGGCACGATCTGGATCAACTGGCAGGGCGGCGCGATTTCAATTGTTGAGTCCGGCTGGTGGTGGCCGCATACTGACGGTCCCGAAGCGAGTACGCAGCTCTATGGCAATTTAGGCTTCGGTCAGCTGTTTCCCACCCTCTTGGAGCTACCGGATCGCGAAGCGGGCTGCGTGGCCACTATAAACCCGGGTTATCCGCCGGTGCGCGAGGAGCATTGCCCGCAGGAAATGTACGACCGGCAGCTGGCTTATTTCGTCAGTTGTATCCGTGAAGATCGGAAACCGACACCCGGCGCTGCTGAAGGCTTGGTCAATATGCAGATCATCGACGCCGCGCTGGAGAGCAGCCGCTGCGGCGCGGTCGTTCAGTTGTAATCTGATTAGCGAAGTAGAACCAAGTTAATCGTGCGAAAATTTAATGGAAGTCTATTCATAGAGTGGGCGAGCCAAGGCTCGCCCCTGCAATCATACGATTATTTTGGCAGTTTCTTTCTTACTGCTGCGATTCTCATTACTTTGTTGGAACTACTGAGACCGCAGCAGCCGCTGCGATCCTCTAATCCACCACAGGATTGAGTTACAGTTCAAACATCATTAGACTGTTAATAGGATGTCAGTCATCTTGCCGCGCCTAATATTGAATCTGATTGGTATTGTGACCCCAACGAGGAGGAGTAAAGTGCGAAGATTTGCCAGCCTAAGCAAGAGGATTTGCCTTGTAGCCATGTTGCTGCTTGCACTACTGTTGGCGCTACCTATGTCTGTCGGCGCGCAAGACACGATGGACGACAGCGTCTTTGTCAGCATTCGACATTACGGTGGCCTGGATCCGGACGGACAGGACGAACTTTACCGTCTCACTGCAGAAGGATTTCTGCCTATCATCCGCGAATCTGAAGGCTACATCGGGTACTACTGGCTGCATGAGGGCGAAAATGTAGTAGCTGTCAGCTTGTTCGAGAGCCAGGCGCAGGCTGCGGCATCGGCAGAGTCGGCGCGAGAATATGTGAACGAGAACCTCGCCCATTTGGTGGCGGGACCGCCACGGACGGTCGAAGGCCAGGTCGATATCGGCTTCGTCGAATTGCTTGACGGCATGGGCGATGGCGAAGTCAGCAGTTTGCATGCCAGTGTCCGCATCTACGATGGCTTTGAGGCCGCCGACCTGGACGAATTTGTCGCCATTGTCGACGACGGCTTCCTGCCGATCATGCGCGAGACGGCTGGCTTCTTCGGCTACTATCTGATGCACGACGGCGCCGGCGCACTCGTCGCCATCAGCATCTTTGACTCAGAAGCGGCGTCGCTGGCGTCCAACGAGAATGCGCGCGACTTTGTCGCCGAGAAGCTGACGGCTTACCTGCCGAGCGCGCCCGCAATTGTCAGCGGGCGCGTTGGGATCGCGTCGCTCGCCGACTTGAATGAGGGCGCGAACCTGATCGACGATGCGCCCGTCTTTGTCAGCATCCGCGTTTACGACGGCGTCGACCCGATGAAGCGCGATGAAATCGTACGTTTGGTGGATCCGCGTTTCCTGTCGATCATGCGCGAAAGCGATGGCTTCGTCGGCTACTACTTGCTGCCGGCGGGTGACAAGCTGGCGGCGATCAGCTTGTTCGACTCCGCCGAGCAAGCGGCGGCGTCCAACGATAAGGCGCGGGATTATGTCGCCGAATACATGGCGCCCCTGCTGCCCAACGCGCCAACGATTGTCGAAGGTCATATTGATGTCATGTACGTGAACGATGCCGACGACATGACCATGGCCGACGGCATGTCTGAGTTGTACGCATCGCTGCGCATCTATCCGGCCAGTGACATGAGTATGCTTGGGCAGTCAGTTGAGTCGGTGAAAGCCTACCTCTTGCCGGCGCTGCATGAAGCCGGGGGATTATTCAGCTATTACGCGCTGAATGACGGCGACGATACAATCGCCGGATTGAATGTATACGTCTCCGAGGAGAAGGCGCTGGCCGCGAACGATATTGCCGCCGCCTTCAATGCCGAACATTCAGTGGACTTTTTGCCCGATGATCCACTGCGCGTCACCGGGCAGCTGGGTGTCGCGGCGCTGGCGGAGATTCGCATGGGCGAAAATCTGGTCGGTTCGACTACGGCCGAGCATGTTTTCGCCAGCGTGCGCGTTTACGACGGCATAGATCCGGGCGATCAGGATGAGATCGGCCGTCTGACAGGTGAAGGCTTCTTGCCCATTATGCGCGAGAGTGACGGATTCGTCGGCTATTTTCTGCTGTCGGCGGGAGATAAGCTGACGGCTGTGAGCATGTTCAGATCGGAGGGACAGGTGTCAGCGTCGAACGAAAAGGCGCGGGAATTCGTAGTGGAGAACCTGGCGCCGCTGCTGCCCAACGCGCCGAGGATCGTCGAAGGTCAATTGTCGATCAACCACGTTCCCGCGCAAAGCGATGGCGAGTTATTTGCCAGCGTGCGTTTCTATGAAGGCTTCGACCTTAGTCACTTTGACGAAGCGAATGACCTGGCGATTGCGCACCTGCTGCCGGCGCTGGAGGACTTGGGCGGCCTGTTCGCGCAATACGCCTTAAATGATGGTGAGGATACGGTTGTTGGCATCAGTATTTTCGCGGACGAAGAAGCGTCCATGTCGTCCAATGATGTGGGCAAAGCCTTCACCATGGAATACCTGGCCGATTGGGCGCCGAACCCGCCGACTGGCCTCTCCGGCAAGCTGGCGATTGCGGCGTTGGCGGAGGTTCGCATGGGCGAGAACCTGGTCGGCGCGGTGATGGAGTAGCCGCGCGCTAGAACGTGGCACTACAAAAATGAAAAGAGCGTACCGGTCGGTGCGCTCTCTTTTTCTCCTGTTAAGCTGGCTACTCAGAATCAGTTCGTGTGTTCGCGAAAAAACCCAACAGAATATCCGTGTTAGGCTTGTAGCCTTTTTCATCCTGAATCAATAACTCCATATCGACCAATGCATTTAAATCTCTCTGAATCATGCGTTTGTTCCTCTCTGCATAAGCCAGGTAGAGCGCTGGCGATACGTCTCGGATCTGGTCCTTGCTTACGGGTTCGTCAAATCTGTGAATTGTCAAATCCAGAATCAATCGTTTCTGCCGTTGACGTGCCGTTGACAGGGTTTCTGAAAACCTGTTGCGAAACTCAGCATGAATATAATCGTGCCAGATAATTCGTAACTGCATAGCATGAACAATCAAGAATTGTTCGTCCAACTCGTCCTTGAAACCTTGCAGTGCGTATCCAATGAAACCGAGCATGTTGCTTTTCTCGGGATAAGAACCGTCTCTATACTCACCGTGCGAAGCCTGCAGATGCGCATAATACTGGTCACGGGTCTTATTGTAGAAATTACTCATCAAATGCGCCGCGACATCTGGAACTCCCGCGCGTAACAGAATTACAAACTCAATGAGTCTGGTCATCCGTCCATTCCCGTCGCCGTATGGATGAATCCAAGCGAAATAGACGTGCGCCACCATAGCTTTTATGATTTGATTAGCTATTTCATATTCGTCTAGTTCCGGCATTTCTTGATTTAGCCAGTCGCAATATTTGTCAACCAACTGCGCGCAATCTTCGGGAGGCGCAGCGAGATAGCGCCCAACCATGACCCGATGCGTACGTAGCGATCCAATAACAACGTTGTCTGCGAGGCTGTCGTCTAGATTGTCAAGTATGATTGCATGATAATGGTTGAGCATTTCCAAAGTAAACGGGGTGCTGGACCCGCCCAATTGTGTCTTTCCGACTATATTGAATGCATTAAGCATGTTGTCGATTTGCTGCTGCTGATATTCGCGAGAAGGCGGCGCTTGCAGTTTTCCATCAATAATTCTTTGGACTTCTTCTTCAGAGAACGAATTGCCTTCAATTGCTGTGGTACTGTGTACACCCTTTGTGAGATACATGCGGCGCAAGAGGTTGCTTTCATTGCGTGGTATAGGAAGCTTCTTGATGTGGTCAATTCTGGCTTGGATTTCGCCTAATAGAAGCCAGACGCGAGGCGGAAACTCGTCAAGCTTTGGCGGAAACTTTATGAATGGGTGAGTAGTCATTCTGGAAACATCCTAAAGTCATGTCCAAGTGTTTGTCACGAATACTGTCCACCTGACGACGACATTTTTGCTTGGTAACGTTACATTTGTCAAGTCAATTACTAGAGAGTTTTCAAGTTGTGACATTCGTCAAGACAGATTATTCGGCGTATATTGTCTTGAAATATGTACGAGGGATTGTCACACAAACGCGTTCAGACCCGTCAGCTCCCGGCCGACCAGCAGCAGGTTGACCTCGTTGGTGCCTTCGTAGGTATAGATGATCTCGGCATCAAGCATGAGCCGGGCGATGTGATTGTCAATGACGATGCCATTGCCGCCCAGGCATTCGCGCGCCAGCTGCGTCACGTAGCGCGCCTTGCGGGCATTGTTGTACTTGGCCATGGACACCGTGCCCTCCGTCAACAATCCTTGGCTGATGAGATGCGAGAGTTGCAGGCAGAGGGTCTGCATCAGGGTAACTTCGGTGCACATCTCCACCAGTTTCTGTTGAATCAGCTGGAAGCCGGCGATTGGCTTGCCGAATTGCTCGCGCGCCTTGGTGTACTTAAGCGCCAGCTCAAATGCGCCGGCCGCCACACCCGCCGCTTCCCAGGCGACGCCGTAACGGCCAACACCCAACACCTGCGCCATATCTCGGAAGCGATTGACGTAGGCCAGCCGGTTCTCCGCCGGCACGAAGACATTATCCAGCGTGATATCGGCGTTGAGCACGGCGCGCTTGCCGACTTTTCCCCAAATGTCCGTGATGGTCACGCCTTCGGTTTGCTGCGGATCTTCGATGACATAGCCGCCGAAGTCTCCGCTGTCTTCATCGCGCGCCCAAATGATCAGCACATCAGCGATGGAGGCATTGCCGATCCAGCGTTTGGCGCCGTTGAGAATGACGCCGTTCCCGTCGTTGCGAGCCCAGGTCTTCACCTGCGCGGCGTTGGAGCCGACATCGGGCTCGGTCAAGCCGAAGGCGCCGATCTTCTCCAGTTTGACCATGTCCGGCAGCCAGCGCGCCTTTTGATCTTCGTCGCCCAGCAAGCCGATGGAGCCCATGGCCAGGCCGGAATGCACGCCGTAGAAGGTGCTGATGCTGCCATCGCCTTTGCCCAGCTCGTACATAACCAGGCCCATTTCGACGAAGTCCAAACCGGCCGCGCCATGATCAAAGAGTATGCCGCCGATGATAGGCAGGTCGACCATGTTGCGGGCGATCTCCCAGGGGAATTCCGCCGTCTCCCAGTAGGGGTTGATCTTCGGCAGCACCTCGATGTCGACGAATTCACGCACTTCCTGACGCAGCACCTTCTGCTTGTCGCTGAAGTGCATATCGCAATTGTAGAAGTCGAATCCGGTATAGAGCATGTCACGCGCTTCTTTGTGTAATGTCATGGACGTTTCACCATAATCAAATCTGCATTAGATTGAGCATATCACCTATGACATAGAGGTTCAATTCGAGTTTCGCCAGTCACGCGAAGTACGATATTGCTCTCCCGAAGCGTCTATGGACAATGGTCGTCCGCGGCAAAATACGCAGCCGCGCATAGGTTAGTCATTGTCTGCAATACTTGTCCTGCGAAATCACTTCGGTTCATTGCGATTGCTAGGGCTGCAATTCCTTAGCGCTGCCGGACTGGGGATGGTGTACCCCTACGTCAATCTCTATCTGACCGAGCTCGAATTTTCCGGAACGCTGATCGGCACGCTAGCCGCCGCTGGCGCGCTGCTTACGCTCGTGCTGACGCCCTTGCTCAATCGGATAGCTGACCGCCTGATGATCCACCGGCGGCTGCTGATGATGTACTTGGGCGGCTTTGCGCTGTCCAGCCTGATTTTCGCCTCGACTCAAAATCACCTGCTGGTGATCTTTGCCTTTCTGCTATTCAAAGTCACGGTTAGCCCGAGCATGATGCTGGGCGCGCAATTGACACTTTCGGAGCTGATCCGCAAGGGCAAAGTAATCTTCGGTCAAATGCGCTCGTTCTCTGCGCTGGGCTTCGCAGTGGCCAGCGCGCTGGCGGGGCAAGTCTTCGCGCTCGGCGGCTATTCGCTGACTTTCACTGTTGGCGCGCTGTTGTCCTTGATTAGTATCCAGCTTTCGACCATTTTCCCCGCCAAGCCGAAAGAGAAGGTAAAACCCGAGTCCGGGCCTAAGCAGCCGCGAAACCGCGGCATCTACGTCTTGGCCGCTAGCCAGTTCTTCGTCGCCATGTGCACCAGCAACGCATTCGCCTTTCTGTTTATTCATCTGAGCCAGAATTTGGGCGTGAGCATTGCCGACGTCGGCGTTTGGGCGGCGCTGCTGGCCCTGGTCGAATTCCCCTTCTACTATCTGACCGACGCCTTGTTGCCGCGGGTGCGTCTGCGCATCACTTACATTTTTGGTATCGCCGGCGTCGCGCTGACGACGCTCGGCATCGGCCTAGTTCCCAATTTGCCGATGTTGGCTCTGCTACTGGTGTTCCGCGGTGTTGCCTGGCCGGCCTATCAATTGTCATCATATCGGCTGATGAACGCGATCAGCCACCCGCGCAATGTCGCCACCAATCAGGCCATCGTTCACGTGACGATGCCGGGGATTGCCCTGCTGCTAACCGGATCACTATACGGCTGGGTATACGATCACCTGGGCGCCGGCGCCTTTTACGCCTTGTGCGCGCTGGCTGCTGCGCTCGCAGTCTGCATTGTATCTGCCGGATTCCGCCTCTTTGGCACGCGCCAACAAGGGGCAAACACCTAGTTGGTCACCTAGTTCATCGCGCTCGGTCGCCTTGCATTCGGCGCAAGGGTACAATACCGGTGGCTGGCCGCCTCCTTTATGCGCGGCCAGCTTTACACGATAGCCCCAAGAAGGGCAGGCGGACCTGTGTCGAGACTCTTCGCCCTGCGCAACCATTTCGGTTCTCTGCGATTAATGGCCCTGCAATTCCTCAGCTTGGCCGGGATCGGCGTTGCTTGGCCCTACATCAACGTCTATCTCACCGAACTTGAATTCTCCGGCACGGCCATCGGCACGCTGGGCAGCGCGGGCGCGCTGCTGTCTCTGGTACTTACACCGCTGCTCAATCAAATCGCCGACCGCCACCTGCTGCATCGGCGTTTGCTCATGCTTTACTTCTGCGGCATTGCGCTGGCCAATGTGGTCTTCGCCAGCTCCGAACTGCATCTGCTGATCATCGCGGCTGTCGTGCTGTTTCGCGTAACGGTAAGCCCGAGCTTGACGCTGACCATGCAGCTGACGATGACGCACTTGCTGCGCGGCGGGAAAGCGGTTCTGGGGCAGATTCGTTCCTTCGCATCGTTGGGGTTCGCGATAGGTAGCCTGCTGGCGGGTCAATTGTTCGCCCTCGGCGGCTATGGTCTGCTGTTTTGGGTGGGGGCGGCTTTCGCCCTGATGAGCATCCAGATGGCGACCGTCTTTCCTCCCAAACCGAAGGTAAAACCCAAAGCCGCCGACGAGGACCGGCAACCGCGCAACCGTGGTTTCTACGTGCTGGCCGCTAGCCAGTTCTTCATCTCGATGGGCACTTACAACGCTTACGCCTTCATATTCATCTACTTCAACAAAGACCTGGGCATTCCCTCGGCGGATATCGGATTGTGGGCGGCAATTCTGGGTGTGGTGGAGATTCCCTTCTTTTATTTGATGGACGCGGTCTTGCCCCGGATGAGCTTTCGCATCGCCTACATTGTCAGCGTATTGGGCATCGCGCTGTGGACGGTCGCGCTGGGCGCGGTGGAGACGTTGCCGGCTCTCGCCCTGCTGCTAGTATTTCGTGGCTTGGTCTGGCCCGGCTTTCATCTGTCGTCGTTTCAGCTGGTGAACGCCATCAGCCACCCGGGCAACGCCGCCACCAACCAGGCGCTGCTGCAAGTGACGATGCCCGGCGTATCGCTGCTCTTGACCGGGTCGCTCTTTGGCTGGGTCTTTGACAATCTGGGCCCCAACATCTTTTTTGTCTGCTGCGCGCTGGCTTGCGCGATCGGCGTCTGCATCGTTGTGGCCGGCTTCCGATGGTTCGAGTACAAGCCTGTTGCGCCGGCTACATAGCCCACTGAAGAATCCAGCGGCTGGCGCCCATATAATGGACATTCCCAGACAAGAGTGCTACACTCGCGTGGGCTAGATTCCGGGAGTGATGGTGGCTGGACAAAAAGACGGCTTGATGGCAAGCGGTCAATTGCCGAATCTGTCCAAGCGGCGAGGGAAGTCGTCGTTGCGCTGGGACAAAATGTGGCTGCGCATCCGCCGTAATTGGCAGCTATATGTCCTGCTGATTCTGCCCATCGCCTGGCTGATCATCTTCCGCTATGCCCCGATGTATGGCGCGCAGATCGCCTTCCGGCAATATTCGCCGGCCTTCGGCATTGAAGGCAGCCCCTGGGTCGGCCTGGCCAACTTCGAGCGATTTCTCAACTCGCCCAAGTTTGAGCCGGTCATCATCAATACGGTCGTCCTCAGCTTTTATTCCTTGCTTGTCTTCCCCCTCCCGATTATCCTGGCGCTGAGTTTGAATCAGGTCAAAAAGCGCCTGTTCCGCAGCAGCGTACAGATGATCACCTTCGCGCCCTACTTCATCTCGACCGTAGTGATCGTGGGCATGCTTTTCCAATTTATGCATCCTCGCGTTGGCTTCACCGCCTCGCTGGCGAATATGCTGGGGCAAGCTCCGCCAAACTGGATGGGCGACCCGGGCGCCTTCCGCCATATCTTCGTCTGGTCTGGCGTTTGGCAGGATATGGGTTTCAACGCGATCATCTATCTCGCCGTCCTCTCCACCGTCGATCCAGCCCTGCACGAAGCGGCGGTGGTCGATGGCGCCAACCGGCTGCAGCGTATTCGCTATATTGACATCCCCGGAATCTTGCCGACCGCCATGGTCCTGCTGGTTCTGTCCACCGGGCGGGTGCTGGAAGTTGCCTTCGAGAAAGTCTATTTGATGCAGAGCCCGCTGAATCTGGGCGTGGCGGAAGTCATCAATACTTATGTCTATAAGGTCGGCTTGCTGTCGCCGATTCTTGATTTCTCCTATTCAACAGCCATCGGCCTGATGAAGGGCATCGTGGGACTGCTGCTTTTGATCGCGGTTAATCACGCCGCGCGACGCCTGACCGAAAACAGCGCCTGGTAAGGAATTTGCTGATGGCGTCCATGACCAGCTACGAGAGCAATATCAACAAGGTCAACGAATCGTCCTTTGACCGCGTTTTCATGATGGGCAACACCGCGTTTCTGTCGATCATCACCGTCATCATTTTGCTGCCGCTGATATTTATTGTGGCCGCATCCTTCAGCTCCGCCGAAGCGGTAATCGCCGGCCGGGTCACATTGTGGCCGGTCGATTTCAGCCTGCTGGGCTACGAGACCATCTTCGAGCACAAGAAAGTCTGGAACGGCTTTGCCAATTCGCTCTTTTATACCTTCTTCGGCACGATCTTTAATGTGGTGATGACCATCATCGCCGCCTACCCCCTGTCGCGGCAGGACTTAATCGGGCGGCGCGTCATCACCTTCGCTTTCATTTTCACCATGCTCTTCAGTGGCGGCTTGATCCCTACCTTTATGGTCGTGCGTGATCTGGGCTTGCTCAACACGCGCTGGGCCATGATCCTGCCGACGGGCATCGGGCCCTTCAACCTGCTGATTACCATAACCTTTTTCCGCACCACGATTCCACCCGAGCTGATCGAAGCGGCGCGCATCGACGGCGCCAGCGACTTCCGCACCTTCCGCAGCATCATCCTGCCGCTGGCCCGCCCGATCATCGCCGTGCTGGCGCTGTTCTATGCCGTCAACACGCACTGGAACACCTATTTTCAGGCGCTCATCTATTTGAAAGATCAGGAGCTCTTTCCGCTGCAAATCGTCCTGCGGGAAATCTTGATCCAGAATTCGATAGACGCCTCAATGCTGATCGATATTGAAGACTTGGTCGCGCGCGAGGGTCTGCGCGAGCTGTTGAAGTATTCGCTGATTGTGGTAGCAAGCGTGCCGGTCATGATCATCTACCCCTTTGTGCAGAAGCATTTCGTCAAAGGCATGATGATCGGCTCGGTAAAATAAGCCAAATGCGCGCAACCGAAAGGAGTTCGGCTATCGAGTGATTCCATTCACTGTTCAGCATTAGCAAGTTAGACCAGAGAGGAAATGACATGAGTAAGAGAATACTCGCGCTGGCGCTGTTTGTACTGGTATTGGCGCTGCCCTTGACCGCTTCAGGACAGGATATGGTATCGGGACCGGGTGAATTCCCTATCGTGGAAGAACCGATCACGCTCAACATTCTGATGCTGGGTCACCCGATTGTGGAAGACTTCAACACCAACAGCTTCACTGAATGGTACAGCGAACGCACCGGCATCAACGTCAACTTCGATATTGGCCCGCCGAACGAAGCCCAAGAAGTGCTCAACCTGACCATCGCCAGCGGCGATCTGCCCGATGTCATCGTCGGCTTCAACGTCGATCCGTCGACGCTGGCGCTCTTTGGTCCCCAAGGCCTGTTCCTGCCGCTCAGCGGCCTGATTGAAGAGCATGGGCACTTCATCCATTATGTCTTCGCTGGCTCGCCGCAGGTGCGCCCGCTGATTACCTCGCCCGATGGCGAAATCTACGGCTTGCCGCAAGTGAATGAATGTTATCACTGCTTCTACTCGCAGCGCGCCTGGATCAACTCGGACTGGCTGGAAAACGTGGGCATGGATGTGCCGCAGACAACGGAAGAGTTCGTTGACGTTCTGACGGCTTTCAAAGAGCAAGACGCCAACGGCAACGGCGACCCCAACGATGAGATTCCGCTGGCGGCCGCCACCACCGGCTGGAATCCAACTATCGATGGATTCCTGATGAATCCCTTCGTTTTCAGCGAATTCACCGGACAGAACCCCGGGCCGAACCGCTTCTTTGAAATGAATGACGGCGTGATCTCCCAAAACGTGACCAGCGAGGGTTATCGGGAGGGATTGCGTTATCTGAAGCGGCTGTTTAGCGCGGGGCTTTTCGGCGAAGAAAGCTTCACCCAGCCGATGGACCAGGTCAAGCAGCAGGTCGAAGGCGGCGACGCCCCGACCATCGGCGTTGTCGTAGCTGGCGCGCATTCCAATTTCTCCAATATCGGCGGCGACCGCTGGAAGAAGTATGTGGCGGTGCCGGCGCTGGAAGGCCCGACCGGGTTGCGCCAGGTCCCCTTCAATCCCTGGGGCGTTGGCTCCGGGCAATGTACCATCAACAGCCAGACGGAACACCCGGTGGCGGCTTTCAAGTGGTGCGACGGCTTGTACGACCGCGAGACGACTTTGCGCTCGGTCTTTGGCATTCCGCAATGGGAAGCGGCTGAAGGCGAAGACGGTCAATGGCGCTGGGCGGAAGAGGGCGAAGGCGCGCTAGGCGGCGACGAGTTTGAAGCGATCTGGCGCCGCTTGTCGACCTTCGGCACGCTGCAAAATGTCCACTGGGCGCAGCGCGGGCCCAGCTACCGCCCCAATCACCTGCGTTTGGGCGAGGTTCGGCGAGAAGATGCCGGCGGTCTGGAAGTCGTGCTGCTTGAGGAGACCCGAGTCGCCTACGAGCCTTACGCGCGCAATATCGAGGACCTGATTCCGCCGCTGGCCTTCACCACGGCGCAAGCCGCTGAAGTAACTGAGCTGCGGCTGGGCATCTATGATTTCGTGGCGCAGATGACGGCCGAATTTGTGCTGGGCCGCCAAGATCTGGATGCGGGCTGGGACAACTTTGTGGCTACGCTCGAAGGCTTGGGCATCGACCGTGTCGCTGAGATTTATCAGACGGCTTATGATGCGCAGTACGGCGGGTAGACGAATCGCGCCGCAAAACGCATATATGTGGGCGGCCCAAGGACCGACCCTACAGCTTCTGCGGAAAAAACGGGCGACTCACAGAGCCGCCCCTACGATTCAGGAATTGATGCAACTGGAAAGGGTCAGCCGTTGGCTGGCCCTTTTCCTTTCGAGGATACGAGGACGGTAGCCGGACTAAATCGTCTCGCCCAGCTTGACCGCCTGGAAGATGCGCATCCGCCGCAGGATCACCAGCAGGATACCCATGATGAGCGCGAATGTCGCCAGGAAGAGCGCCACGATCTGCGCGATTTCGCTCCAGGCCATCGTCACCACATAAGGCGGTACCGTGCCTTCAAGGCTGCTGACGAATTGCATGAAAGGTATGTAGAGTACGCTGACCAGTATGCCGATGCCCAAGCCAATCGCCAGGCCAATCACGATCAAGAGTCCCAACTCCCAGGCCACCGACAAGATCATCGAGCGCTGCGATAAACCGATTGCCCGCAGGATGCCCAGCTCCACATAGCGCCGCCGATACGAGAAAACCGTATACAGCAGGAAGCCGATCATGGTCGCGATGGACGAGGTGATGAAGCCGATTGACAGCAAGCCGAACAGCCCCTGACGCTCTGGCCGCGATTGCTCGCGGTCGATTCTGCTGCCCGGCTCTTCCAGCAAGACGCCGGCGGCGCCGCGGTCAAACAGCGCGCGTGTGAATTCGCGGTCATCAAAGTCCGGGCCGATGCGGGCGATGACACGATGCGCCAACTCCAGTTGAGCTTGTTCGAAGATATAGTCGAGATTGCCCAGGAAGAGCGCGCCGTCGTCCTCCGGATACCAACGCGGGAAGTAATCCAGCGCGCCGACAATCTGCAGGTTGATCTTGTATTCTTCGCCGGCGCTGCGTATATCTACCTCCAGCAGGTCGCCGATGTCTAGCGCTCGTTCTTCCATGAATTGACGCGAGACCACAACCGCATCCGGTTGCAGCGCCAGCGCGTTCGTCAGATAGCCCAAGCGAATCTGCGCGAAGTCGGGCCGCCAAAATATGACGGGACCCAGATCGGCCCGATCAATGCCGACGAAGCGTCCCTCGACGCTGCCGGAGGTCAAGCGCGCCTTGGCCGTGTATTCGCCGACGCGTGTCGCGCCTTCAACATGGGGCATCGAGGTGAATTCAGAGATGTGCATATAAGCGGGAGGCGCCTCGTTGCCGCCGCCTCCGCCGGGAATGCCGGCTGCTGGGTTTTGGCTGAATACGCGCACGGATAGATCCGCCGATACGCGATAAAACTGCTGCTCGTAGAGGTAGCGGTCGATGGTGCGGGCGAACGAAGATGTGTAGATGCCCAAGCTGATGGTGCATACCAACAGGATCAGCGGCAGGTAATAGGCACCCGGCGCGCGCTCCAGCTGGCGGGTGACGATCAGCAAGCCGACATTGTTGGTCCACTGGATCAACCAGGCCAGCGCCCGCAGCATCGGCGGCAGAAAACGCAGGATGAACAGCGTCAGCGCAAAGATCGTCAGTGGCGGCAGCAGAAAGACAAAGGGCTGGTCGTAGGCGTCTTCAATATTGCGAGCGCCACCCTCGACATCGATCAGCGCGCCTTGCTGAACGATCTGATAGTAGAAATAGCCGATAAGCGCCAGCAGCAGAATGTTGATACCGAGCTTCTGCCACAATGGCTTCTCCAGCAAGCGCGACTTGTCCATCTTGTAGCTGATGATGGTGTGGCGGGCGGCGCCGATGGTGGGCACGACGCGGATAAAGATGGTGAAAAAAAGCGCCAGGACAATCGTCGAGCCAATGGTGGGCGGCACAGAGACGATAAAGGGATGCCCCCAGCGGAAATCCATGAAACTGCGGGTTGTGCCGATGAGCTGGGTGAAGGCCAGCGCCAGCGCAAAACCGACGACCAGCGCAATCACGCCCATGATGGCGCCTTCTACAGTGGTCAGTCCGACCACCTGGAAAGCCGAGGTGCCGCGGCTGCGCAAAACCGCCGTCTCGTTGCGCTGTCCGTCGACGACTAGGCCGACCAGCATGATCAAGAAGACGATCAGCAGGGCGACGATGGGAATGCTGAACACGGTCAGCGTCAATGTGAGGACGATGACGACGCGGCGATAAGGCTGCAGCTCTTCCACCGGCGAGGCTTGTATGTAGGTGCCGGGCAGGTATTGATCGGCGATTTTTTCGGTGTCGTTGTGGCGTCGAATCAGTTCATCGACCCGGCTGGTGTTGACGTTGCTGCCATCGGTGACTAGATACCAGACCGCCAGGTTAACCTCCGAATCGGTGTAAGGCGCCAAGCGCGTCCGGAAGGTTTCCTCGTTGACGAGCAAGATGTCTTCAAAGACGTTGGGGCGATAGAACCAGTATTCCGAGTCTATATCGAGCGGGCGCCAAACGCCGGCGATGCGAACCGTGGTAATCTGCATCGGGTCGCTCGCGTCCAGTCGCCAGTTGTAGCCGGTGTATAGCTCGCCGGCCTGCATGCCGAATTCGGAGGCAAAATCTTCGTGAATCATGACATCGATAATGCTGTCGGTCGCCGGTTCGGCGGGCGCCGGCAGGCTGCCCTCGACCAACTCAACCTGCGCTTCAATGTTTTCCGTCGTTCCGAAGCTGACATAGTCGATCGAGCGGGTTTCATCGCGATAATTGGTCTCGCCGGAGGGATAAAGACGCAAATTCTGCGTCTCCAGATGCCGTACGATCAACGTACGATTCAAGCCGAGTTCGTCGCCGCCTTTTTCCCGCAGGTAATTGTCCAGCTCGTAGGTGGCTTCCAGGTTCACCGGCTCGTTCCAGGAGCCGATGTAGCTGAAGAGGAAGGAAAAGGGCGGACGGTTAATGCGGTCGGGACCTTCGGTGAGCCGATCGGTCAGCACGCGGAAGGCGACCGATTCCGAGTAGATGGGGATGGTGAGCACAAGGGCCACGGCTACCGTCAGGCCGATCAGCGTGGCCAGGGAAAGCAGCGGCTGCGCCAGCAGCCTCTTGACCGCAACGGCGACAATGGCGCGGGTTCGCAGGGCGCTCCGTTTCATGGGCCGATAACCGTCTGGCCTTCTTCGGCGCCTTCGAGTATTTCAACGCGGCCGTCGCCTTCCAGGCCCAGGCGCACATCCACGCGCCGCTGTACTCCTTCGTTCTGCACGACGATGAAGTTGCGCCCGCTGAACTGGCGGATGGCCGATGAGGGCAGCCAGGGCACATCATCGCGCTCTTCGATCAGCACGGTGAAATTCATGCGGTCGCCGACTTTGAATTCGTCGGCGGGCGGCTGCTCATCAAAGGCCACGTGCACGTAGCCGTCGGTCGCCAAACCATAGGGCGACGGCAGACTGGCGATTGTGCCGCTGTAGACATTGCCGGGCACGGCGGCGCGCTTGATCGACAGCGGCATGCCTTCCGCCAATTCGGTCAAGTGCTCGGCACTCATTTCGTCGGTGATTTCCAGTACGCTCAAATCAGCCACGACAGCAATCGGCTCATAGGCGATCACCGGCTGGCCGGGGTCCGGCTCGAAATATATCAGGCGGCCCGTCATCGGCGATACCAGCGTGGCGGCTGCGATGGTGGCATTTATTTCGTCGACGCGCTTCTGCGCCCGCGCCACGTCAAAGCGCAGCTGCGGGTCGACGCCATCCGACAGTTCGTCAATGCCCACTTGCACCAGATCGCGCTGAATCGTGAGCAGGCTGATACTTAGTTCTTCATCGTCGGCAGGCGGATCAGCAGCCTTGGCGATCGCGTGTTCCAGCCGCAGTTGCGCCATCTGCAGGTTGAGCGCGGCGCGCCGACTGTCGAAGCGCGCCTGACTGTCGGCGCTCTCGTAAATCGAGGTGACGATGGCCAGTTCTTCTTCCGCCGCCAGCAGCTGGTTTTCCAGGGCAGCGGTATTGAGCCGCGCCAGCACATCGCCTTCGACGACATCGGCGCCGGCCTCGACATAAGTCTCCAGCACGCGACCGTCGATGCTGAAGCCGAATTCTTCCGTGACGACCGGCGCGATCCGCCCGAAGAAACGGCGCTCATAGACGATCTTGCCGCGCTCCACCTGGTAGACAGGTTTGCTGGGCACGACCGGCGTTGGAATAGCGGTCGGCTCGCCCTGCGTAATGGCGTCGCCGAAAGTCGCTTGGGAGGCGCAACCGGTCAACATTAGCGCTGCAAACAGCATTAGAAATAGTAAACGCACGATGAACCTTTCTGGTCTTACGGTTGTCGGCTTCGGCGCGCGGCTAACGAAAAGGCGACCATGCGCGAAAGCCGTGCTTAAGCAACCGGTTGAATATACAACATTCTCGTCAAGAAACCAGCCGCGACCCGGCAGCGATCACTGGAAATCTCCGCCGGGAGTCGACGATGCCGATGTCAGATGGTGGACGCGGGCGGGGCGGCCCGTGTCTTCGCGCAGCGCTGCCGAGAGACGGTCTCAACCTGCGCAGGTCAGCCGCTGGCAGCCGGCGCCGCGTCCAATTCTTGCAGCGTTTCTTCGCGCGCCTCAAGCCACTGAATGGCCGCCATGGCCGCCGATGTGCCTTGACCGACCGAGGTGGCCACCTGCCGCCAGATCTCGTCTTGAATTTCGCCGGCGGCGAATACACCGTCGACATTGGTGCGATAGCGCTGGTCGGTGATGATATAGCCGTTCTCGTTCAGGGCGATCTGGTCGCCGAAGACGGCATTGTTGGGGTCGTGGCCGATGAAGATGAACACGCCTTCGGTTGGCTCGATGGTCTCCTCGCCCGTGACGCGGTTCTTCAAGCGCACGGCGTTGACGCCGCCACCGTTTTCGCCGCCGATGATCTCTTCCACCACGGAGTTCCAGGTGAAGCTGATCTTGTCGTTGTTGAAGGCGCGCGTCTGCAACTGCACACCGGCGCGCAGCTCGTCGCGCCGATGAATGATGTTGACGCTGGTGGCGAAGCGCGTCAGAAAGATGCCTTCCTCCAGCGCGGAATCGCCGCCGCCGACCACCACGATATCCTTGCCGCGGAAGAAGAAGCCGTCGCAGGTGCCGCAGTAGCTGACGCCCGCGCCGATATACGCCTCTTCGCCGGGCACGCCCAGCTTGCGCGGGTCGGCGCCGATGGTGACGATCACGCTGTCGGCCAGATACTCTTCGCCCATGGTCTTGATGTGGAAGGGCGAGCCGCTGCTGAAGTCGACGCTCTCCACCAGGTCGAACTCCACTTTGGCGCCGAAGTTCTCGGCATGACCTTTCATGCGCTCGACCAATTCGGGACCGCTCAAACCATCGGGAAAGCCGGGATAATTCTCGATTTCGTGGGTGATGGCCACTTGGCCGCCCAGTTGCGCCCCGGCGATGACCACTGGCGCCAGCTGCGCGCGGGCGGTATAGAGGGCGGCGGTCAAACCTGCCGGGCCCGAACCAATTATGACGACGCGTTCCTTCTTCATTTGCAAACCCCCATCCCCAGCCCTTCCCCCAAAATGAGGGAAGGGAGCGCGAATGAAATTGGCTAAGTGACGCAAAGATGCGATCTAAGAAAAAACCGAATGATCAATATCCGTAAAGTCGAAGCCTTCATGCGCGCGTTCTTGCTGGATCACCGCCACCAGCGCATCAAATTCTTCGCGGCAATCGCCCCAATAATTCATGAATTTCTGCATCTCGGGCCAGATTTCGTTCAGGTCGGCGCCATTGGCCACTTGTTCAGCCAGCTGCGTGATTTTCTCGCAGCAGTCATTGCAGTCCATCTTGATTAGCGCTTCATCGGCGGGCGCGTTTTCGATGAAGTCGAAGAGTCGCTCGAGCGGGTCGCCATCGTTTACGTTGGACATGGCGCTGTCTCCTGCTGCTTGTCTTACAGCTAATTGACGAGCGGCTGGCGCGGAATCTTACACTGGCTAGGCTAGAATCTGATTTTGATTCGCCGTTATACTTATCACAGTGAGTTTTCGGAAAGGGCGTTATGGCGAAAAAGAACTGGCCCAGCAAAGCCATGTGGACGGGCGATTGTCTCTATGTTATGCGGGGGATGAACTCGCAGAGCGTCGATTTGATTTATCTTGACCCGCCATTCAACTCCAATGCCGATTACGCCGCGCCGATTGGAAGCCAGGCGGCGGGAGCGGCCTTCACGGATACGTGGGTGCTGAGTGACCTGGATGTCGAGTGGATAAACTTGATTGAGTCGCGGCATCCGGCACTTTATCGCGCTTTGCTTGCCGCTACTACACCGAGCGACAAGTCGTATCTGGTGTACATGGCGGCACGACTGCTGGAAATGCGGCGTGTGCTCAAGCCAGACGGAAGCGTCTACCTGCACTGCGACCAAACGATGTCGCACTATTTGAAAATCCTGATGGACGCTATTTTCGGACGTCGTTGCTTTCGCAACAACATCGTCTGGAGTTATCGACGCTGGACCGGCGCCGCGCGGCACTTCCAACGCATGCACGACGACATCCTATATTATGCCTGCGAAGGCGCTACGTTCAATGCGCTAACCGAGTCCTACAGCACAAAGTCCAAGCACAAGCGTGCCCGGCGAAGCGTCTTGGGCGCTAGTGGCAAGCTTGAGCAAGTGTATACCGAGGATGACAGCCGCCAGCAATCAATGCGTGATGTTTGGGAGATTTCATATCTCAACTCACAGGCTAAAGAACGTGTCGGTTACCCCACGCAAAAGCCGCTGGCTCTTCTCGACCGCGTCATACGCGCCAGCAGCAATGAAGGGGATGTCGTGCTTGACCCCTTCTGTGGCTGCGCGACAACTTGCGTCGCTGCGGACGACTTAGGACGCGATTGGATTGGCATCGACATTTCGCCGAAAGCTGCCGAGCTGGTCGTGCAACGAATTGCAGAGCGACAAGGGCTGTTTCGCGATATCACGCATCGTACCGATATTCCCATTCGCACCGATCTGGGTAAACTGCCGCGTTACAACAGCGTCGAAAATCGTCAGCGACTCTATGGGATGCAGGCGGGCGATTGCGCTGGCTGCGGGCAGCATTTTCAACTGCGCAACCTGGAAACGGACCACATCATATCGCGTGGAAAAGGCGGCACTGACCACCTTGAAAACTTGCAGTTGCTCTGCGGCGCCTGCAACCGTGTCAAAGGCAACCGCGGCATGGAGTATCTGCGGGCAAAACTGCAACTGAATTAAGGTCTGCGCAACCGCCCCTTCACAGCCCGCGCAGCCGCCAGAATCTCCCGCGCGCTCTGCATGCCGGACGCGCCGGGCGCGCCCAACATCGCCGCCAGCTCAGCCACGCGCTCCTGTTCCCCTTCCAGCGCGCGCGCTTGCGTCGCCGCCCGCTCGACGTCCAGCGCCTTCTGCACCTGAAAATGCGCATCGGCAAAGCTGGCTAGCTGCGGCAGGTGAGTGACGCACAGGACTTGATGCTCGCCCGTCAGCGACCAGAGCTTCTCGCCGACCACCGCGCCGATGCGCCCGCCGATGCCTTGATCGACCTCGTCGAATATCAGAATCGGCGTCTGATCGGCCGCGGTCAGCACGCGCTTGAGCGCCAGCATGATGCGCGCCGCTTCACCGCCGGAGGCGACTTTCGCCAAGGGCCGCAGCGGCTCGCCCGGGTTGGCGCTCAGCATGAATTCCACATCGTCCATGCCTTTGGCGTCGAATTTGTAGCGCCGCTCGCCGACGAAGCAGCCGGCCGGGTGCTCCGCCTGCTGCAGCAATACTTCAAAGCGCGTACGCTCCATGCGCAAGTCGCCCAGCTCGCGCACCACTTGTTGGCTGAGCGCCTGGCCTGCTTCCGTCCGCGCCCGGCTTAAGCGCGCGCTGATATCGCCGATCTGGCGCAGCAGCTCGTCCGCGCGTTCGCCCAGCTCGCCCAACCGTTGATC
This sequence comes from Chloroflexota bacterium, assembly GCA_011523515.1. Classification (GTDB taxonomy): domain Bacteria; phylum Chloroflexota; class Anaerolineae; order Aggregatilineales; family Phototrophicaceae; genus UBA6055. The sequence goes on from WTGO01000057.1 coordinate 42,514, forward strand.
GCTGTCGTCAATGCCGGCTAATTCCGTCGTCGCGCGCTCGGCGTAGGCCAGCAAGGCGGCGATGCTATCGGCGCGGAAGCGGCGCTTTAGCGAGGCGATCAGCTCCAGGCGCTCTTCCAGCTCATCCAGGCGAAAGGGATCGAACTCGACATCACTGGCGTAACGGCTTAGGGTCAACGCCAATTCTTGCGCTTGCTGCGCCATGCCTTCGGCGAGGGCATAATCGTCGGCCGTAGCCGGGTCAATCTGCGCCAGTTTTGCCAGCGCCGACGCAACACTCATCAGTCCATCGACCGCCGAAGCTGGCTGAGCGCTATCGTCGCCGTTGAGCAAGCGCGCCGCTTCGGCCGCCAGGGTCGCCAGCTGCTCGCTATTCGCCAGGCGGTTGCGCTCAGCCGCCAGCTGGTCTTCTTCTGCCGGGTCGAGCTCGGCGGCGTTGATTTCCTCGAGCTCATGCCGCAGCAGGTCGGCGCGGCGGCGCATAGCATCGTCGTCATCGCGCAGGCGGCGTATTTCCGCGTGGACGCTCGTTAGCTCGCCCACCATCCGCGCCAATCCGGCGCGCGCATCCAGCAGATCGGCGAAGCGGTCCAGCAAGTCGATGTGACGGCGCGGTCGAAAGAGGGACAGGTGCTGGCTTTGACCGTGGATGTCAAATAGTTCCCGACCCACTTCACTGAGGATTTCGCTGCGCACCGCGATGCCGTTGATGCGGGCTGTCGAGCGCCCGCGCAGGCGAATTTCGCGCATGATCGTCAGGTAATCGGGGTCGTCCGCGTCCAGCAGGTCTTCGCGCTCCAGCACTGGTAATACAGCCAAGCGAGCGCGCGGGTCCAGCTTGATGAGGCCTTCAATGCGGCTGCGCTCGCTGCCGGCGCGCACGACGGCTGTGTCTGCGCGCGCGCCCAGGAGCAATTCCACCGCATCAATCAGAATCGACTTGCCCGCGCCCGTCTCGCCAGTAATGACATTGAAGCCGGCGCCAAATTGCAGCTCGAGGCGCTCAATCACCGCGAAGTTCTGGATGCGAAGTTCTTCAAGCATAGTCGTGGGGCAGAAGTAATCGCGAGCACGTTTTGCAAATTCTTACCACAGAGAACACAGAGGATACACAGAGAACACCGAGTAAAGCAATGTAGTGATTGCCCGCCAGCGAAAGTTTCGATTTATTGGATGGTTGCCAAAATTGCGGCAGAATCAATAAAAACCAGAACTCTCTGTGCCCTCGGTGTGCCCTCATTTTCCTCTGTGGTAAAGAAAAGTTTCTTGACACAGGATTTGCATAGTTTGCTTCGTTATACTGAGTCTAGATGGTCATCTTGAATCGGGCGAAAGACGCGGATGCCGCCAGCGCCAGGAAGATCAGCGCGAACAGATTGACTGTGCCGATCAAAAAGCAAGAGCCGGCGATGCCTCCCAGAAGCAGTGCGCCGGCGCTGACGGTTCCACTTTGACGGCCACGTCTCCGCCCGGTGATTTGCAGGGCGATTTGCGCTGCAGCGCCGCCGATTGACGGCGCGATGATGAATCCGATCAGTATGAAACCGCCAGCCAGCGACGTGACGATGACGGTGAGCGCGCCGCCAACTGCCGAGACGGCCGCGACCAAGGCATAGTCGATTATGGTGCCTTGGTAAAACTTGTTTTCGTGACCACGCACGCATTCGCGACAGGTATAACCGACGGGCGTCCGCTGCGCGCAGTCGATGCACATATAACGATCACAGCGGTTGCAGCGCAACTCGGTATCGCGCTGAGGATGGACGGCGCAGTAGTGCACTTCGCTATCGTGCGCCGCGTTATTGATGCTGTCATCCATGATGGCCTCGCTATTCGTCAAAGGTCATGCGGCGTGGGCCGTGGCGGTTGATCCGCGGCTCCATGCGATCCAGCAACGAGCGGTAAAAATAGTTGCGTTCCCGCAGGCGGATGAAGCGGCTCACGGGCTGCGCCGAGGTGACGCAAATATGTTGATTTTCCTGTAGCTCCGCCTCAACTTTTCCGTCGACGGTCAGGACGACCGGGTGTCGATTTTCACGCGTCGGCTCGATATCGACGACTGCGCCGCGCGATAGCACAATCGGTCGGTCCATGCTCAGATGCGGCGCCATCGGCGCCAGCAAGATATTGCGCAATTCGGGTGGTAGAATCGGCCCGCCTGTCGACAGCGCATAAGCGGTCGAACCGGTTGGGGTCGATAGAATCAGCGCGTCGGCGTTGTAGGTGGTCGCCCAATGTTTGTCGATATAGGCGGCGATCTGCACCATCCGACCGAAAACGTTTCCGCTGATGAGCACATCGTTCAGCGCGCGAAAGCTGCCGATCACGCGCTGCTTGTCTTCCAGCACGGTCGCTTGCAGCATCATGCGCTGCTCGATCCAGCAATTGCCGGCTAGCAGCTTGTCCAGCCCGGCGGCGCAGTCTTCCGGTTTCTCGATCTCGGTCAGGAAACCCAGCCAACCCATATTTACGCCCAGCACCGGTACTTCATGCTCGGCGCAGACGCGAGCGGCCCGCAGCATGGCGCCGTCGCCGCCGATCGCCATCACCACATCGGAGCAGGCGACATCTTGCGCCACGCTATTCCCGTCCCAGACTGTCTGGACCCAGTGTTCAATGCCGCGCCGACAGAGCGTCGCCGCGATGTCGCGCGCCACCGGATGCGTATCGGGGCGGGACGGGTGCGCCAGAACGCCAATCCGCTTGATGTCGGTCAATGCGGTCTCTTTTCGCTTGCCGGACGCCTTCATCATTATGACGCAGTTTTAGGGGCAATCCCATACGAAATGCTTTCAGACAAATATGAAGTTGGAGAGGAAATGGCGAGCGACCGCTCGGCGGATGCTAGACGCGCGACAGCGTCAACCTGCGTTTGATTTGGAGTCGAATTGGACGAGGAGCGCTATACTATATATTATGAATTTAATCGACGATTGAGTTCAGATGGAAGCGCGTCAGCACAATAACTGGCCCCGACGCAGCAATGTCGTCAGCGCGCATCTGACAACTGGAGGAGGTCTTTTCAAATGCTAAAGACCGTTGTCACCTTACTGGCGTTTGCAGTAATGTTTGCGCTGTTGCCTGTTTCGGCGGACGATCATACGCCAACGGTCGCAATCTTACGATTCGGCGATGCCAGCGGCGCAGAATTCTCCAGTACCGAAACCGGCGTGCTGGATATGCTGGAGGCTTTCGGCTATTTCAGCGCGGATGAGCGGGCTGAGATGGCTGGTCGCGCCGGCTTGGACGGCGAGAATATCAGTATTGTCTGGGGCGATGCCGGCTTTGACTTTATCAACGCCGCCCTCGCCGTCGATAAGGCGCTGGACCAAGGCGCCGATGTGCTCGTCACTTTGTCAACGCCGATGACGCAAGCCGCGCTAAATGCCACCGGCGATATGGACGACCCGCCGGCAATCATCTTCGCCGCCGTCTTTGATGCGGCCGAGGCCGGCATCGCCGAATCCGCCTGTGAAAAACCGGCGCATGTTTCCGGCGCCGAAGCGAAAACGCCCTACAACGAGGTCCTGCCGCTTTTGCTCATCCAAGACCCGGACCTGCAGACTTTCGGCACGATCTTTAACCCGGCCGAAGCCAGCAGCATGGCAGGCGCCGAAGCCATTGTGGCCGCCGCCGAAGCCCTGGGGCTGACCGTCGAGCAAGCTTCCGTGTCATCTGTTGCGGATCTGCGCGCCGCGACACAGGGTCTCATTAATCGGGGCGCGGGCATTATCTTGCTGCCGGTCGATCAGACGACTCTGGGCGGCATGCCCGTCATTCTGGCAGTCGCCAATGAATACGGCATCCCCATTTTCCATTCCAATATGCAGGCGCTAAGCGTGGGCGCCACCGTCGGCGCCGGCTACGAGCTCCTGTTCGAGCAAGGCATCCGCGCCGGCCGCATTCTCGTGGGTCATTTGAACGGCGACATTGATATCGCCAACACCGCCATCTACTCCGAAACCAGCATGGGCGTCGGCGTCAATCTGGATTCCGCTGCCGACCAAGGCGTGGAAATCTCTGACGAACTGATGGACATGGCCGGGCGGGTCTATGAAGACGGCCAAGGCTACGTGTCAATGGCCGAAGTTGTGGCACGCGTGGAGGCGACCGGGCTGTCTTTGGACGAAATGCCGCGTGTGAAACAATATATTGAAAACAGCTTGCATTCTGGTGGCGGCTTGCCTGGCAGTGACTCGCAGCTAATAGTGCGCATGCTCAACCACCCCGCGGGCCTTGAATTCCAGCAAGAGTTCCTGGCTGGCCTGGCCTGCGAGGAATAGCAAAGCGATCTTGCCTTCTGATTGGCTGCTCGAACTTTCGGGTGCCGACAGCGTAAGATTGTCGTGAAGCAGCAGGCGGTGGACCCTGCCGCGCAGCGCAAACAACTCCCTCCCGCTGCATGTGGGAGGGACAATGGGGTTCCGCTATTTCATCCCAGCCTCGGCGCAATCTACTACGGCGCGACCATCGGCGCCGGATACTCGGCATTCTATGAAAACGCCGTGAGACTTGGCATCAAACTCGCAGCGCACTAGAATGGTGATATCGACATAGCAGCCACGGGCATTTATGTCACATCTGGCGCAGGTTTGGGCATCAATCTCGATTCGGCCAATCGGCAAGGTGTCGAGATGCCCAGTCAGTTGATGAACGAAGCTGATGTTATCCTGGAAGGCGGCTCTCCCATTCGCGTATCCCGGCGCGTCATCCAGAAGATCCGGCAGCGCGGCGTCGTTATACCGCTGGAGCGGCGGCAAAAAGCCGACATGGAATTCCTCGCGGCAATTCAATGCGGCGAAAAAATGATCTCCGAGCAACAGGCGGCGATGAACGCGGCAGAGAGTTAGTCGCCGCGCAGGAGAACCCGCGTTGAAAGACTGACGATCATCTCCAGCCCTTTTATGTGTGACGACTGTGTTTATAATTGCCCAACGCTAAACGAACAAAAGGAGAACTCTTATGCAAAAGCTGATAACGTTATTAGTTCTGCAATTGGCGCTGCTCGCGCCAATTGCAACGGCGCAGGAGAATGACAACCCAACCGTAGCCCTGCTCAGCTTTGGAACTTATGATTCCAATGTCCCGCTGGAAATGGGATTTCTGGATACGCTGCAGGTGTATGAGTGGATCAGCGCGGAAGAGCGCGCTTTGCTGAATGCCGGGCAGGACATTGAAGGCGACAAGATCAACATCATCCGGGGCAGCGCCAACTTTGATTTGCCAACCGTCAATATCATGGTCGAAGACGCGCTGGACCGCGGCGCGGATATTCTGGTGACGGCCGGCGCGGCCGTTACGCAAACCGCCTTGAACCTTACGCTGGATCAGGCAGAGCCGACGTCGGTGTTGTTTCACTCCATATACAGCGCCACGCACTTCGGGATTATCGATGCGCCTTGCCTTAAACCGGCTCATATCACTGGCTCGGAGTACACGCCACCCTATGAAGAAGCGGTTGGCGTATTTCTGGCGCAAAATCCGGATCTCGTGCGGATAGGCACTCTCCATACTTCGACTGACGCCGGCGGAATACATGGCGCGGAGCGAATCGGCGCGATTGCCGCAGCACGGGGCATTGATGTCGAAAGTGCGGCGATTGCCACCCTCAGCGATTTACGCGCCGCCACCCAAGGTCTGGTGAATAAGGATGTTCAGGCGATTATGCTGCCTATCGACTTCACCATCGGCGCCGGTTTGCCCATTGTGGTCACCGTTGCCAAAGAGAACCAGATACCGGTTTTCTACCCGATTCCGGGCACTGTGCTATCTGGAGTCACGATTGGGGCGGGTTTCAATGATTATTACAATCAAGGCAACCATACGGCTTTGCTCCTTGATGCGCGCCTGAATGGCAGTCTCGACATCGAAACAACGGCGGTCGCCAGCCTGACTGGCGTCTCAGTCGGCATCAATGTCGATGTCGCGAGCGAGATGGGGATCGAGATTCCTCAGGATTTGCAGGATGCAGCCGATATCACCGTTCGCGATGGCGCCGTCAAGCTTTCGCAGCGTTTCTTGTCGGATCAGCTTGATGATTTTGGCGCTCCCGAAGAAATGAAGCAGATGGTGTTCGCCATTGCCGATACCATGGATTGGCGCCCGTTGTTTCAGCCTAGTGAAATGTCAGACGGCAATCCGCTGTTGGATCAATTCGCCATGATGATCGAGTTTAGAAAGTCGCCAGCGCATAAGGCGGCGGACGCGGCCACACTGGCAAGTCTGCAATGCACAGACGAGCTGATCGCCGAGCAGCAGGCGGTGCTGGACGCGGCGGGCGAATAAACAATCTCAAAGTCTGGAAATTAGAGGGGCGGCCGGGCGAGCCGCCCCAATCAGAATGGTCTTGCGCTAGCCAAAGCGCCCGGCGATATAATCTGCGGTTTCTTGACAAGCGGGACTTTCAAATACTTTTTTGGTCGCGTCGTATTCGACCAATTCGCCCCAGCGCGTCTCATAGCCATTGTCCATCGTCTTGCGGATGTTGAAGAAGGCGGTCGAGTCCGAGATGCGCTGCGCCTGCTGCATGTTGTGTGTGACGATGACGATGGTGTAGTTGGCGCGCAAGTCCCGCATCAGGTCTTCAATACGCTGCGTGGCGATGGGGTCGAGCGCCGAGCAGGGCTCGTCCATCAAGATGACATCGGGCTCGACCGCGATGGCGCGCGCGATGCAAAGCCGCTGCTGCTGCCCGCCGGACAGCGCCAGGCCCGACTTGTTCAGGTCGCCGCTGACTTCATCCCAGAGTGAGGCGCCGCGCAAACTGTTTTCCACGATTTCGTCGAGGACGACTTTCTTCTTGACGCCGAGCAGGCGCGGCCCGAAGGCGACATTGTCGTAAATGCTCTTGGGGAAGGGATTCGGTTTCTGGAAGACCATGCCGATGCGCCGGCGCACCTCGACCGGGTCGACCTCGGCATCATAGAGATTCTGATCGCGATAGATGATTTCGCCCTCGACCCGCGCTCCGGGAACCAGGTCGAGCATACGGTTGATGCCGCGCAGCACCGTGCTCTTGCCGCAGCCCGAGGGACCGATGAAAGCCGTAATTCTGTTCTGGTGTATGGGCACGGTGACGTTCGCCACCGCGCGAAAGCTGCCGTAGTAGAAACTGCAGTCGCGCAGCTCCATCAGCAGACTCGCTGCCGTGCTTTCTCTTACGGAAATTGCCATTGTCTAGAACCTCTTGGAATAGCGATTGCGCAGGATGATAGCGGCGGCATTCAGCGTCAGCATCAGCGCCAGCAGCACGATGATGGCAGCCGCGGCAATGTCAGCGAATTGGCCCTGCGGTCGCGCCGTCCACTGATAAATCTGAATCGGGAGCGCGGTGAATTGCGCGAAGGGACTGCTCGGGTCGGTCACGAGGAAAGTTGCCGCGCCAACGACGATCAGTGGCGCCGTCTCCCCGACCGCGCGCGAGACGGATAATATCGTACCGGTCATGATGCCGGGCAGGGCGGCCGGCAGCACTTGACGCCAGATCGTCTGCCAGCGTGTGGCGCCCAAGCCAAATGAAGCTTCGCGGATGGCGAAGGGCACAGCGCGGATGGCTTCCTGCGCGTTTATCACGATGATGGGCAAAATCAGCAGAACCAAGGTCAAGCCGGCGCTGACCAGCGTGCGGCCGTTGGGCGAGAAACTGTTGATTCTCACCAGGCTCGCCATCAGCTGACGGTATGTTTCGCCGTTAATAGCCGCTGACGCCGGCAGATCAAAACGAAAGTACTTGCCGCGTCGTTCAATGTCGTGTTCCTCGTTGGCGCGGGTTTCCATCGTTTCGACATCGATATCCAGTGCCGCTGCCAGCGAATTCGAGAGTTCGCGGATGCGGGTATTGCCGTGCATGGTCAAACTCGGTGTGCCGAAGTGCAGGAAGGTCTTGACGACCCGCTCGACGGTCGGCGCGTCGACCAGGGCGGATTGGCTGCTGATGACGTTATCGTCTACGGCGACCCGGTCGTCAAATGCTGGCGCAATTCGCGCTATGACCGACGCCGCTGTCGGTGTCTCAACGTTGTAGTGAAAGATCATGCCGCTGGTGAATGGCGCCAGCGCGCGTACAAATATCGCCAGTCCCAGCATGCCGTAGATGATCGACGGCACGCCCGCCAGGTTGCGGATGTTGGTTTCAATCAGCCGGCTGACGAAGCCCTGCTGCGCGTATTCCTCCAGGTAAATGGCGGCGCCCGCGCCCACAGGCAGCGCGACCAGCACGACAACCGCCATCAAGCCCAGCGAGCCGATCAGCGCCGTGCGCACGCCCGCCAGCCCCGGTGTGCTCGACATAGGCGTCCTCAGGAAGTCGCCATCCAGCCAACTATGAAAGCGAATGATCTCGACCTGAGCGTCACCATGATCCTCGCGCTCTTTGTATGCGTCCAGGATGGGACCCTTGATATCGGCTGTTACGGCGTCAAAGCTGAAGAGCGCGTCCACCAGCGGAAAGCTGGCGATTACTTGCTGCTCAACCACGTTTTCCAGTACCAGTTTTCGCAGGGTAGCGCGATCAGCGTAATCGGCCAGCAGCGCTGCCTGTTGCCGCAAGCTGATATCCCTTAGCAATTCGCCGGCAATCGCGGGGTCGACATGCGGGTCGGCCACGATCTCGCCCACGCTGACTTTCGTGAAGCGGCTCGCGTCAACCTGGCTGATGCTATCGCGGATCAAGACGCGCAATCGTCCGCCGACCTGGTCAGCCAGTATGGCCGCCAGCTCGTCCTCGCTCAACGCGTCCAGCGGGCGACCGTCGGTCAAGGTCGCTGGATCAATGGTATTGACCACGCCGATCGTGCCAAATGCCTGGTTGGCCACGTTGGCAATTAGGGCGATCAAAGCCAGGGCGGCGACGGCAATGGAGATATAGTTGAACCAGCGGCCGAATCGTCCGCGCCGATGTCGCAATTCCAGCCGCCGGAAGAATTCCTTTTCCCCGGGCATGTAGCGCTTGCTGCGGGAATCCATTTAGTAGGCCTCCCGGAAGCGCGTGATAATGACGCGGCTTAGCGCGTTGAGTACGAAAGTCATCACAAATAGCGTTAAGCCGATGGCGAAGATGCTGTTGTAATCGATGGAATCGTAGCTGAGATCGCCGCCGCTGATGCGGGCGATGTGGCCCGTCATGGTCTCGGCGGAGTCGAAGGGACTGAAGCTCAGATTGGGGCCGGCGCCCGCCGCGATGGCAACGATCATCGTCTCGCCAATGGCGCGTGATGTCGCCACGATGAATGCCGCCAAAATGCCCGAAAGCGCCGCCGGAACCACGACCTTGATCACGGTCTCCAGCTTGGTCGCTCCCAATCCATACGAGGCTTCGCGCAGCGCGTTGGGAACGGCGTATAAAGCGTCTTCGCTCATTGAGCTGACCAGCGGAATGATCAAGATGCCGACCACGATGCCGGCTGAGCCGGTGTTGTAGATATTGACCACATCCGCGCCGAAGACGGCGCGCAGCAGCGGCGTCATAAATGTCAGCGCGAAGTAGCCATAGACTACTGTCGGGATGCCGGCCAGGATCTCCAACAGCGGTTTCAGGGTCTTGCGCACGCGTTCAGAGGCGTATTCGCTGAGGTAGATAGCGGCGCCGAGGCCCAGGGGCAGCGCCACCAGCATCGCGATCGTACTGGTCATCAGCGTGGCGTTGATAAGCGGCAATATCCCAAATTCACCGATGGCCGGGATCCAGCTTGTGCTGCTGAAGAACTCCACGATTGTGGGCTGATCATTGTATTCAAGCGCCACGCCGGCGCGGTGCGGCGTGATTGTGTTCTCGCCACGGACGCCGCGCTTCACCGTCAGACGCGGCAGATAACCAGCGGCTACAAAGGCGTCAGCAATGCGTTGCGTCAGCGGCAAGACCGTAGAACTGCCCGCCAGGCGGAGTTCGCCAAAGACGTCTGCCGGGTCCACCACGGCCATCTCGCCTGCGCCGGTCAAGCGACTCCATGCGTTGCGCGTCTGCTCCGCTTTCAACGCCGGGAAATAGCCCACATCGACGATGAGATCGTCGACCTTGTCGAGATAATAGCTGATGAAACTTGCCGCTTGCGGGTGATCGCGCATGATGCCGGCATCGCTGTAAATGAATAGCGGTCGCGCCAGGGCGTAGCTGCCGTCCTCCACAGTTTCCGCTGCCGGTTTGATGCCGTCCAGCGCGATAACCCGGAGGTCATCCCGGTTGTTCCGATAGTAGGCGTAGCCTAAGAAGCCGATACTAAGCGGGTTGCGCGTGATGCTGCCGACGAGTTGATTGTCATTCTCGGACATGATCGGGTCAGTCGCCAAGATCGCGCTGGCATCGCCTGCCAGGACTGCTTCCACAAAGAAATCGAGTGTGCCGCTGTCTTGGCCGGGGATGACCAGCTCGATCGCTTCGTCAGGCCAGTCGGCGCGCGCATCGGACCAGGTTTCCGCGCCGCTGAAAATCTTTCGCAGCTCGTCAAGCTTCAGCTCCGTGAGGAAGTCGTTGTCGGCGCTGACGACGATTGCCAGCGCGTCCGTGCCCACGCGGAACTCGACCGGCGCGATTCCTGCCGAGGCGCAAACATCAATCTCCGACCGCCTGATCGGGCGGCTGGCGTTGATAATCTGCGGGCGCTGCAGGCCAGCAGCGGCGAGCTCCGCCTCAGCCAGGCACCAGCGCCTGAATCCACCGCCGGTCCCGAACACATCGATCATTAGCTGATTGTCATGGAACTGGCGAACTTCCATGACCTCCTGCCCGACGCGGATTATGCTTCCAGCTGCAATGGAATCGAGCGCATTGCCCGGCTCGACGGCGAAGGTAGAAGCGCTCTCGTCCAGGTCGCTCAATATAGCGCGATTGCTGTTGATCCATTGGTCGCGAGTGAAGAACGAAATCGACTCGTTGCCCAAAACCAAGATGATGCCAATCGTCGTGAAGATTGAAAGCAGCCCGCAAGCCAAGAGGCTGAGCTCGATGGCGACTTCGTGAAGCTTAAGGCGACGTTTCAAACCGAGCGAATGCGACTTGCGTGAGACTATCGTTTTGCTTGGATCTTGTTGCTTATGCTGTGTCATCTGGTTGATGTTCGTTTTGAATCGGGCTAATTCGTACTGCGCGCGACGGCAGCGAGGCCGTCGGCTCAGCAGCCGTAGACCCTACCACATCCTGAAGTTCGTAGGCCTCACTACCCAGATGTCTCGTCTTCGGTGTCTTCCGGGTCGGCCGGATTCAAGGCAGCGTCGCCGATCGGCTCAAGGTCATTGGCGATGCGCCAATAGTCAATGGCTCCCGAGAAGGCGTATGCCGAGGCCGGGAAGTAACCCACATCGACAACTTCGTCGTTAACATGCGACAAGTAAAAGTTAATGAAAGCGTTCACCTGCGGCTTCTCCAGCATGATGCCGGCATCGCTGTAGATGTAGAGCGGGCGCGCCAGCGGATAACTGCCGTCATCGCTGGTCTCTTCGTTGGCTTCTATGCCGTCAATGCTCAGGATATTCAAGCTGTCCCGATTCTCTTCGTAATAGGCGAATCCGAAGAATCCGATGGCGTAGGGGCTGCCCATTATGCCTTGCGCCAGCACGTTGTCGTCCTCGGAAAGTTGCGGATTGGCGCCCAGAATGGATTCTTCGTCTTTATCAAAGACCGCTTCGACGAAGTAATCGAACGTGCCGCTGTCCGTGCCCGGTATGAAGCGCTGAATGGCTTCGTCGGGCCATTCCGCGCGAACATCGGACCAGTTATCGGCGGTACTAAATATCAGCGCCAGTTCTTCCAGCGTGATATCGTTGACGAAGTCGTTCTCGGCTGAAACGGTGACCGCCAGCGCATCGGCGCCGACGCGGAATTCTATCGGCTCGCGGCCGATCTCGGCGCAGGATTCGCGCTCGCTGTCCTTGATCGCTCGCGAAGCATTGCTGATATCAGTTTCGCCTTCGACGCAGAAGCGCTCGAAACCGGCGCCGGAGCCGATGGACGCGATCGACGGGGCGACACCGCCAAAAGCAGCCCATAACTCGGCCATGCGCTCGCTAAGCGGGAAGACTGTAGAACTGCCGGCGGTGACGATCTCGCCATCGGCAAAATCCAGGGGATCCACTTCCGGCAGTCCGTGTTCGTCGGCCAGGGCGCTGGCGAGGATGAGCGCCAATACCAGCAGGAGCGAAATCAGGCGTACCTGTTGCATGTGAAACGTTCTCTCCTAATGACTTGCGCGACTTCTGACAACGGTGAGCGCACGCTCGTTCCAAATTCTACTGACGCAGTGTTAACAGGCGACGCCGCCAGTCTTAATGAAGCAATATGATTGTGTTAAGGGATGCGCCAGAAGCTGCCGTCATGTGCTTAACATTGATTGCGCCGGCGCCCGTGTGACCCGGCGACGCGCCTCAGTTTTGGTGATTTAGCCATCTGGCGCTAGAATCTACTCAGATTCGAATTGTGCGGATCTTCCGATTATGATCAGGTACTTTCAGCGTCGTTTGCTGCAGGCGATCCCGACCTTTTTTGGTGTGACAATCTTGTCGTTCCTGATTATTTTGTCCGCGCTCGGCCCAACCGATAACGGCGCCACCGACAAGTCGTGCCGCGACTGAGCGCGACCGCTCTAATCAACTGTCGCTCTGAAGGAAAAACAGAAGCGGCGAGCCAGGGAGCGACCGATACAATGCTAACCCGGGTAATCTTGGCTATGCGTGATCAAAAAGGGGTAGCGCGTGTCCCCCACGCGCAACTCATAAACGCCGTTGAAGTAAAATGCATAAATGTCAAATTGATGCAGCATCCATGTGTCGGCCACATGAGTATCAACAACTTGTCCGCTGTGAACCAGATCCACCTTTGTTCCGGCTGGCACGCCAATGCGGACTTGATCAGCGGGCCGCGCCTCCGTAACCACGGGCGGAATGAAGGCCGTAATCTCCGCCACAGTATCGTTTTCGTCCTTGCTGTAAAGACTGATGCCGTTCCACGCGACTGGGATATGATAAATGCGGTGGTAATGCCTGTCGATCCAGTTTGTCCGCGCATTCAGAGGCTCATCGAGGTGCGCCTCGATTTCGATCAGCCAGAAACGGTTGATGCCAGCAAAAACTTGACGCATCATTGCATCCACATTGTCCGCTGTCCGCGGTATTCCAATGACGTTTCGAGGTTCTGCGCGACCGGATTTTTGCACGTCGTATCCAGCCCGGTCCAAATGGTAGTAGACGACCGGCTTCCTCCCCCCAGAGGCAAAGAATACAATGTCATCTGAGGTAGTAAGCGCCGTCACAGCCGCCATCATGCTCCGGTAATCGTCCTTGAAATAGCGCCGGTCGGCCCGTTCCAACGCCAGGGATCCCTGGAAAGCCAGGAGCCCGGCGCAGACAATCGCGCCAGGCGCTCGCAACCATCGTCGCTTTAGCATCGACGCCAAACCTATTCCGAATCCGGCAAATGCAAATGGCGCGAAGAGGCTGAAATAGCGCTCCTGCAGCGCGTTGACATGCACCGGGACAAACGGCAATCCCAATAGCGATATGGCTATCGGAGGCAAGACACAACCGAAGACTATGAAGGTCGCCTGGACCGGATTGTCGCGCCAAGTCAAGAAGACTCCGAGAAAGAATATCGCGATGATGAGGAAAACGTGCGGGGTGTAGGCGCCGGCGTGCGTGGTGGAGTTCACGGCGAATACATTCGCCATTATCACGAACGCAGCCCGCGGGTCAAAGCTCGCGGATGAGGGATCTTTCCTCATCAATCCAACGGTAAACATGCCCCACGCCAAGCATACCGCGACAACAATAGCAAATGCTATGTACCATTGTCGGCGGCGCATTTCGCGGCGGACGATTACATCATACAACACTACGGTGCCGATAACGATCGCGCCAAAGTAGTGACTCAGCACCGCCCCGATTGCCGAAAACGCAAACAAGTTCCTCCCGCTTTGCAGATAGGCGTAGATGGCGAGACTTGCGAACATCGTCGCGAGGGCATACATCCGTCCATCTTGCGACCACTGAATATGATATGGAGACACCGTGATCAACAGCAAGGCGAACAACGCGGCCAGGTCCTGCCTGCTCAATCTCAATGTTAACGAGTAGACCAGCGATATGGTTATTAAGGCGGGAAACACTGACATCGCCCGGATAGCAAACTCGCTGATTCCCGCTAGGCGCACCCAAACATGGAGGAGCCACGGGTGCAACGGCGGATGCACATCGCCGGCGGTAAAGTTCGTTCCTTCAACCAGCCCCATCTGAGCTCCCCATACCGAAAACGCCTCGTCCCAACGGACTGGCCAGTTGCCCAGATCATGCAAGCGCAGGTAGAAAGCGCCCAGCAGGATCGGCGTCAGGATTATTAGACGGCTGTTGAACGGGAGAAGTGACAGCTCGGCTGCTCGATTGTGCAACGATGCGACCGACGGACGCGCCGCCGGCGCCAGGACGGGACCGTTTTTCGAAGACCTGCAAATTGGGTCCATTTTTGCAGACTTACTGTGGGACGGGCGTATGGTACTGATCACAGCTGGTGTATTCCCAATTGTTGCCGCAAGTTTCCCTGAAATTGGGGCACTCGCCGGAGACGCGGACTTTGCGACTGCATTTCCTGTCGTAGTAGCAGACGCCGGGCAGGCCTCTGCAAGTGCACTCTTCGCCCTTCGTGTGTAATCTGGTTTCGGTTCTGGTGCGGCATTCGTTATTACGGTCGCGGTCACGCGGTTTCGGCGTGGGCGGCACAGGCGTGTTCGTCGCCGTAGGCGTCGCTGTAGCCGTGGGCGTATCAGTCGGCACAAGCGTATCGGTCGGCACAGGGGTATTCGTCGGCGTAAAGGTCGGCGTGTTCGTTGGAGTGGGTGTGTCCGTCGGGGTTGGCATATTCGTCGGCGTAAAGGTCGGCGTGTCCGTTGGCGTATCGGTCGGCACGGGCGTATCGGTGGGGGGCAGGGTCCTGCCGTCAATTGAGGCGGAGGGCGAGACGCCGGCGCGGTTCCTGGCGCGGACAGAGAGGGTGTAGGTCGTGCCGGATTTCAAGCCCTGAAAGCCGTTGCCGATGGCGTCGCCGTTATCGAACCAGACGGAATTGTTTATTTTCAGCTCGTAGCTGTCAGCTCTCGGCGTCCGATCCCAGTCCAGGTCGAGGGAACGGCCGGTGACGCCAGTAATGACGAGACCGGTTGGCATGGGCGGCGGGGCCAGGGTGGGCGTGAGCGTATCTGTCGGCGTAGGGGAAGGCGTCGGCGTGTCCGTTGGTGTATTTGTAGGCGTGTCAGTCGGAGTGTTGGTTGGCGTGTCAGTCGGTGTGTTGGTAGGCGTATCTGTTGGTGTGTTGGTAGGCGTGTCAGTCGGAGTGTTGGTAGGCGTGTCAGTCGGTGTGTTGGTAGGCGTGTTCGTCGGCGTATCTGTTGGTGTGTTGGTCGCCGTTGCCGATGATTCCAGTATCAGAGTCAGGATACCCGTCCAGCGGCCGGTGCGTTTGAATACCAAGCCATCGGCCAGACCGCGCAGCTTCACTTCGTATTCAACGGCGGGCTTCAACCCGCGAATCGTGTAAAACAATTGTGACTTGCCGATGATCTTTTTGCGCCACCGTTTCCCCGGTTGCCGCCAGCTAATTTCGTAAGCCGAGGCGCCGTTGAGTTGATTCCAAACAAAAGTGCTGCCTTCAGTGTTGTAGAAACCTCTGGGACGGGGCAAGGTAGCAAGGCGAACTTTGGTTGCCGTCGGAATTGGCGTCGCGGTTGGACTGGGGGGCGCGGTAGCAGTTGGGCTGGCAGTAGCGGTGGCGGTCACCGTCGGCGCGGACAGGCGCACCGCATCTGGCAACTGCTTCCAGCGGCTGGCGCGGTAGCCCTCAACCGCGGCAGCCAAGGCCCGTACTTCCACCGTATAATCCACATCGTAATCCAATTCAACGAAGCGATAGCTGGTCATTCCCGGCGAGACCGGCGCGAGTCTCCAGGCGCGTCTGTTGGGCGCGCGCCAGCGGACGTGGTAACCGCTGGCGTTGGTGACCGCGTCCCAGGACAGCGTGTCGCCGTTGACGCGGAGGTTGATCGGGCGAGGGAGGCGTTGTTGCGCCTGCGCCGGGATGAGGGCGGATGAAAGCATGAGAACGGCAAAAGAAAGAATACAAAGCAATATCTTGCTTGACGGGCGGAGCATACGGATTCTTCAGCGTTGCGATGGATAAATTAGCGCACACTCACTACAACGCGGCGCAGCTTATCGTATTATCCCACAATGTGCAAGTCGGCTGTCGGGATTGAATAATCCATACTTGCGCGCTTAGAACAAAAGTGCTAGGCTCGCCAACATAGCGGAATCGGGTCAGAAACACTACACTAAGGCAACCCTAGAAAAGCGAGACGGCAACGATGGCGAAACGTACACAAATGGTCAAGGAAACGCTGGTCCACGACAGTGGGGACCACGCAGCCAAGCAGAAGGCGCTCGACGCCACGCTGACGGACATCACCAAGCGCTACGGCGATGGCACGATCTTCAATTTGGGCGCCGGCAGCCACCTCGAGGTCGAGGCGATCCCGACCGGTTCGCTGGGCATTGACATCTCGCTGGGCGTGGGTGGTGTGCCGCGCGGGCGCATCACCGAGATCTACGGTCCGGAAAGCTCGGGCAAGACCACGCTCTGCCTGCACATCGTAGCTGAAGCGCAGCGGTCCGGCGGCATCTGCGCCTTCGTGGATATGGAGCACGCGCTCGACCCGCTCTATGCCGAGAAGATCGGCGTCGACATCCAGCAGCTCTACGTCTCGCAGCCGGACACGGGCGAGCAGGCCCTGGAAATCACCGAGCACCTGACGCGTTCGGGCGCGCTGGATGTCATCGTGGTGGACAGTGTGGCCGCGCTCGTGCCTCGTGCAGAGATCGAGGGCGAGATGGGCGATTCACATGTCGGCTTGCAGGCGCGCTTGATGAGCCAGGCGCTGCGTAAACTGGCCGGCGCCATCAAGCAATCCAATGTCTGCGTCATCTTCACCAACCAACTGCGCGAGAAAGTCGGCGTGATGTTCGGCAGTCCCGAGACCACGCCGGGCGGCCGCGCCCTGAAATTCTACGCCAGCGTGCGCATCGATATCCGCCGCATCCAGCAGATCAAACACAGCGGCGATATCGTCGGCAATCGCACCCGCGTGAAGATCAAGAAGAACAAAGTCGCCGCGCCCTTCAAGGAATGCGAATTCGACATCATGTTCAACCAGGGCATCAGCAAGTCAGGCGAGATCATCGACATCGGCACCGAGCTGGGCATCATCGACAAGCGCGGCGCCTTCTATCGCTACGGCGATGACTTGCTGGGCCAAGGCCGTGAGAACGCCAAGCTGTTCCTGCAGAGCAACGGGGGCATGTCGGACACGATCGAAGACAAGGTGCGCCGCACCTTCGGTTTGCCGGCGATGCGGGCGGTTGGCGCTGGGGAGGGGTAGGGTAATCGGCTTCGAAAACTATCCTCCAATGTGGTACCCTTGGTAACGACTCTCTAACATAGTTGTACTCCGCACAAACCTTGCTCAAGGCGTTTAAATCTTGTGCTATGGGTCGGATGGAGCATCCCAGAATGTCAGGCGACAATAATGCCATAGTAGGACAGATCGTTTACGAAGTAGGCGCTGGTTTGGGTCCATACGTGCTCAACAAGTATCGGCAATTCTATGGCGACGAGTACAAGCAGAAGCTCATTGAGAAAGTGGAATCGCCGTTCAGCGACTTGAGACCTCTTTTGAAGGATGACGACTCAATTCTTAAGGCTTTTGACGCCTACCGCTGGTTGAGAGCGATTGTGAAAGACAAGACGATCTTCCTCGATGAACTGGGTTTCGTTTCCGGAAGCGCCAAGCGGGACTTCAATCAGGTGAACGCTTTCAATTTTGCGCATGAATTGCTCGATGCGCGGAATACTTGGGCGCACTCGAATGTACGCGATCAATTCACGAACGATGGCGTGTTTCGCATTGCGGAGAATGCGGTGCGGCTACTGGTAGCTGTCGACGCAAAAACCCATGCTTTGGTTGCCGAAGATATGATGCGCAGTATTGGCAGGAGGATTTACGGAACGTGCAACGGCGAAACACAGAGAAAACTAAAGCGGACAGAGCAAGAACTCGAATCAACCAGCCACAAATTAGAGTCGACTTTGACAGAGTTGAAATCGTACAAACGGCGCCTTGCGACCGCTGAACATGACCTCACGATTTCCAAAGTGGATTTGGACACGGCTCGCAAAGAATCGGAGGATTCCAAAGCCAGTTTGGTAGAGACCAGTCAACGCCTGATTGCGGTTGAACGAGAGCTAGCCGATACACTTCGTCGCTTGAAGCTGGCTGAGAAGGCGTCAAAAGATGGTGCAAATGGACTGAAGAAGGCGCAACAGGCAGCGCCCGGCGAAACGCGAAGCGACGGGCGGACGAATCCTGGCCGAGCAGTGCCGGCATCGCGAGCACGGGCAGCAGCTGGAGATGACAAATCGTCCGTCAGCACCGCTGGAGTCAAAGATTTTACCGGTCAGAATTTGGCGGATGCGCAGCTAGCGCATGCGGATCTGTCTGGCGCGCTCTTGCGTGAGGTTGATCTGTCGCGTGCAAATCTGGCCAATGCTGACCTGTCAAAAGCCGACCTGACCGGGGCAATTCTAAGGGCTGCGAACATGTCCGAGGCCAGGCTGCAAGGAGCAGACATGACTAGGGCCGACATGGAGGGCGCGACGCTCAGCCGGGCGAGACTCATAGGCGCCAAACTTGAAGGGGCGATACTGCCGGACGGCAACAAATGGACGCCGGGTACCAATATGGGCGCCTTTCTGCGCTAGGCGGAATTATCAATTCTTGTCCCCCCGCTGCGCCAACCACTCCGCCTCGCTGACCAGCTGGCCATTCTCCACTTCCTCGCCCGTGAAGCGCTTGTTTTTGTCAAAGTACAGCGTAATCTCCGCCTGAAAAGGACACCGGGCCGCGCTGGCCAGCTTGCGGCACCAGTAGGTCTTGCCGTCGTCCGCGCGGGACAGGTCGTTCAGCGGGTCGACGCGAATGCGCAGGATCTCCTTGCACATCTTGGGCTGCACGTAGAAATAGATGCCGCGGTCTTCACTGCGCCCGCCGCCGCCGAACAGGTTCTTTAGGAAATTCACGGCAACACGCCTTTCTCCGCGCCTCTGTGTCGAAGGGCGGAGTCTCTGCGCCCTCCTTGCTGAATCATACCATTTTCCGGTCCGGGCAAGCGCAAGTCCCAGGCCTCCAGATTCGCCATGAATTGATGCGCCGTCATATCCAGGTGCACGGGCGTCACGCTGACGTAGTCGCGATGCACCGCCCAGACATCCGTGCCCAGCTCGTCGGTGTTGGCCTCGGGCGGCTCGCCGCCGATGCGCACAAGGCCTGCGTCCACCTCGACCAGATAATCACGGTAAACTCGCACGCCCTGCCGCGTCAGCCGGATGCCGCGCAAGTCCTGCAGCTGGCTTACCGGCGGCACATTGACGTTTAGGATAGTGAGGGGCGGTAAACCCTGCGCCAGCACCATGCTAACGACAGATAGCGCCACTTGCGCAGCCACGCGATAGTCGTCGGGATGGCCAGCATCAGCGCGGGCCAGCGAAAACGCGACAGCCGGGATGCCGTTGATCACCGCTTCCAAGGCAGCCGCGACAGTCCCGCTATAGGTCAGGTCCTGCGCCATATTTTCCCCGCGATTGATGCCGGAAACGACGATGTCAGGGCGCTTCTCCACCAAGCCCAGCAGCGCTAACATGATGCAATCCGCCGGCGATCCGCCAACCGCTAGCGCCGGTATGCCTTCTCCCACCGCGCAGCGTGAATAGGCGATGTCCTGGTGCAAGGTGATCTTATGCCCGCTGGCACTCTGATTGGTGGCCGGCGCGCAGACCCGCACCTCGCCCAGATCCTGCATGGCTTCCGCCAGCTTTACGATTCCGGGCGCGTCGTAGCCGTCGTCGTTGGTCACGAGTATTGAAGTCACTGATTGTCGCCTTCCTGACGCGGGGGTAGATCATTCGCCTACCACTATAGCACAGGGCGTCAGTGATCTAATGTCGCTGACGCGTTTATGCGCTGCAAGACCCCTGGCTCAACTCGAATTGGCGGCTCACGCCGATGTTGTCGTCTTCGCGGGTTTCAAACTCATGGTTGCCTTCGTCCGCGGTGACGCGGATCTCGTGCAGTTCAGCGTAGCGCGCGGTCAGCGTAAGGGAAATCTCCAGCAGCGCCTCTTCGCCCGCTTCCAGCGCCCGCAAATACACGGTTTCGGGATTCTGGGCCTGTACGCTGTCGTCGCTGAGCAAGTGGGCCTTTGCGGCTACCCAGGGGCTGGTCTGCGCGTCAAGCGCGCCGCTATTTCGCACGGTGGCGCGCACGATAGTTGGCTGGCCGCAGACCGGCGGATCAGGCGCCAGTTCGATGCTCGTCACAACAAGATTCACGCCCTCTTGCGGGGTCGGGGGCGCGCCGGTCTCGATGGGCAGCCCCGACGTCTCGCCCTCTGCAAACACCAAGCTGGCGTCAACCCAGGCGTCTATCGCCGTCCCGCGTCTTATGCGGTACCAGCTGCCCGCGGGATTGACGGCGATGATCAGGACTTCATCGTCGACCATGAGACTGCCGATGGGTTGGCCTGAGTCCACTCCCGGTCCCGGACGCAGGGGCGCCGGGCGGATGACCGTGCCCGTGAGTTCGCTCGGACCAGTGCCGAGGGCCGGCGCGCCGGTCGCGGTAGCTCGCGGAGCGGCTTCTGGATCAAGCTCAGCGGATGCGGCGTCTTCAGCTTGACTCGGCGCCTCCTCCAATGTAGGCGGCTCGGCAAGTTCCGGCGTGGCGGTTGCCGTTTCCGGCGCCTCGAATTGGCTGAGCGGGACCACCATAATGCTGACATCTTCGCGCGCGCCGCTGCCATCACCGCGCTCGGCGAGGACGGCGATGGTGAATTCACCCTCGCTGCTGGTCGGCCAGTCGATGGTCAAGGGCAGTACCTCGGCGTTTGTCTCGTTGGGATTGAGCTGCTCGCCCATCAATTCGTCGTTGAGCAGCACCGCGATGCGTGAAATGTCTGGACCGGCATTCTGCACCCGCGCTTGTACGATGACGGTGGCGCCGGTCTGGAATTTCTGGTTGGGCTGTGGCGCGGCGATATGAATGACGGGAGGACCATCAAAGCTTGGGGACGGGTCGGCCGGAGTGAAATCCAAATTGCAGCCGGCCAGGAAAAGCAAGCACAGAACTTGTAACAGCATGGAGGCCGAAAGCCGTCGCTTTGCCACGCCAGACTGCATTGTTCGTCTCCTGCACGCGCCGCGCTCAAGAGTACCAACTCTAACAGAATTCGACGGATTTGGCGAACCGCGCAAACCTGCTATTTAGCTACTTTTCTGGCTCTCGGTCAACAGCGTAACAGTGTCCATTGAGGCGCGAATTATCTCGCTGCGGCGGCACTTCTGAGGTGACCGGCGGGCTTTTGTTTCGATTGCAGATTGTGTACCATTAGGGCGTGGCAAGACTGTGAGGCCGGCATGGAAGCGATCGCGCTTTTGCGAGACAAACGCATCATTCTGGGTGTCTGTGGCAGCATCGCCGTCTATAAAGCGGTGGACCTCGCCAGCAAATTGACCCAGGCGGGCGCGCAAGTTGATGTGGTGCTGACAGCGGCGGCGCAGCGTTTTGTCAGCCCGCTGGCATTTCAAGCGGTGAGCGGCCGCGCGGTTTACAGCGATATGTGGTCCTCCGAGTCGGCAGGTGGCGTGTCCAGCCATATCGCCCATATCGGCTTGGCTGAAGCAGCGGATCTGCTGATCGTCGCGCCGGCCACAGCCCATACTCTGGCCAGGTTGGCGCATGGATTCGCTGATGATATGCTGTCGGTCACGGCATTGGCGATCGCCTGTCCGCTGCTGATCGCCCCGGCGATGGACGGCAATATGTATGACAGCCCCGCAGTGCAGGCCAACTGCGAAATGCTGCGGCGGCGGGGCGCCCACTTGATCGAGCCGGACGCGGGACGATTCGCTAGTGGGTTGGCCGGGATCGGGCGCTTGCCGGACACGGAAACCTTGCTAGGGCATATTCGGCGGGTTATCGGCGGCGACGGCGAGTTAGCCGGCCACAAGCTGGTGGTCACGGCCGGCGGCACGCGCGAGGCCATCGACCCGGTCCGCTTCATCACCAATCGCTCGACCGGCAAGCAGGGTTACGCCATCGCCCAGGCGGCGGTCGATGCCGGCGCTGATGTGGCGCTGATTTCGTCGGCGACAGGGCTGCCGGCGCCGGTCGGCGCAACGCTGGTGGCTGTCGACTCCGCCGAGTCAATGCGTGAAGCCGTCCTGGACAATGTCGCCGATTCGTCCGCCTTGATTATGGCCGCGGCGGTGGCGGATTATCGCCCGCTATCGGTGTCAGAGCAGAAAATCAAGAAGTCGGACGATAGCTTGAATTTGCCGCTGACGCGTACGGCGGACATCTTGATGGCGGTCAAGGCGCAGCGGGCGCGGACAGGCTATCCAATGATCGCGGTCGGCTTCGCGGCGGAAAGCGAAAACCTGGTGGAAAACGCCAGCGACAAACTCCAGAGCAAGGGGCTGGACCTGCTCATCGCCAACGATATAACGGCGACCGACGCGGGCTTCGCTGCCGACTCCAACCGCGTGGTCGTACTGGATATGGATGGCGGTTTGCATCACATCGATCGCACGAGCAAAGCCGAGATCGGCGCTTACATCATCGAGCGCATCGGCGGACTGCTGGACTAGCCCTATTCGTGACCGCGCTCCAATTCCTGCAGCGCGCTCAGGGCGCGACAGTGGGCGATGTAGGCGGCCAAGGTTTGTCCGCAGCCAATCTGATAATAGGGGATTAGCCAGGGCGCGCCGGCGCTCGCGAAGCCGTCTTGCGTATAAGTGACGCGCGTGCCCTCGCCCTCCGGCGCGAAGCAGAGCCGGATGTCTGTGCTGCCCTCCCATGTCGGGTCGCGCCAACCGTAGGCCAGTTCCAGCGGCGGATTCCAAACTGAGATCGTACCGATGAGGTATTCGCTGCCATCGGCGAATGTTTCGTAGTAGCGGCCGCCTTCTCGCCCGTCGAAACGAATGTGCAGCGGGCGCGTCGTCTCGGGCGCGAAGCTGTAGGGAAAGACGCCCTGGCGCGGCCACCAGACATCCATCTGCTGGACGAAGATGTCGAAAGCCTGCGCCGACGGCAGCGGGACGGTGGCTTCGAGCTTTACATCGGGCATTGGCATCTACTACCAGATGAAAGAACTCGGGTCCAGCATTTCAGTTCCCTATGCTTTACCTTTTCCATCACTTGGGCAGTTCAAAGGTCATAAGGCCTTGAGTTCGGGAAATGCATACATCCACCATTTCGAAGAAATTCCACTGCCCCAAGATTACAGGAACATCATCATTGCGCGCCCAGGCGAATATCTGCCTTATGCTTGGCCACGAACCTAGGTACAAATCCGCAACTGATTTCTTTGCCGCCAGACCTCCGCCCAAGCCTTCCAAACCAGTGTAGTCTCCCCCCGTATCCCAGTCGAATCCGAGGTCAAGACCCAATTGAAAAGGCATCAAATTAATGTCGGCGTCGCTATCCAGCAGAGCCAAAGTCTGGATTTCATTCTCGGCGTATCTAATCGTCACCGGAACTAACGGCCGCGCCATTTGGTCTGGAACGTAATCGTTCCAAATGACAAAGGGAAATGTGAGTGTTTCAAGCATTGTCAGGAGTTTGTTCTTCTTCCAAGTCGAGGAAGCTCCTGGCCCGATTAAAATCGGCCCTAACGGACGGAATACGGGCGACACCGCCCTGCTTTGGGAACAAGGAGTCCCATTCGCTGTTTTCCTCCGCAGAGAGCTCCGCCTTCAGAAAACGAATCACCTCAAGCCTCTGCTCACGATTAGGCTGCTGCAATTCATCCAGTAGGCCGCGCGCGATCATGATTGTCCTCCCTGTCCATGCATTTCGATTTTACCATATCCTGAACGCGCCACCACGCGCGCTCGCTTGCCAGGACGCGACTATCTCGGTTACACTCCGACTGACTTTCTTTGACGCTATCCGCCCAGCGACAGATTGGACATGTCAGCTATGTTCGATGACGTGCAGCAAGTCACCGAGGCCTTGTGCGGCCAGCAATATATCCCCACCGACGAGATTTCGACCGTCGTCTTTTTGGCTGACAAGTTAGGCAAGCCGCTGCTGACCGAGGGGCCGGCGGGCGTGGGCAAGACGGAGCTGGCCAAAGCCTGGTCCGGCGCCTCGGCCAAGCCGCTCATCCGCTTGCAATGCTACGAAGGGCTGGACGAGAACAAGGCGCTCTACGAATGGGAGTACGCCAAACAGATGCTGTATACGCAGCTGCTGCGCGACAAACTCAGCGACCTGCTGGCTTCCGCGGAAACGCTGCGTCAGGCGGCCGATCGCCTGGGTGACGAAGACGATGTCTTCTTCAGCGAGCGCTTTCTGCTGGCGCGCCCGCTTTTGGCGGCGCTGCTCAGCGAGGAACCGGTGGTGCTGCTGATCGACGAGATAGACCGCGCCGATGCCGAATTCGAAGCCTTTTTGCTCGAAATCCTCAGCGATTTCCAGGTCTCGATTCCCGAGCTGGGCACGGTGCAAGCGCGGCATCATCCCGCCGTCGTGCTGACCAGCAATAATACCCGTGAGCTTTCCGAAGCCTTGAAGCGCCGCTGTCTGTACCTCTTCGTCGATTATCCGACCCACGAGGCCGAGCTGAACATCGTCAAAATGCGTGTGCCGGAACTGAGCGAGAAACTGGCGCGCCAGACGGTCGATGTCGTGCAGGGCATGCGCCGTATGGACTTGAAGAAGAACCCTAGCGTGTCGGAGACGATCGATTGGGCCAAGGCCCTGGTCATGCTCAATGCCGACAGCATCGACGAGAAGACGCTGGAGACCACGCTGACGGTATTGCTCAAACACGAGAGCGATGTGCAGAAGGCGCGCCGCCAGATCATGCGCGGAGGAGATGACGAGCGCTATCAAGGGCGGGGGCGCGGCGGCCGCTCGGAGTGGAATTAGGGCGACCGGATCGTCGTTTGCGCTTATCGGTCGGGCGCTGACATTTGCGGCCTGCTCCAGTAAACTGTTGCTACTGATTATCTACGCGAGCTGACTGACGCTATGAGCCTGTCCAGCGCGACAATCGACCGTTCCCGCGATCTTGCCATGCATTTACTGCGGGCGCCGCTGCACTTGTACAAGCTTGGTTGGGGCCCGGCGCTGAATTGGCTCCCCTTGCTGATTCTGACGACGCGCGGACGCAAGAGTGGCCTGGCGCGGCATGTGGTGGTCGAGTACCGGCGGCATGGCAGTAAGTATTACATCGTCTCCGGCTGGGGCGCGGATACTGACTGGTACCGCAATGTCCAGCAGGACAATCGCGTCACCATTCAGCACGGTGAGCATGTCGTGGACGCGCGGGCGCAGCTGGTGGATGACCCGGCGGAAGCGCTGCGCGCGCTCTATATGTTCAGCCGCAACTCCTGGATTTACGAGTCGCTCTTCGCCCGTATGTCGTCGGCGCAAGCGGCCGATCTCAACACATTGGCGGAGGTGGTCGAGGAATTTACGGTATTGCGGCTCGAACCGACCGGCGATGAGCCCGAACTGCCCGTCGTTGAGCTTTATAGCGAGCAGGTCCGTCAAGTCGCGCTGTTGGTCGTGCTAGCGATCGGCTTGCGGCTGCTGCTAGCCGTCTTGCTATCGGGCAGCAGCGAAGGCAAGAAAAGAGACACGTAAGGTCGCCCTGCGCTCGCGTTACGCCCATTCTGCGGAATTCGATTCCAGACTACACATCAAACTCCACGCCTTGCGCCAGCGGCAGCTCGGCCGAGAAGTTGATGGTATTGGTTTGCCGGCGCATATAGGCTTTCCAGGCGTCCGAGCCGGATTCGCGCCCGCCGCCGGTCTCTTTCTCACCGCCGAAAGCGCCGCCAATTTCCGCGCCGCTTGTGCCGATGTTGACGTTGGCGATGCCGCAATCCGAGCCGGCGTGAGACAGGAACGCTTCCGAGCTGCGCAGGTCGCCGGTAAAGATGGCGCTGGAAAGCCCCTGCGGCACCGCGTTATGCATGGCGATGGCCTCGTCGAGCGTTTCGTAATCCATGATATAGAGGATGGGCGCGAAGGTCTCCTCGCAGACCAGCGGCGTCTGCCGCGGCATGCGAATGATGGTCGGCTCGACATAATTTGCGCCGATATCGGGCAGGCGCCCTCCGCCAGTCAAGATGCGGCCGCCTTCTGCTTTCGCGCGACTGATAGCGGCCATCATCGCGGTGACCGCGCCCTCGTTAACCAAGGGGCCCATCAGTACGCCGTCCGCCATCGGGTCGCCAATCGGCGCTGATTCGTAGGCGCGGACGAGACGACCACAGAGTTCGTCGACGATCGTCCGCTGCGCGATCAGACGGCGCGTGGTTGTGCAGCGCTGGCCGGCTGTGCCCACCGCGCCGAAGACGATGGCGCGCGTCGCCAGATCCAGATCGGCATCGGCGCTGACGATGATGCCATTGTTGCCGCCCAGCTCGAGGATGCTGCGTCCCAGCCGCGCGGCGACGCGTTGCGCCACATGCCTGCCCACGCGGATTGATCCGGTGAAGCTGATCAGCGGCAGGCGCTCATCATTCACCATGCGCTCGCCAATTTCGTCGTTGCCGCCGATGACCAGGTTGAAAACTCCGGCAACGCCATGCCGCGCCATCACCCGATTGCAAATATGCTGCACAGCGATGGCGGTGAGCGGCGTCGTGGGCGAGGGTTTCCAGATCATGGTGTCGCCGCAGACCGCCGCGATGGCCGCATTCCAGGACCAGACGGCCACTGGAAAGTTGAAGGCGGTGATGATGCCGATCGGCCCCAGGGGATGCCATTGCTCGTACATGCGATGTCCCGGCCGCTCGGAGTGCATCGTCAAACCGTAGAGCTGGCGCGACAGGCCGACGGCGAAATCGCAGATGTCGATCATCTCCTGGACTTCGCCCAAGCCCTCGCTGCGAATCTTGCCGTTCTCCAGCGAGACCAGCTCTCCCAGCGGCTCTTTGCGCTCGCGCAGGGCATTGCCGAGGTCGCGGATGACTTCGCCGCGCCGGGGCGCCGGCAGCATACGCCAATCGGCGAAGCCTGCCTGAGCTGCCGCGACCGCCGCCTCATAATCGGCGGGCGTCGCCTGAACGACTGTCGCGATGGTCGCGTTGGTGGCCGGGTTCAGCGAAGGCAGCGCCAAGCCGTCGGGATTATGAATCCAGCCGTCGGCGCCGGCGCAGACGCCCGCATTGATCGCTTCAATTTCGAGCGCTCTTAGAATTTCGTTCATCTGGGTTAGTCCTCCACGGTAATTCTTAGTTCAGGAGTGCTGTGGCGGCGCCTCGCTCGCCAATAAGAATGGTCTGTATGGGCGAGCCAAGGTTCGCCCCTACGCTAGCTATACATTGTGATTCAAACCCTACTTTTATCTTCATGCTTGAAACTCAACCCGGCGGCTTCAGGTAAATCGGTCGGACATCGGCCGCCGGGTAGGGGCGCTCCTCCCGGCTTTCGCGCAGGCGGCGCCAGGCGATCTCGGCCAGGTGACCGGCGCGGCGCAGACGATCTGCGGCGGGGGGCAGGTCGATTTGAGCGCCGGCCGCCTTGGAGGCGTCTATGGCGGCCAGGCCGGCGCTCGATATTTCACCGCTGATAGAAATTGGTGGCGGGCAGGCGGCCAGCAACTCATCCCAAGTACTGATTTCAGCTGGACGGCGCAGGATCCAGGTATCGCCGCCAGGCGCGTATTTGGCCCAGATGACGCGCTCGCGCCCGGCCGGCGCCGTGGCGATGAGGGGCCACTTGTAATGCGATGGCGCATGCGCTTCCAGCACGATCTCCAGGGTCGTCAGCGGCACCAGCGGCAGGTCACCGACCGCGGCCATGCCTTTGGCCAGCGCCACGCCGATGCGCAAGCCGGTGTACGAACCGGGCCCGACCGCGACAGCCAGCGCGCGCAGGTCTGATTGTTGCGCGCCGGATTGACGCAGAAGCTGTTGGATCATGGGCGCCAGCAGAGCGCTGTGCTGCCGACCAGCGGCCAGCGACCACTCGGCCTGCAGCACAGCGCCGTCATGCGCGGCGATGCTGAGAATCTGCGTAGCGGTGTCAATGGCCAGTAGCATGGCGATGTCGCTTCGCTGTTATCCGGAAGTCTCCAGGTCGCGCTGCAACGCGTCCATTAGCGCCGTGAAACGCGACCCCTGCGCGCGCAATACCAGTTCTCGCCCTTCGGCATCCGCCAGCTCAAAGTTGATCCAGAGATGCGCCGGCGGCAGCGCCTCGCGGATACGCTCGGGCCACTCCATGATGACGATGTGCTCGCCATCGAGCAAGTCGTCCAGTCCCAGCGTGTCGGCTTCGCTGGTTCCGCTGATGCGGTATAGGTCAATGTGCGCCAGCCGCCCTTCGTCCCTGGCGCGCCGATGCATGTGCGCCAGGTTGTAGGTCGGGCTGGTCAAATCCGGGAGAGCTCCCCAGCCCTTGCCGATACCGCGACTGAAGACCGTCTTGCCCGCGCCCAGCGTGCCCGAAAGGCAGATGACATCGCCGGGCTGCAGCCGCCGCCCGAGCAGAGCGCCGATGGCTTCCGTGCGCGGCGGCGCGCTGCTTGGCACTCGTAATTCGCGCGCATCTCGCAATACGGTTGTCGTCAAGTCGGGCCGTTCCCGTTTCTCCCCGCGACAGGGATTCATCGTACGGCCAAATTATACTCTTTCGCTGCCAATAATTGACCCTGTGGTTGCGCCCGCCGTTGCGGTGCGATGGCGGCGGCGAACAACTCCAGGCCAGGCTGCTTTTGCGCTCGGCGCGATTGGGCTATACTCGCCGTATGAAATGCAAACTTTCGCGCGCCGGTTAAGGTGCTATGAATCAACGAGAGCGGAAGCAAGCGCTGGACGAATCTTTGCGCCGGCTGGGCTTGGTGGCGGAAGGCGTAAAGACCTGCGTAGTGGTCAGTGACGACGGCTTTCCAATCGCGGCATTTGCGACCGGTTCGACCAGCGAGCGCGCGGGTGATTCGCTGAGCGCGGCGCAGGTCGCGGCGGTCTCGGCGCGGTTGACAGGGCAGGCGGAGCGTACGCTGGATCGGCTGGCGCAAGGCGATATGGGGCGCCTGCTATTGGAAGGCGCGGATGGTACGCTGCTCAATTGCCCGGCCGGCGACGTGACGCTGGCGCTGGTCATTGAGCCGGGCGCGAGTATGGGGCATGTCATGTTCGCGGCGCAGAAAGCGGCCTCGGAGATCGAGACGATCCTCGCCCGCCGCTAGTCCACCTCGACAAAGGCCGGGTGGAAGCGGACATGTCCGCGGACGCCGTCTGGAAAAGACTCCTGCAAAAGCGCCACCATGAAGTGTTCATGCTTTCCGCCGGGCTTGACGTAATCCGATGTGAAGCCGAGCGGCTGGGCCGGCTGGTAGCCGAAGCGCGGATAATAGCGCGGGCTACCCACCAGAAAGACCAATTCATACTCCGCCTCAGTCAGCGCCCGCAATCCGGCGCGCACCAAAGCCGAGCCGATGCCTCTACCCTGACGCCGCGGATCCACGCCTATTGGACCCAGCGCGGGAAAGTGGCGGGCGCAGTCCCCGTCAGTGACCGAGACAAAACTGTAGGCCGCATGGCCGACGATGTCGCCGTTTATCTCAGCGACATGCGACAAGATCAACGCATCGTCAGCACGCAGCGCATCGACAAGGCGCGCATGCGCATCCCCGCCAAAAGCTGCCGCTTCTATCGCGTAGACTCGGTCGATATCGTCGGGTCGCTCAAGGCGAATGTCTATCGGCATGGTCACCCTTTTTCCCGTATACAGTGGCGCAAAGTTTGAGCCGGCTAGTTTGCCATTTTACATTGCAATGGGCAAAATATCCGCTGCCGGAATATATGCGCAAGCGTCCGCTCAGCGAGGAAACCGACATGACCGAGCCCAAATTCCTCTACCTCACAACCACCGGCCACCGCAGCGGCAAGCCGCACGAAATCGAGATTTGGTATGTTGAGCACGACGGTCGTTTCTATATCATCTCCGAGAAACGCGAGGCGGCGCACTGGGTGCGGAATATCCGCGCCAAAGCGACTGTGCGCTTTCGGCTGGGCGACACGATGTCGGACGCTGCCGATCCTGATCTCGTCGCCGGCCGCGGCGCGGCGCCAACTGATGAAAATCTCATCGCCGCGGTTAAAGCCAAGATGGACGCCAAACATGGCTGGAGCAATGGCTTGGTGGTCGAGATCGCGCCGCTGGATTGATGCGTTCAGTTTGCCCGCTCGAGCCAGCGTGATTCCGCATCGCCATCGGCGATCCAGCCGCGGTTGCCGTCGCCGAGCTGGGCGCGCCACCAGCGAAACTCCTCATCACAGACCGGACCGCCGACAAGCGCCAAACCGGCCCCCGGCGCCGGCTGGAAAATGACGGTGGCGGCGGTCTCCGGCACGGCGTAGACCTTCGCGTCAGCGCGCGTGACCAGGGCGCGGTCGCCGACTTGCAAATCGGTAGGCAGCATGTCAGGACAGCTCGTATCAATCGTGAAGCTCGGCCCCGGGTCATGCTCGTATTCGGTCAGATAGAAGATGCTGGCGGCGTAATTGCCCTGCTCCTGGCTGCCCACCCAGACATCATACAAGCCGGACAAGGCGTAGTCGAAGCTGATGGCAGGGTCGCCGCGAGAGTCGCCGGCGCTGCAATGCCAGCGGCCATCGGCGCCGTTGATCAGCAGAGTCATCGCGGCCGGGCTGTGGACGGCAAAGCGCAGATCCGCCAGGTCTTCGCTGAGATACACGCTGTAATCCGGCGCTTCCGAGACGTAGCCGCGGCAGACCGGGTCAGCGAGATGTTCCGCGGCATCGCTGCGTCCGCCGCCAAGTACCTGCAGGGCGTAAGGCGATGGCTGGAAACCGCGCGAAAGCGAAATCTCTCCGTAAAGTGGATCGCGGGCCGGGTCGGGACCGGTCGCTGTGGTCGGCAGCGCCTCGGGCCCGCTTTCGGCCAGGTAAAGCACGGCATCGTCAAAGGTCTCGGTGGCGTAGCTGCCGATCCAGATTTGATAGCTGCCCGGCGCCGCGTTGTAATACACCAGCGCCGGGTTGAGGCCGTTGGTATCGTCATTACAGGACCAACTGCCGTTGGGCAAGTTGACGATCAGGGTGGTGTCTTCCGCGCTGGCGATGAGAAAGGTGACGCGCTCGAAGCCGGCCGCCAGCTCGACCACGACATCCGGATCGGCCGCGGCGTAGCCGAGGCAATTGTCGCCCAGCGCCAGCGGCTTGACGGCGATATCGCCCCCACTGACGACATTGATCGTAACAGGGCTGGGCGCGAAACCCGGCGTCAGGATCTGCCTCCCATAGCGCGCTTCGCCGTCTGCATTGAGCCCCTCTTGCGCCAGCCCGGCCGGCGCGCAAATCACGCTGGCAAGCGTAAGGACGACTGCGAGGTGGAACAGGTTCGACATTATGCTTCCTCGGCTAGGTGGAAAACGGTCGCGGACCAGCCATTTGCTGGTTCAATTATAGACCTTTCGCCGGCAGGGCAGGCCGCAGCCGAGATGCAAAGCAAGATCCCCCTCGCAGTGAGGGGGATTCGCTGATGCGTTGCTTTGCTGGCTAGCTGACCCAAGCTCGCCTGGAGACCCGGATCGCGCGAGAGAGAGGCGACGCTGAGTTCGTCGTCCGGCGCCGCCGTTGGCTGACCCGCCTGACCCCAAGCGGCAGATGTAGCTATTGCTGGATACGGACGACGAGTCCCCTGGACACGCCTTTGACATTGCTGAGATTCGCTTCGCGGAATTCTAGCGCAGCCGCCGCTGAGCTGGCATGCGCCCAGCCCCCGCCGCGTGGCGATATTTGGCCGCCGACATCAATGCAGCCGAGACTGCCCTGGTAAGTAAATATTCGACAGAGCCGCGGCCGGACAGAAACTTGTTCCCCGCCTCAAACTGCAGCCAGCTCCATTCATCGTCGATATATCCCTAGCGGTGGCACACATGCGACTGCCCTAACGGATGGCTGAGCAACAGCAAAAACATGGCGGCAACTGCTGTGAACAAAGCTTGCGTTTTTCGCGAAGGAATCATGCTTGAGCTTGCCATTCCTGTTCATAGCGTCTGCCAGTCAGCCTATTGACCGGCACATCCTGCGCGAGACATCAGTCAATTGTAACAGTTAGATGTTAGTAATAGGAAATATCGGTATCCCGCGCAGCCCGTGCCGGGTGTTTGCCTCGCGCAACGAAATGTTCTACCATTGCATTATCGCGCCAAGATCAGCGAGCGGCAAGGTTCGCGCCCATGCAGAAACGAATGATCGAGTTCGTCCGCGCTCTACGCGCTGCCGGCGTACGCGTGTCCCTGGCGGAAAGTCAAGACGCCATGTTCGCCGTCGATCATAGCGGCGTGCGCGATCAGGCCACCTTCAAGAGCTCAATGAAGGCGACGCTGGTCAAGAATCATCGCGACCAGCCCATCTTCGACTATTTCTTCCCGCTGTTTTTTAAGAACAATAAGCCGCCGCTGCAAAACATCCTGGAACAGCTCTCGCCCGAGCAGGAGCAGCTATTGCAAGAAGCGCTGCAGTCGCTGATGGGTGACCTGGACGCACTGCGCGATCTTTTGCAGCGTCTGCTGGAAGGGCGCGAATTCAGTGACGAGGAGCTGAAGCAGTTGGGCGAATCATCTGGGCTGGCGCAGGGCGATGAAATGTATATGCGCAACTGGTTTGAACGGCGCATGAATCGGCAGGCGGGTTTGGCGCAGCTGGAGCGCATGCTGGACGATTTGCTGGAAGAACTGGCGCAGATGGGGATGAGCGAAGAAGCGCTGGCGCAGCTGGAAGAGATGCTGCGCGAGAATCTGCAGGGTCTGTCCGAGCAGATCTCGCAGTTTGTCGGTTCGTCGCTGGCGGAGCAAATGGCGGAGCAAGAGCCGCGCGAACGTCCCGACCTGCTGGACGCGCCCTTGCAGCGGCTCAGCAGCGGGGATATCGAAGACGTGCGCGACGAGGTGCGGCGGCTGGCGGCCCGCTTGCGGACGCGGGCGGCGCTGCGGCAGAAGCGCGCCAAATCGGGACAATTCGACCCGCGCAAGACCATCCGCAAGAATATGCGCTACGGCGGCGTGCCGATGGATGTGCAATTCCGCAAGCGCCACAAAAAGCCCAGCCTGATTCTCATCTGCGACTTGAGCACGTCCATGCGTTACGCGGTCGAATTTCTGCTGACGCTGGTTTATGAATTGAGTGACCAGGTTCGACGTACGCACAGCTTCATCTTCATCCACGATTTGGTCGATGTCAGCACCACGCTGGCGGAACTGCCGCCGCGCGAGGCCGTGGCCCGCGTCATGGCCGAGAACCCGCCGGGCTATTACAGCACGGACCTGGGCAACAGCCTGGCCAGCTTCCAGAAAGAGCACATGCGCTTAATCGACAGCCGCAGCACCGTCATCTTCTTCGGCGATGGGCGCAACAATTACAACGATCCGCGCCTCGATATCGCGCGAGATATGCAGCGCAAAGGCCGGCGGTTGATCTGGTTCTGCCCTGAGCCGCGCCGGCAGTGGGGCAGCGGCGACAGCGATATGTGGGAATACAGCATGTACGCCGACCGCGTCTTCCTGGTCAACAATCTGAGGCAACTGGCCGATGCGGTCGATCGCATCCTGGCCGAGGGCTAGCGCGCGTCATGTGATACACTGGGTTGCGAAGGCAGATCTAGAGTTGAAACCTGCACCATGGCTGAAACCGCGACAGTACGCACATTAGAAGATATCCGCCGCCTGCGCCCGCAGATCATGGATTTCGCTCGCGAACATCGCGGAAAGCAGGTGTCAGTGTTTGGCTCTTGCGTACGTGGCGAATTGCGCGCGGACAGCGATATTGATTTCCTGGTAGAGTTTGAAAGCGGCTTCCGACTGACCGACCTCATACGTTTGACACAGAAACTGGAAAAGCTGCTGGGACGAAAGGTTGATGTGGTGCCGCGGCGTGCCTTGCGGAAAGAGCTGCAAACTTATGTGTTAAGCGAAGTGCAGGCCCTGTGAGACCGAACCAGCGACTTTACCTGCAAGACATTCTTGAGCGAATCCTGCATATTGAATTCTGCACCTCCGGTGGTCGCGAGTCCTTCCTTAACGACAGGTTGCTGCAAGATGGCGTGATACTCGCATTTATGGTCATTGGCGAAGCAGTCAAACGACTGGATTCGCAGGCGATCGAGGGGCGCCCCGAAGTCGCGTGGAGCGACTATGCTGGTTTCCGCGACGTTCTCATCCACAGATATCATGACATCTTGCTTGAAGAAGTTTGGCAGTTTTCACAAGAAGACCTGGCCGCGCTGAAAACGGCGGTTACCGAGCTGCTGAACGATCTGGAGAATAGCGATGCGCCGACTTGAACCTGGCCAAGTTCATCTCAAGCACCCTCTTGCATAACAGCCATAAGGCGGCAACTGGCCGATGCGGTCGATCGCATCCTGGCCGAGGGCTAGCGCGGGTCATGTGATACACTGGTAGACGAAGGCAGGTCCAGAGTCGAAACCAGTATCATGGCCGAGATTCCGACAGTACGCACATTGGAAGATATCCGCCGCCTGCGCCCGCAGATCATGGCGCTGGCCCGGCAATGTCGCGCGCATAAAGTTTCCGTTTTCGGATCGATCGTGCGTGGGGAGATGCATGAGGATAGCGACATCGATTTCCTGGTCGACTTTGACGAGAAGTACACGTTCTTGGACCACGCTGGTCTATTGGTGGGGCTGGAGGATTTGCTCGGCCGCAACGTTGACGTCGTGCCCAGCAGAGCGCTGCGCCCCTCTCTCAGAGATACTGTAATTGACGAAGCGCAAGAACTGTGACAAGACAGCAAACTGAGTTCTGCCGCGATATTCTGGTTCGGATCGCTCGCATTGAGAAATATGTCTCGTGCGGTCATGACCAATTCATACGATCTGACTTGCATCAGGACGCGGTCATATTTTGCTTCCTCGTTATTGGAGAAGCGATCAAGCAACTCGACGACGCTCTGACGGCATCACATCCGCACATTCCTTGGCGATTGTATGCCCGCTTTCGCGATGTGCTAATTCATCAGTATCATAAAACTGAAATCATGATCGCTTGGCGGGTATCACAAGAAGACTTGCCAGCTCTAAAGACGGCGATTGTGGCCATTCTCGCTTCCATGGACGCAACCGGCCCCGTCTCGTGACTTTGGCCGAGTCGTCCCGACGCGGCCGGTCAGCCGCGCGCCGCGGGCCCGGGCCAGTGATGTGCTACACTGGTAGGCGAAGGCATGTCTGGAGCCGAAACCTGCACCATGGCTGAAACCGCGACAGTCCGCACTTTAGAAGAAATCCGCCGCCTGCGCCCGCAGATCATTGCGCTCGCACGTCAGTGTCGCGCGCATTGAGGAATAAGTCTCTCGGGACCTCGCAAGCGCACTTACAAGACATGAAGGCAGCAATCACCGTGGTGCTTCCCACATGGGTCGATTGCAAATCAATTTCTAGAGTTAAGAACATACTTCAGCGTGTTATACTGTTTACGACAGATGAGTAGCCGAGGTTTGTCATGGCTATCCAAGCCCAACACACCATGACTGTCGCCGAGTATCTCGAATGGGAAAAACGCCAGGAAGTCAAGCATGAATACGTTGATGGAGAAATCATTGAGATGTCAGGCGGTACGGGCAAACATAGCAAAATCATGGTTAACATTAGCGCGGCTGTCTATAACCAAATTGACCATAGCAATTGCTTTGTCCACAGCAGCGAGATGCGTATACGAGTAGGCTCCGCTCGATATGTCTATCCAGACCTCAGCGCATTGTGCGGCGTGGAAGACTACGAAGACGAGAGCGAAGTTACGCTGCTAAATCCAATGGTTGTGGTTGAGGTAACGTCGCCGTCTAGTCTGATACGTGACCGCGTCGACAAGCCTGATCTGTACTTCGACGTGCCTTCTATTGAGGCCTATCTGATTGTTGACCAAGAACGTCCGCGCGCCGATCTTTACACACGCTCAGAAACCGGCTGGCACGTGCGCACATTCAACCGAGCAGAGGATGTAATTCCGCTGACATCGATCACATGTGAACTGTCGCTTGAACAGGTTTATCGCGGCATTGAATTCGCCAGCGAGTAAGAGCCGCCCCCTACTTCAAATCCCGCCGGTGCCAGTCGTCGCTGAATAGGTTGAAATCCGTCTCTCGCTGCGGGAACTCGGCGATGATGGCTTCGTCGATCTCGACGCCGAGCCCTGGCATTGCAG
Organism: Chloroflexota bacterium; assembly: GCA_011523515.1. GTDB lineage: Bacteria > Chloroflexota > Anaerolineae > Aggregatilineales > Phototrophicaceae > UBA6055. Next base: position 78,799 of record WTGO01000057.1, read on the forward strand.
GCAGCGCGAAATAGCCGTCCACCACTTCCGGCACGCCGACCCCGGCCGCTTTGACCGGCGGGTCGGCGAAGTCGTTGAAGTACTCCTGAATCTTGAAGTTGGGCGTGGTCGCGGCGACCGCCAGCGACGCCATTGTCGAGCAGGGCCCGCCGACATTGTGCGGCGCGACCAGCACATAATACATCTCGGCAGTGCCGGCCAGCTTCTTCATATTCATGATGCCGCCGAAGTGGGTGATGTCGGTCTGGATGATATCGGCCGCGCCCAGCTCGAAGAGTTCGCGATACTCGTAGGGCGTGTGAATGCGCTCGCCAGTGGCCACCGGTATGCCCAGCCCCAGCGCCACCTCGCGCACATCGCGCAGGGCGCGCAAATTCTCCGGCGGCACCGGCTCCTCGACCCAGGCCGGACGGAACTCGGCCAGGTCGCGGATGATCTCCACCGCGGTGACCGGGTTGAAGCGTCCGTGCATCTCGATCAGCAATTCGACATCCGGCCCGACCGCGTCATACACCGCTTCCACCAGCGACACCGAGAGCAGCTTTTCTTCGCGCGTGAATTCGTAGAAGCCGCTGCCGAAGGGATCGAATTTCAGCGCGCGGTAGCCCTTGTCAATGACCTCTTTGGCCGCGGCATGCCAGGCTTCCGGCGTCCGCTCAACGCGGTACCAGCCGTTGGCGTAGGCTTTGATCCGCTCGCGCATCGCCCCGCCCAGCAGCCGATACACCGGTTGATCCAGCGCCTTGCCGATGATGTCCCAGCAAGCGATCTCCAGCAGGGCGATGCCGGTCATGGCGATTTCGCCGGCGCGGCCATAGGTCTCGCGCAGCATGCGGTAGCACATGGACTCGGTGTTGAAGGGGTCGTTTCCCAGGGCGAAATCGGGCGCGCTCTCGTTGAGGTAGCCGATGACTGGCCCCACGCCGCCGACCGGCCGCGCCTCGGCCCAGCCGACCAGACCATCGTCTGTCTCCACCTTGACGAAGAGCAGATTGCGCCAGGGCGTGCCCATAACCATCGTGCTGACATTGCTGATTTTCATGAACCCCCCTCGGTCCCCCCATCAGGATAGGGGGGTCGGATTATTACCCCACCGGAATCCCCAAATCGGCCGCGCCCGCGTCGCCCATCACCGCGTCACCCGCGTAGCGCTCGATGATATTCATCACCAGCGCCGTGCGATGCACCCGCTCGCGCGACTGCTTGATTGCCAGGTCTTCAATATGGAGCCCGCTCGGATAAATGTTCGCCGCATTGCGCAAGCCCAGCTTGACATACATCGGCGCCGCCACGCGTATCATCTCCGGCGCCTCGTAATGGCGCGCGAAGCCGCCGAAGTCGTCCGGCGCTTCCACGTATACATCCAGCGGAATGTCGATGGCCGCGCGAATCGCCGCCAGCTGCGGCAGCGTCAAGTCGGTCGGCGTGTTGTAGGTGCCCGCGCCCAGGTCCTCCAGCAGCTTGACCGAGATCGGATTGGCCGCGCCCATCTGCACCGAGATTTTGACCACCAGCTCGGCAGGAAGCTCGCCGGCTTTCTTCATCTCATTTACCAGCCAGAGCTGCCCTTCATCGGCGACCAGCACCGAGCGCAAACCCAGCGCGCAGCCACGGATGATATCCTCGGTAGCGTAGGCGACTTCGTCCATGCCGCGCAGACGGGCGCCGAGATTCTTGCCGGCGCTGGCGCGCGCTTGGGCGCTCGTGCCCCAGGCGGCGCGCGGCCCCACGAAGAGGCTGACTTCGATGCCGGCCTCAGCGCCCAGCCGGCACATCTCGCGGATTTCGGCGTCGGTCAGCATCCAGATGCCGCTGCCCTGCGAGACGCGGTGGATGGTGACGCCCAGGCGATCGGCTTCTTCGAGCACGGCGGCCAGCGCGCGCGGACCTTCGGTGCTGGGGATCTCGATGCGGTACTGCGCGCCATCGGGGAAGCGCTTCCGCGAGCTGGGCAGATCGTAAAGCTCGCCGGGCGGGTAGTTTCTGCTTTTCAGGAAGTCGCGCAAGTTTGGCATGCTGTGTCCGTCCTCGCCTCCATAACCAGGGGGAGTATACCGAATACGGGCGCATTGCCCTATGGCGGCAATCAACGGATTGACGAGTCAAACGCAACCATATAGTCGCCTCAGAGCCGGCATTTTGCGGTAGCTTGACTGTAGCTCCGCCTTCAATCCGCTCCCGATGCCGGCGTCGCCTGCAAGCCAGGCGATTTGTCCGCCCTTGGCCTTTGGTATGGGGCGCGATTGCAGCGGCGCCGCAAGACGAAATCTGCTGGCTAGTCTTGGATGTTTGCTCGCATGTCTATCGAAACCACGCCCCGCGATTCTGTCAGTGCTAGCCGGATAGGTGATATGAAGGCCTGGCTGGTTCATGGCGGAGAATACTTCTTTCGCTACGGCCGGTTCAAGAATACGCCGCTTCTGGCTGAAGCCAGGAAATATGCCGAAGCGCATGGCGTCGACTTTCCGATCGCGCTCAGCATGGTCATCGACAGATACGAAAGCTGGTGCCGGGCATTCGTATTCAGCGAAACGCGGTCCGCTGCGGCTGACGCGCCGCCCAAGCGCTTCTATCGCTCAGGCGAGCTGGGCCAGCTGCCACGCGTGGAGTGGCTGGTGGAGGGGCTCGTGCCATCCACTGGCACAGTCGTTTTGTACGGGCGCGAAGGCAGTGGCAAATCGTTCCTGGCGCTGCGGCTGGCCAATATCGTCGCCCGCCGCCACACCGTCTTGTATATCCCGTATGAAGACCTGCCGATCCTGCATCAGCGGCAGGCGGCGCACGACGACTACTTCAGCTGCAGGCCGGCGGCGGACCTGTACTACATGGCCCTGGATATGCCGGTGCTGAACGAGGAGGGAGCTGTTGAACGCTTCAAAGGCTGCCTGGAACGCGAGGGCATCAAGCCCGGCCTGATCATTTTTGATACCTTTCGCGCATCGACCACGGGCCTCGAAGAGAACAGCGCCAAAGAGGTCGGTGCCGTCATTGATGTGCTGAAACAAATCAAGAGCGACTTGGCCTGCGCCATCTTGATCGTTCATCACATGGGCAAGGAGACGACGAAGGGCGCGCGCGGATCAACCGTCATCACAGCCGATACCGACTTGTCGTTTGAGGTCGAAGGCGCGGACTTCCGCCAGGAGCAGGCGCAGCTGATCCTCAAGAACCGCAAGAACAAATTCGCCGCCAGGCAGCAGGACCTGTACGTCGACATGATTCAGCACCAGGATTGCCTGGTGGCTGATTTCGCCGAGAAAAAAGCCGAGGTCAGCGGCAACAACGCGCGCGTGTTGGCGGCCATAGAAAAGTCGGGGCGCCCGCTGACCTACTCCGAGCTACGCGAGCTCAGCCGAGTCAGCGACGGCAGCATGAGCTACGCGCTAAAATGGCTGATCAAAAGACAGAAGATCCTCAAGGAGGGCAAGCGCTATTCCGTCATATCCGCCTAGCTGGCAATCGCCTTAACATAGATAGCCCTTAAGAGCGTGGGCTATCTATGTACGTAGAGAGGCGCGCCGACATTGCGGGGACATTCGACGAGCGTAGCGCGCGCCCGCTTGAGATTTCGCGCCCCATCGGTCACAATTGCAGCGCCGACTGAAACCAGGAGAAACGCGCAAATGCCTCAGAAACGCCCCAACGTGATCGTCTTCTTCACCGACCAGCAGCGCTGGGATACGACCGGCGCGCACGGCAACCCGCTCGACCTGTCGCCCAACTTCGACCGTTTGGCCCGCGCTGGCACGGATGTCCACTACTCCATCACCTGTCAGCCGGTCTGCGGCCCGGCGCGCGCCTGCCTGCAAACGGGGCGCTACGCCACCGAAACCGGCTGCTACCGCAACGGCATCGCCCTGCCGCGCGAGAGCCGCACGCTGGCCCATTATTTCGGCGAAGCCGACTATGATACCGCTTACATAGGCAAGTGGCATCTGGCGGACGGCGCGCAGGGTCCGGTGTCGCCCGAGCAGCGCGGCGGCTACGAATATTGGCTGGCGTCCAACCTGCTGGAGTTCACCTCGGACGCTTATGACCTGGTGATGTACGACAGTGATGGCGCGGCGCGGAAGCTGCCCGGCTACCGCGTAGACGCCCAGACCGACGCCATGATTCGCTACATCAGCGAGCGCCGGGACAGGCCCTTCTTCCTGTTCTCCGCCTTTATCGAGCCGCACCATCAGAACCACCGCGATGATTATCCGCCGCCGGTCGGCTACCTGGAACGCTATCGAAGTCGCTGGATGCCGCCGGACCTGGCCGCGCTGGGCGGCTCGAGCCATCAGCAGATGGCCGGCTACCTGGGCATGATCAAGCGGCTGGACGAAGCGCTGGGGCGGCTCGTCGACGCCCTGATCAGCCTGGACATGCTGGAGGATACCATCATCCTCTTCACGTCTGATCACGGCTGTCACTTCAAAACGCGCAACGCCGAATACAAGCGCTCGTGCCATGACGCCTCAGTGCGCGTGCCGACGATGTTCCATGGCGGGCCCTTCAAAGGCGGCGGACGCCTGTCGCAAATGGTCAGCCTGCTGGACCTGCCGCCGACCCTGCTCGACGCCGCCGGCATTCCCGTGCCCGCGCAGATGCAGGGGCGCTCGCTTTTGCCGCTGCTCAGGGAAGGCGCCGCCGACTGGCCGGACGAGGTATTTATTCAGATCAGCGAATCGCAAGTGGGCCGCGCCATCCGCAGCCGGCGCTGGAAGTACGCCGCGACCGCGCCCGACAAAGACGGCTGGGACGATATGAACAGCGCGGTCTATTACGAGACCGAGCTCTACGATCTGCTGGCCGACCCCAACGAATTGCACAATCGCGCCGGCTGCGAATCTCATCGCGAGGTGGCGGATGTGCTGCGTTCGCGCTTGATACGGCGCATGATTGAAGCGGGCGAGGATGAGCCGATCATTGAGCCGGCGCCGGTCATGGCTTGCGCCGGCCAGCTCAGCGTGGAGCTGGAAGAGGGCTGGCTTTAATCCTCCCCCGCCCGCCCCGCCAACACTTAGATCGTTTGGGGGGATTCTATCGTAGCGCGGGCGCGGACCTGGCGACCACATTTCTGAATCCCCGTTTGCGCAGCCTGCGCGGCCAGTCAATATCGGGGACAATGGAACTACGAGTTGCTTTTGATCAGCAAAGAGAGGAAAAAATGCATTTCAAAGGAATCGGTTGCTCTGTCCCGCTAGGATCATCTCCGAAAGAATTGACGGAAAACTTACAAGCCCTTATTGATTGCGGTTATGACTATGTTGAAGTGTTGCCCGATCTCTGGCGAATGTGGGTTGGCGGTCGCACTAATCAGCGCCGTCTGAAGCAATTGGTCGCCGTGCTGGACAAGTTCCGCGACCGACTCGGCTACACCTTGCATCTCCCGCTTGAGACGAACTTGTTTGATGTCGCCGATCTTGAATATCAGCAAGCGCTGTTGGAGGCCGGCCTTGAGGTGGGGAAAGCCATCGGCGCGACGGCAATGGCCTATCATGCCGGCTTCCGCCTTGCCCTGCCGGCTGGGACCTCGAAGCCCATGCAGGAGCTGATGGCGCGCGAACGCGACATCCTGTTGAGTTACGCGGATGAGGTTGCCGGCTGGGGCGGCAATATCAGCATTGAATCACATGGCTGGTATCAATATGCCAGCTACACGTCTTTCCCTGAGATGCTCGCGAAGTTCGTTGAAGAGATTGACCATCCGGGGATTGGGCTGTGTATCGATTTTGGGCATACCTTCCTGTCATCGCAATGGCATGGTTTTGACTTCCTGGAGGGTATTGCGCGCATGGCGCCGCTGACCACACATTTTCATGTTCAAGACAATATGGGGATCCCGGCCTATGCCGGCCGCACGAGTTTCGCCCTGGGCCGAGGGGATTTGCACTTGGCGCCGGGCGAAGGCCTTGTTCCATTCGATGCGGTGTTTAGCGCGATCGACTTCCCCCAAAGGCCGATATTCTTGCTTGAGGTTGTACCCTATGACCTGGATGACAGCGGGCCGGCTCGCTGCTTTGCCGAGGCCAAACGCCTGGCTGGGCTGCGGGGCTAGGAAGCTGAAGGAACGCGATCGCTCTCGACTGTCCCGATTCGCCTGGCGCAATCGTTGGGCTGGGTTGGTCAGGTCTGGCGCAGCCTCCCGCAATCTCCAGCGCGCGTAGACACTGCGCTTCTGTCGGACATCCCATCCTGTCGGCTGGGCTTGCCCCGCACATCGTAAGCAAACCGTCAGATTCGGCGCGGTTATTCACTGTATAATGGGGCTGATGTTGGGCTTACGTTTGGCATAGAACCGATGAAGCCAATTATAGTGATACTGCTCCTGCTGATCGGCGCGACGGTCAGCGGTCAGGCGACCGAAGATGGCGTCGACTTGCCCGGCGTCTTCCGCGTCAATACGCTGGGCAGCGAATATCAGGGCTGGAACAATTGCGCGCCGGCCACACTGACCAACGCGCTGGCGCACTTCGGCTACGGAGACGATCAGTCCCGCGCCGCCACCTGGCTGAAACCGAATTACGAGGACAAGAATGTCAGCCCCTGGCAGATGGCGGAATTCGTCAATACGCAGATTCCCGAGATACCCGTCTACGCCCTCGTGCGCTCCGGCGGCACCCTGGAGCAAGCGCAGACGCTGATGGTCAATGGCTTCCCGGTGGTCATCGAATTCGGTTACGAACCCTCGGGTTACGAATGGATGGGGCACTACCTGCTGCTCAGCGGTTGGGACGATTCACTGGGCGAGGTCACGACCATGGACAGCTTCAAGGGACCCAATACCCGCTACAGCTACGACGACATCGAGCATTACTGGCAGCACTTCAATTACACCTACATCGTGCTTTACGAAGCCCAACGCGAAGAAGCGTTGCTGGAGTTGCTGGGCGCTGACGCCGACGAATGGCAGAATCATATCAAGGCGCTGGAAATGGCGCGCGCGGAAGCCATCGAGGACCAGGAAGACGCCCACGCCTGGTTCAACATGGGCACGAACTTCGTCAATCTGGGCATGTATGACGCGGCGGCGCAGGCTTTCGACAAAGCCATTTCGCTCGGTCTGCCCTGGCGCATGTTCTGGTATCAATTCGGCGCCTGGGAAGCCTACTATCACACCGAGCGCTACGACGACATGATCCGCATCGCGCGGCAGAATCAGAACGACGGCGGCGGCCAATACGTCGAGGAGACCTACTACTATCTGGGTATGGCGCGCGAGGGCCGCGGCGAGCTGGACAAGGCGCTGCGGAATTACATCACGGCGCTGACTTTCAATCCCAACTTCAGCCCGGCGCGCGAGGCGCGCGATCGCCTGCGGGCGGCGAGTAGTTAATGTTGCTTGGCGGGGTGGCGCGCCGCCAAATCCCGCATATATTTGCCAGCCGCCAGCTGCGCGCTGTAGGCAAATGCGCGGATAAACAGCTTCAACAACAGGTTGGCTCGCCACATGATGCCTTGCCTTCCTAATCGACCGCCGAAACCTCGCGCAGGTACTTCCCTGCCATGACCTGGCTCAGGTAAATCGTACCGGCGTAAACGGCAATGGCGGCGGCGGTTTCCAGAATCGGCTGATATTCTCCAGCGGTGAGTTCCGATAGATAGAACCGTACAAGCTGAATCGGCGCGAACAGGTGAACAACAGCGGCCGCCGTGAGCGCCATGGCGAACCTGTAAGACCAGGGATACGTGATTCGTTGGGCGAAGGCCCCGCTGAAGATCGCCATCGCCGCGCCCATGAGAATCGACGCCAGAAGCCGCTGACCCAGCGCCGTGCCCACGCCAAAGAACAGGGCCAGAATCAGCGCCTGTGCGAGACTTTCCGCGTAGGCGTTGGGCAGATCCAAGAGAAAGGCCAAACTGAAAAGTACGCCGCCGATGCTGCTGGCGACCATACTGTACCAAGCCATGCGCAGCGCCAGCCGCAAGCGCGGGCTGCGAATGCGCAGGTGTTTGTCCGGGTTCCAGAGATTTAACACGGCCAATTTCTCGCTAGCTGCCGACCGGCAGAGTTAGTATGGAATAAAGCGTACTCTATTCAGCTGCCAAACCCAAGCGGAGTCCGACTGAATGGTCGCCTCCGTCACCTTGGACCACTGGCTGTATCGCCAGCCGTGAGCATGACAGCGTCTTATGCCGGTTTCCGCTTCCGTATACTCCGCGACACGTCTGTCATATATTTTCGCCCCATGAACAGGCACAGGCTCATCCCAGAGGCATATTCGACGATGAACGGGATCCAGCCCGGCACAGAGGCGCCCTCGATCAGCGTCGGTATAACTTGCACCGTAGCAATTTCCAGAGAGGGACCGATAGTGATGCTGATTGTGGTCCCGATAATGGCGGCAGAGCACATTGCCAACTGGAGGAGCCGAGGACTGCGTGTCACTCGAAAGTACGCCCCGGCCGCCAGCGACGCGATACAAGCGAAAAATAAAGCGGAGGATAGGCCCGGGATCAAGCCAAATCCTGAGAAAATCAGAGCCAAATACATCAGGTCGCTCATGCCGAAGAATTTGGTCATCCAGACATAATCGTTGAAATTGAGCTTCACACTGGGCAACGCGACTATCGCAACGCCAATACGCCAGACCAGAACGGCTAGGCAGATATAAATGAACAGGCGTATAAGGGGATCGCATTTCCGCCACTGTTCGCGCAGCTTATGCCGTGTTGATGCCACGAGGTTGAAGTCTCCTAATTAGACGACTTCTCTCATATACACCACAAGGAAAGTGAATGGCTCAGCCGCCGACTGAATACGCCGCAGCGGGTGGACCGGCATGGCAGCCGGAAATGGAGACGACTGTACGAATGCGTGCAGGGAAGGGCAACAACTAAATTGGCGCGGTCCGCAATGCCAGTTGCACGATGACGTTGATAATGGTCACGATGAGCGCCACGGTGAGCCCTATGCTCCAGCGCATCGACTTCATTTCGGAACGAAGCCCTTCGAAATCAGTACGCAGGCTCTCAATGTCCGCCTTTGTCGCAAGATGTTGGTACGATGCCTCAAGGGCCGATATACGTCCCTCATGATTTAAGGTCTGTTCGCTCGCCATATGCATTCCTGCCATGTCGGCACAATGTTGATAAGTTCAAACACATTGTAGCGCATACGAAACTGAGTTTCAATTTATGGTGCGGTCGGCCGGTCAAGCAATAGCCGGCTGCAGATAAGCCTCGTTCACCGCGAACAACTCATCGACCATCGACTGGATCTCCCGCAGCGAGCAAACCGCGGCCGAGAGCGGCGAGTAGGCCACCGCCTGGTAGATCAGGCGCTTGTCGCCCTTGAGGATGCCCTCGACCGCCATCTCCTCGATTTGCGAATAGAGGTTGGTCAGTGGCGCGACTGATGGGGGCAGGGGACCGACGGCGACCGCCTCCAGCCCATCGCGCGAGGCCCAGACCGGCGCCTCGACGCAGGCGTTGCGCGGCAGATTGTCGATCAAACCGGCGTTGGGCACATTGCCGTTGAACTTGAAAGGCGCGCCGCCTTCCATGGCGTTGATGATATAAGCGGCGTATTCGTGCCCGCGTTCGAGGTCGATCTCGTCGCTCTCGAACCAGGCGACGATTTCATCGCGCCAGTTGTGCTCGCGCTTGCGGTACTCTTTCAAAATGTAAGCATGCTCGCCCGGATTCCAGTTGCTGCCGTGTGTGGCGTACTTCTCGATCAGATCGGCGCGTTTGCGGAACCACCAATTGTATTCGGAATTATGCCCGCTGGATTCGGTGACGTAGTAGTCCAGCGCCAGGTACATTTCGTTGCGCACTTGCTCCTTGTTATAGATGTCCGGGTTGTCGCTGATGGCGCGGTGGATCAACGGGTAGGCGTCTTCGCCATTCCAGGTGTAGTCGATGAACCAGGCGGTATGGTTGATGCCCGCGCAGGTGTAGTTGATCTCGTCATAGGGCGCGCCGATCCAGCTGGCCAGCATCTTGGAAGTGCCCTGCACGCTGTGGCACAAGCCCGTGACGTTGATGTCGGCTTGGAGATCCATGGCGCGGCAGAGCATGGCCATCGGGTTGGTGTAGTTGAGCATCAGCGCGTCCGGGCAGTAGCGCTCCATATCGCGGGCGATATCAACCAGCACCGGTATCGTGCGCAGCGAACGGAAGATGCCGGAGACCCCGCGCGTGTCGCCGATGTTCATGTCAACGCCGTATTTCATCGGGATTTCGATATCGTGCCGCCAGACGTCGGTCGCGCCGACCAGGATGGTCACCACGACGTAATCAGCGCCGCGCAGCGCTTCGGCACGGTCCATGGTGGCGGTCACCGTGGCCGGATACTCGCCGATCTCGACGATGCGGTTGATGGCGCGCGTGGCGAATTCGAGCCGCTCGGCGTCGATATCCATCAGCGCGATCTCGCTGCACTCGAGCCGGGGGAAGGTCAGGATGTCTTTGACCAGCTTGCGCGTAAAGCCGAAGCTGCCGGCGCCGATAAATGCGATTTTGGGCATGGGTGTCTCTCCTCGATTGGAGTCAGTGATCTAGCCGGTTTCTTTGGCTAGATCAAGAAATTCCTGCCAACTGGTATAGTCGCCGACGCCCTTGTCGTCGACATAGCCGATGCGGCACTCGCGCAATTCTTCTTCCTTCAGCTGCGCCTGCTCGACCAGCTGAATAAACTCATCTCGATCCGGAGATTCTATACCAGTCGGGACGACATCAAGGTATCGGACTTCCGTCAAGTTACCGTAAGAGTAACCTCGGACGACTCGCCCGCCTGGTTTGAAGAGAGCGAACTGTTTTCTACTCATTTCGGTCTCCGTATAGTATGCCAATGCTGTACATAATACCATATTTCCAGTGGCGAAAACCGAACTGCAAAGGAATCGTCGTAGAGCAGATCTACATGATATAGCTCCGGCGGGTCTAGCAGTCGAGACCGGTCGATAAATCCGACTCCGAGGACGTGCGCCCTTTCACCGGAGTCGTAATTCTTCAGCTGTCGTTGCTCGGTTTGCAGACCGTGAACGAACAGGTTTCGAATTGTCCTGGCGATGCAGCCTTCATGCCAGCCATGGGTAAGATCATTGTCCCGTTTACGGCCGATAATCTCCTCGTAGCCAGAAATGAAGCGAGCATGCGCGCGTTCGCCAAGTCCAACCAATTCGAACAGATTAAACGCGATAAGCGTCATCGCCCAAAAATGCCGATCATCTTGCTGGGCATTCAGCAGATTGCCCGAATACACCGCCATGTCAATAGCAGCGTCTCGGTCAATTTGCATTGAAGCGTCCGCCGCGTCGCTCAAACCAACCCCTCCAGCCGGTCCACCAGTCCCTCCAGCACGGCGAAGGTCTCTTCCACCGCCAGCGGCGTCGACATATCGACGCCGGCCGCCTGCAGCGCGGGAATCGGATACTCGCTGCCGCCGGCGCGCAGGAAAGCCAGATAGCGCGCTACCGCGTCGACGTCATCGCCGGCCATAATGGCGTTGGCCAGGGCGTGCGCAGCCGAGATACCAGTCGCGTATTGGAAGGTGTAATAGGCTTCGTAGAGATGGCCGAATTGCGCCCAGGTGATGCCGGTGCGCCGCGGATCGTCAGTCATAGTCTCGCCGTAACCCTCGGCGTAGAAATCCGACATGATTTGATTGAGCGTCTCCGGCGTCAGGGGCTCGTCATTCTCCATGCGCGTATGCACTTCTAACTCGAAGCGCGCCAGGGTCGGCATGATGAAGAAATAGCGGTGGATGTTGTCCATGGCCTCTTGAATCAGCGCCAGTTGAAAAGCGCGGTCGCTGTTGCGCGCGAAGAGATGCGCCCGCACCATAACCTGGTTGAAATTGGAAGCGACCTCGGCCGCGAACATGGAATAGTTGCTGTAGACGAAGGGCTGCGTCGTGCGGGTGTAGTGGCTGTGCATGGAGTGGCCCAGCTCGTGGGCCAGGGTGCTCATTGAGCTGAGGTTGCCGTCGAAGCTCATCATGATGAAGGGCAGGCTGTCGTAAGTGCCGAAGGAGAAGGCGCCTTCGGATTTGCCTTCGTTGATGGCGTAATCCACCCAGCGCTCGTCCAGGCAGCCGCGCCGCATTACAGCGACGTAGTCAGCGCCCAACGGGGCCATGCCCTCGGCGATCATGTCGACCGCTTCGGGGAAGGTCAGCTTGGGATCATCGACGGTCAGCGGCGCCCAGATATCCCAAGGATGGATTCTGTCGTAACCCAGCGCCCGCCGGCGCACGTCCCAGTAGCGATGCCAGGTGGGGATGCGCTGCTTGTAGGTGTCGATGAGATTGTGGAAGACCTCGACCGGGATGTTGCTCGGCGACAGCTTGGCGTGCAGGACGCTCTCGTAGCCTCGCAGCCGCGCGCGCGCAACATTGCTTTTCACCGAGGCCAGATAGGTCGTCGCCAGCGTATTGTTGAACTTGAGGTAGCTGTCGGCGTAATTTTGCCAGGCGTTCTTGCGCGCCTCGCGGTCGCTATCGGCCAGCAGGTTGTTGATGGTGCTCTGCACCAGCGGCTGCGGCGCGCCGGCGCTGTCGACGGCCGCGTCGAAAGTCAGGTCCATGTCATTGAGCGCGCTGCGGATGCTCTCTATGCGGCCCAGCGGATCGCTAAGCAGGCCCAGGACGGCCTCCACCTCGCCGGAAAGCACGTGCTTTTTTTTGCGCAGCAAGTCGTCGATATGCTGCTGATACAGGCTGAGCTCGTCCAGCTCTAGCCAGCTGAGCAGCGTCTGCTCGTCCATCGCCAGCAGCTCGGGCTCGGCGAAGGCGACGGCAGCCGAGAATTGGCCGGCCAGCCCCTGCGCTTGACCCACCATACCCTTGATGGCTTCGTTGTTGCCGTCACAGGCTTGCCACATGACCGGATACATAAATAGCGTCCAGACGCGGCGGGCGATCGCTTGCTGCAGGTCGAACCATTCGGCCAGTCGCTGCGGGCTCTGCGCGAGCGTGCCCTGGTAGGGTTCAATCTCGCTCACGGCGGCAACGGCGGCCTGATACTCTTCGCGCCAGGCGTCGAAGGAGGGGAAGACGCTTTCGTGGTTCCAGGTCGATTCGATGGGGACGTCTGCGCGGGCGGGGACGGTAGGCATGGGACATGTCCTTTCGATCGTCTTGAATATGTTGAATTTACGGTCCTAGTAAAGATACCAGCGCGAGAGGAGCAGCCAACACACTCCACCCCACCAGTTTGAAAGCGTAAAATGAAGAAGCGAACCCGCGGGAATGGATTCTACTGGTTCTTGTGTTCCCAGATAGGGAAAATCGACTCGACACTCGTCGCAATCATCGTCGACCATAATGAAGCGTAGGTCCTTTCTTTTGTTTTTGCGGATAAGGTCTTTCTCAAATCTCCAGAAGCCAGTGCCATATAAGGGGACACCATGATACGGCGTAATAACTGCTTTGTTGTGTTCGTTGATGTTGACACGTCCGGAAAAAAGACCTTCCGGGCTGGTATATGGTGCATCTAAGTGCGTAAGTATATAGTCCTTAGTCTCTATCTCAGTTTTACTCCCAACCGGATGACCCTTAACAATTCTTATGCTCTCAATAAAGGGGGCAGTTTTTTCATTCAGAGGTATTTTCTGAAGCATAAAATTCCAAATGCTTCCAACCTCAAGTGGAGAGTCAAGCGGATGTATGAATCCATTCGAGGGCAACAGTCGCACGTTTTCATGGAAGTCAAGTCTTACACCGGCTATGCCGTATCCACGTTTTCTTATTCGGGTCTTCGCTACAATTAGTACGTTCGTCATGGAAACGGCCTCACACAATCTTGACGCCTGGCTTAATGGCTCAACTACCCTGTGCCGTCGTATGAGATCTACAGCAGCTATAATTCAACATTGGGTTACGTCCTGAATTGTCGCGGTTATTGTATTCGCCGTGGTAGCCGCCGCATAGCGTTAAGGGGAAAGTAGACGAGCGGCTGACTGCTGCTACAAGAACCAACCCGAGAGTTGCAAGAAACAGCGCCTTTGTGGATCGTCCGGGAACCCATGTGCGAGAGAGAAGCGCAGCAATGTGCCCGGAGCTAATTCCTCAGGCACGTCCTCTTCCAGCCCGACGTACTTTACGTCCAATAGCATCTTGCCGCGTTCGCCGAAAACCCAAAAGCGAGACCCGTCGTCTTCGGCGATACGAATTAGAGGCAGGCGAAATCGCCAGAAGCCTGTGCTGTACTGGGGAAGGCCGTGCCTCGGCGAAACATATCCACGCGCATTTCTCGTGAATCGAATGCGAGAATCGAACAATTCTTGTGGCTCAACCGTCCGCGCCTCAATACAACTCGCTAGCTTTTGGAGCAGTTCTTTATCGGCGTAGCGCCTGATTCGCCGTCCGCGAATTGCCCGCACATCTTCGGTGTGAGGCGGGGTGATCTCTGAAGCTGGAACTTCATTGAACGTCATGTCCCAGACTTCGCCCAAGAAGATTGGTTTGTCAAGCGGGTGGCCGATTCCCTTGCTTGGCAGCAGGCGCACCGGTCGGCGATTCTCCAGCACGATTCCGCCCAGGCATAGCTGCTTGCCCATATTCGTCTTGCCAACAATCAGAACTTCAGTCATCTTTTCTTGGCTTATAGCACGATATGCCTTATGTCCACTCTCAGCTGACTCTGCAAGGCCGCGGCCACCAGCGACCGATGGCAGGCGTCAGGATGCTGTTCCACGCAGAAGAGTACAATCCGACGCAGGGGCCGATCACAGCCAAACTCTGCAACCTGATTCGCCTCAGCTAGCACCGCCTCGGCGTCGAACTTCTTTTCCGGCTTGCGCTTGTAGATGTTGAGGACATCCCGTTTGTACGCCTTGACGTAAGCCTTGCTTAGCCCCGTCCGCTCCCGCTTTAGCGTCTTTTCTTCTTTGTCCGCCAGCCACTGCAAGGCGCGGATTTCTTTGCTCGGCGCCAACTCGGGCAAATGCGCGTAGGCGATGCCCAGCTCGCGCAATTTCGCTTGCAAGTAGTTGCTGTTGGCGAATTTGTACTTGCTGCCGCGCATGCCCCGCCGCGCGCGAATATCAATGAACAGGTCGATGTTATTCTCCGTAATGGCGCAAAAAAAAGCGTCTTCGGAATACCCGTAGACGCCAATGGTGAAAATCGTTTGCAGCTCAACTGTCATGACATTGTCTGCTGGTTCGAGTACCGGAAATTAGAACAACGCCTCTTGATAATTGGTCTCGCGAATCTGGGATTGCGCGAGTAGCTCACCGTATCGGTCAATGTGCACTACGGTGTTGTCATCGCCATCAAGCGTTTTGCCCAGCACGTACCCGCGATGGCACTCGTGCGGCTCCAGCTCGCTGCACATAATCACAATACGACTGCCGTCAGCCAGCGCTCGTCTCAACCGCGCGATGCCATTGCGATAAAAGTCTTTGGATTCGCATTTCCTGGCATCCAGCAGCTTTTTCTTGCGCTGCGGACTGTAGGTATAGCAGTCGTTGTCATCCGGCCTGCCGCCGAGCGAATTGCCCATGAATTGATAAGCAATACCGCTGCGATTCAAAATCGCGGCGAGTCTCTCTTTGCAGAAATCAGGCGCGTAGCGCGAGTAGGGTTGTGACCGAACATCCACGAGGGTATCAATCTCATAGCGGTTCAAGAGCCGTATGAATTCACCTGTTTCGCGACCACCGTAGCCAATCGTGAAGATTTCATTCATTGATGCGCTACCTCTGCAAAGAACGAGCAACACCTGCCATTCTATCTCATCTGCGGCATTTGTCAACGAATTCCGCTCAAATGTTCGCGAGAGTCGTGAGCTTCTCATTTTCGCTATTTCACCCGCCACTCAAAGGGCATGAGGCACTGCGCGCGATTGCTCAGCTGCTCGACGCCCTCGGCCGCGAATTGGATCAGGGCCGCCGGATTCTGCTCGGCCACCTGCACGCCGATGGGCTTGCCTTTGTCGCGGATCAGCACAGAGGGCGCCGATACGCTCAACTTGGCTAAATCACGCGCCTTGTCGATGGCCGTCTGCAAGTTGCCCAGTTCATCGACCAGTCCATGCGCCAACGCTTGCTCGCCGGTCCAGACGCGACCGCCGCCGATGGCGTCAATCTCGTCGCAGGACTTGCCGCGGCTTTCCGCCACGCGCCCCAGGAATTGCTCGTAGATGTGGTCGACGCTGGCGCGGATCATATCGCGCTGCTCATCGCTGAAGTGGCTCTCGCCGCTGAGCAGGTCGGCGTTGTCGCCGCGCAGGTAAGAGAAGGCGTTGAAGCGCAATTTTGTCAACATCTCGCTGTTGACCAGCTTGCCCATGAGTACGCCGATCGAGCCGGTGATGGTGCCGGCTTGCGCCACAATCCAATGCGCCGGCGTGGCGATGTAATAGCCGCCCGAGGCCGCGACGCCGCCCATATAGACCACCAGCGGCCGTTTCCTGGCGAACTCCGCCAGCGCCGACGCCATCGACTCCGAAGCCGTGGCTGAGCCGCCGCCGCTGTCGATGTAGAGCACCAGCGCGCCGCACTGCGGATCGCGCATCAGGTTGCGCACCTGCTGATTCAGCGTGACATCGCCCAGGCGCTCGCCGCCGACGAAAGGGAGGGGAACGGGCATATCGCTTGGCGGTGCCGCGCTTTCGCCATCGACGATCATGCCGCCGCCGTAAATCACGCCAACATACTTGCTGCTGAAGTCGCGCTCGGGCAGCAGAATCTGCCCATCGGCTTCTTCCCACATCGTGATCTTGGTGATGCCGAGGTATTCAATCAACTGCTCCTCGTTCATGATGCCATCGACGCAACCCTTCTCCAACGCATCATTAC
>WTGO01000110.1 GCA_011523515.1 Chloroflexota bacterium
GTACGGGGCGGGGGAAGAAAAGGAGCATCACCATGAAAAACCAAACCGCCGTCTCAGTCATCGGTGAATTCGTCGCCAACCGCAGATACGAAGACTTGTCAGAGCTTACTACTATCCGCGCTCGCCAAGTCGTGCTCGACTTCATCGGCACCATGCTCGGCGGCTACCAGACCGAGCTGGGCCAGCTGTCGGCTGATTACGCGGCGCAGATGCAACCCGGCGCTGACGCCACCATCGTCGGCGACGGCCGCCGCAGCACGGTCGACGGCGCCGCTTTCGCCAACGCCACCATGGGCAAGTTCCTGGGCATGGACGACTCGCATCGCATCGCCGGGCACGTCGCCTCGCAACTGGTACCCGCGGCGCTGGCCCTGGGCGAGCAGCATCGCCTCAGCGGCCGCCAGCTGATCACGGCGCTGGCGGTCGGCTACGATGTGATGGACCTGGTACACGGCACGGTCGACACCTGGCAGCGCGAACGCGGCATGGACCACAAAGGCCAAGCCGGCACCCTGGCCAGCAGCGTCACCGCGGCGAAAGCGCTGGGCTTAAACGCCGAAAAAACCGCCCACGCCCTCGCGCTCTCGATGGACATGGCTTGCGGCACCGAGCAATACGTCTACGATGCCGGCGCCTGCGATACCAAAGACCTGCTGGCGGGTTACGGCGCCCGCAACGGCATCCTGGCCGCCAAGATGGCCGACTTCGGGTTTCGCGGACCACCCGGCGCGCTGGACGGTCCTTACGGCTATTTTCACGCTTTTGGGCCGGGACGCGACTCGGCGGATTTGGCCGCGCTGGATAGCGACGCCCTGGCCCGCACCGGCTTCAAGCCGCATGCCGGATGCCGTCACGTCCACTCCTGCGTCGACGCCACGCAAGCCCTGCTAAGGGGTGGCCAACCCGATTTGACCGCCATTGCGTCCATCGAAATCGACACTTACCTGGAAGCCATCACGCCCGACTTCCGCGTCAATTATTCGCCGCAGACGGTGGGCCAGGCCGGCTTCAGCTTGCCGGTGACCGCTTCCGTCATCCTGACGCGCGGCAACTGGTTCCGCGAAGACATCGCAACCTTCGACGCGCCCGAAGCGCAGCGCCTCCGTCAGCTCGTCAAAGTCGGCCTGGACGAAGACATCCAAGCCGGGCACCCGCTCAAAAACGGCTGCGAAGTCCGCATCACCACCAATGACGGCACGCGCTACCGCGGTCGCGTGGAATACGCCAAAGGCGAGCCGGAAAATATGCTCACTGATGCTGAGTTTGAAGAGAAGTTCCGTTATCTGGTCGGCGACTTGCTGCCGGCCGAGCAGATCGCGCGCTTGCAGGATAGCGTGGCGTGTCTGGAGCATTTGGACGATGTCAGCGAGCTCGTGAGCCTGACCGTGCCCCAACATGAATTCGCGTTGAAATGATCTCATAATGTTGTAGGGGCGGCCCGATGGGTCGCCCGCCTGAACACAAACTGTCTACGGTAAATGAAATGAAAATCACATCCATTGATTCCACCATCGTCAATATCAACCGCAGCCGCGAATTGGCGACCGCGTACGGCGTGTCAACCGCGACCAATACCGTGGTCGTGCAAGTGCGCACGGACGAGGGCATCACCGGAATCGGCCAAACCGTCTCGCCCGGCGCCTGGGGCGGCGACACCGTCGACACCATCAAACATCATATTGATGAGCGCCTGGCGCCCGCCGTTCTGGGAGAAGATCCCTTCAATATTGAAAGCCTGCATCAGCGCATGCACCAAGCGCATCGCGCCGCCGTCAACGCCAGAACCGCGCTCGACTTCGCTTTCTGGGACATAAAAGGCAGGGCGCTTGGCCTGCCGGTCTATCAGCTGCTAGGCGGCGCCTGTATGCCCGGCGCCGTCTGCCACGGGTTCGTCGAGCGCCAGGAGCCGGCCGCGATGGCGGCGCGCATCGAAGAAATGAGCGCTGAAGATGGTTGGACCTGGTACAAGACCAAGATCGGCTTCAGCGTCGCCGAGGATATCGCCTGGTATCGTCAACTGCGCGACCTGGTCGGCGACGAGATTCAGTTTCAGCTTGACGGCAATACGGGGTATACTCTCGGCGATGCCGTGCATGCGCTGACGCAGTTGGAGCGGATGGGCGGTGTCGCGCTGTTTGAGCAACCCGTGCGTTACCTCGACGAGATGGCGCATCTGGCGACGCGCCTGGCGACGCCCTTGCAGGCGGATGAATCCACCGGCGGCGGTCCGCGCAGCGTATACGAAATCGCCAAGGAGAGAGCTGCCCATGTCTTGCATTACAAGATTCATCGCTATGGCGGCTTGTTGCCCTGTCAACGCATGTCGGCCATCGCCGAAGCCGCCGGTCTGGAAATCTCGGTGGCGCCCTATTTCGATATCATCGCCGCCGCAGCAGCCCACCTGGCCGCCGCCACGCCGATCGCAAAATGGCCCGCCGGTTTTTCCGATATGACTGATACTATCCTGGCGCAGCCCTACGAACCCGATGGTCAAATTCTGAAACCGCCGTCAGGGCCCGGTCTCGGCGTCTCGATTGATGAGGACAAACTCGCTTACTTCGCAGCCCGGCAGTGATCGTTTTTGGCGAGAGTTCACAAGCGAATATGGAATAAGGAGGTAGCTATAGCCTATAAGCGCGCGCGTTTCATTTGGTAATATCGTTTCACGCTAAGACAAGTAAGGAGATAACCGTGAAAGCAGCTAAACTATTTCTACTCGTCAGCCTCGTCGCCCTCATCGGCGCCTTGGCATTTGTCCCGGCGACCGCGCAAGACGGCATGACCGAATTTGTCTATGCCCACAGCGGGCCCATCCGCCCGATGGACGCCCACTCGCACTGGTACGGCTCTACCCACCATTTGCTCAATCTGTATTACGACTGCCTGATCTGGCGCGCCGCTGACGGCAGCGGTTACGTCCCGCAGGCCGCCCATAGCTGGGAGAACGTCGACCCCACCACCTGGCGCTTCCACCTGCGCGAAGGCGCGACCTTCCATAATGGCGAGCCGGTTGACGCCGCAGCCGTCAAGTGGAACATCGACCGCGTCCGCCATCCCATCGGCGACATCCCGCTCTATCAGCAGTGGGCCTTCGTCAAAGAAGTCGTTGTTGTGGACGATCTCACGGTCGATATCATTTCCAACGCCCCGCACGCCTACTTCGAAAATGACGTCAGCTACAACGGCTGCGAGCTGTTGCCGCCCGCCTACTTTGAAGAGGTCGGCCAGGAAGAGTTCAACCGCAACCCCGTTGGTTCCGGTCCTTATACGCTGGCCGAACTCAGCGAGAACGATCGCTACGTCTTTGCGGCATGGGACGACTATCACAGCGGCCGCCCCGAGGTTGATCGCGTGATCTACCAGGTTATCCCCGAGCCATCGGCTCAGGTCGCCGCTTTGCTGGCCGGCCAGGTCGACATGATCAAAGGCGTGCCTGCGCCCGACCGCGCCACGATCGAAGCTACGGATGGCCTCACCCTGCTCACCGAGAGCGGCAACCGGATGTACCACTACTATGCTCGCGTGGATACGACAAGCGGCGCCTTCCCCGAGACCTTCCTCGATTATGAGCCGGCCACGCTGGATATCAACGTGCGCAAAGCCATCACCCATGCGCTCGACCGGCATCTGCTGGCGGAAGTTCATGGCTCGGCCAGCGCCCGCCTGGCGCGCGTCTGCTCCTACTATCCGGAAGGTTTCGGCGACAAATACGCCGATGCCGATGTCATCTCCGAATGGTATGACCCCGACCTGGCCAAGGAATACCTGGCCGAAGCTGGCTACGCCGACGGTGAAGGCCCGACGCTTTACCTTGATACGCCTGTCGTTGGTCGTGGCGGCGGCGCTAAAGAAGTCGCCGAAGTCGCTGCTGCCCTGCTGGAAGACGTCGGCTTCACCGTGGACCTGACCGTCCGCGACGCCTCCGCCTTCGCCGTTGAAGTACAGCGCAGCGGCAACAACCGCGAACTGATGCTGGCGGCCCTTGGCTGTGGCCCCGCGTTGCTGCCGCTCTTCTATCAGTGCGACTGGACGGCGGTAGCCTACAACGTCTGCGACGAAGATTGGGACGCCATCGCCCAGGCGATCCAGGTGACGATCCCGCTGGACGAGCGGCTTGAACTCTGGGAACAGTGGTGGGAATACTACATCGACTTGACCCAGACGATCACGCTCTTTGAAATCACTGATGTGATGGCGTTGAATACGGCCGAGTTCGATTTCACGCCACGCAAAGACGGCTGGATGACCTTCCGCGATCTCAAACTCGCGGATATG
>WTGO01000121.1 GCA_011523515.1 Chloroflexota bacterium
AGCAAGTAGGACAAGACTACGATGCGCTGGCGCCGGATGGCTCGGAGATTCGCTTGCTGCACAGCCTGGCCGGCGCGAGCGTCGTTCACTGCACGCTGCCGACGGGCGCGGTCACCATCCCGGTGCGGCATCGCACAGTGGAAGAAGTCTGGTTCTTTCTGGCCGGCGCCGGGCAAGTCTGGCGCAAGCAGAGTGAGCGCGAGCAGGTGCTGGATGTGGCGCCCGGCCTCAGCTTGACCATCCCGCTGGGGACGGATTTCCAATTCCGAAACACCGGTGTGGTTCCGCTGGAGTTTATCATCGCGACAACGCCGCCCTGGCCCGGCGAGGACGAGGCGGTTGTACTTGAAGCGGGACGGTGGGCCTGGACCGCATGATATTCAGCCTGCCCGTTCGTCCTGCACCCGAGACCGGCCCCGACTAGACGCTCGCGCAAAAAACGCTCGGAGGGGCGCAATTCATGCTTTTGCCCGCGAAGGCGATCATTGGCGCTATTGTTCTCTCACTGTATTGTCTCGCCGGCTTCATCGTCTATCGCCATCTGATTCCGCGCCTTTCACCTTCAGCCCGCCGTCTGGCGAGCTTGATGCTTTTGGCGCAGATTCTGGCGATCGGCGGCGCGTTCCTGGTCCAGCCGGCGTCCAGTTTTGAAGCGTGGCTATGGAGTCTTAACGAGGAATGGAATATCCAGGCCACGCTCGCCTCGTCGCAATGGGCGTTGGCCGGCGCCATTGCGCTAGTAGCAGCCTTGCTGGCCCGCGACTGGCGCAGGTGGCGGCGCTTGTACCTGCTGGGCGTTGGCTTGGTCTTCCTGTTTCTGGCGCGTGATGAATACTTTGTCGAGCATGAATTCGTTTTCGGCTGGGTGCGGAATATCGCTTTGCTGGGAGTGGCGCTAGTTGTGGCGACACTTGTCGTGGCTTGGCGCTCCCCGCGGGAAAACCGAATATGGCACTTCTGCCTGCTGGCTGGGCTGGCGACCGCCGCGGCTGGTGGATTGCTGATTGAAACACAATGCGGCGATGCCAGCTTTGTGGCGATCATCAGCTGCGCCGACCACTTTCTCCTGGAAGAGCCGCTCGAATTCCTGGGCGTCTGGTTGGCGCTTGTTGCTATGCTGGGCCATCTTACGCAACCTTCGCCGTCGCTGCGCATTCAGCGCGCGCTGTTTCTTATCCCGGCGCTCTGGCTCATCCTGCTGGCGCAAAGCAATGCCGTCCACTCGCTGGCTCGCTATGCCGGCGAGTCCGAATTGGCGGCGGTCGAGTTCGAGTCGGGCGCGCGTTTGCTCGGCTATCGGCTGGAGCACGAGCAGCGCCACATCAGTCTATTTCTGTCGCCGGGGCGCTGGGACTATCAAGGGCGAAACCTGGATGGTCTGGGCTATAGCATTCACCTGGTCGATCAAGTCACCGGCGAATCCAGCGTGGGGCGGGATCGCTTCACACATCGCCGCTTATTTTTGCTGGCGCCCGGCTACGCGCCGGTGTATCGGCAGTGGGCTGAGATTGAGCGGCCGGCCTTGGCGACAAGCAACCGCGCCTACTGGATCGTCCTGTCGCTCTGGCGCAATGAAGGCGACGCGTACACAGCGCTGAGAATACTGGCCAGCGACCTTCAGCTGCTGGATGACAGGCAAGTAATCCTGGGTGAAAAAGTCTGGCGCGGCAGCTCGGCGGCCGCCACGCGCGGCCCGCTGGCGATATTTGACAATGGCTTTGCGCTGGATGCCTGGGAAGCGCCCGCTACCAGTCGGGCCGGGACGCCGCTGACGGTCACAATTTCCTGGCGCAGCGACGCCGATGGCAGCGAAGACCACGCGCAGTTTCTGCATCTGGGACACGCCGAGAGCGGCGAGTGGTGGGTTTATGACCAAGAGCCGCTGGGGGCGCGTTTGCCGACGCGCTTGTGGTACAGCGGCCTCGCGGACAGCGAGACTTGGCAGGTCCCGCTGCCGGCTGATTTGGCGCCCGGGCGCTACGAGGTTTTCAGCGGGCTATATCGCGCGCGCGACAAGGAGCGAGTCGCGGTTAGAGACCCCGCCGGCGACTATTTCCCGGACGCGCGCGTGCCGCTGGGCAGCCTGGTGGTTGAGTGAGGGCGCGCGAACGCCACGCGCCACGCTACAGCATGCAGCCCCGCTGACCCCAAAGAAAGCACAAGCGCAGGGACCCCCGCCCTGCGCTCGCGCCGGCCGTGTGACCAAGAGTCGTACTGAGGCTAGGAGGCCGGTTTCTCCACCGCGGGCTGGCCGTATACACCCCGGAAGCCGAAGTAAAAGCGCGGTCTCTTGCGTCCGCGGCGCCAACGCTCTGACATGTCGCTCTTGAACAGCTCGCGAAGGCTATCTTCCAGGCTCTCGATGCGCTCGGCAGCCGCGGTGCTGATCTCGTCGGTGATGGTCGTTACAATTTCCGCGGCGACATCTGCCACATCTCCGTCATTGGCTTCGATCAGCTCAGCGAACGTAGAACCGTCGCTCAGCGCCGCGCGCAGTCCAGGCGCCTCCAGGCCGGTTGCTTCCAAAATGGCGTCGCTCACACCGGCGTACCCGAAGATGCGCGGATTCCGAATCCAGCGCCGCCGCCAGGGACCCCGACGCGAGTGGTCCGCGTCCAGTTCTTCGCTGACGCGTTCGTCAAGGTTGTCCAGATAGGTCGTTACGCCAGCGTTGATGTCGTCCGACATTTGCGCGGCAATTTCGGCGACCACGGAATCGATATCGCCGTCGTTGGCTTCGATCAATTCGGCGATCGTCGAGCCTTCCGCCAGCGCCGTGCGCAGCGCCTCGGCATCCAGGCCGGTCGCTTCCAGCAAGAATTCATTCTCAAGCGCCATGCCAAATCCGCGATATTTGGCTGGCTTGGATCGGGCGGAGCGGGTGTCGTCATGGGCGCTGACGGCGGCGGTCAGCAGGGCGAGCAGCGCGAACACTATAATGAATCGTTTGAACCACATCTTGGCAATTCTCCTTTGCCTCATTTTCAGAGGACAAGCAATTACGCCCTCAGTTGCAGGGCATTGTGCAGGAGGCGTATTGCCAAAGTTTTTTGTGGCTGTAAATTGAATGTAAAGCTCGGAAGGCAGTGGAATGGGACTCGGCGAATGGCGCGGGAGGAAACGTTACGGTAAGCAACCAGGCGCGAGGTCGACGTATGTAGCTCCATGCGTTGAGCAGACGGCAAGCTGGCGGTTGTATGCGAGCGTGGCTGGCTGATATGAATCAATCGTACCGGCATTGATCGACAAATCGGCAGAAGCCGCCGCCTTTATCCCCGCCGCTCCCCCACCACATCGATAAACTTGATGGTGGACTGGATGCCGTTGTAGAAGTTCTGAAGGTAGATATTTTCGTTGGGGCCGTGGGCGCGGCCGCTCTTCAGTCCGTAGCTCATGATTACGACTTCGTTGGCCACTTTCATGCACTCGAAGGTGATGGGCACGCTGCCGCCGGCGCGCTCGAAGACCGGCTCGACCCCCCAGGCGAAGGTATAGGCTTGGGCGGCGGCGGACATAGCCGGGCCGTCGACATCGAGCAGGACCGCCTCGGCGCCCATGCCGCCAAATTGGAAGTCAACCGTGACCGAGTCGGGCGCGATGCTGTTGATGCGCTCGACGATGCAATTGAGCACGCGATCGGGGTCTTGGCGGGGCACGAGGCGGCAGGTGACTTTGGCGAAGGCGCGGGCGGGCAGCACGGTCTTCATGCCGGGGCCGGTGTAGCCGCCGTGGATGCCGTTGATCTCCAGCGTTGGGCGCGCGCCCAGGCGTTCGGGCAAGATGTACTCGGCTTCGCCCCAGACCGCGGGCGCGTCCACAACATCATCCCATTCGGCTTGCATAAAGGGCTCGACTCTTTCCAGCAGGGCGCGGTCTTGCGGCGTTACGGGCATGACATCATCGTAAAAGCCGGGCACCGAGACGGCGCCGTTTTCGTCATGCAGCTGGGCGATGATTTCGCTCAGGGCCTGGATCGGATTGTGTACCGAGCCGCCCCAATGGCCGCTGTGCAAGTCGCTGACCGGCGCTGATACGTGCAATTCAAAGGCGGTGACTCCGCGCAGCCCGTAAGTCAGGCTGGGCTGCTCGGGCGCCAGAATCGCGCCGTCCGAAATCATTGCGATATCCGCCGCCAGGCGTTCGGGATGCTTGGCGATGAAGGCGTTGATATTCTCCGAGCCGGATTCTTCTTCGCCTTCCAGCACCACCTTGATATTAACATGTGGCTTGTCGTCGGCGGCCAGCCACGACTCTACGGCTTTCAGATTCGCCATCACGTGCAGCTTGCTGTCGACAGCGCCGCGGCAGTAGAGGCGGCCGTCTCTTATCGTAGGCTCGAAGGGCTCGGTATCCCAGCCGTCGGCGACTTCGGCGGGCTGAACGTCATAGTGGCAGTAGATCAAGATAGTGGGCGCGTCCTTGCCGGCGCCGCGCCACTCGCCCAGCACCAGCGGGCAGCGGCCCTCCGGCATCAAGATGACGTCGGCGCTGTCCATGCCGATACGCAGCATCATCGACCGCAGCCACTCGGCGGCACGCGCCACATCGCCGGCGTGCTGCGGCTGTGTGCTGATGGTGCGGATGCGCAGCAGCTCTTGATATTCGGAAAGGAATCGTTCCCGGTTGGCCTTGGCGTATGCGTATGGAATCGTCATGTCTCCGCCCGTCTTCGTGTCTTGGAATCGATCGTCCGCATGATACATCAGGTAAGCGCGAAAGCGTATGCGTCGATTGGAAATGGAATTGTCGAGGGCATCATTCGCTTAGCGAACACGTCACAGGTTTATTTTGACCGCAGCGACAAAGAGGCGCAGCTAGGGCGAGCCAAGACGCGCCCTTGCGAATCTCACGGAAAGAGCGTCGGGCACAGAGATTATGTTGTCTGCTCGACGAAGTTCTCATGTTCGCAGAAGTCAGCGCTTCCGCCAAATAGTGGAACTGGCATTATCGGCGAAACTGTTAGACACTATATCGTTGCTTCAAAGACGAACATCGAGAACAGAAAATCCTATGAGCTTTCAGAACCTGCAACTCAACGGCGCAATGTTGCGAGCCGTAGAGCGCGTTGGCTACACGGAACCGACGCCCATCCAAGTCCGCACTATCCCGCATATCCTAGAAGGGCGCGATGTTGTCGGCTGCGCCCAGACCGGCAGCGGCAAGACGGCCGCCTTTGCTCTGCCTATCGTACAGATGCTGGAGCCCGCTCGGGGCAAACGGCGCATTCGCGTCTTGGTCCTGGCGCCGACGCGGGAGCTAGCGGCGCAGATTGATGAAGAGTTCGGCAAATTCAGCCGCGAGACTTCCTTGAGACATACAGCGATCTTCGGCGGCGTGGGCCAGCAGCCGCAGGTCAATGCCTTGCGTCGCGGCGTCGATATCGTGGTGGCGACACCCGGGCGTTTGCAAGACTTGATGAATCAGGGCTATATCCGGCTCGATCAGCTGGAGTATTTCATCCTGGACGAAGCCGACCGTATGTTGGATATGGGCTTCATCAACGATGTCAAGCGCATCATCAAGCGCCTGCCCAAAGTTCGTCAGACGATGCTATTTTCGGCCACGATGCCGCAGGCAATCCAGGATCTGAGCCGCAGCATCTTGACCGACCCGGTTAAGGTCGAGGCGAATCCGCAGTCAACCACCGTCGAGACGATCGCGCAATCCATCTATTTCGTGGAAGGCGGCGACAAGCGCGCGTTGCTGAAACATATCTTGCGCGATCCGGCCTCACAGCGGGTGCTGGTCTTCACCCGCACCAAGCATCGCGCCAATAACCTGGCCAAGCAATTGAGCCGCGCGCGCATTCCGGCGGAAGCGATCCATGGCAACAAATCGCAAACGGCGCGGACGCGGGCGCTGGCACGATTTAAGGCCGGACATACGCCTGTTCTGGTAGCCACCGATATCGCCGCGCGCGGCCTGGATATCGACTCCGTGACGCATGTCATCAACTTCGACATGCCCAATATCCCGGAAAGTTATGTGCATCGCATCGGGCGTACGGCGCGCGCTGGCGCATCGGGCATCGCCTACTCCTTCTGCGACCTCGATGAACGCAAGCATCTGCGCGAAATCGAAGCGCTGATTCAAGAGCCGATCGAGGTTATCGGCGATCATCCTTTCGTCTCAGCGACGCCCCCGCCCACGCGGCAAAACGGCGCCGGCAAGGCGCGACAAAACGGCGCGAGCAAGCCAGCGCGGCAGAGCCGACGGCGCCGCTCCCGACGTCCGCGAGGCCGCCGCCAAGCGCGACCAGCATAGAGCGGGTGTAGGGGCGAGCCTTGGCTCGCCCACCGCACATATTGCAGTTTTCGGGCGAATCCCTACAGCGCGTATGCTTTTTGGGCTGCGCACGACTAACTTTGAGCTACTCAGACGCGCCAAAGCCGGTGATATGCCTGCGCGCGCCGCCTTCAGCAAGTACAATCATTGCTGAGCGAAAACTGCGGTTCTGACCAGGAGCCATTCATGAGCGGTATTCAGCAGCCGAAAGTCGTTGTCATTGGCTCAGGGAGTCTGTTTTTCGGCCGGCAAGCGATATGGCAGATGGCGCATTCACCGCATCTGAACCGCGGCACGCTGGCGTTGGTGGACAAAGACCCGGCGCGCATGGACAAGATGGGCAGGCTGGCGGAGATGGTGGTCGCCGAGGCCGGCGTTGCGCTGGAAATCCAAATGGCCTCGGATTGGCGAGAGGCCCTGCCCGGCGCAGACTTCGTCGTGCTCAGCTTCGCCGTCGATACCGTGCACTACCGCGGCCTGGATTGCCAGATCAGCGAAAAATACGGCGTCCGCATGTGCAGCGGCGATACCATTGGACCGGGCGGCATCTTCCGCGCCATGCGCGAACTGCCGCTGATCATGGACTGCGCCGCCGATGTCGAGCGCCTGTGCCCCGAGGCCTGGGTGATCAACTACATCAACCCCAGCGCGGTAAACGGCATGGCGCTGGCTCGCTACGCGCCGCGGCTCAAGAGCTTCGCCCTCTGTGATTCGCTGCATATGCCGCATGTTAAAGCGCGCTACGCCGTCCACGCCGGGCTGATCGCCGATGCTAGCGAGTGGCACGCTGAGTTGGACGCCGAATTCGACCTGCGCATTACGGGCGTCAACCACTTCACCTGGCTGCTGAAAGCCGAATACCGCGGTTGTGATGTCAGCGCTCGCATCGCCGAGTCGCTGCGCCGCGACGCCTCGTACAGCGGCATGGACGGCGACAAGGGCGCCAAAGCCCTGCACAATGACGCCATCGCCTGGCAACTCTACGAGATATTCGGCTACGTGCCCGTCTGCGTCTCCCATACCAAAGAATACCTGCGCTTCTATCAAGGGCATGGCCGCCTGCCGGAGGCCATTCCGCCGCTTTCGATCTGGGAGACCGATGTACGCTATGCGCGGCACGCCGCCATGTGGCGTCAGGTTGACGATTTCATCGGCGGCGCGCGGCCCATCAGAGAGTTCATGACGGCGCTGGGTCCCGAGCACGCCACCGACATCATTGAGAGTATGGTCGGCGGCCTGGAACGTCCCTTCTATATCAACACGCCCAATCACGGCGCGGTCAGCAACATGGCCGATGACGCTTTCCTGGAATTGCTTTGCGATGTGGATATGGAGGGGCCGCGCCCGCGCCCAGTGGGCGAGATGCCGCGTGGCCTGCGCGGGCTGAACGAGCTGGTGCTGGATACGCACGAACTCACGGCGGAAGCCGTCGTGAAGGCGGATTACAGTCTGCTGCGGCGGGCGCTGATGACCGACCCGCTGACGAATTCAATCACCGATGCCGATGCTATTCTGCGGGAGCTGCTTGAGGTTGAACGCGAGGCGCTACCGGATCATTGGTACGCTGAGGCGGTGATCTAGACGACTTTGTCTCGTTTACCTATATTCGACCGAAGTGGTCTAGACGCCCAAGCGCCCTTCAATAGTTAATTGGACAACCGCCACAAAAATAGCTGTCAAGATGCTCATGGCGATAATCATGCGCCAAGTCAAGTCCGCGCGCAGTTTCTGGATGTCGTCTTTCGTCGCGAGTTGCGGCAGCACACCTTCCATCCTGGCAATCCGTTCAGAATTCCGCGTCGCCGTTTCCAATGCCAGCCCGGTTTCCATTCTTGATTCAGCCACCACGCCATTCGCTCCCATGTTGATGGTTTCTGCGACCTTGGCCCAAAGTATAATTCTGACTGAAAAGCAACTGCCAGTAAACATCTTCACCGAGTCCGCGCGCCTGCTTGACAGTCGGCAGGGCCGCTCGTATGATGAAGCGCGATTTTGCCCTAGAGGAAACTCCGCTTATGAGCGCGCCGTCAATCCTGCTGGCAGTTGATATCGGCGGCACCTTCACTGACCTGGTCGCTCTCGATATCGACAGCGGGCGTATCGCTGTTGAGAAGCTGCTGACCAGCTACCCCGACCCGTCGCCGGGCGTGCTGGAAGGTGTGCGCGGACTGCTGGACCGCGCCGAGCTGGCCCCAGCAGAGATCCGCTACGTGGTCCATGGCACGACGCTCATCACCAATACGCTGATCGAGCGCAAGGGCGTTGTGACGGCGCTGCTGGCGACGGCGGGCTTCCGCGATGCGGTCGAGATCGGCAACGAGGGTCGCTACGATATGTACGACCTGGCGCTGCGGAAACCGGCGCCGCTGGCGGAACGGCGGCTGCGCTTTGACGTGCCCGAGCGTACGCTGGCTGATGGGCGCATTCACCTTGCGCTTGACCAAGACTGCCTGCGCCGGATCTGCGCGAAATTGCGCGCCGAGCCCGTCGAAGCTGTGGCCATCTGCTTCTTGCACGCCTATACCAACCCGGCGCACGAATTGGCTGCGCGGGAAATCGTAAACGAAGCGCTGCCGGGCGTTGCCGTCTCGGCGTCGCATCAAGTCGCGCCGGGCATGCGCGAATACCCGCGCGCGTCGACCACCATCGCCAACGCCTATGTCCAGCCAGTCGCCGACCGCTACCTGGAGCGCGTGGAAGCGGGCTTGCAGTCGAGTGGCATTGCCGCGCCGCTGAATATCATGCTGAGCAGCGGCGGCACAACCACGGTGGCCGCCTCGCGCGATTTTCCCATCCGGCTGGTCGAAAGCGGCCCGGCCGGCGGCGCGCTCGCGGGCGTTCATTGGGGGCGGCTGCTGGGGCAAGCGGACGTGCTCGCTTTTGATATGGGCGGAACCACGGCCAAAGCAGCGCTGACGCGCGCCGGGGAGCTTGTCATCAGCCACCAATCCGAAGTGGCGCATGTGCATCGCTTCAAGCGCGGCAGTGGCCTGCCCTTGATGGTTCCCATGATCGAGATGATCGAGATCGGCGCCGGCGGCGGCAGCATCGCTCACTTGAACGCGCTGGGTCTGCCCGCCGTCGGACCGGAAAGCGCCGGCTCCGCGCCTGGCCCGGCCGCGTATGGCGCCGGCGGGACGCAGCCGACCGTGACCGATGCCGACTTGCTGCTGGGCTATCTCAATCCCGATTATTTCGCCGGCGGCGACATCCCGCTTGATTGCGGCGCGGCGCAAGCTGCCTTCGCGGAGCTGTCGGCGACGCTGGAATTGCCGCTGGAGCGAACCGCCTGGGGCGTACACCAACTGGTCAACGAAAATATGGCGGCGGCCGCCCGCGTGCACGCTGCCGAACGCGGCCTGGAAATCCGCCGCTATTGCATGGTCGCCACCGGCGGGGCCGGTCCGGCGCATGCTTGCGGTGTCGCCGGCGGTTTGGGCATCCGCCGCATCATCATCCCACCCATGGCCGGCGTGGCCTCGGCCTTTGGTTTTTTGACCGCGCCCATCGCCTTCGATTTCACGCGCAGCTACGTGTCGCGTCTCGACGAGCTCGATCTGGGCGAACTCAACCACATTTTGGCCGAGCTGGAGCGGGACGGGCGGCGAATCGTCGAGGCGGCCGGTGTGGCGACAGCGGACATCAGCGTGCGCCTAAACATCGACATGCGATATGTCGGACAGGGTTACGAAGTGCGCGTGCCTTTTAAAATGGATGAGCTCGGGGAGCGGCACATCGCCGAAATGCGGCGCGAATTTGAAGCGGAGTACCGCGCATTCTACGGCCAACTCGCGGACGGCGTGCCGATCGAAGCGGTGAATTGGCGCATCCTCATCAGCGGTCCGGAGCCGCAGGTTGCTAATGCCGTCTTCGACGAAGGGCAAGCCGCAACTGACAGACCAGTTGGCTGCCGCCCCGTGCGCTTCGCGCCCGACCAAGCGCCGGTGGAAACGCCCGTTTTCCGCCGCGAGCAGCTCAGCGCGTCTTGGTCGGCGGCCGGTCCCGGTATCATTGAAGAGGCGGCATCAACCACAGTGGTCGCGCCGGGCTGGTCGGCGCGGGTGGCGGCCGGCGGCTGCCTGCTGCTGACGCGGGAGGATGCGCAAGGGTGATATAGTGAAAAAGCCAAAGGGCTCGCCGTATAAGTCGCAAGCCCTTTAGAGTCGTTGGGGTCCGAAATGGATTCCTTCGCCTTCCCCTAACCCCGTCTGTCCAGAGCGGTCTAGAGGTTAGTGTTGGATCTCACCATACACCTGTACACAAGTTACCACAAATCTAGGCAGAATGTCAACATGACCACAGGACGATTCGCAGCATCCAACTATTTCCCCAAAACTTGCCGCGCAGTATTTGAACGGCACTGGAAGAACCAGATCGAAAGACTGCTTCAGCATCCCGATAATCACGCGGCGGCATTGCTAAGCATGGTAGCATGCATGGAATTGGCATTTCTTTGCAAGAAGAATTTGCCGCTATACCCCAAGAAATACAACCAATACCCTAGGGCAACGCGCATAATTGAGGAATTCTTTCCCAAGAAGACGTTTCCGGGAGCTCCGGAGCTTGGCGGTAAGCTAACCAACGGGCTTAAGCATAATTCGTTCATTCGGAGGGGAGTCGGTTTGCTTGATACACTGAATGGGAAGTTTATTCCCGAACCCATAGAACGAGAAGGAAAGCTGATATGGGTAGCGCCCACTGCCTTTTGGAAACACATTAAGCCTCAAATTGAGGCAATCTACGCAAAGCATAACTGCCCTTACGAAACGTTTCAGAAATGAGAGGGAAGCGGCGGGGCCGAATCGCAATATTTTTCCACTATCGTATCAATTGTTTCTGGGCAGGAGCGGAACCGCAATGGGAACTTAGTGAAGGGCTTTCCGAGGAGACCGGATTATGATTGACCCGATCACGCTGGAAGTCATTTGGAGCCGGCTGATCTCGGTGGTCGATGAGCAGGCGGCGGCGCTGATCCACTCTTCATTCACGACGGTGGTGCGCGAAGCGGGCGACTTATCCGCCGGCGTCTTCGACCGCGAGGGCAATATGATCGCGCAATCCGTCACGGGTACGCCGGGGCATATCAACACCATGGCCCATTGCGTACGCAACTTTGTCGTGCCGAATTATCCCATCGACAGCCTTGACCCGGGCGACACCCTGATCACCAACGATCCCTGGGAGGCGTCGGGTCACCTCTTCGACCTGACGATCGTTTCGCCGGTGTTTTATCGCGGGCGCGGCGTGGCCTGGTTCGCCAGCACATGTCACGCGGTCGATATCGGCGGCGCGACCATGGGCGGCGATGCGCGCTCGCTCTACGAAGAAGGGCTGGCCATCCCCTTGATGAAGCTCTTCAAAGGCGGCCAGGCCAACCAGCAGCTCTTCGATATCATCCGCGCCAACGTGCGCGTGCCCGATCAAGTCATCGGCGATATCTACGCCCAGGAAGTGGGCAACCAGGTGGGCGCGCGCAAGCTGATCGAAATGTTGGAAGAGTACGAACTGGCCGATATTGAGGCGGTCTCGGCGCAAATCCTGGACCGCACAGAGGCGGCGGTGCGCGACGCCATCCGCGGGCTGCCGGATGGCATCTACCACAACACCATCAGCATCGACGGTTTTGACGAGCCGCTGACCATCGCTTGCGAAATTGCAGTGCAGGGCGATACGCTGCGCGTCGACTACGCCGGCTCGTCGCCCCAGGTTGACCGCGGCATCAATGTCGTGCTCAATTACACCCACGCCTACACGACTTATACGCTGATGGCGGCGCTGGTGCCGGGCATCCCCAACAATGAAGGCGCCTTCCGCCCCATTGAGGTGCGCGCGCCGGCCGGTTCGATCCTGAACTGCACGCGTCCCGCGCCGGTCAGCGCCCGGCACTTGATCGGCCATTTCGTCAGTCAGCCGCTGTTGACCGCGCTGTCCGAGGTCGTTCCGGAGCAGGTCATCGCCAACGGCTCGGCCGGCTTGTGGAATACCATGATGGACGGCATGGACGCAAATGGGCGTGAATTCGCTTATGTCTTCTTTTCAGCCGGCGGGATGGGCGCCGCGCATGACCGCGATGGTTTGTCGGCGACTGCCTTCCCCAGCGGCATCACGGGCGTGCCGGTCGAAGCGATTGAGACAGCCGCGCCCTTGCTGATGCATCGGCGCGAGCTGCGGGTTGATTCCGGCGGACCCGGGCAAAACCGCGGCGGACTGGGGCAAGTGATGGAGTTGGAGATCATCACCGGCGCGCCAGCCAACCACTCCTGCATGTACGACCGCACGGGCAACCCGGCCCAGGGCCTGCTGGGCGGCGGACACGGGGCAGCCGGCGAGGTGAGGCTCAGCGATGGTTCTCAGCCGCATCCCAAGAGCCACTACGTTTTGCGGCCCGGTCAGCGGGTAATGCTCAAGCTGCCGGGTGGCGGCGGTTATGGCGCGCCGTTCGAACGCGATCCGCAGCGGGTGCTCCATGATGTGAGACAAGGTTATATCACGGTTGATGCGGCGGAACGCGACTATGGGGTCGTGATTCAGGCTGAACCCACGACGATTGACAAGGAAGCGACGGCAAGACTGCGCCGGGAGAGCCGCAAATGACAGCGATGCACTACGACCTGATTGTGGTCGGCTTGGGCGCGATGGGCTCGGCCGCGCTTTTTCAAGCCAGCAGGCGCGGCGCGGCTGCGCTGGGCATTGATCGTTTCGATCCGCCGCATACGCTGGGCTCTAGCCACGGCGACACCCGCATCACGCGCAGCGCCATCGCCGAGGGCGAAATGTACATGCCACTTATACGGCGCAGCAATGAGATCTGGCGCGAGCTGGAAGCGGAAAGCGGACGTACGCTCTTTCACCGCAGCGGCGGTCTCATCATCGGCTCGGACAATTCCGCCGCCTTCCATTTTCAGGGCGATTTTGTCGAGACATCGGCGCGCATCGCCGCCAAGTTCGGCATCCAGCACGAGATTCTGAGCGCGGACGAGATTGTCCGGCGCTTCCCGCTGCTGACGCCGCGCCCGGACGAACGCGCCTATTTTGAAGCAGGCGCGGGCGTGCTGCGGCCGGAACGCTGCATTGAGACGCAGCTTGAGCTGGCGCGTCGAACCGGCGCGGCCATTCACACGGGCGAAAAAGTGACCGGCTATGCAGCCGACGCGCGTGGTGTGACGGTCACGACCGAAGCTGCCAGCTATCGGGCGGACAAGCTAATCCTGGCGGCCGGCGCCTGGATCAGCGAGCTGCTGCCGGAGACACATCGCGGCGGCATCCGCGTCTGCCGGCAGTTGATTCATTGGTTCGAGGCGGAAGATCGCAGCGCTTTCGAGCCCTCGCGCTTTCCGTTTGTCATCTGGATCGGCGATACGCTGGAAGACTTTTGGTCGGTCTTTCCCGCTCCCGCTGCCGGTATGTCCGGCGTCAAACTCGTGACCGAGCAGTACCACACGAGCACGCGGCCTGATGAGGTCGACCGCGTCGTGACCGACGACGAGAAAGCCGATATGTACCATCGTTTGACGAAGCCGCGGCTCAAGGGACTGCGCGAGCGCTCGGTACATGCCGAGGTCTGCCTGTATACGCTTACGCGGGACGAGCATTTCTTGATCGACTACCACCCGGAGACCGAGCGCGTAGTGGTGACTTCGCCCTGTTCCGGTCATGGCTTCAAGCATTCGGCAGCGGTGGGCGAGACGCTGACGCAGCTCGCGCTGGACGGCGGCTGTGAATTCGACATCTCCGCCTTTAATTTGGCGCGTTTAGGCGCAAGCGCTTAGGGCGGCGGGTCAGCCATTGGCAGACTCCTACACCTGCCCTAGTTGTGGATTCGTAGGGGCGAACCAGTGGGTCGCCCTCAATCACAATCCAAAGGAGAACACCATGCGACTATCCGGAAAAACGGCCATCATCACGGGAGGCGCCAACGGCATCGGCGCGGGCTGCGTCCGCCGCCTGGCGTTAGAGGGCGCCAATGTCGTCATCGCTGATATCGACGATACGGCCGGCGAAGCGCTCGCAGACGAATTGGGCAGCGCTGTCCGCTACGCGAGCACAGACATCAGCCAGCGGTCGGCGGTCGAGGCGCTGTTCGCCGCTGCTCTCAATACTTTCGGCGCGGTCGATATTCTGGTCAACAATGCCGCCTTCGTGCATAAAAGCGGCGTGATTGAGAACTTTCTGGATTACAGCGACGAGGCCTGGCAGCGCACGCTGGGCGTCAACCTCAGCGGCATGTTTTACTGCTCGCAGACGGCGGCGCGCCTGATGGCAAAACGCGGCCGGGGCGGCGCCATCATCAACATCAGCAGCGGCGGCGCCTCGCGCGCGCATCGGCACATGTTCGGCTACGATACCAGCAAGGGCGGCATTGAGGCGGCCACGCGCGTGATGGCGCTGGATCTGGCCGGGCTGAACATCCGCGTGAATACGGTTGTGCCGGGCAGCACGCGCGTCGATCACGGCAGTTTCGTCGGCGATGCGCCGATTCCGCCGGCGGATGTCATCCCGCTGGGGCGTCAAGGCTCGGCGGCGGATCTGGCGGCGGCGGTGGCTTTCCTAGCCTCG
This sequence comes from Chloroflexota bacterium, assembly GCA_011523515.1. Lineage (GTDB taxonomy): Bacteria > Chloroflexota > Anaerolineae > Aggregatilineales > Phototrophicaceae > UBA6055. The sequence continues at coordinate 14,842 of WTGO01000121.1, forward strand.
GACGATGCCGCTTATATCACCGGCACGCGCATCTTTGTCGATGGCGGCATGGACGCGCAGCTGCGTACGCCGTCGGTGGATTTCGAGTACGATTTCAGCACTTGGACAGAATAGTTTCTTTGCCACAGAGGCGCAGAAGCAACACCACGAAAAAAATTACCACCGAGTACACCGAGGAAAAGAGAGGACACCGAGTAAAGCCATTTTGGATTATTCTGACAGCGAAAGTCAGTCAGAAAGGCTGGGGCATCTGCTGCGTGAGGGTCGAAGCAATATCAAATCTGCAGTGCCCTCAAAGTTACTCGGTGTCCTCAGTGACAAAGAAAGCACTCATTTTCATTGATGCAGGATTTGAATTGCTCAGTTGGAACTACTTATGGCACAGAGGAAACGTTCTCATTAGAAGACGCGCGTGATGGGCGAGCGAAGGCCCGCTCCTACATGGAACTGCGCGCCGACGGGCGACTCACAGAGTCGCCCCTACAACGAGCCGGAGGCGTTCATGATATTACACGTATGCCCGTCTCGTGGCTGCGGTAGCCGCTTTGGGCGCCAAGCTCGCGCTTGAAGTCGGCGTCATTCAGCGTCTCAAGCAGCGCCTGTACGCCCTCCGACCCCAAATGCCGCCGGGGGATGGCCAGGTCGAAGCGTTCCCAGGTCAGCCCGATGAAGTCCAGGCCCATCGCCTCGGCCGCGCCGCGCAAGCCCATGCCGCAATCGCCGATGCCGTCAGCCACCGCCGCCGCGACCGCCAGGTGCGTGTACTCTTCATGCCCGTAGCCGGCGATGTCCTCCGGCGACAAGTCATTCTGCCCCAGCAAGTAGTCAAATAATACGCGCGTGCCGGCGCCGCGCTGGCGATTGACATAGCGCGCCCGCCGCAGGTCGGCGATGCCGGCGATGCCCAGCGGATTGCCGGCGGGCAGCATCAGCCCTTGCTCGCGCTGGGCGAAAGTCACGAGCGTTACCGGCTCATCGCGCAGGAAACGTTCCAGGTAGGGGATGTTGTAGCTGGCGGATTGGGGCTCGAAGAGATGACAGCCGGCCACATGCGCTTCGCCACGCCGCAAGGCGATCAAGCCGCCGATGGAGCCAACATTGACCGAGACGATCCGCGCCGCCGCCGAGCGCAGCCGCAGGTGCGTCGCCAGCAGGTCCAGCATGGGGTCGTGGCTGCCCATGATCATCAGCGTACGCTGGATGGCGGACAAGGGCTGGTAGAGCGCGACGCTGAGCGTACCGCCGCGGTCGACGCCTTCGTGGAAGCGCGGAATATGGGCCAGGCCATCGGCGCGGACCAGCGAGGTAATCACACCCGCGCCCCGCTGCAGGGGCGTCGCCTGGATGCGGCCGTCGATCTGCGCCAGCGCCACCCGTACAAAATCATCGTCGCCAACGGGAGAAGCGATCTTGCGCGTCGAGACCGCCTCGATCGTAACCGGTTCGGACGCCGCCAGGCCCAGCCAGGCGCGGATCAGCGGCAATACGAAAAGCTCGCCCGTGAGTGCAGCGCTGACCGGATAGCCGGGCACGCCGATGAGGGGCGTATCCGCCGCCAGGCCGATGATGACGGGATGCCCGGGCCGCACCGCGATGCCATGCGCGAGCACCTCGCCCAGCGCTTTGATTGCCGCCGCCGTGTAATCATGCGCGCCGGCGGACGATCCGGAGAGCATCAGAATCAGCTCGGGCTTTTGCGCCAAAGCGTCAGCCAGCGCCTCGCGCAGGCCTTCGACAGCATCGCCGACGATATCGGTCACACGGGCGTCGCCGCCGGCGTCGCGGATCTGCCCGGACAAGATGAGACTGTTGTATTCGGTCAGTTGACCGCGCTGCGGCTCATGCTCAAAGGGGACCAGCTCGCCCCCGGTGGGGATGATGACGACGCGCGGCCGCCGCCGCACCAGGGCGTCACAATGCCCGCAGCCGGCCAGCGCGCCCAGATCGACCGGCCGCAGCTGATGGTTCACTTGCAAGACAGTTTCAGTCGCCACCATGTCTTCGCCCAACAGGCGCACATGCTGCCAGGGCGCTACCGCCGCGTAAATGAGCAGGGTTTGCTCATCGGCCTGGTTGACATTCTCGATCATGATGACCGCGTTGGTACCGTCGGGCAGTGGATCACCGGTGTTGACGGGGTGGGCCTCGTCGCCGAGGCGCAGCGCCAGCGCTTGGGTCTCGCGAGCGGGCACGGTGGCGGCCGCATCCACCGCATAACCGTCCATAGCGGCGCAGTGAAAATGCGGTGAGGAACGGCGCGCGCGCAGCGGCTCGGCGGTCACCCGCCCCAGCGCCTGCTTCAGCGGCACGCGTTCTCCGGGCAGCGGCCCCGCTCGTCCGACGGCGATCAGCGCGGCTTGCAGCTTGGCCCTAGCTTCGTCCAGCGGGATGTCTTCCAGGTAGATATTGCGTTTGGTCATGGCATTCGAGAATTTCCGATTTGTACAGCGTGCGGGCGACTCACAGAGTCGCCCTTACATTATTGTAAGGTTACGCCAAGGTCTTTGTTGAGCCAGGTTTTCTCCTAGGTTTGGTGTACGTACTCAGAACATTAGGACGTCAATCAGGCTGCCGGCATCGTAGCCGCCGGTGTTCAGCGGGACGCGCAGCAAGCCATCCGCCTCCACCAACGTGAAAATCAGGTTCGACTTGCCGAAGATGGGCTGTGCCTGCAAGCGTCCTTCGCGCTCGCTCAAGCTCACTGCTACCCAGTCTTCGCGCCCGGTGACGGAGGCGACGCGCTGGCTCAAGCGGGCGCTGAGGAGACGTGGCGCCGGCAGCGTCTGACCATCATGGCGCGCGATCAGAGCGGGCAGGAGTTGGCGCGCCACCAGCAGCGCCGAAACCGGATTGCCCGGCAGTCCTATGACCGGTTTGTTGTCGCAAAGGGCCAGAATGGTCGGTTTGCCGGGTTTGGTGGCCAGGCCATGCTGCAAGACGCCAGGCTGCCCCAGACCGGCGATGACATCGCGGGTGTAGTCGCGCGCCGAGACCGAGCTGCCGGCACTGAGCAGCAGGATGTCGCAGGCGGCGAAACCGTCGCGCGCCCGGCGTTGGTAATCGGCGAAATCATCGGAGGCGATGCCAAGACGCAGGGGAGTCGCGCCCAGTTTCTGAGTCAGCGCACTGAGCGTATAGGCGTTGATATCGCGCACTTTGCCGGGCGGCGTCGATTCGGCTTCCGGCGGCAGCAATTCATCACCGCAGCTCAAGATGCCAATTCGCGCCGGACGCAGTACAGCGACTGAGGGAATGCCGACCGACAGCAAAGCGCCGATGTCCTGAGGGCGCAGGCGCTGCCGGCCGGCCAGCATGGTCTGGCCCGCGCTGACGTCTTCGCCCGCTTGAATCACATTCTCGCCGGGCGCCGCCGCGCGCAGCACTTCGATCTCGCTCTCGCCCGAGGCTTGCGTGTGCTCGATCATCACGACCGCGTTCGCGCTGGCGGGCAGCATGCCGCCGGTGTGGATCAGCAGCGCCTCGCCCGCGCCGACGTCCAGGTCAGGCGCTTGGCCCATCGTCAATTCGCCGCGCACGGTCAGAAACGCGGGCAAGGATTGGCTGGCGCCGAAGGTATCAGCCGCGCGCAGGGCGTAGCCATCGACCGTGCTCTTGCGGAAGGCCGGGACTTGCTCCGGCGAGACGACATCCGCCGCCAGGACGCGGTCAAAGGCGTCGGCAGTCGCGATCGTCTCGGATAGTGGAGCGGGCTGCCAATGCGAGTCCAGATGCCGCAGCGCGTCGCTAACCGGCACGACTTGGAAGAATTCGGGAGAGGGCATGATTCCTCATTTAAGCGCGCTTGGTCCAAGAACACTATTGGACGTATCACAGGCGTCAGACTTGATGCTGCGAGCAGATAAACTATACTATAGACAGTTGTTCTGCTATATCGTAGATAGTCAATTAGTGACGAGACAAATCTTGACTTCGCCTGACACAGATGTCATCAGATCAGAACTTAACCACAAAGTATCAAAAGAAGACTATGCTCATGATATGGGAGATATCAAAGTTATCTTAATGCGCATAGAAGGCAAGCTAGACAATTGGCGCTGGACATTGATTATTGTATTGGGGATCGCCACACTTATCATTGGCTATCTCTTGTCGCGTCTGCCGGCGCTGCCGTAGTTTACGCAAACGCACTTGCGGGCGAGCCAAGGCTCGCCCCTACAACGCTCCTTTACGCGGCAAGGCGCTAGTCCGCCAAACCCAGCCGCCAGCCCTGCGTGTAGACGCGCATGCCGCCCTGACGCACATAACCGATGACGCAGATATTCCAGGCGTCGGCAAGTTCGACCGTGATGCTGGTGGGCGCAGTGCGGCTGGCGACGATCGGCAGGCCCATGCGCCGCGCCTTGCCCAGCATCTCCGAACTGATGCGCCCGCTCGTCAGCAGGATGCAGTCACGACTGTCGATTCCGTCAAGCAGCGCCTGACCCGCGACCTTGTCCACCGCGTTGTGGCGTCCCACATCCTCAGCGCTGACCAGCAGGCCGCTTTCATCCCCCAGCACAGCCGTATGCACGCCGCGCACGGCATTGTAAAGCCGCGCCGCGCCTTGCAGCTGCCGCATCAACTTGGTGATAAGGGCGGGCGCGCGCACAAAGTCGGATTCCAGCGCCGGGTAGCTCTCCGACAGTACCTGCCCGGTCACGCCGCCGCCGCAGCCCGTGGTCAGGATCATACGCCTGGGCAGTTGCACTTCGTCGCGCGTCAGAATCACGTCAGCGACGCTTTGGGTCTGATTGAGCTGCAAGAGGCCGATCTCGGCGGCGGACTCGATCAGACCTTCGTTGTAGAGGAAGCCGACCGTCAGCGCCTCCAGCTGCAGCGGACTGCACATCATGGTCGCCAGCGATTCGCCGTTGACATAGATCGACAGCAGGCCTTCGTCAATGACGCCGCCGTCGACCGACCGCACCTCGTCGCCCTGGACTAGCTGATAGGTAACAGGCAGGGCGCCGGCCGGGTGTGCCCGCGGGCGACTCAAGAGTCGCCCCTACGAGCGCCATCTTTGCGCTTCCGCGGGCGGCGGGTGCTGCGGCGCAATTCATCCGCGTCCCAGCCCTGCTCCATGCCCCACTCCACTTTCGGTTTGAGCGCGCCGGTCGGGCAGACGCCGACGCATTGGCCGCAGAAGACGCAGGGCGACTCGGTCATGCCGATGTCGAAAGCGGTAGCCACCGACGTTTCATGGCCGCGATTCTTCAGCGTAAGGGCGAAGGTAAATTGCGCGTCTTCGGCGCAGACCTGCACGCAGCGCCAGCAGAGTACGCACTGTTCGTAGTCGCGCACGTAGAAGGGATTGTCGTCGATGACCTCGGCTTCGCGCAGGCGGGCGTCGGGGAAGCGCGAATCGTCGGCCTCGTAATCCGCCATCATCTGCTGAATCTCGGGCGCTTGCTCGAGGTTGACCGAGGCGTTAAGCATTTCGAGGATGGTGCGGCGGCTGCGCAGAACGCGCTCGTTGCGCGTTTCGACTCGCGTATCGGCCTGGCATTCTGCCACGCAGGCCGGTTGCAGGACGCGCCCGCCGTCAACGTCGACGACGCAGATGCGGCAGAGGCCGTTGGGCGAGGTGGCTTCGTGATAGCAGATGACGGGGATATCGACGCCGGCGGCCTCCGCGGCGTCGAGGAGGGTGGCGCCGCGCGGGACGGTTATCGTCTCGCCGTCGAGTTTGAATTGGATCGCCTCGTCAGTCATGTTGTCTTCCATTCGCCTGAAATAACAGCGGAAACTTCTCCATCGCGCTCATGACGGCGATGCCGGCGGTGTGGCCCAGGCCGCAGAGCGAGGCTTCGGTCATGGTCATGCCCACATCCAGCAGGCGTTCACGGTCGCCCGCCTGGGGCGCAGGGAGGCGCTGCAGAATCTCCACTTGTCGCTGCGTGCCCAACTGACAAGGGAAGCACTTGCCGCAGCTTTCGTGCTGGAAGAAGCGCCCCAGCCGCAGGAGCAGATCGGGCAAGTCGGTCGTCTGATTGAAGACCATGATCGCGCCCGAGCCAAAGGTGCTGCCGGCCGCGCGCAGGTCCTCAAAGGTTAGTTTGACGTCTATTTCGTCCGGCAGCAGGAATGTCCCGGCCGCGCCACCCATCAAGACCGTCTGCAACTGGCCGATGACGCCGCCGCAGACTTTGTCGAGGAAGTGCCGCAGCGTAATGCCGGGTTCGATTTCATAGACGCCGGGCCGGCCGACGTGCCCGCTGACCGAGACCAGCTTGGGTCCGGCGCTGCCGTCGGTGCCGATTCTTTTGAACCAGTCGGCGCCGCGATTGATGATGAGCGGCGCGGCGCAGAGGGTCTCGACATTGTTGGCGGCGGTCGGCTGGCCGAACAAACCGTAGGTGGTCGGATAGGGTGGTTTCATGCGCGGGAAGCCGCGCTTGCCTTCGATGGCCTCGAAGAGCGCCGTCTCTTCGCCACAGATGTAGGCGCCGGCGCCGCGGCGGATTTCTATATCCAGCGCGAAGCCGCCGCCCATAATGTTCGCGCCGAGCAGGCCCTGCGCCTCCGCCTCGCGAATCGCGTCCGCCAGAATCGCTGTCGCCTTGGGGTATTCGCCGCGGATGAAGATGTAGGCTTTACCGGCGCCGACGCTGAATGCCGCCAGCGCGATGCCCTCGAGCAGCAGATGCGGGCGATGCTCCATCAGCACGCGGTCTTTGAAGGTGCCCGGTTCGCTTTCATCGGCATTGCAGACGACGTATTTCACCGCGCCCGGGGCCGCGCGCGTGAATTTCCATTTCAGTCCGGTGGGGAAAGCCGCGCCGCCGCGCCCGATCAGGCCCGAGGCTTCGACTGCGGCGATGACCTCATCAGGCGTCATCTCGCTGAGCGCTTTGCGAAGGGCCGCGTAGTCGCCGTACTGCGACAGCGTCTGCGGCGCGGCAGCGAGCGAGTCGTTCAGCAAGACGGAATCGGCGTCGCCGGCCGGCGTAAAGTAGGCGTCGTCCCACTCGCCTAGCAAGGACTCGGCCGTCACGCGTGGCAGCGACTTGTCCGGTTGACCGCGTTCGCTGACCAGGGCAGCCGGCGCGTAATCGCAGAGGCCCAGGCAGGGCGAATGCTCGACGGTGTATTCAGCGTCGGCGTTGGTTTCGCCCTCGTCTATGCCCAGGCGCGCGCAAACGCCATGCAGCACCTCGTCGGCCCCGGCCAGGGCGCAGGTCGGGTCGGCGCAGACACGAATGATGCGCCGCCCGGTGGCTTCTTCGTGGAAGAGCGTGTAGAAGCCGATGACTCCGTAGATGTCGGCTTCGGGCACGCGCAGCAAGTGAGAGATCTGGTGTACGTGTTCCGGGCTGATGCTGCCCAGCGCGCCCTGCACATCCCAGAGAGCGGGCAGCAGCGCCTCGCGTCCGCGGCCGTGATATGTGTCCAGGACGGCGTCGAGATCGGATGTCGTGCTCATAGCTTCATTGTAACAAAAAGATGGGGAGGCGCGCGTTTCTCGGCCATGTCAGCGGGGCGATTGCAACTAAACGTTTTTCACCACAAAGACACAAAGTTCTGTTTTGAGGCGATTCTCGTCTTTAGTTGGCGTCCGCGCCATCCCTCAGCAATTGGCGAGCTTGCTCCAGTTCGGCCGGTGTGTTGAGATTGGCGAAGGAACGGCTGCCCGCATCAAATTCGGCGTACTCAGCCTCATCCAGATAGCGAACGCGCATTTGGTCGTAGAAGCGGATAATCTTCAGTCGGCTGGCTGCGAGCTGCGCGCGGATGGGCTGGATGCAAATCGTGCGGTAGATGGCGTGCAGCGCCTGCGGATAGCCGGCGACGCGCGGCACGACGATATCGGTGTCGGCGTCCAGTTGCGCGATCATGAAACGCAGCAGATCCGGGTTGACGAAGGGCATATCGCAAGCCAGAACCAGCACGTACTCGCTCGCTGCCTGCAAGAGCGCCGTGTAAATCCCGCCCAGCGAGCCTTTGTCCGGCATGGCGTCGCGGTGCATGGGCAAGCCCAGATGGGCGTAGTCGGCGGGTTTGTTGGTGATGAGGATGGTCTCGGCTTGTCCCAGGTCGGCGCTGCGCTGGATGACGCGCTCGATCAAGGTGGCGCCGCCGAGTTCGACGAAGGCTTTGTCGCGGCCCATGCGCCGGCTTTGCCCGCCGGCGATGATGGCGAGGGAGAGGGGCGAAGCGCTTGAGGTCATTCCTTGCGCCCGACCATGTCCTGGAAATCCATCAGATGCCCCCCATAGCGGAGAGACCAACGGGCCCATCGGGATCGAATTCGACCAGAAGGTCGATGTCGCCATCCGGGGTCGATTCGTCCCACGCAGCGGAACTAAATACGGACGGACGTTGAATTGGATGTTTGGCGCAGCATTCGCGGATCGCGTCCAGCGACGGGTCAATTGCTATGGCTTCGCTCACTTGCCAAGGTCCTCTTGAATCAGCTTAACCAAATCAGAAATCAACCGAGGAACATTTTCGGTAGCCGCAATCCAAAGTACATTTAGGTCGACCGCCGAATAACCGTGAACCAGACGATGACGCATTCCGATTATCTGTGCCCACGGAATTTCCGAATTTCGCGCTCTGAGTTCCGGTGAAACATTGTAGGCCGCTTCGCCGACCATCAGCACCAAATATCTTAACGCCAATTGCAGAGTTTCATCATCATCAAATGCCTGACGAGAACATCCGGCTAAAAGTCCCTGAATCTTATGCGCCGCTTCCAGCATGTCGTGGACGCGAACCCGGTCATTATCATGATCCCTTTGCATATAGCAGTCTCGCCGACTCAATGACTTCTTGACGAAACAGGCGGCTTAACTCGTTTGGTGTACGCAGATCGACTTTCTTGCCGATGAGTTCGCTCAAATCAATTTCATGCTGTGCCAATTCAAAATAGCCAATCTTCGCGTCCGGGACGAATTCAACTAACAAATCAATATCGCTCTCCGGCGTCAATTCATCCCGCAGCGCCGAGCCAAAAAGGGACAGCCGATCTATAGGCTGTGTGGCGCAATAGTCACGAATATCTTGAAGTGGAAGCGCTTCTGAAACTTGCTGGCTCATGATGGACAATCCTCCGTCTCCATCATAACCGCCGCGAGAGCGCAATGGAATATACCGCGAGCAATCGCGCCCTAATGCACATAGCGCAGGGGGTCTTTGATGGCGCCCTGCTCTTCCAGCACAGTTGCCGCCCGCGCCACCTTCTCCAGCTTGACCGCCGCCATTTTGAAGTCGGGAATTTTGGCGCGGGGGTCGATCTTGTCCAGCGTCAGCAGGTTGGCCGCCGCCTCGACGAAGTGGAAAGGCAAGAAGAGCGTACCGGCGGGCGAGCGGCCGGTCACCATCACCTGGCACTCGACCGATCCGCGGCGCGATGTGATGCGCAGCCAATCGCCCGAGACGACGTTGAGCGCGCCGGCGTCGGCCGGGTGCATCTCGACGATGGGCACGGGGAAGGCGTCTTCCAGGCGCGAGCTGCGCGTCATCGTCCCGCCGTGCCAATGGAAGAGCACGCGTCCGGTGGTCAAGTGGTAGGGGTATTCATCGTCGGGCAGTTCGCTTTCGGTGCCATATTCCAGCTCCCAGAATTTGCCTTTGCCGCGCGGGAATTCGTCCTCGAAGAGATAGGGCGTGCCGGGATGATCGGCCGCCGGACAGGGCCAGTGCACGCCGCCCTCTCGCTCCAGTCGTTCATAGGTGATGCCGTAGAAGTCCGGCGTCAGCGCGCGCATCTCTTCCCAGATGGCTTCGGCATCGGCGTAATCGAAGCCGGCGCTAACTTCTACACCGAGCTCGGTTTCCATGCGCTGCGCCAAGTCGCAGATGATTTGCCAGTCGGGTAGCGATTCGCCCACGGCCGGCAGCGCTTGACGCACCCGCTGGACGCGCCGGTCGCTATTGGTGAAGGTGCCCTCTTTCTCGGCGAAGCTCGCTGAAGGCAGGATGACGTCAGCCATTTCGCCGGTTTCGTTCATAAAGATGTCGATGCAGACTAGCAGGTCGAGTTCTTCCAGGGCGTGCCGGGCATGGGAGAGATTGGGCTCGCTCATCATGGGATTCTCGCCCATGACGATCATGGCCTTGATCTGGCCCGCCAAAGCGCCATCGACCATTTCAGTGACGGTCAAGCCGGGTTGCGGGTTCAGGTCTGTATTCCAGGTCGCTTCAAATTTGCCCCGGATGCCATCGTCCGCGACCGATTGATAGGCGGTAAATACGTTGGGCAAGCCGCCGCTATCTGAGCAGCCCTGCACATTGTTCTGCCCACGCAATGGATTGAGCCCGGTGCCCGGTTTGCCGGCGTGGCCGCACATCAGCGCCAAATTCGTCAGTGAAAGCGCGTTGTCGGTGCCGTGCGTGCTCTGGCTGATGCCCATGCCCCAATACAAAGCGGCGCGTTCGGCCGTGGCATACATACGCGCCGCCTGCCGGATATCGTCGGCGGGCACACCGCTGAGCGCCTGCGCCCACTCCGGCGTGCAATGCTCCAGCGATTCGATGTAGTCCTCGAAGCCTTCGGTGCGCGCCTCGATGAACTCGGGATTGAAGAGGTTCTCGCTGACGATGACATTGGCCATGGCCTGGAATACCGCCACATCGGCGCCCGGCTTCTGCCGCAGCCAGAGCGTGGCGAAATCAGTAAGCTCAATCTGGCGCGGATCTATCACAATCAGCTTGGCGCCATTTGCCCGCACGGCTTTCTTTAGGAACAAGCTGATGACGGGATGGGTCTCGGTGGTATTGCTGCCGGTGACGATGAAGGTATCGAGGTTTTCCATTTCGCCGATGCTGTTGCTCATGGCGCTGGAGCCGATGGCCAGCTGCAAGCCGGTCACGCTGCCGGCGTGGCAGAGACGGGCGCAGTGATCGACGTTGTTCGTTTTCATCACCGCGCGCACCCACTTCTGGAAGACGTAGTTGTCCTCGTTGGTGGCTTTGGCGCAGGCGTAAGTGGCGACGCAATCGCCGCCGTGTTCGGTCACCAGCGCCGACAATTTGCGGCTGATGTAGTCGAGCGCTTCGTCCCAGCTGGCTTCGCGGAAGTTGCCGCGCGCGCCGTCGCGGATCAGCGGCTGCTTCAAGCGGCGCGGGTGGGTGGCGAAGTCCAGGCCGAAGCGACCTTTCACGCAGAGATTGCCGTAGTTGGGCGCGCTGTCGAAGGGCGCCTCGACGCGATAGATCTGCTCGTCTTTGATGCGCAGATTCATCTGGCAGCCGACGCCGCAGTAGGGGCAGGTCGTACGGACGGTGGAGTCGGGCTGGATTGCGTTCATGCTCGCCTCGTTAGACGCATGCTCTCAATTCTGATTATAGTCGCCGGCGCTGCCTTTGCCAACAAGGGCTGCGCGGGGGGACGTGTAATTTGAATCTTACCATCGAGGGCACCGAGTATACCGAGGGTATTGCTTTGAGGGCTTGTCTCACAGACGGAGCATTTGCGACGGGGCTGCGCGCAGCAAAAAGCCCCGCTTTCGGCATGAAGGCGGGGCTCGCTTGCTACTTGATGCTTTGTCCTGGGTCCGGATTGACCTAGCCTTGCAGGACGTTGGATTCCCAATCCGCTTCCACCAGGGCCTGATACTCGGCGGCGATGTCTGAGACCAGGGCGCCGGCCAAACGAGCGGGATCGGCCGCGGCCTCACCCAAGCTGTTGGCAGCATCTTCCAGCGCCGCAACCTGGTCTTCATCAGTGACGCGGCTGATATCAATGCCGAAGCCCATGCCCAAGCCGTATTCGGGCACGATTTGCCGCGCCTGGCGGTCCGGCCGCACGATGAGATTCGCCAGTATCAACGCGGCCGCTTTGTTGGGGGCGTTGTAGGGAATGGCGACATAGTTGAAGTCGCCGACCAAATTGCTGTCGAAAGCGAAGGCGCGGCTGGTGGGCGGGAT
>WTGO01000020.1 GCA_011523515.1 Chloroflexota bacterium
GAGTAGACTCCCTCCCTCATTTTGGGGGAGGGATACAGGGTGGGGGCAAAATCGCCCGACAGCAGGCTATGCTATAGTCAAAGTGGACAAATCTTGTCGGCTATCCGCTAGCGACTGGAGCGCTCTGATGAAGAAACCATCAATCAAGGATTACGAATACTTCCTTGATATCTGGCCCGAACTGGTAAGAGACCATCCCGGGAAATTCGTGGCCATAAAGGACAAGGAAGTTTTGGGAATCTACGGGGACTACATGGAGGCGGCGCAGGCAGTTTACGTCGAGCACGAATACGGATCAGTGCTAATGCAGAATATTGGCCGGGGTCCTGAAGCGCTTGCTGTTTATTTACACACGCCGGGTGTAGTGCCTTCGCAATGATTTCGCGCCGGCACAGCTTCACGATCAAGGCGAACACAATTCACAACCGCCTGGTCTCTCCATGCTGGGTGTATAAGTCATGGACACCGGATGAGGCGACTCCGCCTCCTCACCGTCGGCAGTACAACGCGCTTTGGGACACCGGCGCCACAAGCAGCGTGGTATCCGAGCGAGTTGTCGAAGAACTTGGACTCGGAGTGGAGGGGTTTACCAGCGTTTACCATGTCGGAGGCGAATTAGAGAATAACCCGCTCTATTTCGTGAATCTTGTACTCTTAACCGCAGTGCATTTTCCTGGTATTGAAGTCGTGAGCGGAAAACTGACTGGATGTGATGTCTTAGTCGGTATGGACATCATCAATCGCGGCGATTTCGCCGTATCGAACAAGAACGGCGCGACCACCTTTTCATTTCGCGTCCCGTCTGTCGAAGAATTCGACTTCGTCAAGGCTGATGAGGCGTACAGCAACTAGCTGACGAGCGCCTGCAGAATATGCATTTGGTTTTGAATTTGTTATTCTCCGTGTCCTCTGTGTCTCTGTGGTGAATTAACATGCCCATAATTGAAACGCGCAACATTCACAAGATTTACGGCAACGGCGTACACGCCAACGACGACATCAGCTTCGCCGTCGAGCAAGGCGAGATCCACGCGCTGGTCGGCGAAAACGGCGCCGGCAAGTCGACCCTGATGAAGCTGCTCTACGGCCTGGAGCAGCCCAGCTCGGGCCAGATATTCATCCGCGGTCAAGAGATGGAGATTGGCAACCCGCAAGATGCCATCGCCAACGGCATCGGCATGGTACACCAGAACTTCATGCTGGTCGATTCCTTCACCGTGGCGCAGAACATCATCCTCAACCGCGAGACCAAGCAGGGCGTCCGCATCGACTTCCCGCAAGCCGTGACCGACACCGAAGCGCTTTCGGCGGAGTACGGCCTGGCGGTTAATCCCAACGCCCGCATTGAGGACATCCCGGTCGGCATGCGCCAGCGGGTCGAGATCCTCAAAGCGCTCTACCGCGGCGCCGAGATCCTCATCCTCGACGAGCCGACAGCCGTGCTGACGCCCAGCGAAACGCAAGACCTCTTCGCGGCCATCCGCAACCTGGTCGATGGCGGCAAGACGGTCATCTTTATCACGCACAAGCTCAAAGAAGTGATTGAGATCTCGGACCGCGTCACAGTGATGCGCGACGCCCGCAAGATCGGCACGGTCAACACGGCCGAGACGGACGAGCGCGAATTGGCGCGCATGATGGTCGGGCGCGAGGTCTTCATGCAGGTCGACCGCCCGGCGGTGCAGCGCGGCAATTCCGTGCTGGACGTACTCGGCTTGACCTACGCCGACGACAGCGGTCATCAACTGCTGAAGCACGTCAGCTTCCGCGTCTACCAGCACGAAATCCTGGGCATCGCCGGCGTGGAAGGCAACGGCCAGACCGAGCTGGCCGAGGTGCTGACCGGCTTGCGCCCGCCCACCACCGGCGAGGCTTTCATCAACGAAGAGCAGATCCTGGGGCGCGGTCCGCGCTCGGTGCGCGAGCATCAGGTGGCGCATATCCCGGAAGACCGCCTGACCAACGGCGTCGCGCTTACCTCGTCCATCGACGACAATCTCATCATCGACCGCTATTATCGCGAACCCTTCACGCGCCGCGGCCTGCTGGATATCAACGCCATCGTCGACAACGGCGAACAACTCATCGGCGAATTCAATATCATCGCGCCCAACGGCGCCATCCCGGTCAACGCGCTTTCCGGCGGCAATATGCAGAAGGTGGTGGTGGCGCGCGAGCTGTCCTCATCGCCCAAGCTGCTGATCGCCGCCCAGCCCACCCGCGGCGTCGATATCGGCGCCATCGAATTCATCCACCAGGAATTGGTCGACCAGCGCACGCAAGGCTTGGCGATTCTGCTCATCTCGGCGGACTTGCAAGAAGTGATGAAGCTATCCGACCGCATCATGGTGATGTATGAAGGCGAAATCGTGGGCATCTTCCCCAATGACGAGAGCCTGACGGAAGAGCGCATCGGCTACTACATGCTGGGGGCGGAGCGGCAGCCACCGGCAGAAATGGAGCAGTACGCATGACGGCTAAAAGCAGGCAAGCGCCGGCGCAACCGGATCAAGGCCTTACCTTTCTGCGTAAGCATCTGCTGCTGATCATCGGCGCGGCCGTCGGCATCAGCGTCACCTTTTACATCACCAATACCATGTTTGACGGTTCATTCGAAAAAATGACCGGCACCCCGACCTGGCAGAACATCTTGCTGGTCAACTTGCTTGTCGGCGCCTGTATCCTGCTCTTTGTCGTCGAGCTCAAGCGGCAGGCCATCCGCGTGCTGCTGACGGTGATCGTGGCGCTGCTGCTGGGCTTTCTGGTGACTTTCATCTTCAATCTGGATTCGGCCGAGCGCTTCGGCCGCGGCGAATTCCGCGTGCAAGTCGTGTCCGAGGCCGAGCCCGTTGAGAATGACGAGGTCGACCTGGAATTCAACAAACGGCGCGGCGGCGACTTCAATAAACCCAATGTGGTGGCGCCCGTCAGCGAAGTCGCATGGACCTTCGCCGGCTCGGAGGGCGATGTCGTCTCGCTGCTGGCTTACGCCAAGAATCGGCGCTCGGAAGTCGACCTGCTGGTGGAGCTGCGCGATGACGCCGGCGCGACGCTGGCCGCCGCCACGTCAGCCACCGAATTGCAGGTCGACGAAACCTTCGACGATCTGGTCAGCGTGCGCGATGCGGTCATCGCGGACTACGCCTTGCCCGCCGACGGCGTCTACACGCTCTACGCCCGGCCCGAAGAGGTCGAAACGGGCACGGTGCTCTCGGAAGCGCTGAGCCAATCGCAGCTGGCCTTCGAGGCGCTGCTGCTGGGGCCCATTGAGCGCGTCAATCGTTGGGGCGTCTGGATTCAAGACGCCATCACGCTGATCTTGCTGGGCATGTCTTTCGCCATCGTCTTCCGCGCGCAGCAATTCAGCCTGGGCGCGGAGGGGCAGCTCTACTTCGGCGCGCTGGTCAGCGGCATCATCGCCCTCAACTTCACCAACGTCCCCGGCGTCATCCTGATACCCTTCATCATCCTGGCCTCGGCCACCGCCGGCTTCATCTACGGGCTGATACCCGGCGCGCTCAAAGCCTATTTGAACGCCAACGAGCTGGTCTCGACGCTGATGCTCAACGTCATCGCCACGCGCTTCTTCGAGATGGTGCTGAACTTCCAGCTCAAGCCGGCCGACGCCGGTTACGTGGCCTCTGAGAAGTTCGGGCCCAACGCCATCCTGCCGGTCATCGTGGAGAATACGCAGGTCACCATCGCCGTTTTCGTGCTGGCGATCGTGATCGTCATCTCCTGGCTGCTCATCCGCCGCACGCCGCTGGGTTACGAGATTCGCATCATCGGCTCCAATCTGCGCTTCGCTGATTACGGCGGCGTCAACTCCAAGCGCACGATCATGTTGGTGATGGCCATCGGCGGCATCGTGGCCGGCCTGGCGGGCATGCACCTGGCCAACGGCATCCACCGACAGCTGATACTGAATATCTCGTTCGCGCTGGCATTTGAAGGGGTGGTGGTCGCCTTGCTGGCGCGCTTGAATGTGCTGGTGGTGCCCTTCACTGGCTTGCTCTACGCCTATCTGCGCGCCGGCGCCCAATTCATGGAACGCGACGCCAACGTCAGCTTTGAAGTGGTGCGCATGATCCAGGCCATCATCATCTTGCTGATCACGGCCGAGGCGCTGGTGAGCTTCTTCCAGGCGCGGCAGAAACGCGCCGACATCGACGAATCCGGGCACAGTGTGGAATCTTTGGAGGTGGCGGATGCTTAACCTTACCC
>WTGO01000017.1 GCA_011523515.1 Chloroflexota bacterium
TGGCTGACATCTTCCAGGTTCTGCTGTTCATAGGCGCGCACGTAATAGTAGCTCTCGGCGTAATCGGGCACGACATTCGGCGCCAGCCCGCCACTGAGAATGGAATAGTGCAGGCGCACATCATCGGTCACGTGCTCGCGCAAATAATTCACGCCGATATTCATGAGCTCCAGCGCGTCCAGGGCGGAGCGGCCCGAATGGGGGTCGGCGGCGGCATGGGCGGACTGGCCTTTGAAGCGAAAATAATAGCGGTTGACGCTGAGCAAGCTGCCTTTCATGGCCGAGTTGGTATACCAGGGGTGCCAGTTGAAGGTGGCGTCCAGATCGTCAAAGGCGCCGGCGCGTCCCATAAAGACTTTGCCGCTGCCGCCTTCTTCCGCCGGGCAGCCGTAGTAGCGGACAGTGCCCTGACGCCCGCTGCGTTGCAGCCACTCTTTGAAGGCGACAGCCGCCGCCAGGCAGCCGGTGCCCAGCAGGTTGTGCCCGCAGCCGTGCCCGGCGTCGCCGGCGCTAATCGGGTCGCGCTGGCTCTGGTCTTTCTGGGACAATCCGGGCAAGGCGTCGTATTCCCCGGCGAAAGCGATGACGGGCTTGCCGGCGCCCCATTCTGCCGCGAAGGCTGTGCTAATCCCGCCCAAGTCCCAGGTGATGCGGAAGCCCTCGGCCTCCAAAAAGTCGGCCTGCAGCTTCGAGGCTTTGAACTCCAGGAATTGCAATTCCGGGTTATCCCAGATTTCGTCTGACATGGCCGTGAATCGCGTCTGATGTTCATCCAGCCAATCGGCAATTTCCGCTTTTGATTGCATTTGGGCGCTCCCGTTGCTGTACGACTGAGAAAGCCATCATATCGCGTGGATACACCGCAGCCAAGTGCTGCAGCCGCGGATCAGTGGGGGCCAACGACTTGTCAGACGTTAACCGTGGCAATCACGCGCTCGTTGGGGTCGGCCGTGGTATCGGGCGGCAAGAGCCTGGCGGAAAAGTCGGGCAAGGCGAGTGTCAGCACGCGGAAACCATGCCGGTGCCCCATATCGCGGATTGCCACCAGCAGCTGCGTGCTAAGGTTGCGCGGCGACCAGCAGTAGACCTCGGCATTGCGCTCATTGTATAGCTGCTGATGGAAACAGACGAAAGCTTCGTGGCCCGAGGCGTTGACATAGTGCCGGTGTTTCACCCGCTCAATGATTTGCGGAATGCCACGCCAATGTTCGATCCATTCGCTTTCCCAGAGAGCGCGCGGGCTGGTCCAGCGCCCGACCGCCAGCGCCCAGCCGTCGATCAGGCTGGCATCGACTTTCTCGAAGTCCTGGCTCTTGTAAAAGCTTTGGCCGATCTGCGCGTGCAGAGCGTAACGCGTCAGGCGCGATTCTTCCGCGGTGCCAAAATATTTGCGATAGTAGGTCGACAATTCCTGATCGTAGGCGGGGTAATCAACCGATAGACGTCCCGGCGCCCGCGCGTCAAGCAAAATGGCGTCGGCCAACAGGAGGTGTACTTGATCTTCGCAGCCCTCGGCGACAAGCAAATCCGCTACATGAAGATGCGTTCCCAGCGGCGTTAGCTCGCGATTGTAGAAGGCTTCCGCGTAAGCGAGTATCCGGCCTTCGTCATCCACGACGTAAGCCAGGCCATTGCCGCTTAACAGGTGGCTGAGCCAGATGGCGCCGGTTTCCAGCGACATCCAGCCGCCGCCATGCAGCCAGCGCTCGTAGATCGTCAGCGCATCGTAGGGCAAATTCTCGACTTGACCCGCCTCGTTGAGTCGCTGCCAGACAGTCACGCGAGCGGTGTACAAATCTACGATTTTTTGGGTGTCGTCAATGGTAGCTTGGCGTACCAACATGACATAACCTTTGCTGCAGCGGTTGCGCCCTATCGGTTCAGAATCTACCATATTATAGCGCAGTGCCGTCGTCGACATGCGGGCCGGCCGTCTAAATGGGAATTGATATCGTGGCGGGACAGCCATCTGGTTCGGAGACGCGCGCCACTGAATTGGAGCAGGATATGCTGCTGGCAATCGACATTGGCAATACGAATATCCATCTGGGTCTGTGGGAAAAGGACGCCTGGCGTCTCTCCTGGCGGGCGCGGACAGTCGCGCAGAAGATGACCGATGAGTACGCGGTGCTTGTCCGCAACTTTCTCAATACGGCTGAAGTCGACTTGGGGTCGATCACCGCGATCTGTCTGAGCAGCGTCGTGCCCTCGTTGACGGTGACATTTCAAGACTTGGCGCGGCGCTACTTGAAGCTCGAGCCGCTGACCGTAAGCAGCCGCAGCCGGTTGGGCGTCAATATCACCATCGACATGCCCGAGCAGGCGGGCGCCGATCGGCTGTGCAATGCTGTGGCGCTGTCGCGGCTTTATGGCGCGCCCGCCGTCAGTGTCGACTTTGGGACATCCACCAACTTTGATGTACTTTCGCCGGACAACGAGTACATTGGCGGCGTGATCGCGCCTGGCATCCGGCTGGCTCATGACGCGCTGGTCAGCCGCGCCGCGCAGCTGCACAAGGTCGACTTGGTTCCGCCGCCGAATCCCATAGGGCGCAATACGATCCACGCCATGCAGTCAGGTATTTTCTGGGGTTACGTTGGTATGATCGAGGCGCTGCTGAGACGAATTTTGCAGCAGCTCGATTCTTCGGCGACCAAAGTCGTGGCTACCGGCGGGATGGCGCCGGTTTTCGACGAACATGTGGCGCTAATCGACTACGTCGCGCCGGAACTAACGCTGGATGGTCTGCGGTTGATTTATGAACTGAGCAGCTAGGCGACTCCGATCAGGCCTTCCGCCAGTTCCAATGCGTCAACCGGCCAGAAGCACTGGGGGCGAGGGCGATTCACGCCGGATCTGCCGGCTTGGGGGCGGCAATTCAACACGGTCCTTTCCCATTGCGCGGGGATTGAGCCCCGGCCCCAAATAGCGCCAAGAAGCGCGCCGGCGATGGCGGCATTAGTGTCAGTGTCTCCGCCGCGCATGATCGTATCGACGACGGCTTCTTCCAGACTCTCGGCATTCAGAAGTTGCCAGAGGGCGTTGCGAAAGGCGATCAGCACCCAGCCCGCCTGGTAGACGTAGTCTGCGAAGGGCGCGTCGGCGGCGCCGGTCACCGCTTCATAGAGACTGTTTTCCACCTGCGGTTCTTCGGCCCAGGACACGATCTGCGCATACAGACTTCGGGCGTCGCAGCCGCTGCGTATTGCATGAGCAATCGCCATCGCATATAGCGCATTGGCTTGCTGGCAGACCGGATGAATATGGGTAATTGCGGCATCTTTCCGCGCCCAGTCAGCCACTTGATGCAGCCCAAAATTGGCGCCGAAGATTCCCAGCGGGCTAATCCGCATCATCGCGCCGTTAGCCTGGCTGTCGGGATTGTGGCGCCCGTGGAGGCCACTAGCAACGGTGTAACCACAATCAAAGGGCTCGGAAGCCAGCCAGAATATGTACGCTTTCCTGACCTCCTCAAGGTCGTAACATCCCTTGTCCGTCAGGGCGCGGGCCAGTATCAAAGCCATTTCAGAGTCGTCGGTTGGTTGGCCGGCGATGGTATTCCAGGTTCCGCCGTCGGCTAGCTCGCGGACGCCATCGGGGTATTCCCGCCGAATCTCCTCCGGGGTTTGAAACTCTACCAGGCTGCCCAGCGCGTCACCGGCCAGCTGGCCAAGCAGGCAGCCTTGCGCGTGATTCAACTTGTCGTCTGCAGGCTTGTCGGTTATTTCCATCAGCGCTTGTGGCAATTCTCTGATCCAATTTGCGGCAGACTGGAAATTCCGGATCTGGCTATCTGCAACACATAAAAATGCCCCTGAGATTGGGGCATTTGGGCGGTGCTCCGTAGCTTGGACTTGAACCAAGAACCGATCGGTTAACAGCCGATTGCTCTGCCAATTGAGCTACTACGGAATGAAGTGCTGCTATACTATCAGCGCGACTGGCCCATGTCAAGCTTATGTATGGCGATTTCTCGCCCGTCGCGTCTGACTCAGGAGAGAGGTTAGGCTTTAGCTTGCTCGACATACGACCCCTCGGCGATCGCAATGATTTCAGCGAATTCTTCCAGTTTCCCTGGCGGCATTACGCTGATGATTCCAATTGGGCGCCGAGCCTGCTTTCCATGCGCCGGCAATTGCTGGACAAATCGAAACATCCGGCCTGGGCGTATATGGACGGCGAGTATTTGGCCGCCTGGCGCGACGGCGTGATGGTGGGGACGATTGCCGCCTTCGTTAATCACGAGCACAATCGCTATCATGACGAGAACATCGGCTTCTTCGGCTTGTTCGAGACGATCGACGATTTGGATGTCGCCGCCGGCTTGCTGAACGCGGCGGGAGAATGGCTGGCGGCGCGGGGAGCCGAGGCGATTCGCGGCCCGGCAAGTTTCACCACCAACGAAGAATGCGGCCTGCTGGTGGACAACTTCAGCCCGCCGGTGATCATGATGCCCTACAATCCGCCTTGGTATGCGGCGCTGATAGAGGGCGCCGGCTTCGAAAAAGTGATGGACGTGCATTGCATCTACCAGGATCGCCAAACGATCGAAGCCAGCGACTCGCTTCAGCGCCTGGAACGGCTAGTTCGGCGCGCGGCGCAACGCAGCGGAATCACGGTTCGCAGCATGCGAGCCAAGGACAAGAAAACCGAATTCGAGCGCTTCCGCGAGATTTACAACGCGGCCTGGGAGAAAAACTGGGGCTTCATCCCCATGAACGACGCCGAGTTGCAGGCTTTGATCGATGATCTGGGCATGCTGGTGGAGCCCAAATTGGCGTTTTTTGCTGAAATCGCTGACGAGCCCGTGGGTTTCGCGTTGACGATTCCCAACTTTAACGAAGCGCTGCGCCGAGCCTATCCGCGACCGGGCGTGCCGGAAATCGTCACCATGGCGCAAGTTGCCTGGCATTGGAAGGTGCGCAAGTCGATCCACGGCGTGCGCATGCCATTGATGGGCGTCAAGAAGGAATACCGCAACAAGGGCGTGGAGCTGGCGATGCTGCTGGAAGCGATGAAGGCTCTGCTGCCCTCACAGTATGAGTACCTGGACTCGGGCTGGATTCTTGAAACCAATCCCTTGATCAAGATCAGCACGAGCCTTGGCGGCAAGATTTACAAGACGCATCGCTTCTATGAGAAGTCGCTCGTCGGCTAGCGCTCGGCAAGTTGTTCGATTACCTGGCGCGTGGCTTCCACCGCTGAAACATCGCCGTGCAAAACGTGGACCAACGCTTCTTGCATCAGGCGCGGCGCCGTTCCTCCTTCGCCTTCGGGCAATGGCAAGGCGGCGCTTTGCAGAAGTTCGCTGAAGAAGCCGCTATCGGCCGCCACCGGCAGGCTCTGGTCCAGAATAGCGGGTTGAGTTGGCAGATGAAAGAGCGCTCGCGCGAATTCGGCGTGAAACGCCGGCTCCATCATCCATTCCAAAAAGCGCGCCGCCAGCGCCTGCCGCCCCAGATCGGGCGTCACGATAACCCACAACCAGCCATTGAGGATCGACGAGCCGTTGCCGTCAGCCGTCGGGATCTCCGCCGCGACAACACTGACGGCCTGTTTATCAATCATGGCGAGGTATTCGCTGGCGTTGAATA
This sequence comes from Chloroflexota bacterium, assembly GCA_011523515.1. GTDB lineage: Bacteria > Chloroflexota > Anaerolineae > Aggregatilineales > Phototrophicaceae > UBA6055. The sequence continues at coordinate 5,595 of WTGO01000017.1, forward strand.
TCGCCAGCTGCGGGCGGTCCAGATGGCTGGCGAAGTCCGCGGCATACGCGGCTGGCGACTGATAGGTCAGGACATCCGCTGAAATCAGGCCTTTTCGCACGAGGACGTCATAGAACTCCAGCACGGTCATCAGCGCATCTTCGTTGACCGACATTACGCCCTCGTCGGGCGTTACGCCACCTGCGGCCAAATACTGCAAGTAGAAGGTCTGATTCAAGCCATTGGCCCGCGCCGCCGGGAACAAGAAGACGACCTCGCCGGACAGCATGTCGTCAAAGCTGAGACCGTGGCGATCAGCCGGCTCCGGCAGGGTATAGACGCTGAGCAGGAGATCGAAAAAGTAGGGCAGGCCGTAAAGCGAGGGCCCGCTCTCCAGCGGAATCTGGCCGAATTCTACGCTATTGTCCAAGTCGTTGAGAAGAGACGAAGAAAACAGCGTTTCCAGCGACTGCAAATGCTCACGGGCTAACGCCGGACCAAAGTCTCGCCGGCGAATCAGCGCGACATCGGGCAGGGCTTCGGGCGCCACTTCTTTGCCGGCGCGAATCGAAGCGACAATGCCGCCGATCTTGCCGACTTCCTTGATGCGATAGGCCGCGTCAATATTGTTGCTGGCGGAGAATACGGCCGTGTGCTCGATCAGCAGTTGATAGGCATTGCCTGATTCGTCAGAAATAAGCGGCGCGGGCAGCCAAACTTTAAGCTGCGGCGCGGCGTTGCTTGCTGCCTCACCTGAGTCATCCTGGGCGCTCACGATCGGTGATGAGAACGACAGCAATGCGATCAGCAGCTGCAGAATTATTCGCCTCACAGATAGCTTGCCTCAGATGCTCTGTTTCAGTCTGTGATTATTGTACTCGAATTGCGCGCCGAAACATGGCCGCGCTCTCGAGTGAAACTCGCCGCAATAAATTCGAGGCGCCGGCCTTCGCAGGCGGGGCGCAGGACTCGCGTCCGTTCAGGCAGCTCCTCAATCGCGAACTTGCTTCGTCAAGTCAATAGTTTACAGTCTCGCCGCTCAGGCGAGCATTCTTAAAACGTCGTCAGGGCGCTGCGCGAACTTGATCATGCCGTGGTAGCCATCGCCAAGATAGGCGCTGTTTTCCAGCTCTCCGATTACTTTCGTCCACAGGTCGCCATAACAGACGAAGGGACGCCGCGGAACGCCGCCGATGCGCATCAATTCCCAGGTTTCCGCGATTTCGTGCAAGGTGCCGATGCCACCCGGCATGGCCAGGTAGGCGTCGGTGTTTTCCGCCATGTAAAGCAGCCGGTCGCGCAGGTCGGCAAAGTTGACGACTTCATCCAGGTAGCAGTTGGGCTTGATATTAAACTGCAGGCCGATCTGATCGGTAGTCACGCCAATAACGTGTCCACCAGCCAATTTAGCGCCCTTGCTGATGGCTTCCATGATGCCGTAGTAGCCGCCGCTCATGACAGCGTAGCCGACCTGCGCCAGCGCCCGCCCAATGGTAATCGCATCTTCATACTCGGGTTGTTGCGGGCGAACCTGAGAACTGCCGTAGACTGTGATGGTCTTCATAGTCTCCGTGGTTTTCGCTTTCCAGTATTGAGCGTCAGTATAGCAGACCAAACATACCTGTTTAGTGCCGTTTGCCTTTCGCCTGCCAATTCAGCGCGCGGAATGAAATGAGAGGTTATGACCCCCTAATCTTTGGGCGGAACAGATTGAAAGTTTGTGCGTTATACTCTGTAGACGGAATGAGACCGAGAAGGGAACAAACGATGCTGAGGAAATGCGTGATTCTTTTCGCTTTGATTGCGCTGGTTTTTCCGGTCGCATTAGCGCACGCGGATGCGAGAGACGATGTTTTTTGCGGCGATCTATCCCAGAGCGATTGCCAGGTTCTGCTTGACAATGCGGCGGCGATGGACAGTCTGAACTCGTTCGCATTCGATCTGAGCATAACAGGGGTGGCTGATTCGGAGGAGCCGATGCGCCTGTCCCTGGAGGCCACCGGACAGATTACCCTGGACGAAGAGTCGCTGCAGCTCATCAACGACCAAGCCGCGAATGCAAGCGAAGCGGACTGGGGCGAATTGATGGAGATCTTCTTGACATCAGTCACGGCGGATATCTTGATCGACTTGACCGATTCGTCTGGCGCGGAAGAAGTCAAGACGGAAATCCGTTTGCTGCTGAAAGACGGGATCATGTTACTTAGCGCAGACGCCTTGTCAGCGCTGACCGGCGAAGACATGAGCGGCATGGAAGGATTCGGCGTAGACCTTAACGATGCCATCGGCGAATTGCTGACGGAGTCGGGCGCGATGCCTGAAGCCGAATCTGCCGAAATGCAGGAAATGGAAGAAGTCGCTGAATCTGCCATGACGATATCGCGTTTAGCCGACAGCGAGGTGGGCAGTGTAGCGGTCGCCGTATTCCGGACTGACTTGGACTTGAACGCCATCCTTAACCTGGTCAGCGCGGAACAGCTGGCCGCGGCATCGAATGATATGGATGATCCAGCGGCGGTCCGCGAGCTCATGGATGCGATTGATGTCGGGGAATTCTCTGTCATACAGTATATTGGTCTTGACGACAAGTATACCTACGGGATAGACGCCGTAGTGGATATGAGCATGTCACTCAAGGAGAACGGGCAGGAGATGAATTCGTCAATCAGCTTTGACATGAGCGCCATTTTGTCCAAGTTTGGCGAGCCGTTTGATGTCACGATACCGGAAGACGCCTTCGTCTTTCCGCTAGCAATGTTGATGCAGATGCAGGCGGGCAGTTAACTCACTGCGGATTTGTGGGTCGGGCGCAGCTACTTGCGCCCGACCTGGCAATTGACCCTATCGGGCTAGAATACGGAGAGGGTGGGATTCGAACCCACGGTACCCCGGAGGGTACAACTGTTTTCGAGACAGTCCCGATCGTCCACTCTGGCACCTCTCCAAAGCAAACGCCAAGTATACACTGCCCTTGGAAGAATTGAACACCTGGTTGCCGCAGCAAAGCCTCAGCTTTCGCCTTTGACGCGCAACCGGCGGAAAAAAGCGCGCAGCAGCTCGGCGGCTTCCTCGGCGAATAGACCGCCTTCCACCTGGACATGATGATTAAGACGGTAATGCCGGGTGATGTCGGTCACACTGCCGGCCGCGCCCGCTTTGGGATCGGTCGCCGCATAAACGAGCCGCGGCAGGCGCGCCAGCACCATGGCGCCGGCGCACATGGAACAGGGCTCCAGCGTGCAATATAGCGTTACGCCGTCCAGACGCCACAGACCGAGCGCCGCCGCTGCTGCGCGAATGGCGATGATTTCGGCGTGCGCCGTGGGGTCGTTGTCGGCTTCGCGCCGGTTGTGACCGCGCCCTACGATTGCGCCTCGGTAAAGGGCGACGGCGCCGACTGGTACATCGTCCGTAGCGAGGGCGCGTTCGGCTTCGCTGAGCGCGACGCGCATCCACTTCCGATCGTCGTCGGTGAAGGGCATAGGTCAGAAGAGGCTCATCTGCGCCGGCGCGTCGGGGTCGTCATCGGCGTCGGCGCTTTCGTCGTCGGCTGACCGCGGCGCATCCGCTTCAGCGTCGTCGATTCCGGCACGCGTATCCAAACTGTCTTCGAATGTTAGCGGATCGGGTTCTTCGTCATCGGCGGGATTCAGCGGCGCGACGGCGAAGGTGTGACCGGTATCGGCGGACGCGGCTTCTTGGTCCGGGGCTACCGGCTGGCCATCGGCATCGTGCGCGGCCTCGTCGATCGTCATACACTGTGGACAAAGACACTCGGCCGGGTGAGGCGCCGGCACGGGATCAAGTATCTGCATGTCGGGCTTGAAGTCCTCCGCGACATCGTCCACATGCATGGTTGCTTCAACTCGGAGCTGCGCCAATTCCTCCTCGCCGAAGCCAACATTCTGCATGACCGCCGTGAGGGTCGGCAAGGTCACCATGTCGTTGCTGCGGACGACGTGTTTGTACTGCTCGCGCAAGCTGCGCAGCCACTCATCAAAGAAGACGCTGCGTGAATCCACTGTTTATATCCGCGTCCAGTCAAAAGTCAAATTTGCTGCTGGACAATTTTATCACGCCTCGGCTTGCTGATCTGGATGCCGTTGAAAAAGGCGCGTAATGTGCAGCAGAGTGTCTTTGCCCTGATGGCGAAGCGCATCTGCTGGCATGCGCCAGGTCCAGTTGCCTGCCGGCTTGCCGGGCGTATTCATGCGCGCGGTAGCGCCCAGCCTCAGAACATCTTGCATGGGCATGATGAAGACGCGGCCAGCGGAGCGCATGCCAGCACGCGCCATCGCCCAGACGATATCCTGGACCTCGTGGCCGAGATAGTCGTTGACGAAGGCGAGCGTGCCTGGTTCGACTTCGTTTTCCCACCAGCCGCGCGCGGTATTGTTGTCGTGCGTGCCGGTATAGATGATGCAGTTAACCGGGTGGTTGTGCGGCAAGAAGGGGTTGGCTGGGTCGCTCCAGGCGAATTGTAGCACTTTCATGCCCGGGAAGCCGAAGTCATCACGCAACTTCTCGACGCCGCTTGTGATCACGCCGAGATCCTCGGCAATTATCGGCAGCTCGCCCAGGGCCGCGTGAATCGCCTCAAAAAAAGCCGCGCCCGGCCCCGCCACCCAACGGCCCTTGACCGCGGTTGCCTCATCGGCCGGAATCTCCCAATAGGCTTCGAAGCCGCGAAAATGGTCGATGCGGATATAGTCGACCAAGCTCAGCAGGGCGCGAATGCGTTGCATCCACCAGCGGTAGCCGTTCGCCCGCATCACATCCCAGCGATAGAGCGGATTGCCCCAGCGCTGCCCGGTCGGGCTGAAATAATCGGGCGGGACGCCGGCCACTGCGGTCGGGTTGCCGGCCGCGTCCAGAAAGTACTCGCCCTGATGCGCCCAGACATCGGCGCTGTCATGCGCGACGAATATCGGCAAATCGCCGAAGAGGCGTATACCCTTGCCGTTGGCGTAGGCCTTCAAGGCGGTCCATTGTCGATTGAACAGCCATTGCCGGAATCGCTCGGCATTAACTTGCTCTGCCAGATTCACAGCCGCATAAGCGAGCGCAGACTGGTCACGCCGCCGCAAGTCACCCTCCCACTCGACCCAGGGCCGCAGTCGGTGTTGTCTCTTGAGCGCCGCGAACAGCGCGTAGTCTTCCAGCCAGAAGCGATTCTCGTCTACAAAGCACTCAAACTCGCGGCGCAGCGACGGGTCTTCACGTCTGCTGAAATTGTGCCCGGCGCTGGCGAGCTTTTGGTTGTGGAAGGGGCCGATCCAGCCGTAGTCCACTGCGCCGGCGGGGAAGGGGGGCGTATCGGCCAAGTCGCCGCCTGTCAGTAAGCCGTCATCGACGAGCCGATCCAGACTGATTAAGTTGCTGTTGCCGGCGAAGGCTGAAAGCGTCTGGTAGGGCGAATCGCCGTAGCTGGTGGGTCCCAGCGGCAGCACCTGCCAAATCTTCTGTCCATGATCGGCTAGCCAGTCGACAAAGCGGTAAGCGCCGGCGCCCAGATCGCCGATGCCATAGGAGCCGTGTAGTGAAGTGGGGTGGAGCAGGATGCCGCTGCAGCGCGGAAGCGAAATCATGGGGTCAGCGCCAGCAGCTGTTTGGCGGCATCAACTGCGCCTGACAAGGTGGTCGCAACTTCCTTGCCGTCAGCCAGCCGCCGCAGCTTGACCGTGCCGGCCTCTACCTCGTTAGGTCCGGCGATGGCGACCAGGGGAATCCCCTTCTTGTCCGCGTATTGAAATTGCCGGCCCAGCTTGCGCGATGGCAGGTAGAGCTCGGTATTGACGCCGGCCTGACGCAGCCCGTCCGCGATCCGCATTGAGGCGGCGCGCGTGTCTTGGCTGAATACGGTCACCAGCACTTGCACCAGCGTGCCGCCGAGGTGGCCGGGGTAAAGGTTGAGCTCGTCCATCAGATCGATTATGCGTTCAATGCCGAATGAGGTCCCGGTCGTCGGCAGGCTCTGCCGGCGAAACATGCCGATCAAGTTATCGTAGCGTCCGCCGCCGGTGATGCTGCCCAGATTCGGCTCCGAAATGACGGTCTCAAAGATGGGACCGGTGTAATAGCCCAGGCCGCGCGCCATGGTGAAATCGAAGTCGTAGCAGGCCGGCGGGACCTTCGCCTCAGCCAACAGCGCAGCCAGTTCGCGTAACTCGTCAACGCCATTATCCTCGTCCGCGCCAATGGCATCGACGATGAGATCGAGGCTTCCCGTGCCAGCTACCTTCGCTTGTATAAGGTCTATCATGCGGCTGACCGCATCGGCGGCGATGCCGCGCTCGGTCAGCTCACGCCGAACGCCCTCGGCGCCAATTTTGTCGAATTTGTCGACGCTGCGGTAGAGATCGGGCAGCTGCTCCTTCGGCACGCCTGAGAAGTCGCCAATGGCGACCAGCAATTTGCGATGGTTGATCTTGATTACGAATTGCGGGAAGCCGAGCCGGCTAAGGATGTGCTGCATCAGGCTGACTATTTCCGCATCGGCGCTCATGCCGGCTACGCCAACGATATCGGCGTCGCATTGCCAAAACTCGCGGTATCGGCCCCGCTGCGGCCGTTCACCGCGGAAGACCGGCGCTATATGATAACGCTTGAAGGGAAAGCTCAGGTGATTTTCGTATTGGCCCACGACGCGCGCCAGGGGGACGGTCAAGTCATAGCGCATTGCCAAGGGTTCGCGTGTGCTGCGGCCGTGCTGGGCGGTGAATATCAGCTGTTCGGCGTCTTCTCCATATTTGCCGAACAAGGTTTCATGCCGTTCCAGAATCGGTGTGCCGATAGGCTCGAAACCGAAGCGATGAAACTCATCGGTGATGGCATCAAGCACGAAATTCCGGCGCAGCATGGTATCGGGCAAGAAGTCTCGGAAGCCCTTTGGCGTACGTGGTGTGACTGTTTTGCTCATCAAGTCTCCCGGTGTCAGCTACCGGCGCAACGTCTCGATTTGAGCGGCGCCGGGCGTTTACCCAGCGGTCGCGCGGGCGGCCAGAGCTTGCCGCCGCACCTCTTCGATTTGCTCGTAGTGGCCGACCTCGTGCGACAGCGCAAAAAGAAAGGCGGCTGGCGCATTCATGTCGCCAAATCTGGCGGTAAAGCGCTCCGACACCACGCGCAGGACATCAAGCAAGGGCGCATCGGGCCAGGTTTCCAGGTAGGCATTGCGCATGCGCTGGCTCTCTTCCAGGCGCTGGCGGACGTGAACGACTGTTGTCATGTCGCGCCAGGGCGTCTCATAACGCGGGCGTTCGGAAGCCGGCACGCCGCGCGCCAGGAGTGAACTCAAGGCCGCGCCTTCTTCGGAGCTGGCCGTGACGTGTGCGATTAGGTGGCCGAAGTTCCAGCCGATGGATTCCTCGCCTTCGACCGCGAAGGGATCATCCGCCTCGGGATCTTCTGGCGTAAAGACAATATCGGCATCGCTCAGACCGTCAATCAGCCCCAGCAGAAAGTCGATACTCTCGTCGCTCAGCGTTCGCAACTCGGCGGCGCCGAGCTTTGCCTGCGCTGCATAGTCGATAAAGCTTACGTCGCCGTCCCGCATGGGTGAAAAGTCAATCATGGTCGCCGCTCCTGGATTCGCCTGCATTTTCAAGGTCATTCTACAGAACGCCTGCGCTTCTGCAACCTTGCATAGGGCGACCAATCATTGGATTGCCTGAATCAAACCGGATTCTTGCTGCGCTGCACGGGCACAAGAGGGCGCCGGCAGATTGGTGAAAAATTGACGCAATGGTAAACTGAATTGATGCGCGACCGAACACGGTATTGAAGCGCTGGGAAAGCCTAAGACTATGCTGACCGACATCGAAAGAATGACCTTTCTCTTGCTGGCGCTATTCTCTCTCGGCGCGAGTTATGCTGGCTTCAACGAGATGTTTCTGATTATCGGGCGCGGCCAGGGCCAGCTGGAATTCAATGGCATTGCCCGCCGGGCGTTTACGGCGCTTGGCGTGTATTTGACGCAGCGAACGACACTGAAGACGCGACCCATGACCAGCATTATCCACTGGGGCGTCGTCTTGGGATTCACCTGGTATTTTCTAGTGAACGCAGTCGATTTGCTGATCGGCTTCGCGCCCGGGTTTGAGCGGCAGCTGCGTACGGCCGGCGTGGCCTACGATGTTTTCCGCCTGCTCAGCGATGTGTTCAGTGTCGTCGTTTTGCTGGGTATCGTCTATTTCCTGCTGCGGCGCCTGCTGCTGCCCAGCAGAGCCGACCTGCAATTTAATGACAATGTGGTTTTGCATCCGCGGGTCGCGGCGGGCGCCGTCAAATTAGACTCGCTGATCGTCGCGGCTTTCATTCTGTTGCACGTCGGCGCGCGCTTCATGGGCGAGTCGGTCGCAGTTGCCCAGGCGGGATACGACGACTTCATGCCCTTTGCTTCTGCAGCTTCGGCAATCTGGACAAGCCTCAATGTCGATGCGTTGGCGGTTCTGCGACATGTATTCTGGTGGATCGCCTTGGGCGGGATCTTGCTGTTTCTACCCTACTTTCCGCAGAGTAAACATGCCCATCTGTTTATGGCGCCGCTTAACTTTTTGACGCGCCCGCAGCGGACATCGTTGGGCGCGCTGACTCCGCTAGATTTGGAAGACGATACGATCGAGCAGTTTGGCGCGGGACGGCTCGAGGATTTGCACAAAACGCATATTCTGGATGGTTTCGCATGCATCATGTGCAATCGCTGTCAAGATGTTTGCCCGGCCTATCTGACCGGTAAAGCGCTCTCGCCCGCTGCTCTGGAGGTCAACAAACGATTTCACATCAAAGACCATTGGCAGGCGCTCGCTGCTGGCGCCGAATCGGACTGGCCATTGGCGAATAATCTGCTGAGCGAGTCAGCGCTGTGGGCTTGCACCGCCTGTGGCGCTTGCATCGATATCTGCCCGGTCGGCAATGAGCCGATGTTCGACATTCTGGATATCCGGCGTGATGCCGTGCTGATGCAGAGCGCGTTTCCTAGCGAGTTGCAGGGCGCTTTTAACGGCATGGAGCGCCAAGGCAATCCCTGGCAAATCGCCGAGCGGCGCAGCGCCTGGACGGACGGGCTGGACTTCCCCGTGCCCGCTGTGGCTGAGAATCCCGATTTTGACTTGCTCTATTGGACGGGCTGCGCGGTAAGTTACGATCCGCTGGCGCAGCGCACGGCGCAGGCCCTGGTTAAGCTAATGCATGCGGCCGGCGTGAACTTCGCTATCTTGGGCGATGACGAGCGATGCACAGGCGATGTGGCGCGTAGGGCCGGCAATGAGTACCTGTACTTTGAGATGGCGACAGCCAATGTGGAGACCTTGGATACGGTTAAGCCGAAGCGCATCGTAGTCACTTGCCCCCACTGCCTGCACAATATCGGTAAGGAGTACGGCGCATTTGGCGGTAACTATGAGGTAGTGCACCATAGTGAATTGATCGCCGACCTGATAGCGCAGGGCAAGCTGCCGGAGAGCGCGAACGCGTCGCGCTGGAGCAACGTGACATTTCACGATCCCTGTTACTTGGCGCGCCATAACGGCGTGGCGGAAGCGCCGCGCAGCGTACTTCACGCAGCCGGCACATCCTTGGTCGAGATGCCGCGCAATCGCGAAAATTCATTCTGCTGTGGCGCGGGCGGCGCGCAATTCTGGAAAGAAGAGGAGCCGGGCGACGGCAAAGTCAGCCTGGCGCGCTTCAACGAGGCTGCCGACACCGGCGCCGAGACATTGGCGGTGGGCTGCCCCTTCTGTATGCGCATGCTGGAAGATGCCCGCAACGAATCTGATGGCGGGCCTCAAGTCGTCGATATCGCCGAGATTATCGCGGAACGACTGTAGATCGGTCGGATTCCTGCCGGGATCTGATGTCAAGCGATCTGCAATGATGTGTGTAGCGCGGTCGCCAATGGCAGGCAAACGTGAAGGTTAAGCGGTGGATTTCCTGTTTGACGAAGTACCGGAGATTGAAACGGAGCGGCTCAGGCTGAGGCGAATCAGCGCCGACGATCTTGGCGACTGGATGGCGGTGTGGCACAGTCCAGGCGTACTCGATTTCCTGATCGACTTTGAAGGCGCGCCCCATGAAGCTTTGGGTCGAGAGATCGTCGCCTGGGCTCAGCGCATCTTTGTCGAAAAGTCGGGAATTCGCTGGGCGCTCACGCTTAAACCGAATCCGCAGATGATCGGGTCCTGCGGCTTCCACCTCTTCGACCGACGCCACCAGCGCGTGGAGATCGGTTACGAATTGCGATCGGACTGTTGGCGCCAGGGCCTCATGTCTGAAGCCGTTTGCGCCGTGCTGGATTTCTGCTTTGATACGCTCGATGCGCATCGCGTCGAGGCGGATGTGGTCGAGGGCAACGCAGCCTCGGCCGCGCTGCTGCAAAAGGCGGGATTCACGCTGGAGGGCATTTGGCGCGATCGCGTATACAAACGAGGCGCCTGGCAGAGTCTCTGGCAGTTCGGAATTTTGAAGCCGGAATTCCAGGCACTGCGTCGCTAGGGGACAGCCTGTGACGCGACTGGGCCGAACCTACCTCACCGCGATGCTGCCTGTTTTGCTACTTGGCTATGCGCTCGGCGCCTTTCAGCTGAACGCCGACATCCTGTGGGTTGACGAAATGGCGACCGTGTCCGCCATTGGTGCTGAAAATGCGCCATTCACGCTAGCCCAGATCATTGCGTCTCCGCTGACCTCGTCCGATACCAGTCATTCGCCTTTGTATTACGTCGTTTTAGCCGGCTGGGCTTGCCTGGTGGGCTGGACGCAGGTGGCGCTGCGCATTTTGTCGCTGCTATTTGGCGTCATGTCCATAGCGTTTGTCTATCGTTTTACCGCGAATGTTTTTGATCGGCGGGTGGCATGGCTTGCAGCTGTTCTGTTCTCCAGCTGCGCAATCATCAATATCTATTTTCATGAGCTGCGCAGTTATAGCTTGTGGATCCTCCTCAGCCTGGTAAATGGTTGGCAGTACTGGCGGCTGGCGAATGGGGCGAAAGCGGGCGCCGCCAGCTGGATCTGCTTTATCGCAACGACGAGCGCCTTGCTCTATACGCACCCGGTGGCGCCTTTCGCACTGCTTGGTTTCGGCGCGCATCATCTGTTGCTGGTGGTGAAAGATAGGCGCTGGCTCAAGGTCGTTTTCGCCTGGGCAGCCGGTATCGTTGTCTTCCTGCCCTACCTGCCATTAGTAGCGTCGGGAATCTCTGCGGCGACGGAGAGCCGTTCGGTGCAAGAAGAGGCGTTGTCTTCATTTGAATTGATGCCGATGCTGGGAAACGTGCTTACAAACGGTGTCGATTTGCTTTGGCTCGCGCTACTTGCCGCAGCCGGTTGGGCGCTTTGGCGCAGGCGCTCGCGCGCGTTTCTGCGTCTACTCTTGATTTTCACGACGATGTCCCTAGCTCTTTTAGCATTTCACGCGCTCGATCCCTTTGTGTCGACGCGCCGGCTGCGCTATTTTCTGGTGGCTTTGACCTTTGCGATTCCGCTGGCGGCGCAGGTCCTCAGCTCGCTGCCGCATTGGCGCCTCCTGGCGGCGGTATTTCTGATGCTGTGGCTGGCTGGCGGCTATCTAGCCTATCGACAGGCGGAACAATGGAAGTATGCCGGGCATCACTCGTTGCTGCCTGCTCATCCGCCGTTGCACCGCTTCGCCGACGCCCTGCGGAATAGGACACGACCGCACGAGGTCTTGCTGGGATTCACGCAGGCTTCTTTCTTGAATTCAGGCTTGCATTACGGATTCAGCACGGTGGATTACTATGCTCAGACCTTGCTTGGGGTGCACGGCGCCTTCATCTATACCAAGCTGCAGGGGAGCGAATTGCGCCAGGAGTTTAGTCGGCGCGTGGGTCATTTCCCCTATCTGACTCTTGTCTATCAGCCGGACGACCAACCCGAAAACTTCGACGAAGTGAAAACCCTGCTGAGCGAGCAGTATTCCCCCTGCGAAATTGTCGTGGATTCGGACGGCATATTCGCGCGGCGCTACAACTACCGGACTCTTGACTGCGCCCGTCAATATCGCGCCATAGAATACGACAACGGCATCAAGATAATCGACCGCTTTGCGGATTTCGACAGTGAGAACCGGTCTATTCGCGTTGTTACCGGCTGGGACGTTGCCGATGAGCGACAGCTCGACGAGTACAATGTCTCGATTCAAATTATTTCGGCGGACTGGCAAAGCGTTGGGCAAGCGCCTGATCGACACTTGTACGACGATGTATTGACTTGGTACGTGGTTGAACTGCCCACCGCCGATTTGCCCGCCGGCGACTATGACATCATGGTTATCCTCTACGACCGCGATACAGTCAAGAAGGTGACAGGCGTCGACACTACCACTGGGTTAGATAGCGATATTCATTCCGTCTTTTCGTTCGCCGCAGGCGGCTAGACGATGGCAAAACGCAAAATACGCCGCGACCTCCCGTATCAAGGGTCTGCGCTTTGGTTGCTGATGATTCCGCTGCTGGCGCTGGTGACGTTCATGGCGGCGCAAGGCCTGAATGCCGATTTAATCTGGTACGACGAATTGACCTCGATCAGCCATGCCGGCGGTGTGACTGGGCCCTTTTCCCCGCTTGAGGTTGTGGAGTCGGTCTGCCAGTACAGCCCCAAGCATACGCCCTTGTTTTTTGAACTGCTGGCCGGCTGGGGCGCGCTGGTAGGTTGGCATCATGCCGTCTTGCGTTGCCTGCCTCTGTTTTTCGGGCTCATCGCCATTGCCTGGACTTTTCGCCTGGGTACGGACTGTATCGACCGCTGGACGGGGCTTTGGGCGGCTGCCTTCCTCGGCCTAAATGTGTTCTGGCTGGATTACTTGCACGAGATTCGCATGTATTCCCTGCAAGTCATGCTGCTGATGGCGCTGGCATGGCACTACTTCTATATCATCCGTTCGGGGAGGCGGAGACGTTGGCATCATTGGGCCGGACTGTCCCTCGGCGCGGCAGCCCTGCTGTATACACAGCCATTCTCGATCTTTTTCCTTTTGGCATTGGGCAGCTATCACATTCTCTTTGCGAAAAGAAACCGAGTCTGGATGCAAGCGGCGCTGGCCATGATTGTCGCCGGCGCGCTCTTCTTGCCGTGGCTGCCGGTAACTTTGCACGGACTATCTTCAAAGTTTGATACGGCTTATGTCGCCACTACATTGGAACAAGCGATCGCCATATTTGTGCGCTTTCTGAGCAATGACAGCTTGCTCGTTTTTCTGGCTGCGCTGGCGGCCGTCGCATTCCGCGCCCGTAAAAGCGACGCGCGTCAGCGGCTGTTCCCGTTTTTGTGGCTGGCTATCGTTGTGCTGCTCCTGCTGCTAATCGCCAATGAGGCGGTGGGACTGATTCCCTTGCGCCGCTCACGCTACTTTTTTGTGACCTGGTCAATGTGGATCATGGTGATGGGCTGGGGCCTGAGCTGGCTGAGGCCGCGCTGGATTGCGCCGCTGATTCTGGCGGCGTATCTGGCTTCGGGCTTGGCCCTGCGGCGGTCTGACGGCTATCTGGAGTACCAAGGTACAGTCGGCATTGTCAACGCATATCCGCCGCTCGTCGAATATGTCGACGCCTTGAGAGACAAGGCTGAAGCGCAGGACTATGTCTTAGGCTTCAGTGGCACCGACTTTGTCAATGCGCCGGGTAAACGAGGCAAATCCACCGCCGACTACTACATGGAAACCCTGCTCGGAATCGACGGCGCCTTCGTAAAGCACAACCTTGGAGCCGAAGCGCTGGCATCCGATCTGCCGCGAAAACTGGACGATCATCCTTTCCTCTTGCTCACATACAACCCCTTGTCGCCGCCGGCAATTCTGGGGCAGGTCGACAACTACTTGAGGCAATCGTATCGACCTTGTGACATCGTAATCGAAAGGTCGGACCTATTAGTCCAGCGATACGTCGACAAGGCGCTGAACTGCAATCGCAAATACCAGCCGATTCACTACGAGAATGGCATTCAAATCGTCGACAAATTCGCCGAGATTCGCGAAGACGACGGAATGATTCGTGTCGTGACCGGCTGGGAAGTTGACGACCAAGCGCTGCTTGACCAGTACAACGTTTCGATTCAGGTCATCGGCGCCGGCTGGCAGAATGTAGGGCAGGCGCCGGACCGCTATCTCTACCATGACGTACTCAAATGGTATGTCGTTGAGCTGCCGACGGCTGACCTGGCGCCTGGCGAGTACCGCGTCGTAGTTATCGTCTACGACCGGCATCACGCCAGCGCCAAAGTCAACGGAACGGACTTGACCAGCGGCGAGGTTGGAACCATCTTGCCCATCATGAGTTTCAACATCGAGGACTAGCGTGCCAGTCTCACAGGTCAAGCGACTGTTGCGCCCGCTATACGCGCCACTGCTGCGGCGTTTGCGGCGCGGCAAAGACCTGCGGCGCGAGCAAGACCGAATTCGCGCGGAAGTGCGCCGTGCGCTGGAATCGGCGAGCGCGTTGAACATCATCATCGGCGCCGGACAGACACGGCGAGAGGGCTGGATCGCCACCGACGTCCCGGCCTTTGATGTGCGCGACCGCGATCATTGGCGGCGGCTGTTCCCGCAGGCTTCAATCGACAGAATGCTGGCCGAGCATGTCTTTGAGCATCTCATCAGCGATGAATTGGCGAGCTTCCTGGTTATTGCCGGGCATTATCTGGCGCCGGGCGGCCGCATTCGAATCGCGGTGCCGGACGGTTGCCATCCGAATGTCGACTACATCGAGAGCGTGAAACCAGGCGGAACGGGCATCGGCGCCGGCGACCACAAGGTGCTTTACACTTGCGATATGATTGGCGACTTGATGCGCGCGCAAGGCTATCGCTTTGAATTGCTGGAGTACTTTGACGCGGCCGGGCAGTTTCATCAACGAGAATGGAATGCGGCCGACGGCTACATTGGCCGTTCCGCGGATCATGATGCGCGCAATGCCGGCGGGCAACTTAACTATACCAGCCTGATCGTCGACTGCTGGCGGCAGCAATAAACGCTGCCCAATGACGCCGCTTTGGGCTCTCTCTGCGCGTCAGCGGCCCAACTACATATTCAGGAAATGACCCTCCAGGCCGTGCGCGGCTTCTTTGAGGGCTTCGCTGAGGGTGGGGTGCGCGTGAACATTGCGGGCGATTTCTTGTGACGTAAGCTCGGCGGACCGCGCCAGGGTCAGTTCCGGCAGCAGCTCGGTAACATCGTGGCCGATCATATGCGCGCCCAGGATTTCGCCGTATTTCGCCTCGCTGATGACCTTGACGAAGCCGGTGGCATCGCCCATGCCGCGCGCCTTGCCATTGGCCTGGAAGGGGAATTTGGCCACATTGATCTCGTAGCCCCGCGCTGCCGCTTGCTCTTCGGTGTAGCCGAAGCTGGCGACTTGCGGCTGGCAATAGGTGGCGCGCGGCATCATGTCAAAGTCCAGGGTCACGGTCGGTGCGCCGGCGATGTTTTCCGCGGCAACCACGCCCATCGACTCCGCTACGTGCGCCAGCATCAGCTTGGCCGTCACATCGCCAATGGCGTAAATATGCGAGACATTGGTCTGCATTTTCTCGTTAATGTCTATGCCGCCCTGCGAATTGAGTTCGACGCCGGTGTTCTCAAGTCCATAGCCGTCGACTTTCGGTTGGAAGCCGATGGCTTGCAGGACGCGCTCGGCTTGCAGCGTCTCCGTCGCGCCGTCGGAGCGGGTGATGTCGACCTCGACCTGTTTGCCCCGGTCCTTGATGGAGTCGACGCGCGTGTTTGTCAGAATCTTGATGCCGAGCTTCTTGAATTCTTTGGCCAGCTCCGCGCTGACCTCAGGATCTTCCAGCGGCAGGACTCGGTCGAGGAACTCGACTATGGTCACATCGACGTCGTAATTGCGCATAATATACGCGAATTCCACGCCGACAGCCCCGGCGCCGGCAATGACGATGCTGGCGGGCAGCTTGTCCTCCATGATTTGCTCTTCGTAGGTCACCACGTTTTCGCTGAGCGCGGTGCCGGGAATCAAACGAGTAGTAGCGCCGGTCGCGATAATCAGGTGCTTGAAGTGAATCGCTTCGCTCTCGCCATTATTGAGAGCCACGCTAAGACTGTTCGCGTCCTCAATGGTTGCCCAGCCCTCAAAGGTCTTGATCTTATTCTTGCGCATCAAGAATTGCACGCCTTTGGTCAAGCCGTTGGAGACGCGCCGGCTGCGCTTGAAGGCTTTTCCGTAGTCGAATGAAAAGTCGCCGCTGATGCCGAAGGTTTCAGCCTGATGCTGCAGGATGTATGCCAGCTCGGCGTTGCGCAGCAGAGCTTTGGAAGGAATGCAGCCGACATTCAGGCAGACGCCGCCCCAGTATCTCTTCTCCACAATCGCTGTTGACAATCCCAATTGGGCGGCGCGGATGGCGCCAACATAACCGCCCGGACCTGCGCCCAATACAACAAGGTCAAATTCACTGGCCATGTATCGCAATCTCCTGCTAATTGCCTGCTGCTGCACTCGCGCTAGTCTACCGCAGCGGTCGCCGCTGTTAAAGAGGATTCGCAGGCGCGGCAGCCTACGAGCTATTGGCGCGCAGAAGCTGGCGCCTGGCTTCAAAGAGAAAGACGGCGGCGGCGCTGGCGACATTAAGCGATTCGGCGGCGTCGACCATGGGAATGGATATGACATTCTGCGCTACGCTGAGCGCCTTGCGGCTGATTCCGCGCGCTTCATTGCCCAAAATCAGCGCCCATTCGCCTTGCCAATCGACAGCAGTATAGTCAAGGTCGGAGTCGGCGCTGGACGCGTAAATGGTCAGAAACTGGCAGAAGCTCGAAATTTCGGGCCAGGTAGCCTCGACCACCGGCAGGCGAAAATGCGCGCCCATGCCGGCTCGCAGGACTTTGGAATTGTAGGGATCGACGCAGCCCGGCGCCAGGATCGCGAGCTCGACGCCGGCTGCGGCTGCTGTCCGCATGATGGCGCCCAGGTTGCCGGGTTCACGGACCGCGTCAAGAATCAGCACGCGCGCCGTTGGCTGCGGAATCGGCGGTTTCGGAATCGCAAACACGGCCACGATGCCAGGTGGCTTTTGCGTATCGCTGGCGAATGACAGGACGTCGTGAGTTACCGGCATCAGCTCGCATCTGGATTCCTGCAGCCGCGCGATCACGTGGAAGTCGGCGTTCTCCAGCGAATACAGCGCCAGCTCGGGCTGCCCGCCGCTGGAGAGCGCGTCCGCGATCAGTCGGTCGCCTTCCAGCACAAGTTTCCGTTCGCTGCGCCGCAGACGCGCCTTGGTCTGCAGCGCCTTGACGTAGCGGACGCGTCTGTTCTGAGTGCTGCTGATGGCATCCATGCCGGGCTCTTGGAATTGAAAGAGGGTCAGTTTCCCGACCCTCCGGTTGCTGTTGCTCGCAAAACGTCTTGCTAGAGGCTCTGCTTGGCGGTTTCCGTGATCTTGCTGAAAGTCTCCGCATCATGCACGGCGATGCCGGCGAGACTCTTGCGATCGAGACTGACCTCCGCCCGTTTGAGGCCGTGCATCAACTGGCTGTACTTCATGCCGTTTATGCGGGCGGCGGCGTTAATCCGCTGAATCCACAGGCGGCGCAGTTGACGGCGGCGTTGACGGCGGTCGCGATAGGCGTACCACAGGCTGCGCATCATTGCCTCATTGGCGCGCTTGAAATTCTTGCTGCGCGTACCCCACTGACCCTTGGTGAGCTTCAGGACTTTTTTGTGCCGCCGGCGCCTGACGAAGCCGGTTCTCGTTCTTGCCATGATTATTCTCCATACATGAATGACCCGGCGGCAAGTTGCGCCGGGCATTAGATCGCGATTGCTGGCCCGGATTCAAGCGGGCGGGTTTGCCTTATATTTGCCCAGATATGGCGCGAGCCGGCGAATGCGGCGCCGCATGGCCTTTTCGCTGACTTCCAGCGACTTGTCCCATTGACGTTTGACGCGCTTGGCAGAGCGACGACGCAAGTGGCTTTTGCCGCCCTTGGTGCGTACAATCTTGCCGGTAGACGTCATGCGAAAACGCTTGGCGGTCGCTTTATGCGTCTTCAATTTGTACTTGGTTGTCTTCTTCTTGCGGGGCACTATTGCTTCTCCGTGCTTTGCTTGGTTTCTTTTGTCGGCGCCAGAATCATGAGCATGTCTCTGCCTTCCATATTAGGACGCTGCTCCACCACGCCAACTTCTTTCAAGGCTTCTTCAATTCGCCCCAGGCGATCGCGGCCGATATGCTGATGCGTGATTTCGCGTCCGCGGAAACGAACCCGGAACTTCACCTTTTTCCCTTCAAGCAGCCACTTTTCCGCGCGCTTGACGTCGAATTGCAGATGATATTCATCCGTCTTCGGGCGCAACTGGATTTCCTTGACTGTCACCTTGATCTGGTTCTTTTTCGATTTGCGCTCCTTGCGCCGCTGCTCGTACTGAAATTTGCCGTAATCCATAATGCGGCAAACCGGCGGGTTGGCATTTGGCGCAACCTCTACCAAATCCAAACCTGCATCGTCAGCCCGATCTTGCGCCTCGCCGATGCTCACGACGCCGATATTGGTATTGGAATCGTCAATCAGTCGGACGTCGCGTACGCCGCGAATGTTTCTGTTAATCCTGTGCGGTGAATTTGCTATCGCTGCACGACCCTTCAGTTAGTAATGACAAACCTAATCCGCGCCGAGCAGTTCGCCGCGCGGACAGCGAGTTTAACATGGCGACTCTGTCGTTGTCAACTCTAAGTCGGGCCGCGGCGGCTTCAACTGTCAAAAGCGAGGTCAAGCTCTCGGAATTTGGCGACAGATGCTTCGTAAGCGCTGATCAATTCCTCATCGCTGCCCTTGAAGCGGCGCAAAGTTTGCTGCGCGCAGGCTGTGCAGCCGCGCATGGCCCGGTAGCTATCCGTTTCACAGGCCAGACAGCCATTGAGCTCGATCATAAGCGCCATCAGCGCGATCACTTCGATACTGGTCTCGCTTTTGGTGGCAAGCTTGTCGATCAACTGCCGCCACAGTTGGCCGCGGGTGTTGCGCAACGCTGGAATCGCATAGTGGGGAAACAGGATTTCGTTATCGGCGTACAAGGTGTTCTACCTTCCGGGTTTATCCAATAGAGCATAAGCCTGTTTGTTTACGGGCGCAAGTCGTCGGCGCGCGATTCCTAGGTCGATTTCAGGGCGCGGATCAGCTCGAGGGTTGCAGCTTTTGCTTCATCGGCGCCGTCGAGCGTGCCATTCCAGAGGCTAAACAGAATGCCCGCCACATTACTCCTCGCCGTGATGAACTTCAGTGATTCAATGCTCTCCTGCAGGCTCGGTCCGTTAGGCTCGGGGTAGCTCATGGCGGGCATCTCGGCACAATCGACCACATCGGTGTCGAAGTGAATATACAGCGGGCGATCGGGCGGTTCAGCCGCTTGCAGGGCGCCAAGGGAGTCGTAAATCGTGACATCGCTCGCGCGCAGCATGTCGCCTTCTTCGGGATCCAGATTTCGCACATCGGTGACGCTTACGTCTGACTCGTTGATCGGCCGCAACTCAAGGCCTTGCATTAAGTGTTGATTGCCGCGGCCTACCAGCGCCGCCAGGGGCATGCCGCCCAGGAAACCGCTGGGCGTGGTCTCTGGAGTGTTGAAATCACCATGCGAGTCATACCAGAGCACGGCGGGCGATTGGCGCTCCAAACCCTTGACCATGCCCAGGCAACTGGTGCAATCGTTGGCGAAGACCACGGGAACCTTGTCGGGATGCGCCAGAATCGCGACGGCAAGGGCGCGGTTGACGGCGACCACAGCGTCGTCGGCGCGGCCGAAATCGGGTTCAATGTCGATCCACTCGGCATTCAGCTCGTCAGCGATTCCGGCCCGCCGCAGTTCCTCGACCTCACGGCGATCGGGGCGCGCTTCGCCCAGATAAAATGGCGCGCCAATACATACATAAGAATTCATCTCAAGCTCCAGTCAGCTAAGCCGTGCGCGATTGCTTCATGGCGCGCATTCGTTTTCCGCACTCAGGAATGCGACTCGACGGCATTTTAGATGCCTTTCAGGTGTGTTACTGGAATCTGGAATGTCTCTTTAACCAGCTGCCAATTGAAGGCGACAAACTCGCGGATGAGCGAGTAGGGATAGGACAGAGGCGAGCGAATGCGCTGCGCTGGGACCGGACTGCGATATGTCGATATGCCTTGCAGCTGAAAAAGCCAACTGGCGCGCAGCATGTGGTAACTGTCGCTGACCAGGACCGCATCGGCCAAGCCCTTGTCGTCCATGATTCGCCGGCTGAAAATGGCATTCTCCTCGGTGCTGCGGCTCAGCTCTTCCAGCAGGATTGCGCTGGCCGGTATCCGGCTGGCGTGCAAGATTTCGCGGCAGGCGCTGGCTTCCGAACGCGGATAGGACTCGGCTTTTCCGCCGGTGCAAATAATGTAAGAGACGATGCCGGCATGGTAGAGATCGGCGGCTTGCAGGCTGCGGCGGGTCAGGGCCCAGCCCGGGCGTCCGTCACGCAGCAAGCCGGCGCCCAACACGATTATCACATCGGCCTCTTGCGCGGTGTCGATCGTGCCGTAGAAGTGAACAGCGCTGATGAATACGACGAAATAGAGCACGGCAGCAAGAAGCATGATAACGATGAGTCGCTTCGCCAATTTCAAAGTCGGCAGCCTGATGCGCGGGTCGGTTTCGAATGTCGGTCCAGGTTGGTTGTGCATCTCGCGCGCAGAGCGATTCTACAAACAACCGGCTTGATCAACAGATTAGCCAATGCGCGACCCGGTCCCCTGATCTAGCCACTTCTTTGCAGGTGCTGCGCCTGTGATTGCGGCGCGCTAGCACTCGCTGTAGCCGCAGGTCAGGCACTTGCGACAGTTTTCGGCGCGAATTAGCGTGATGGTGCCGCAAGCTGGGCACATGTCAGCGCCGGATATGGTTGAGTTGATGGTTGTGCCGCCTTCGTCCTCGGCTGGGCTAACGGTTGCCTTGCCGCCCTGCATGGGCAGGTCCAATTGCAGCGGCGCATCCTCGGGGAAGAACTCGACCTGCAGGACGCGCGCTACCGCATCGGGCAGCGACAACACGCGCTTGGGCCCGAATCCTATGGGACGCGCTCCGCCAATATCCTCCAACTGTTCAATGATCAGCTTGAGCATTTCGCGGCGATTATGCGGCGCGGTCGTCCGCAGTTGGAGCGATATCATGCGGCCCAGGCTCTCGGCATCGGCCTGGATGTCGCTGCCGGCCTTGCCGATGGCGACGAATACTTCAAAGGGATTGTCCTGGTCATCGCGATTGATGGTGATATAGGCCTTGCCGAAAGGCGTCTGTGTTTTCACAGACGTACCCTGCAAACGCTCGGGACGCGGGTAGACGCGGTGGGGAGTTGTGGCGGGCTCGGCGCTTTCGGCGGTAGTTGCAGTTTGGAGATCTTCCATCTCGCTTTCGGCGCGCTCATCGCCCTTAAGCATCAGCACTTGCTCGTCACGACTGCCGTCGCGGTAAATCGTGCCACCTTTGCAGCCGAGCTCGTACATATACTGAAACAGCTCGCTGACCTGCTCGACAGTGTATTCATTGGGCACGTTGCAGGTCTTGGATATGGCGCTGTCAATCCAGCGCTGGAATGCGCCCTGTACCTTGACATGTTCCTGCGGCGACAGGTCCATGGCCGTGACGAAGTAGTCAGGCAAGTCATCCGCTTCAGGATTCGCCGCATACCACTCCTGCACGATTGGCACTTGTTCCTCGTGTAAACCGAGGCGGCTCTTGCGGTAATAGACCCAGGAGAAAAACGGCTCCACACCGGTGGATGTATTCACCATCGTTCCCGTTGTGCCGGTCGGCGCTTGAGTCAGCAAGGTAACATTGCGAATGCCGTTTTCACGAATCTTCGCGCGCAGATCCCCCGGCATGCCCTGCATAAAGCCGCTCTCCAAAAACTTTTCCGCATCAAACATGGGGAAGGCGGCTTTTTCCCGGGCCAGATCGCTAGATGTTTCGTAGGAGGCCACGGCGATCGCCTGGTAAATCTCGTCGATGAGTTCGACCGACTCGTTGCTGCCGTAACGCACGCCAAGCTTGAGCATCAATTCCGCGATGCCCATCGTACCCAGGCCGACGCGCCGCTCGGACATTTGAACATCCCGGTTTTCCTCGAAGAAATAGGGCGTCGTGTCAATGACATTGTCGAGGAATCGGGTCGAATACTGCACAGTCTGGCGCAACTTGTCCCAAGCGACATCGTGTTTAAGTGGATCGTAAAACTTTGCTAAATTGATCGCGCCCAGGTTGCAGACGGAGAAGGCGCCCAGCGGCTGCTCCCCACAAGGATTGGTGCAGATTTGCGGATTGAAGTACCAGCTGTTGGCCATTTTGTTGCTGCGCTCGCGGAACCATACGCCCGGTTCAGCGCTGGCCCAGGCGCTTTCAATAATCGCGTCCCAAAGTTCACGCGCGCGCACGGTCTTGTAGTGAATCACCTGCCTGCCTGTGGCCATCCAGGTGTCTACATCGCCGTCCCAGAGTTCGTCATAGTCCGGATCGCGCGAATCGGGGAAGACCAACTCCCAGTCGGCATCGGCTTTGACCGCTTCCATCAGTTTGTCCGAGACGCCGACGCTGATATTGGCGTTGGTGATTTTGCCCGATTGGCGTTTGCTGTTGATAAAGTTGAATATATCCGGATGCCAATCGTTGAGGATCAGCATCAGCGCGCCGCGGCGGCTGCCGCCTTGTTCAATGAGACCAGTGACGAAGCTGTACAGACCGCCCCAGGACACGGCGCCGCTGGAGCGCCCGTTAACGCCCTTCACGTAGGCGTGGCGCGGCCGCAAGGTAGAGAGGTTGATGCCGACCCCGCCCCCGCGCGACATGATTTCCGTCATTTGCGTTAGGCTGGTCATGATCCCTTCGCGCGAGTCCTCGGGCGAGGGGATGACATAACAATTGTAGTAGGTCAGGTCTTGATCGGTGCCGGCGGCGGTGAGGATGCGCCCGCCCGGTACAAACTTCCAGTCATCAAGCAGCCAGCGGAATTTCTGCGACCATTCGTCTTGTTTTTCGGGCGTCTTTTCTGTCGCAGCCACGCCGCGCGCGACGCGATCCATCATTTGTCCGGGTTCAGTTTCTACCGGCTTGTCAACATGTTCCAGATCGCGCACGACCGTTTCACCGTCAAGCAGCTTTACGGTTACCCGCGGCAGGTCGATATCGACGACGGCGCCGATTTCGCGCTGGCCGGTCTTGGCGTTGATCACCACAATCACCGTGTCGCCCAATGACAGGCTGCTGCGCGTCATGTCCTTTTGGGCATAACGATCCAAGAAAATCTTGTATCCAAGGTCGTGAAGTCTGCTGGTGGCGGTCTGTGATTGAATCATAAGGTCTGAATCCTGAACTGTGGATTAGCAATGTGTAGCGTTATGAATACAGATAGAGTTACTCGTTCAAACTTGGCAAATGGCTGGTTCTAGGGCCAATTACGTGGAGGTTTCAAAGTACGATTCGCTGGAAAAACTGACTATACATTTTAGCTCAATTTTCTCTTCGTTGTCTTATCATAACGGCAAGAGTTCGGTTTGAATTACCCGTAGACGAATCTTCAATACTCTATCTACACTGTTTTGCCATTGCTGACTCCGCGTTTGCTGAAACCCCCGCGTTCATTACTTGTTGGGAACAAAAAGGGGCGGGCAATGCCCGCCCCGAATTACTAACCTGGTTTTAACTTACTGCGGTTTTACTGGCGGCGATTGCGTTTGCGCAAGAAGGCCGGCAATTCCGTATTTTTGGGGTCGATATTGTCGTAGGTGCGCGGGTCCTCTTGCGGCGACGGCGGCGCCATCCGGCTCCTTTGGAAGGACGAACCGCCACTGTTTGCCGACGCGCTGTCGCCTGATGCCTGTACTTCCACATCTTCATAAATCGGTCGCTGCACAGGCGGCGCCTGCGGCAGGGGCGTTGACTGGCGGATCGGCAATGCGCCCGCTTCCGCCATGGACGTTTCTAGGCGGCTGCGCTCGAAGCCAGTGGCGATGACCGTGATGTGGACTTCGTCGCCCATGCTCTCGTCGATGTGGGCGCCAAAGATCAAGTTGCACTCTTGATGCGCGCTGTCCTTGATAATGGCAGCCGCTTCATTTACTTCAAACAGGGTTAAGTCCGAGCCGCCGGTTATCGAGAAGAGGATGCCGCGGGCGCCATCGATGGTGACGTCGAGCAGGCCGCTGGTTATCGCCATCTCGGCTGCGGAACGCGCGCGATCGTCGCCGGCCGCGCGACCCACCGCCATCAAGGCGGCGCCGCCTTCTGACATCACGGTGCGAACATCGGCGAAGTCCAGGTTGATGAGTCCAGGCACGGTGATCAGCTCGGAGATTCCCTGGATGCCCTGGCGCAATACATCATCCGCCAGCGAGAAGGCTTGTTGCAGCGTCGAGCGCTTGTCCGCCATTTGCAGCAGACGATCGTTAGGGATGACGATGAGCGTATCCACCTGGCTCTTCAGCGCTTCGATGCCTGTTTTGGCGAGTTGAGCGCGGCGGGTGCCTTCAAAGGTGAAGGGGCGTGTGACGACGCCGATGGTTAGCGCGCCGAGCTCTTTGGCGATCTGGGCAATCACGGGTGACGCGCCGGTCCCAGTGCCGCCGCCCATGCCGCAAGCCACGAAGATCATATCCGAGCCGCGCAACACTTCAAGCAAGTCTTCCGAGCTTTCCTCGGCGGCTTTACGCCCGATTTCCGGATTGCCGCCGGCGCCAAGCCCGCGCGTCAGTTTGTCGCCGATGCGCACGCGCGTTTTGGCTTTCGATAGCATGAGCGCCTGGTTATCGGTGTTTACCGCGATGAACTCCACGCCGCCCAATCCTTCGTTGATCATGCGGTTCACGGCGTTTCCGCCACCACCGCCGACGCCAACGACTTTAATCTGAGCGAAGTTTTCCCCTGTTATCAGATCATTGACCATGATGACTTCCCTTTTGAATCAGCGCATTAACTCAACGCATACGGCAAGTTACTGAAATCATTGTACGCGTATTCGAAACTCCTGCAATTCAAATCAGTGGCAATAATTTACATTGATTTTGCCAAGCAATACTTATTCGTCTTGCGGCAAGAAGCGCCGCAAGAAGTCGTTCATTCGCCGCCCCCAATTGCTCACCGGCAGGCCCATGCTCGCGGCTAATTCGGGCCCGGACATTGTGTCCATTTCCAGGCCCAACCGCAGCAGGCCGACGCTAGTGCTGTAGGCCGGGTTCTTGAGCGTATCGGCGATGCCGGTGATGCGCTCGGGATGGGCCAGGCGAACAGGCAGATTGATGATGCGTGAGGCTAAATCGCGATATCCGGGCAATTGTGAACTGCCGCCGGTGATGACGGCGCCGGCGCGCAGCAGCCCGGCATACCCCGAGCGCTTGATCTCTTTTTCGACTAGCTCAAAGATCTCTTCGAAGCGCGCTTCAATCACCATCGCTAAATCGCGGCGGGACACGGGCAAGATCTCGCCGCCAAAGGGCTCAACCGGGAACACCTCGGATTCGTTGACCGCGTTCATATCGGCATGACCACGCTGGATCTTGACTTGTTCGGCCAGGCCAAAAGGCACGCGCATCCAATAGGTGATGTCTTGCGTGACGTGGTTGCCGCCGACTGGAATGATGGCCGTATGCCAGACGGTGCCGTCAATAAAGATGGCCAGGTCCGTTGTGCCGCCGCCGATGTCGATAATTACGGCGCCCATCTCGCGCTCATGGTCGGTCAGGACCGCATCGCCGGCCGCCAGCGGGTTGAGGATAAAGCGATCCACCAGTACGCCGGCTGATTCGACCGCGTCTTCCAAATTGGCCAAGCTGGTCGTGGATGCAGTGATGATATGCGCGTCGACTTCCAGCCGGAAGCAGTGCATGCCTATCGGGCTGCGGATACCGTCTTGGCTGTCCAGAGTGTAGCTCCTGGGAACGACATGCAGAATCTCACGGTTGTGAGGGATGGCGATATTGCGCGCCACACTCATGGCTTTTTCGAGATCTTCGGCCTGAACGCTGCGCGAGCCGACGATGGTAGCCAGCCCGCGGCTCGTCAGCGAAGAGATATGGCTGCCCGCCACGCTCACAAACGCGCGATTGATATCGTAGCCACTCGACTTTTCAGCTTTGCGGATCGACTTGGCGATGGCGGAGGACAAGGCGCCCACATCATTAACCACGCCCTTCTTCATGCCGTCGCTGGGCTCTATGCCCAAGCCGACGACATAAACATCTTCGGGCCGCACCTCGCCTACCACGGTGCAGATTTTGTGCGTACCAACGTCGAGTCCAACTACCAGGTCGCCCATGCGGTTCTATAGCCCCCACAACAGTCTGTAGAACGGTGCATCGGGATTCGCTATATTCAGTTCGGCAACGTCGATTGCGCGACTGCTCAAATTCTCCACCAGCACTTCGTATATCTTGATTTTCTCGCTCATCACCGCCGCTGAGTCAGCGCCCATCCAGACCTGCCAGCCCAGTTCGTTGGTCCAGCCCAAACCATGCACCGGATGGAAATCCAGATGGGCATCTTCGGGCAGGATCTCTCTGAGACGCAGCGTCCCCAAGACCCGATCCTTGTCAAATTCGCTTGCGGTGGGCAACGTCAATTCAGTACCATCGCGCAGCAAATTCACATGCAGCAGGCCGGGTATTTCCGCGCGGGCCGGCATGGCGCGCCCCTGTACATCAATCCAGGTCTCCTGCCCGCCATTTGACCAGACGACAGCCGGCTGCCGCTCTTGGACCAGCAAGGTGACCAGATTTGGAGGCCAGCCAACTTCTACGGATACATCCGCCACCGATGCCGCGCGCAGCATATTGCGGCGGATTTCCGCCGGATCCAGCCAGAACATATGGTAATCGGCCAGCTCGGAATAGGCGAAGACCTCTTCACGGGTAATGAAATCGTTGCCGCGCACCTGAATTGCTCTCACATAAAAGATGTCACTGGTGAAAAACACTACAAGCGTAATTCCAAACAGGACCAGGAGTACGCCGCTGATAATCCGCCAGCGCGAGACCAGCGGTCGCCGCTCGCGTCGCACTGCGGACGACAGCTTCGGTACAGTGCCTGGCGCCGCTCGATGCAACACGCCGGGAGTACGGTTGGGTTGTCGCCTTTGCGCTTGGACATGACTTGCCACGTAGGGTCGTCCACCGGTAGTAAGATGAATCCTCCAGTTAATTCGTGGTTCAGTTTACACGTGGTCAAAATACGGCGCAAACGGCTTATGGCGCAAATTCACTGCCATGCGCCCAGCGTCTGGATTTCGAGCTCGAGGATGATGCCATAGCGTTCTTTTACGCGCGCGCGCACTAGCTGGATGAGCTCAAAATAGTCGC
The DNA here is from genome assembly GCA_011523515.1 of Chloroflexota bacterium. Lineage (GTDB taxonomy): Bacteria > Chloroflexota > Anaerolineae > Aggregatilineales > Phototrophicaceae > UBA6055. The sequence continues at coordinate 32,899 of WTGO01000017.1, forward strand.
TGGCGCTGGCGTCGGCGCTTAGGTTCACGAAGAAGTTAGCGTGCACCGGCGATACCTGCACCGAGCCCAGGCGCAGACCCTTTAATCCGGCCGCTTCGATCAGACGGCCGGCGTAGTCCCCGGGCGGATTCTTGAAAATGCTGCCGAGGCTGGCGCCGGGTGGCTGCGTGCGCCGGCGGTATTCACTGTTGCGGTCCATGCTTGCCTGGATGCGCTCAGGGTCGTCGCGGCGCAATTTGAGCTCGGCGCGCATAACGAAGAAGCGCCGATCAGGACGGTATTTCAGCCAGGAGTAGCGATAGTCGTATTTCAGCGAGTCAACGTCGTACCAGCGCTCTCCGCCCTCGGCTTCATAGACCAGCAGGCGCGTCAACGCGCTGGCGATGTCGCTGCCGTGCGCGCCGGCATTGTTGACCGCCGCGCCGCCCATCGTACCGGGCACGGCAATCGCCCACTCCATCCCGGCTAGCCCGTTTTCCTGGCAGTAGCGCGTCAGGCGAATTAGATTCGTGCCGCTGCTCGCCTGCACCAGCACGGCGTCGCCGGCGTTCTGCCCCTGGATCTCGGTCGCGCGGTTGATGACGGTCAGTCCGCGAATGCCGGCATCAGCGACCAGCACGTTTGCCCCGCCACCGATTAGGGTTACCGGCATGTCGCGACGCCAGGTCGCTTCCAGCAAGGCAATCGCATCGCCGTAGTCGGGCTGCTTGGCGATGTAGAGATAATCGGCGGGCCCGCCTAAACGAGCCGCGGTATAGCGAGCCAGCGGCTGGTCGCGCAGCAAGCCGTCGAATATGGGCAGCTCCAGCGAAGGCATCAGCACTAGTCCGGGTTGTTCAGGAACATGTCGGCGATGACGTTGGCGTCGCCGGCGCTGAAAATCAGGACGACGGCCGGCGCGTGGACGGCGCGAGCCAACTTGTCCACCGCAGCGTCAAAGGTAGGGGCGTATTCCGCCGACTGCCGGATCTGTATTTCCACGGCCAGCGCGGCGCTTGTCACACCATCTAGGGGCGATTCGCGCGCGGCGTAAATTGGCGTGACCAGCACCTGATCCGCTTCCTGGAAGGCCGCCACGAAATCGGACCGGAATTGTTGGATGCGCGAGAAAGTATGCGGCTGCCATATCGCCCAAATCTGATGCTGAGGATAGCGCAGACGGGCCGCCTCAAGATTTACTCGGATTTCGGTGGGATGATGGGCGTAATCATCGATTACGACAACGCCGTCGCGGACGCCGCGGATTTCGAATCGGCGCGCCGTGCCCACAAAGCTGCTCAGCGCCGCCGCGCCCCGCTCGACGCAGACGCCTCGTTCATGCGCCGCGACCAGGGCGGCCAGCGCGTTGAGCACATTGTGCCTGCCGGGTACGCCGAGCTTGACTTCGCCCTGCGCGATACCGCCTCGCCTGATGGTAAATCGCGTCGATGGGCCGGCGAAATCCAGGTCGGTTGCGCGCCATTCGGAGTCGGCGGCATCGATAGCGTAGGTAAGCGCGTCATGACCTCGCTTGCGCCGCGATTCAGCGAGCGCGCTGGCGCCGGGATCGTCGGCGCAGGCAAGCAACGCGCCTTCGCTGCCGAGCAGATCGACGAAGCGCTCAAAGGCTTGCTTCAGCTCGCCAGGCGTCTCAAAGAAATCGGGATGATCGTGCTCGACATTTGTGACGACCGCCAGATTCGGGTCGAGGCCGTGAAACATATTGTCGTATTCGTCGGCTTCAATGACAAAGGAATCTCCGCAGCCGACCGCGGCATTTTTGCCGGTATTGCCCATGGCGCCGCCTACTATGTAACTTGGGCTTTTGCCGGCAGTCTGCATGATATGAATGATCATGGAGGTGGTGGTTGTCTTGCCGTGCGTGCCGGCGACGGCGATGGTATCGTAACCCTGAAGCAAGCTGCGCATGAAGGCCTTGCGGCGGTATACGGGAATGCCAAGATCCTCGGCCGCAACAACTTCAATATGGTCGTCGGCGACGGCCGAAGTGGCCAGCACCAGGTCGGCGCCGCGCACATATTCCCGGCGATGACCGCGAAAGACTTGCGCGCCATCCGCCGCCAGTTGCTCCATGACTTCTCCGGACTGCAAATCCGAGCCGCTGACTGCGCAGCCGCGCTCCAGTAAGATGCGGGCAATAGCCGACAGACCGGCGCCGCCGATGCCGATGATATGAATGCGAGCGCCAGTTGACAGCGGGATCATACTCGTGTTGTGCCCTCCAAATCAGATCACCGTACCGGCGTCACTAAGTTAAGATAACGAGCGCCAATATCAACAGCGCAATCAGCGGCAGCAGGGCGCCGTTGGCCGCCAATCCGCCGCCCAGCATGACGACAGGCATCACACCGAGACTCTGAAAACTGGCCGAGGCCTCCGCCGGCGCAGAGACCAATTGCGCGAAAGGATAGCGGTTGATGTCCAGGAAGCACCAGCTTGATCCGGCCAGGAAATAGCCGTTGAAGAAGCCCGCCGCTGCGCCGAGAAATGCGTCCCGCCGCTGGCGCAGGTTGCCGTTCAGATGGCTCGCCCACTGGCTGCGATAGGCCAAGATGACCGCGGTTAAGTAGATCAGCATTTGCAGCAAAAAGGTCATTTCGTTCATCAGCAGCGCGTAAAGACTGCCGCGCAGCAAGCTGTCAAATTGCAGCAATGCAAAGAACCCCAGTACGATGCCGGTCATGCCCCATAGCTCGCGCCGCCATCCGCGAATCGCGCCGGTCATCGCAAAGAAGACGGCGGTCGTCCACATTAGAGACGCGAGGCTAATCATGCGCGTGGCAAGACAAACATGGTCAAATCAGCACCAGGACGACGACAAACAGAACGATAACAACAAAGGTGATTAGCAAGAGGATGCCCGTTTGAACGAAGAATTTGTTCTGTGGCGAGAACAGGGCCAGCAGCTGTTGACGAAGTGTGGCGTCGAACTGGTGCAGAGCGAACAGGCCCAAGGTGATCCCGGCCAGCGCGATGGTCTCTTTGGTCCAACCGCGCATCAGGCCGATCGCCGCAAAAGCCGCCACACTCATCCAGATCAGGGTTACCAATTCGAGCATTTCAGCCTCGGGCAATCTCGCGCAGCAGATCCGCCAGTCGCCGCGCGCCATTTGGATTCGCAAGGGCCATCGACTTGGCGCGCATAATTTTCAGTCGCGCGTCGTCGAGGATCAGGCCAGACACAGTATCGAAAAGCTTCTCAGTCATGTCTTCGTCGTTGAGTCGGACCGCGGCGCCGCGCATAGCGAGATAATCGGCGTTCACTTTCTGGTAGCGCCAGGCGTAGGGATAAGGCACAAGGATGGACGGCAAGCCAAAGAGCGGCAATTCCGCCAAGGTGCTGGCGCCGGCCCGGCAGAGCGCCAGATCCGCCGCGGCGAATGCCAGTCCCATCTCATCGTGCAGGTAGGCGAAGGCATGGTAACGGCTGTTGTTCGCGGTAGCGCCCGCCTGCCGCTGCGAGCGTTCCCAATCCAGTTCGCCGGTGATATGCATCACCTGAACGCCACTTTCAAGCAGCGACAGCAAATGGCGTTCCAGAGCGATGTTGATATTGCGCGCGCCGCGGCTGCCGCCGAATACCAGCAGAGTCTTGCGCTCCGGGTCGAGCCCAAAGTGCGCAATCCCTTGCGCTCTATTTGCGCTCAATCGGCTGTCCATTAATGGGTAGCCAGTAACGACTGACTTTCCACGCGGGAAAAAGCGCGCCGACGCTTCCGCCGTGATAGCTACCCGCTTAGCGAAATGCTGCAGCGCCTTGATCGTCAGTCCGGGTTCGATATCCGGCAGATAGATCACAATCGGAATGCGCAGCAGACGGGCGCTAAGCGCTACTGGAAGATTGGCCCAACCGCCGGTGAGCAGGATGACGTCAGGGCGCATTCGCAGCTGATGGGCGAGCGCTTGCAAGGCTCCCAATTTTAGCTTCGTCAGGCTGAATAGAATGCGAATCGGATTCACGCCGTGAACGGGCCCGGCCAAGACCTCATGGTAGCTATCAAAGCGCAAGCCGGATTCCGCCACCAATTGGCGTTCCATGCCGCCGGCCGCGCCGATGAAATACAGGTTGGGCGCCTCTTCATCGTCTTGGAGCAGCGTCTGCGCGGTCGCTAAGGCCGGATAAACGTGACCGCCTGTTCCGCCAGCTCCGATCAATATTCGCAATATCGCTTCTCCGTTCCGAAGTCGGTTTTGGCCGCGTGGCTACGCGATGGACGCTGAGCATCAATCCAACGCCGATCATGATCACCATCAGCGAAGACCCGCCGAAACTAATAAAGGGTAAGGGTACGCCCGTAGACGGTACGACGCCGGTCATGACCGCGATGTTGAGCAGCGCCTGAATAATCACCCAGGAGGTAAACCCGACGCAGAGCAGGGAACCGAAGTTGTCCTTGGCGATGCGCGCCATTTGGAAGCCGCGGATGGCAAAGGCGATATAAAGGGCGACCACCACCGCCGCGCCCAGTACGCCAAGCTCCTCGCCCACGATGGCGAAGATACTGTCGGTGTGCGGCGCCGGCAGCGCGCCGAATTTCTGCTGCGACTGGCCGACGCCCACGCCGATCCAGCCCCCGCGCACAAAGGCGGTGATGGCCTGCAGGGTGTGATAGTCGGTCAAGGTGATGTCGCTGAGGCCGGCGAGGAAATTGGCGATGCGGCTTTGGGCATAGGGCCAGTACTGCACGACGAATATGCCAACCGCGGTCGTAATGCCGCCCACCGCCAGCATGTGAAACAAGTTGGCGCCGGCGACAAAAAACATGACCCCGGCCGTAAGCGCCACGATCCCGGCTGAGCTAAGGTCGGGCTGGATGATGATTAAGCCGGAGATCACGCCCACGACCGCCAAGAAGGGCAGCAATCCGAAAAGAAAGCTGTCGACCCGGGCTCGTTTGGAGCCCAGCCAGGCCGCCATGTAAAGCACTACCGAAAACTCAGCCAGCTCGCCCGGCTGCAATCGGCCGCCGGAAAATGAGCGCCGAGCGCCGAACTTCAACTCGCCGTACATTCGCACCAGCACCAGCGCCACTATCGTGATAAGCAGCATCCATATCGCGAAGCGTTTCCAGAAGCGATAATCCAGCGCGGCGAAGAAAAACAGCGCAATGGTCGACAGAATCACGTTGCGCAGATGTTCCTCGACGAAGAAGCCCGATGCCGTACCGTAAGTTTGGTTGCTCCAATCCCAGGTAGCGCTGAAGACCATCAGCCCGCCGATGATGACCAGCAGAAGCACAATCGCCAGCATGGGTTTGTCAAATGTCGCTACGAAGCGCACGCGCTGATGCCGCACCGGGCGAATGCTGTCGTCGGTGAGGCCAGTCAGCCCTGGGCTGCGCCGAATTTGGCGGCGGATTCGACGTTGTCTGCCGCCGTAGATCGCTTGTTCAGTCATTCAGATTTCTGGCCAGCTACTGCGTTAACAGTTTCATTATAGTTCAGATACCAATTGGCGAAAGTGAAGCCCGCGCGCGGCAAAATCCTCGTAGGCATCGTAGCTGGTTCCACCGGGCGACAGCAGCACGATATCGCCGGCTTGCGCGACTTCGGCGGCGCGCGCCACCGCGTGGTCGAGTGACTGGACGCGTGAGAGCTGGTCGTCTCGCACGCGCATCTGTTCCAGTAGCTTCATCACTTTCGAAGCTACTTGTTTGCCGCCGTCTCGACCGAACAAGATAATATGCCTCGCTTTGCGCAAGGCGAAATGAATCGCCGTCTCCCATGGCAGGTCTTTGTCGGCGCCGCCGATGAGCAGCACCAACGGTTCCTCGTAGCTAGCCATGGCTGCCAACAAGCGTTCCGGCGCAGTGGCGATGCTGTCATTGACCCAGGTCACGCCGGCCACTTCGCGCACCGTTTCCAGGCGGTGCTCCACCGGTTGGAAGTCGCGAAGCGACGCTCGCATGACATCGGGCGTGACGCCGGGACGATCGATCGCCAGCCCCATACCGCCGGTAATGGCGCAGGCAGCCAGCACATTCAGCGCATTGTGGTCGCCGCGCAGGGGGATTTCGTCGCGCTCGCAAACCACATGCGGGCCCATGTCAAAGCTGGCTGATCCCGCCACCAGCAGCCGGCTGCCCAGCATAAAAGCGCCATCAGGAACCATGTCATACAGGCTGAACGCCAACTGCTCGCCCGCGACCACTTGCTCGAGCGCCCGGCTGCCCGGGCTGTCCCAGCCCAGGACCGCTACGTCCGTCGCGCGCTGATAGCGCAAAATATTGGCTTTGGCATTGGCGTACTGCTCAAAGGCGCCGTGCCGATCAAGATGATTGGGCGTCAGATTGAGCACGGCGGCGACACGCGGGCTGGTCGACATCAATTCCAACTGAAAACTGGAGAGTTCCATGACGACGATGTCATCGGCCTTTATCTCGGCCAAGTCTGCAATCAAGGGATTGCCAATATTGCCACCGCGCCAGACCTTGTAGCCGGCCTTCGACACGATACTGGCAACCAGCGCTGTGGTGGTGGTCTTTCCAGCGCTGCCGGTGATGCCAATGACCGGGGCGGGGCAGCGTTCCAGGAAGAGCTGGGCATCGTTGGTGAAGGGCATGCCGCGCGCGCGCGCTTCCTGCAGTATGGGCAGATCCAGCGGTACGCCGCCGGAAACGCAAATGCAGCGCGCGCCAATCAAGACCTCGTCGGGGTGCCCGCCCAGGTAAAAGCGCACGCCCGGATAATCGCGGCGGCGAACTCCCAAGGCTTTGGCGCTGCGGCTGTCGGTGACGACCACATCGGCGCCAACGGTGGGCAGCCAGCGCGCAAGGGCAGCCCCCTGGCGCCCGAAACCGAAAACCACTACCCGCTTGCCCGCCAATGGGTCGCGTGCTGTCATTGCCAAATCGGCTCACTAAAGACTACGGTCTGTATAGAGCACTATAATTATAGTGCATCGGCCGGGAGCGACTTATTCAGGTTGGGTCATTTATTCAAGAAATGAATGCTCGCGCGCCCATCGCAAACGACGCAACTTAATGTAGACGTACGCGCGGCAAAGCCACCGCCCACGCAAAATACCTTGCATCACGCAGTGTTTTGCTCCCCTCCCTGACTCGTCGGATGCCTGCCATAGAGATGGCGGGATTGGGGCCGGGGATGGGGTAAGCTGCCCGCCACCTAGTCTAGGGGCGGCGTATTATGCCGCCTGCGACTTCGGAATTGGCGCTAATGGAGGCATGCGGCGGGCGACCAGATTGGTCGCCCCTACAAAAATCGAAGCGCTGGGCGCTTGGCTCGCGCGCGCCGGGATAAGCCTGTCGGCCAGTTTACAGCAGCGCTAGCGCAACACCGACAAAGGCGCTGAGAATGCCAATCAACCAGAAGCGCTGCACAATCTGAGTTTCGCTCCAGCCGCCAAGCTCGAAATGATGATGAATTGGCGTGCGGCGGAAGGGTCGTATATCGACGCCGTAAAAGCGCCGGCTCAGCTTGGCCGAGGCGACCTGCAAGATCACGCTAAGGATTTCCATCACCGGCACAATGGCAATGACGGGCAGCAGCAGCCAGTGCCCGGTCATCACCGCCACGGCGCCCAAAGTGGCGCCCAGCGCCAGGGAACCGGTATCACCCATGAACAGTTGCGCCGGGTGCGCGTTATACCAGAGAAAGGAGAAGCAGGCGCCTACGATGACAAAGCACAACTCCACCATGAAAATCTGATTCTGCAATAACGCGATGACGCCGTACGCGCCAAAGGCGCTGGCAGTGATGATGCCGGCCAGCCCGTCCAAGCCGTCGGTGAAGTTGGTGGCGTTTGAGGTGGCCACGATGATGAAGGTGCTGATGCAGACAAACAGCACGGGATGCAGAGGAATCCGAATCTGAATCAGCGGCAGAATCATCGAGTTGGCGAAGGAGAATTCAAAGTGGGAGATCACTGTGGAGGCAATCAGAGCCAGTAGGATTTGCGCGGCGAATTTCATCGTGCCGGACAAGCCTTCGCCAACACTGCCGCGCGAAGTCTGGATGCCCTCCCAGTCATCAATAACACCCAGCAGCGCGAAGCCGATCAGCACGAAGAGCGGAAGCAAGATACTACGGCCGGAACCTTCCTGTACGATGCGCGATATATTGAGCGCCAATGTTATGGCCATCGTCGGTATGATGATCATGATGCCGCCCATGGTGGGCGTGCCGACCTTCTGCACGTGATGACTGTCCATCAACTCGGCGCGGATCTGTTTGCCGAGCTTAAGGCGCCGCAATATCGCTACAAATGGGCCGCCCCAGATGACGCCGAGCAGGAATGTTGCCCCGCCGACGCTGAGCGCCAGCGGTAATTGACCGTCCATCGCTGTGCTTTGGCTAGCTTTCGCCTGTGCTGATATCAGCCTCTGCCGCCTGCAGGCGACTTCTGACATTATCATCCGGTATTTCCAACAAAATAACAAGGCGTTCGGCCACACGCCTGAACACCGGCGCCGCTACCTCGTAGCCAAAATCGCCGTCAGGTCGATCCAGTTTGACCATGACGACTGCCTGCGGATCGTCAGCCGGCAAGAAGCCTATAAATGACAGAATCTTGGCGTTGCGGCCTTCCTCAAACGCGACCGCTGTCGATATTTTCGCGGTGCCGGGTTTGCCCGCGATGGTGTACCCGGTCAATTGAGCCTCCGGCGCGCCATCTTCAACCACGCGAATCAGCATGTCCGTTACGATTTGGGCTGATTCAGCCGAGACGACTCGTCGAATCGTGGTTGGACGGGCGTCCTCGGCGCCTTCTTCGTTGATCACCCGCCGCACAATACGCGGTTGGCGCATAATGCCGTCGTTGGCGAGCGCCGAAAATGCGGTGATCATTTGCATTGGCGTTACTTTGACGCTCTGCCCGTGGCTGTTCAGCCCGAGAAAACTCTCGTTCCAATCGGAGTCGCCCGGGATTCGCAGCTCGCCGCGCTCCTCGGCAAACAAGCCAACGCCTGTTGCCTGCCCGAGGCCAAAAGATCGCAGCGTACTGTAGAAGCGCTCCGTACCCATTTCCAACGCGATTGTCGCCGCGCCAATGTCCAGCGATTTGACCAGGATGGAGCTGACATCGGTGGCGCCGTGGGATTGAAAGTACGGATTCCAAATGTCCCGGCCGCCCACTTCCAGATAACCCTCGTCATTGTAGGTCCAGAAGGTCGAGACAATGCCCTGGTCGAGCGCGCCGGCGACGGTCAGTACTTGCATGAGCGAGCCGGGCTCGTAGGTCTCGTTGATTGCCGGGTTGACGCGCAGGTTTGGATCGGCGATGTCCAAAAAACTGTTGGGATCAATTGAGGGATGGTTAGCCAGCGCAAGCACATCGCCATTGCGTGGATCCATGACGATGATCGTGCCTCGGAACGCGCTGTATTCCTCTACCGCCGCTCTCAGTTCGGATTCCACCCAGAATTGCACATCGCGGTCGAGCGTGAGCACGATATCATGGCCGCGCTGCTCGGCGGGGCGATCTTGCGGCAAGTCAAAGGGCACGTTGCTGACAGAAAGATCAAGCACACGGCCCGAGAGCGTGTCGTTGTATGCGCCTTCGACGCCAAGCGCGCCCCGAAGTCCGTCATCGACCACGATGCCGATCACGTGCGCCGCCAGTTCGCCCTGGGGATAGAAGCGTTTGGGAATCTCTTCCAGACCCAGAGAAATGTTATCCAGCGCGACGATGGCTTGTCCTTGCTCGGCCGAAATCGGACCCGCGACAAACTCCCAGACCCGGTCGCTGGTGATCTTGCGATAGAGTTCAAAGTCGTCGATATCAAGGATCTCCGCCAGCGCTGTCATCAACCCATTGCTATCCGAGACGAGCGCAGGGCTGACGCCGAGGCGAAATTGCACCACGTTGAAAGCTAGCGGCTCGCCGTCGCGATCGAAGATTCGGCCGCGCTCGGCCGGGATGCGCAGCGTGGTATTGGTAATGGAGTTGCCGATTTTTTCCAGCTCTTGCCGAACCGAGCGCGGGAAGAACTGAAAATTGGCGAGATTGATGATCAAGTAGGCCGCCATCAAAATCAGGAATAGCGCTACGAAGGGCAATCGCGCTTGAATGGTCGCTCGCTGTGAAGACATCTCTTGCATGTCGCGACTCTCGTCAGGCGCCGAAGGACTGGAATTGATCGCGCAGCAGGGCGAGTTGCTGTTCCAGCCAACTGCCGAAAGTTTCGTCGTATACGGGGGCCGCTAGTTCCGCCTCTGTGCCATTAATGCTTGCGACAGGTAGCCGATCCCGATTCGGGTTGTATCCGTCAATTAAGATGTAATCGATATCGGCGTTGGTAGCGGGGCGGAAACCGATCGCCTCCGACCGCGCGAACAGACGCGGCACGGTGCGGAAACTGGCGATCTCGCCAATCAGCCTTTCATTCTGACGTTTGAGCTCGTCTCGCTGTTTGATCAGCTCTTCGATCTGCCGATTGGTAATGGCGAAGGAGGCGACCTGTGACAAGTACAGGCTGCCGAGAATGAGCAGAATCGCGACGCCCAGGATCGCCAAGGCGGTGGCCTGGTTGCGCGTCCGAAAGCGCTTGCGGCTGAAGGTATGTTGGATCCATGCTTGAGACATGATTCGCCGCGGCCTGTCCTAAGAAAAAAAGCATCAGACGGCAGCTTGCGCGCAGCTGCCAATCTGTACCTTATTCAATGTATCAGTAATGGAATAACGCGCAACTCGAGTTTGACGCGCTTACAATCTTTCGACGACCCGTAGCTTGGCGCTGCGGCTTCGGGGGTTGGCGTTTACTTCGGCCGGATCGGGGATGACCGGCTTGCGGTTGACCAATTTAACGCAGGCGCGCCGCTCCTCTAAGGAGGCCATTCCCGGCGGCGCCACCACGCTGGTCGAAAGTAGTTTGAAAGCCTGCTTGACCAGCCGGTCTTCGAGGCTGTGAAAAGTGATTACCGCCAGGCGGCCGCCGGGGCGGAGCAAATCGACGGCGATGGGCAGCACTTTTTTCACGGCATCAAGTTCCTGGTTGACGGCGATGCGCAGCGCTTGAAAAACTTTGGTCGCCGGGTGTACTCTGGATTTCCGTTTAGCTGCGGCCGGCACGGCGTCAGCGATCACTTCGGCCAGTATACGCGTCGATGTGATGGGCCGCTGCCGCGAGATTTCGCGGGCGATGCGGTGTGAATGGCGTTCTTCGCCGTAGCGAAAGAAGAGATCCGCCAGCTCTTCAGTGGCGAGGCCGTTAACGAGATCGCCAGCTGTGTAGCCGGCTGCATCGCGGTCAAAGCGCATATCCAGCGGCGCATCGAAACGAAACGAGAAGCCCCGCGCCGGATCATCGATCTGCATAGACGATAGACCCAGGTCAAGCAAGATGGCGTCGACAGTTTGCCAGCCCAGATCCCGCGCCGCGTCCTGCATGTCGACGTAACTGCCGCGGTAAAAGTAGACACGGTCATGGAAGCCCGCCAGTCGCTGCCTGGCAATCTCGATGGCGTTGGCATCGCGATCGCATGCCAGCAAGGCGTCGATGCCGGCCTCCAGCAAGGCGAAACTGTGCCCGCCGCCGCCGACTGTGCCGTCGATCAGGCGTGTCGTGCCCGGCGCATCGGCTTGCAGCGCGGCGATCACTTCGTTCACGAGAATGGGAATGTGTCGACTCATCAGCGGACGCTTCTCGTATTTATGGCGCGGAAGGGGCCGGGTAGCGTCGGAAGGGTATGGTCGCTTGAAGGCCCGGTCGCATCGGTTCACCCCAACACGCGATCATGCTAAAATGGTCTTGATTCAGCCCGCCATGACCTAGTCTACCAGCGCTTATGCACTACGAGAAACCGCCTCATATTGAGACGATACTCAGAAACTTGCCCGCCAAGCCCGGCGTCTACCTGCTCAAGAATGGCCGCGGGAAGATTATCTATGTCGGCAAAGCCAAACGCCTGCGGAATCGCGTGCGCAGTTATTTCACCACGCAGGCCGACGGCAATAGCAAGACCCTGCGCATGCGCGGAGAAGTCGCGGACATCGACTTCTTCATCACCGAGAATGAAGTCAAGGCGCTGATCCTCGAAGAAACACTAATCAAGAAGCACAAGCCCCGATTCAATATCGAGTTAAAGGATGACAAGCGTTACCCGTATATTCGCGTCGGCTGGGGCGAGGCTTTTCCCAAAGTCGAAACGACCCGTCGCATCGTCGACGACGGCTCTCGCTATTTCGGCCCCTATTCGGCTATGTGGGTCGTGCAGAAGACGCTTAGCGACTTGCGCAAAGCCTTCCCTTACCTCACTTGCGATCGCGACATCACCGGTAATGATGAGCGCGCGTGCCTGTTCCACGATATCAAACTCTGCAACGCGCCTTGCATCGGCGCGGTAACGCGCGACGAATACCGCTTCATGATTCAGGAGTTGATGGATGTGCTCAGCGGACGCGCCAACGATGTTCAGCGACGCTTGGTCAATAAGATGAACAGCGCGGCCGAGAGCTTGAATTTCGAGAAGGCGGCTGGCATCCGCGATCAACTCAAAGCCATTGATTTCATCACCAACAAGCACAAGGCGGTGGGCAAGAGCATGACCGATCACGATGTGATCGCGCTGGCGCGGGACGACCGAGACGCCACCGTACAGATCATGTTCATTCGCAATGGCAAACTCATCGGCAGCGACTCGCGCACGATGGACAATACCGAGGGCGAGAGCGATGCCGTCGTGCTGGAGCAATTCATCAGCCAATTTTACGCCAATTCCGCCAATATCCCGCGCGAGCTGATTCTGCCCAATGAAGTGGAAGAGGCGCGTATCCTGGAGCGCTGGTTGAGCGACAAACGGGCTGGTTCCCGGGTGACGATTCACGTGCCGCAGCGCGGCGACAAACGCAAATTAGTTGGTTTGGCGCAAGAGAACGCCCTGGAGAGCCTGCAGATGATGCGGGCGCAGTATGAGGCCGACACGACCAAGCACGAAATGGCGATGGCGGAATTGCAGGCGGAGCTGGGGCTGCCGCGCATCCCCAACCGGATCGAGTGCTTTGATATCAGCACGACGCAGGGCACGGCGATTGTGGCGAGCCGGGTGGTATTCGTGCAGGGCGCGCCACGCAAGAGCGAGTACCGCCGCTTCAATATCCGCAGCGTATCCCATGCCGGCGCCGATGACTACCAGTCGATGAGCGAAGCGCTGACGCGCCGCTTCATGCGCTGGAAGAACGCTGTGGAAAAAGACAAGGAGCTGACGCCCGATGGGGTGGAGAAGGACGAAACCTGGCGTCTGCTTCCCGACTTGCTGCTGATCGACGGGGGCAAGGGTCAGCTAAATGCAGCCCTGGCCGTGCTGGACGAATTCGGCCTGGGCGATCGCGTGCCGCTGGCGTCCCTGGCCAAGCGCATTGAAGAAATATTCCTGCCCGACCGGGTGGACTCGGTCCTGCTGCCGCGCCGCAGCGAAGCGCTGTATCTCGTGCAGCGCGCGCGCGATGAAGCGCATCGCTTCGCCATCACCAGCCACCGTAAACAGCGCCAGAAAAAAGGCTTGGCCAGCCGCCTGGAGACGGTTCCCGGCGTTGGGCCCAAACGGCGCAAGGTCTTGCTCAAGCACTTTGAGAACTCGATCGATGCCATAAGCAACGCCAGCGTCGCCGAGCTGGCCGCGGTGAATGGCATCAGCAAGGAAGTGGCGCTGAATATCAAGAGTCACCTGGATTGAGCGTTATCCTCACCCGTACTCGTACACTCTCCGTATTCGGCAGAGATAATAGCTTTCAGTTGTATAATCGGCGGGCCCAAATGGTCCTGTATGACATTCCATAGAATGTCGAGATTTATGTCAAAATAAGCGTGCGCCAGCCAGTTGCGCATAACCTTCATGCTTGACCAGGGTAGATCAGGATACTTTGAATGGCACTCTTGTGATACGGAGCCAGTGGCTTCTCTCAGGATTTCAAGCAACCGGGCCAAAATTCACTGCAGACCTTCGTCTTGAGATAGGGAAGCGCGTGTTTTTCCTTGCGCAAATCGCTGAGCCTTCTGCGCGGCTTCCAGCGCATGGCACAGTCGTATGCGATCATTCTCCGGACTGGACTTCAAATATCGGTCTGGCCTCCCGGCACACCGTTTCTCGGAAATACCGACTCAGATCCTCCGGTGTGCGCAAGTCCACTTCTCGCCCGATTATTCGGCTTAAGTCGACCGTGTGTTGGAAGAATTCCAGGCCGACTCGAGCGCCAGCCTTGTATTCGGCCAGTAGATCGATGTCGCTGTCAGAGGACATTCCGCCATGAAGCGCCGAACCAAAGACCGACAAGCGTCGAATCGGCTGACTCGCGCAATACTCGCGAATCTCGTCTATAGGCAACGCAAGTGTCATTTCGTCACTCAACGCAATGACCTCTTTTTTCTATCACTGCCATTATAGCGCAGATTGTACCTATATTTGCAGTTGATGCACGTGCCGGATGAAGTCCTGCTCGCGCAGGATTTCCATCAGCGCTTCCGGCAACGCTTCGTCGAAATTGAGCACGGTCAGCGTATTGCCGCCGGGTTCGGCGCGGCCGGTATGCCAGCTGGCGATATTAATGCCATTCTCCGCCATTAAGCTGCCGACTTGCCCGATCACGCCGGGGCGGTCAAAACTGCCCATAATCAGCAGATGACCGCGCGGCTCAAAGTGAACGCGATAGTCGTTGATCTGCATGATGTAGGGCTTCTGCCGGTCAAGCAGGGCGCCGGCGATGCTGATTTCTTCGCCGTCATCCAGCGTAGTCTGGCAGGTGATGACATTGCTGTATTCGCTGATTTTGATGCCCTTGGCCTGCGTGATTTGCCAACCACGCTGGGCAGCCAGCACCGGCGCATTGACGTAGCTGACATGGTCGCCGAGGAGCGGGCGCAGCATGCCCTTGAGAATACCGACGGTCATTGGCTTGATCAGGCCGTTCATGTCGTCCCCGATGATCTCAATGGCGATGCGGCGGATCGAGCTGCGCGACAAGACATGCTGCAGCGCGCCGATGCCCTCGGCCAGCTGCATGTAAGGGCGAATCTCAGCGAATTCGACGCCTGGCAGCAGCGGCATATTCACCACATTGCGGAAATCGCGGTCGTCCAGGGCGTCGATAACTTGCTGCACGATCTGCAGCGAGAGATCCTGCCGCGCCTCGACTGTGTTATCGCCGATATGCGGTGTATGAATGACGCGGTCCAGACCGATCAACGGGCTGCTGAAGGGCGGCTCCTCGTTCCACACATCTACCGCCACGCCGCCCAAATGACCGTCTTTCAAAGCATCCGCCAGCAGCGACTCCTTGATGACGCCGCCGTGCGAGGTGTTGATGAAGCAGGAGCCCTGTTTCATCAGGCGCAAGCTGTCCCCGTCCAGAAAGTCGACAGTCTCTTTTGTCGCCGGCACGTGCATGCTGACATAATCGGCATTGGCGAGCAACTCCGGCAGGCTAACCCGTGCGATGCGCCGGTCGTCGACCTGCTCGTCGCGGATGTAGGGATCGTAGGCCAGCACGCCCATACCCAGCGCCAGGCAGAGCCGCGCGACGCGGCGGCCCACCCGCCCAAGACCGACGATGCCGATCGTTTTGCCGTGCAGCTGCGCGCCGACCTGCTGTTGCCGGTCGAATAGCCACCAGCCTTCACGCAGGCTGTCGTGAACGGCGGGCAGGTTTCGATTGAGGGCCAGCATTAACGTCAATGTGTGCTCGGCGGCGGCAATCGCGCTGACGCCGGGCGTATTCATCACCAGGATGCCGCGCTCGGTCGCGTAGTCTATGTCAAGCCCGGTCAGGCCAGCCGACATGCGCGCGATCAAGCGCAAGTTGCTGGCGTGATCGAGCAGCGGCGCGTCCAGCTTGAAGTCGGAACGCGTGATGATGGCCGTGGCATCGGGCAGGGCGGCGCGCACACTTGATGTCTTGGGCGGCACGCAGCTGACCTGGAAATCCGGGCTGCTTTTGAGCAGCGCGATGCTCTCCGGCGTAAGATCGGTCGCGACTAAGACATGCTGCCGGCTCACGCGAACAGTCCTTTCGTTTCAATCTCGTTCATGACCTCGAACAGATCGCTGTAGATATTGCCATTCACCGCCGCGAAGTCTTCGAGACTGGAATGCGACTGATCGAGCACGGTGAAGCAGGTCATGCCGGCGGCCTGCGCTGCCACCGTACCGGCCTGGCTGTCCTCCAGCGCCAGGCAACGTTCCGGCGGCAGTCCCAATTGCTGCGCCGCGTGCAGATAAATGTCCGGCGCCGGTTTGCCGCGCGCCACGAATTGCGCCGAATAGCGATTGGGAATCAGCTCCGCCCAGCCCATAAGACGCACAAAGTGTTCGATAACGATTTGCGACGAGCTGGAAGCAATCGCCCTCGGGATGCGCCGGTCAGCAGCGCAGCGCACGATCTCATCGGCGCCGGGGCGCGCCTTGATACGCTCTGGCGGCAGCGAAAGCAATCGCTCGGTAATGGCGGATTCGATGGCTGCGGCGGAATCGCCCAGTTTGGGATAGTGCCGCTGCAGAATAGCAGCGAACTCGTCCACACGCATGCCGATGCCCATGTTGCGCACTTCATCGCTGTAGACATAGCCGTAAGATTCGATCAATTCCACTTCAACCTCGTGCCAGACGGGCTCGGAATCGACCAGCAAGCCGTCCATGTCAAATATGAGCGCCGAAAATGTCATGCTAGTTCATGTCCTCAAAGTCACGAATAAAATCGACTCGCAGCGAATCATTGCGAAAGGACACGGATTCCCGGATCAGCGCGGCCGTGATTCCTTTGCGGAATGTGTCCTCGTGTCGCGTATTCAGTACGCTTTCCCAGCCGCGCCGACCGGCGGCGAGCGGCAAAATTGGCGAAAGCGACTCGGCGTGAATGAAGACTTCGGAACCGTCGATCAAGCTTTCGCGCGCGACGACGCCGCCGTAGCCGATAAAAAGATCAACCGCGTCTTGTGCTGCCAAATCAGAGGCGCCGTCCCCGATCATCAAGCGGCGTCCGGGCAAATCGCCCGCCAGTTCGCCGATTATGCGTGATTTCCCGTGGGACACCGTAAGCGGGCCGGTGCTGTAATCGAGGTAGGTCTTCGCTTGCTGCGCGCCTGGTTCGTAGTAATCCCACCAGCGTCCTGAGAGTTCGTTGTATTCCAGCTCCACGGCGCGAATCCGCTCGGGCTCGACGCCTAGCCGGCGCCCAAAGCCCATCACAGCGTCAATCAGGCCGCCGCTGATGATGAACACTTGCTTGTCAAGAAAGCGCAGCGCGGCGATGACCTCAAGCGCGTCTTCGACGACCGTTTGCCAGTAACGCTCCTCCAAGGCTTTGAGTTGCGCGCGGGTCGGGTTGATGGCCTTCAACCGCTTGCCGTAGACATCGGCGAGATCCAGTTCACCGTCCATCGCCTTGTTGGTCAACAGGCCGACGCGCCCGGCTTTGCCCTTGGCGCGCGCCAACTCGTCGATGCCTTCAATGGCGGACAAGGTGCTGTCGCAATCGAAGAACACAAGATCAAAGGGCGGCCAGCCGGCGCTGCGCATGGCGTCTCCCGTCGGAAAATTACAGGCGCGATTATTATAGGCGCTTGGCGACAAATGTGTACGGTGGTCTATGCCCAGCGCAAGCGCGCGCGAATCCATGGAGGGCATTGTGTCAGGCAGCCGCTTGAATGCCCGGCGACGCTCCTCTATAATCGAACGGCAGATTGATTGACAAGTGCCGCAGAGTACGGATGGGAGCTACATCTTGGCACGAAAGCCGGCTGACCAATCGGTCAATCGCGAAGACATTCTGTGGGCCGCCGCGGAAGTCCTGCATCGCAATGGCTATGAAGCCACGACCATGAAGGACATCGCCGCTCAAGTGAACTTGACTGCGGCCAGTTTGTATCATCATTTCAAGAACAAGGACTTCCTTCTTCTCAGCGTCTTGGAAGTCGGCCTGGACCTCACCATTGACAAGCTGGATGTCATTTATACATCGGACTTGACTTGCGCGGATAAGCTCGGCGGGATGATACGCTCGCACGTCGTCAGCGTGACGGGCAATGTGGCCGTGGGCGCGGCGATGGTTTTCGAGATTCGCGCCCTGCTCAACGCTAATATCAGCAGCAAGAACGGCGATGACGCCTTCAACGCCGAGTTCGCGGGTCGGCGCAAGCGCTTTTTCGCCCGGCGCGACTACTTCGAGAGCTTGTTTCGGGACACGGTGCAGGCGGGTATCGCCGCCGGCGAATTCCGCCAGGTGGACGCGGCCATCGTGACCCGCGCCATGCTGGGCGCGCACAACTGGGTGGGGGTGTGGTTCCGCGAGGGCGGGCGGCTCACGGGTGAAGAAGTGGCGGATGTCATGGTGGATGCGTGGCTGGCGGCTTTGCGGGTTTGAGGGATGGAGCGGCACTGTTATGGATAAGCGATTTCTGACGTTGTACCTGCCCGAATACGATCAGGTGGCACACTTCTTGCGCATCCTAGACGGTACAAGGGATCAGACTTATAAGTTGATGTGGCAGCATATCAAGTCAATGGTGGGGAATCCGCAGGAGGCGACTGACTTTACCAATCCCTGCCAGTGGATTCCCGAGCTGCCGTCCGGTAACGGAAGAGACTTGGCACAGCGAATATGGCGGGAATCGGAAGGGCGGGTCAATCCGCGTTGGTCGCGCCAATTTTGGCGTTTCGGTGAGCCACATGCCCTTGTAGCGGTGAATGACAGAGTTTGTTCGCTGACAGATCTCGGCAAACGCTTTGTGAACACGGATGCTGACGCCATTAG
The DNA here is from genome assembly GCA_011523515.1 of Chloroflexota bacterium. Taxonomy (GTDB): domain Bacteria; phylum Chloroflexota; class Anaerolineae; order Aggregatilineales; family Phototrophicaceae; genus UBA6055. Next base: position 51,602 of record WTGO01000017.1, read on the forward strand.
ACAAATTGACGAGCACGAAGGCATCTACTTGGTCTTGTCGGCATTGGCTGACAGAGGCTCAAGTTCATTGAATGACCTGTTTGGCCAATTCCGCGCTTTCTTTCAAATGCGCACGTCTTGGAAGTCGGATGCTTCATTCCGTACGGCACTGCGATATCGCCTGAACAACTTGAGGCATCGTGAGCTCGTTTATCGTCAAGGGCGCAAATACGAAATCACCGATGCCGGCTTGGCTTATCTGCTCAATTTCATCGGGAGCGACGACAAAGCGGCGCTTGCGGTTCAATTGGCCGTAAAAGAAAAGAATAGCCAAGTCCGAAAGCAACTCCTTGAGTTTTTGCAAACAATGGATCCATTTCAGTTCGAGCATCTTGTTTTACGCCTGTTCGAAGCAATGGAATATGAAAATGTCGAATTGACGCCGTACCTTCAAGACCAGGGCGTCGACATCAAAGCCGACATAGAATTCGGGATCAGCAGCGTTCATGAAGTCATTCAAGTCAAACGGCACAAGGGAAGTATTGGACAACCTATCGTAAGCGGGCTTCGTGGAGCGATGCCTCTCTTCGACGCGCTTCGCGGCTCAATCGTCACGACGGGCGCTTTCTCCAAAAAAGCCAAAGAAATTGCCGTCGTGCGTAACGCTCCACCCATTTCATTGATCGACGGAGAAAGATTGCTGGACCTTCTGATCGAGCACGACATTGGCATCCACAAGCGCGAAATCAGAATCCTAGAATTCGACCAGGCAAGCCTGAGCGATTTTGACTCCGAAGAATTGGAAGCAGCATCTCTAAAAGAGTCCGAAAGCGAGTAATGGCAATTTCCATACAAAACATCCTCATCACAGGCGCGAACCGAGGCATCGGCTTGGCGCTGGTGGAACAATACCTGTCACAGAGCGACACGCGAGTCTACGCGACCTGCCGCAATCCAGAAGGCGCGGTTGCCCTGAACGCTCTGGCGCAAGCGGACCCGGAAAACCTGCAGATACTGCAATTGGACGTCAACGATGAGGCTTCCATCGAGCGCGCGGTGAACGCCATCGCGGGCGAAATCGACAGCCTGGATGTACTTATCAACAACGCCGGCATATCCGGTGGCGATGGCGCCCGCGACATGGGCCAGCTCAGTGCGGCGGAGGTTGCCACGGTCGTCACAACAAATGCGGTCGCGCCCTTGATCGTGACGCAGTGTTGCCGCGAACTGCTACAGAACGGCGACAATCCGCGCGCTGTCATGATCTCGTCCGGTCTGGGTTCGCTGGCCAGGGCCGGCGGTAACGCCTACGCCTACCGCATGAGCAAGGCGGCCATGAACATGGCGGCGCGCGTCCTCGCCTTTGATGACGCGATGGCGGGCATCACGAGCGTCACGCTGGCGCCCGGCTGGGTGCGCACGGACATGGGCGGCCCGTCCGCGAATTTAGCGCCCGAAGAATCCGCCCGCGCTCTGCTCGGGGTTATCGAGCGGCTGGTCGCCGCAGATAATGGCAGATTCTACCGCTATGATGGCGAGGAGCTGGACTGGTAGTTGCTCCGCATCGGAAAGGGTGATTGCGCAGATGGGATATCAGATCAAGAAAGCGGCCGTCATCGGCTCCGGCACGATGGGCGGCGGCATCGCTGCGCTGCTGGCTGGCGTCGGCATCGAGACATTGCTGTTGGATATCCCGCCGCCTGACAGCGCGCCTGCTGATGGCCCGCGCGTACGCAATGCAGTTGTGGCCGGCAACTTGAAGGCGCTGCAAAAGATGCGCCCGGCTCAGCTCTACAGCCCCGACGATCTGCGCAATATCAGCATCGGCAATTTAGAAGATGACCTGCAGCGCGTAGGCGACGCCGATTGGGTCATCGAGGTCATCGTCGAAGAGCTTGACCTCAAGCGCGCGCTGATGGCGCGTCTTGCCGGCGTTGTCAAGCCGGACGCCATCGTCACATCCAACACCTCGGGCATTCCCATCAGCAGCATCGCCGAGGGCTTGCCGCAGGAGTTCACGCAGCGCTTCTTGGGCACGCATTTTTTCAATCCGCCGCGCTACCTGCGCTTGCTGGAGGTCATTCCGCACGCGGGTACGAATCGCGATATTGTAGACTTCATGCTGTGCTTCGGCGCCGATGTACTCGGCAAGGGCGCCGTACGCTGCAACGACACGCCCAATTTCATCGGCAATCGCTTCATGTCCATGGCGGGCATGCAAGCCACGAACTTCGCGCTGGATCACGGATATACAGTCGAAGAAGTTGATGCCCTGACCGGCCCCCTGATCGGCCGCCCCAAGACCGCCACCTTCAATTTGAACGATTTGGTTGGTTTCGACATTGCTGTCGGCGTGGCGCGCAATCTCTACCACGCCATTCCCGACGACCCGGCGCGCGAGCTGCTCTTGCATCAGAAAAACGCCGAGCTATCCGACGCGTTGCTGCAGCGCGGCTGGCTGGGGCGCAAGACCGGCCGGGGTTTCTACCACATGCGCCGCGATGGCGGAAAGAGGGAACTTTGGGCGCTCAACCTCGAGACGCTGGATTACGAGCCGCCCAGCAAGCCGCGCTTCGACAGCGTGGGACAATATCGCAAAGTTGAGCCACTTGGCGAGCGGATCCGCTTGCTCATCAACGCGGACGACCGCGCCGGCCAGTTTCTGTGGCATCTTCACGCCTTCCTGCTCGCATACGCTTCCAACCGCGTGCCTGAAATCACGGACACTATCGTCAATGTCGACAACGCGCAGAAGTGGGGCTTCGCGCATCAGTTGGGCCCGTTTGAAATTTGGGATGCCATCGGCGTGGCGGAGACCATCGACCGCTTCGAAACGGATGGCTATCCGGTAGCGGACTGGGTCAAGACCATGATCGCGGACGGGCACGCGTCATTCTACCAGCGTGACGAACAGGGCAAGGTCGCCGGCTACTACAGTCCGCCGGATCGCGCCTATCTGCCGCTGGAAACAGATGCCCGCGAAATCACCACGGCGGATTTGCGCGCTTCCGGCGCTGAAATCTACCGCAATGGCGATGGCACGGTGCACGACATGGGCGACGGCGCCTTGCTCTGGGAATTTACGACCAAGCAGAACAGCATCACTGCCGGGCTGATCGAGTCCGGTTGGCGCGCGCTGGAATTGCTCAATGACGAGCGATACCGGGCGCTTGTCGTCGGCAACGATGGCGAACGCTTTTCGATCGGCGCCAACCTCGACCCATCGGCGCTGATGGCCGGGCTGGAAGGCATCGAGAAGACCCTGGTCAGCTTGCCGGAATTAGCGCAGGCGCTGCGTTGCGCGCCGAAACCAGTCGTAGTCGCCGCGCATAATATGGCGCTGGGAGGCGGCGCGGAATTGGTGATGTCCGGCACGGCCGTGGTCGCGCATGCCGAACTCTACATGGGGCTGGTTGAAGTCGGCGTGGGTCTTGTGCCGGCCGGCGGCGGCTGCAAGGAAATGGCGCGCCGCCTGGTCAGTCCATTGGCGCGCCACGGGTCGGATGATGTGCTGGCTGGACTGCAGAAAGCCTTCGAAAGTATCGCCACCGCCAAAGTCAGCAGCAGCGCGAAAGAAGCCAAGGCCTTGGGATTCCTGGCTGAATCAGACAAGATTGTGATGAATCGCGCCCATCTGTTAGGCGAGGCCAAGGCGCTGGCGCTGGCGCTGGCGCTAAGCGACAGCTACGAGCCGAGGAGACCTGAGCCGGTTTTCGCAGCGGGACGAGATGCCTACGCGGCGCTGCTGCTCGGCGTTGCGGGATACCAGGAAGCCGGTTACGCCAGCGAACATGACGCCCTGATCGCGCGGAAACTGGCCTACATTTTGACGGGCGGCGCGCTGGCGGAACCGCAGTGGGTGGACCAGCAATACATGCTGAACCTGGAGCGGGAGGCTTTCCTGAGCTTGATTATGGAGACCAAGACGCAAGAGCGCATCATGCATATGCTGCAGACGAACAAGCCGCTGCGGAATTGAGAAGCCAAACGAGTTTCTGAATTGCTAGGTCGGCAAGATTGCACGTTCAAAGCGACGGAATGAGTCAATTCGCCGTAGCCTTTGGAGATCAGGGATCGCCATCGCAATCTCCTTCGCATGGTAACGATCCACGTATCTTCGACCACGATGTCTTTTGAAAAGGCTATTTAGAATTCCCTTCGGATTCTTTAGGCGATCAACGTTCCGCCGCCGGCGAATGGTAATAGGATGAGCCTTTGTAGACAGCACATCTCTTATCGCTCTTTCATCGCTCAGCAACCAAGCCTCTAATTCATGCAGAATACATATCAGATCGACGGCGTCGCAAGATAAGCTTGCAGCAGTCAACGTATTTAGTATCGCGTTGCGTTCTTTAACTAGGCACGGTTTCGAATTCAGGTTCGGCCACGCCGGGCGCAGGTCCCATATTATCAGCACTCTTTCGCAGTTAAGTTCAAAGAGCTCCTCCGCCGTTTTCCCGGCATCGGAAATGAGATTCGGTTTGTCGTCTAGCGTTCTTGGAACAATCCGTATACCGGGATTGATCATTGTCGCCAGGTGAATACAAACGGCTTTGTCGGCACCGTCGGTACCGCATTCAAACACCATGCCTACCTTCATAAACGATCGTTACGCTCCAAGGCTCCCATGGTATACAATTGGCCGGAATTGAATCGACGAGACCAGCTCTCCAAATCGTTGCGGTCCCTAGGACGGCTGAAAGTCGGTATATCGCCGACTCGTTCCACAAGGACAATAGTAGAAAGTGGTAGCAAATTGAGTAAATAGGGAGAGTGGGTCGTGAGAATTACTTGCGACCGTCCGCTCTCAACAACGTCCCTTATCTCGTCGACAATTAGGTTCACGGCGCGTGGGTCTAATCCGTTCTCAATCTCCTCAATAACGATAAGAGGGGGAGGGTTCGGATGACGGAATAGTGCCAATAACGCCAACAGACGCAGGGTGCCGGTAGATAGGAGCCAACCCATAACCGTAAACTCAGCTTCTGTCATCTCTACGTGCATTTGCCGACCCAAGATGTCAGTGAGCACTGGCCTCAAGTCGCGAAGGTAGGGCATTACGTATTGCATCGCCTCCAAAATGCCGTCGAATGTGTCTGGGTCATGTTCAATAATGTCGCTCACATATTCAGCAATATTTGTACCGTCAGAATTGAGGCGAATGGGCCCTCCGGTACGCTTTTGAGATTGCGGCTGGCCCATGCTATTGGGATTCATGGTGAGAAACTGCCACGACGAGATGACGTAAAATGCAGTTGCATTTACATTTATTTGATTAGATTCACCTTCTTCCGGTGATGAGAAGATTGGCCAACATGTTCTTGGGAGTAAATATGGAAACTTGAACTCAGAGCTTTTTTTTGAGCTACGCTTAACAATTGTACGATTGCCAGCATCGATTCGAGTGTACTTTCTTCGTCCCTGCTTCCACGTTTCTTTGACAATCTGAATCTGCTTGTCATCATCGGGATTGCCGACACTTACGGTATGTTGATGGACACTACGTCGACGATCTTTTCGCTGGCCAGGGAGCAAATGCCGAACATTGAACGTGATGGACTTCTTACGGGATACATCTGATTGCGATAGGTCAGCGTCATCTACTGGCTTGGCGGCGTTAACGATATACTCAAAGCCTCGCCAGTTGTTCATAGATTCGTCTAGCCCTTCAGTCACCATGCGCTGATATGTTAGTAATCCCTCTATTAGACTGCTCTTGCCCGACCCATTATTCCCGATCAACACCGTCAGTGGTGAAAACTCTACAACGCCACTATCCTGAATGGCTTTGAAGTATTTTAGTTGAACTGATTCCAATACACGCTTGTCAGCCATCGCCGTTTCCTAACGTGCGTCGGTCGCCTTACCCATAAGCGATTGCGCCCTCATGAGAATTGGTGTCATTTTATCACAGTTGAAGCCTTTGCAGAATGCGCATGATATATTGACCGTACCTTGCTCTCTGCTACCATGAGAATATGGCACAGTATGTATTGAAAGGTTCCTTCATGCGCCAGGCAGTAATCGTGGCGGCATCGCGGACGGCAGTCGGCAAGGCCGTGCGCGGCAGCACCCGAAACGCGCGCTCGGACGAGATGGCGGCGACCGTCATCAGCGATCTGATGGCGAAGACAGCGGGCAAACTGGATCCCGCTGACGTAGACGATGTCATTCTGGGCTGCGCCATGCCGGAGGGCTCGCAGGGCATGAACTTCGCCCGCGTGATCGCCTTGCGCTCTGGCCTGCCCGTCGATACGCCCGGCCAGACGGTCAACCGCTTTTGCTCCAGTGGCTTGCAGACGATCGCCCTGGCCGCCAACAGCATAATTGCCGACCAAGCGGATGTCGTGATTGCCGGCGGCGCCGAATCCATGTCCTCAGTGCCGATGACCGGGCATCGCCTCAGCCCCAATCCGCATATGGCTGCCAAGGACCCGAATGTTTACATGAGCATGGGCTTGACCGCCGAGCGCGTCGTCGACGAATTTGGCGTCAGCCGCGAAGATATGGACGAGTTCGCCTATCAAAGTCATCGCAAAGCGGCAGCGGCGACGGACGCCGGTTACTTCGCCGATGAGATTGTGCCCTTTGCCTGGGACGAGACAGTTGTCGGCGACAATGGTGCGCCGGCGACAGTCACGAAAGTTCTGGACCGTGACGAGCATCTGCGGCGCGAAACCACGCCCGAAGCCCTCGCTGGCTTGAAGCCGGTATTCAAACCCGGCGGCTCGGTAACGGCCGGTAATTCGAGCCCTCTCAGCGACGGCGCGGCCGCGGTCGTGGTGATGGAGCGCGAGAAAGCCGAGCGGCTGGGCCTGAGCCCTTTGGCGCGCTTTGTGGGCTTTGCCGTAGCCGGCGTACGACCGGAAGTCATGGGCGTCGGTCCCATCAGGGCCGTGCCAAAAGTGCTGGAGCGCTGTGGTTTGACACTCGACGACATTGATATCATCGAGCTCAATGAAGCCTTCGCCTCGCAGTCGCTGGCGGTGATGCGGGAACTGGAGCTGAACCCGCAGATCGTCAACGTCAACGGCGGCGCCATCGCGCTGGGTCATCCCTTGGGCTGTACCGGGGCGAAGCTCACTGTGCAGACCATCAACGAGATGAAACGCCGCGACAGCGAGTATGGCATGGTGACCATGTGCATCGGCGGCGGCATGGGCGCGGCGGGAATCTTTCAGAACTTGAATTAAGATTCGGCAGCCGCCTACGCGCTCGGGAGCAGAGATGTCCGCGTTTTATACGACGGTTGCGCGCTTCTACGATTCCGAAAACGCTGACAAGAGCGACGATCTGGAAATGTACAGCCGTCTCTCTGCCGAGCACGACGGCGAGATTCTCGATGTCGGCTGCGGCACCGGGCGAGTCTTGCTGCATCTGGCGCGCGAAGGCCGCCGCGTGTATGGAATCGACAACGACCGCGCCATGCTGGCTCGGCTGGACGCCAAGTTAGAGCAATTGCCTCAGCTGCGTCATTTGGTCTCGTACATTCACGGTGATATCCTCGCTCATTCGTGGGATCAGTCGTTCAGCTTGATCCTGCTGACCTACAATGCCTTGATGCATTTCCACGAGCAGGACACGCAGATAGGTCTGCTGCAAAGATTGCGCGCTTGCCTGGCTGACGGCGGCCGGCTGGTCATGGACTTGCCCAACGCCGGGCCGGCTTTCGCTGCTGAAGACAGCGATGCCGTCATGTTTGAACGCAGTTTTCTGGACCGCGAAACCGGCCACCTGGTTATGCTGCAGTCGCTTAACTATTTGGACCGCGCCCAGCAAATGCTAACGGTGGAATGGATATATGATGAAGTAGACGGCAGCGGCGCAGTCAAACGACTCATCGCGCCCCACAAGCTGCGTTATTTCTTTTTGCCCGAGCTGCAACTGCTGCTGGAACGCGCCGGATTCACCCTGAGGGCAGTATATGGCGAACCAGACGGAGCGCCTTATGATTCCGACAGCGAGCGGATGATTGTGCATGCAGCCGTCACATGATCCACTAGTCCAGCGCGCCCGGCCCTTGGGTTCTTGCATCCGGCGTCTGATTTTCTCGTCCCTGATAGTCGCCTCAATGCTTTTGCTGGCCGGCTGCCGCTTCCTGCGCCAATCCACGCCCGCCATTGCGCCCACAGCCACGATAATGCCCAGACATGACCCGATGCCCACCGTTGAGGTTTTGGATTCTGAAGCACTCTATGGACAGGATAGCCGCTCAATCGGCCAAACCAGCCCCGGCCTGGCGTCCTTCCCGGCCGGCGCGGTGCTGCCGCCAGTCCTGACCGGAGATTCGGAGCGCGGCGTTATCGTTCTACTTGATTCCAATACATTCTTGCGTGGCGAACTATTTCAGCCGGATGGCCAGCGGCGGCCGGGTATCTTGCTGCTCGGCGCGGATGTCTCCGGCTGGGGCCCCTTGCCCGAGCGCTTGTCTCAGCACGGTTTCGTTGTGCTGGTTCTGGAAATATGGCCTTTGACGCAAGCGCGTGACGTAGAGACGATGTTGCAGTCTTTGATCTCGCTTCCCAGTGTTGATGCCGGATCGATCGGAGTGATTGGGGCGGACTTCGCGGCGGATATCGCGGCGCTCGCTTGTGCCGTGAATTCCCTCTGCGATGCCTTGGCCCTGTTGGGCCCGCGATCGCGCGATACCTTGCTCAATATGCTGCCTTCCTATGGCGAAAGGCCCTTGTGGCTGGCGGCTGGCCAAGATGATGTCGAGTCATTCAGCGCGGCTTCGGCTTTGGCTAGGGCGGCAACCGGCGAGGCGCGGCTCTTTGAAGCGAGCGCGGGGCGGGGCCAGGCGCTGCTGCAGCTCCAACCCGATCTGGCGGATGAGCTGGTGTCGTGGATGCAGCGACACCTTCAAGACAGGTAGCAATCGCGTATTCATTGAGGACAGGATGGCCAGTATGTCTGAACTGCTACAGATGTTTCGATCACGGCAGCATGAAATGCTCGACCTGTTGCGGGCCATGGTGGAGCGGGAGTCGATTTCCCGCGACAAAGCCAAGGTGGACGTATTGGTAGATTTTATGGAAGCCCGGCTCAATAAGTTGAGCGCTGATGCTGTCGTGCGGCTTCCGCAAGACGAAGTTGGAGACTTTCTGCATGCCACATGGAATAGCTCAGCGCCGGGCAAGCCCTATCTGTTCCTGGCGCACATTGATACGGTGCACCCAGTTGGTTCGTTGACGACGATGCCGATTAAGATCGAAGACGGTCGCTTTTTCGGTCCCGGGTCGCTCGATATGAAAGCCGGCACGGTGATCGTCCTGGAAGCGATCAGGGCATTAGTTGAGCGCAAGCAACTGCCCAATCGCCCGATTCATCTGCTCATGACGACTGACGAAGAGATCGGCAGCCCCCACAGCGAGGCGCTGATCAAAGAGCTGGCGGTCGGCTGCGAATTGGTGTTGGTGACGGAGCCGGCCACACAAGAAGGCACGATCAAAACCTGGCGCAAGGGCGGCGGCAAATACGAATTGCTCATCGAAGGGCGCGCGTCTCATGCAGGAATCGCGCCGCACGAGGGCATCAACGCCATCATCGAGTTCGCGCAACAGGCGCTGGAGATCAACCGACTGAACGACCTCAAATACGGCACGTCGGTGTCGATTACTGTAGTCGAGGGTGGCTCGGCGGGCAACGTGATACCGGCTCAGGCGCGGGCGCATATCGACATACGAGTGTTAACCATGGAAGCCATGCGCAATCTGCACGAGGCCTTGAGCAACCTGCATCCGAAGATGCCGGGCGCCAAAGTGAGTTGCATTCGTCAACATCATCGCCCGCCGATGGAACGGCGACCTGGCTTGTTCGAGAAGGCTGCCGCAATCGGCGAAAGACACGGCGTGACGATCTACGAAGGCGGCACCGGCGGCGGCTCCGATGGCAATTTCACGGCGGCCATGGGCATACCCACGCTGGACGGTCTGGGAGCGCACGGCGATGGCGCGCACGCCTTGCACGAGCACGTGATCATCGACAGTCTGCCTCGCCAGGCGACCCTGATCGCCGCTATCCTGCTGGAATGGGGCGACAGTATGTAGCGCCCCGGTTTGCCGTTCGTCCAGCCCGTCTGCTGCTGGCGCTTGTCGACTTGCCACAATTCGCTCTGGTTTCTCTTGTAGATATATCACCATACTGTGGTGGCGATTGGCGGATACACTCTGCGTGCGCTCCAAGTATTGTGGATTGTCCGCATATGGAAGTACTCTTCGTATCCGCCTTCGCCATGTCGCTCGCTTTTGCGGCGCAGCCGGGCGTCATCGGCTTCGAGTCGCTGCGCCGCGGCCTGTCGCACGGCTGGAGCGCCGCCTTACATGTCGAGTTGGGCTCGCTGGTTGGTGACGGTGTCTGGGCGATTATCGCGCTTTTGGGCGCATCGTTACTCTTTCAGAATCGTCTGGTGACGCTCATCCTGGGGCTTTTCGGCTGCGCGCTCTTGCTGCGATTCGCCTGGGACGCCTGGGTGGCTTCGCGCGGGGAGGTTTCGCTGGCTGTTGCTGGCGACGGCCGCTCCAATCACTTGGCCGCGGGCGCTATGCTCTCCTTGTCGAATCCGCAGAACATCACTTTCTGGCTGGGCATGAGCGGCACGATCATCGGCATCGGTTTCCTCGATCCACAGCCGCTTCACTTGCTGGTCTTTTTTGCGGGATTCATGACCGCGCAAGTATGCTGGTGCTTCTTTTTCGCCACAGTCGTCGAGATTGGGCGCCGCCGTCTGCTGAACCAGCGCCTCTTCCGCTGCATCAATCTGGTCTGCGCCGTTTTTCTTGCCTATATGGGCGTCAAACTATTGCTGCAGACCGTATTGATGTCCGCAAATGCCTTCTAGCCCTTGACGAGTTCAGTGTCCGGAAGCCCCCTGGTCAAAGGAAGACGGCTTGCTGAAAGAGGCGCAAGAGAATACCGAGCTTATCCTGGGCGAATTCGTCAGAAGTTTCACAGGCCAGACGGTCAAAGTCGAATTCGAAAGCCAAAGGTCGTCGCCAAAACTGGACCCGTCATGCCGACCGAGAGCCTCCGGTGGCTGGCGCCACAACCGCTACAAAAATGTCTGGGAAAAGTGAGGCTAAATCTCGACGTAGCGTTTCCAGATTTCCGGCCCCGAAACCAGCGCGATCACCAGGTAGCTGGTCCGCGGAGTCTTGGGTTCCCAGCGCAAACGCATGCCGGCGACATTATGCAAGCGATTGCCTTTGCGGTGGTTGCATTTGGCGCAGGCGCAGGCGGTATTGGACCAAGTGTCGCGGCCGCCTTTGCAGCGCGGGATGATGTGGTCGATGGTGAAATCACGCTTGCTGAGCACCTTGCCCCGGACTTGCGCGCCCAGCTTTACGCCGCAATAGATGCAGGTGTAGTCATCGCGCACAAGCACGCCTTTGCGGCTCCAATGCGACTTGCGGCGCGGCACATTCACGAAGGACCGCAGCGCAATCACGGAGGGCACTTCGAATCTGTCGCGAACGGTCCTCAGGTAGAGTCCGGTCATCTCGACAGCGATCGCCTTGCCCCCGAGCAGCAAATTGAAAGCGCGCTGCACAGTAATCACTGACAGCGGTTCCCAGGTACTGCCGTTCAAGAGCAATACGCGTTGCTGCAAAACACCTGCCGTCGACACGATGCGCGGCACCTTTCAACTCAGCCCAGGACCATTTCAATCGCTCGCACATATTATATACCACGAAAATTGTCGTTTGCCGAATGCGCGCTTGGCATTCAGACCAGTGGACGCACGGCGGACCCGCAGGTCAGCAGCGAGCAGGGCTCGCCATAACGCCGGGGTACAGTATGATGAGCGCGCCACCCTATGGTTGGCATTGCGTTTGGCGGCGGGATTAGCCCGCCCGCTACACGTACTACTGGAAAGGCAATTCACAGAGGCGGCGTATGCTGGAGAAACCTGATTTTGCCGATGTCAGGATCATCAAGCTGCTTGAATCTCATTATGCGCTTCGCGTTCGCGCCTTGGAATTCTTGCCCGTTGGCAACGACCAGCGCGCTTGGGCTTATCGCGTCGAGGCCGAGGCCGCTGTCTACTTTCTCAAGCTGCGCCGAGGCGGCACGCGGCCGGCTTCGCTGATCGCGCCGCACCATTTGAAGACCCAAGGCATTGAGCAAGTCGTGGCGCCGCTTGAGACGGTTGCTGGCGGGCTGCTGACGTCCGCAGGCGACTATGACCTAATCCTGTACCCCTTCATTGACGGCAGATCCGCCTGGCGGATGGCGATACCGCCGTCAAATTGGCGCGCATGGGGGGCGATTATGCGCCGCATCCACAGCAGCTCGCTCAGCTCGCACGGGCTTGACGTGGTTGAACGTGAAGTCTTCGGGGTGAAGTGGTTGGATACGCTCGGCCGCGTGGAAGATTTATTGGGTCGGGGCGGCTATCGCGGCGAAGTCGCGGAAGCGGCGGCGCTCGTCTGGCGCGATCAGGCGGTGGAGATCATGCGCTGTCGCCGCAGATACCTGGAGCTGGGCGCGTGCTTGGCAGCGGATCCGCCGCCATTCGTGCTTTGCCATGCCGATATTCACACGGCCAATATCATCCTCGATCGGCAGAGCGAGATTCGCATCGTCGATTGGGACGAAACTGTAATCGCGCCGAAAGAACGCGACCTGATGTTCTTTGTATATGACGGCCACAGGCCGGAGGAAACCGACGCTTTTTTTGCTGGATACGGCAGCGACGAGATCAATTGGCTAGCGATGGCCTACTACAAGTACGATTGGGTGGTTCAAGAATTTGCCGACTATGGGGAGCGCATCTTTCTCTCAAACGATATCGGCGTCAAGGACCTGGCGTCCGCCTTGAACGAATTCAAGCGGCTATTCGAGCCCGACGATGTGATTCAGCGCGCGCATCGCGCCTTCAAGCGCATGCTGCGCGAGCCCGCATTTTCTCATATTTGCGTTGGCTAAGCGTGGGCTGCATCGGACCGCGGTCGGCGCGAATGCTTCTATAATGGTAGATTGAGAATACCTGTAGCGAGGCTGACGCCATGGGCCGACGATTCCCGCTTTTTATGCTGCTGCTATCATTCGCTGTCTTGGCGGGCGCTCCTCGAAATCTCGCTCAAGGCAGCCGCGCAGCACTTCTTCAGGTCTTTGATGTACAGCCGTCACCGGCGGCACGTCTCGCTCTGAATGAAAGCGTAATCTTTCATTTCAATCGCCGCGTTGACTGTGCAGCGGCGGAGGCGGCTTTCAACCTGACGCCGGCCATTTCGGGCGCGCTGCAATGTGACCAATTCAGCTTGAGCTTTACGCCGACAGACGAATTCGAGCGAGATACCGCATACACTTTCGCGCTAACACCGCCCTTGCGGTCTCTGGACGGCGCGTCGATGCTCGATCCCTTTGCCGCTACCTATACCACCGCCAGTTATCTGTCGGTGTCGGAAGTGTTTCCCAGCTCGCGAGGCGGCGCGGTACCGGTGGACTCGGCCATCACCGTCGTATTTGACCGCCCGGTTGTGCCGCTGACGCTGCAATCAGCTGCCGATGACCTACCACAGCCGCTCAGCATCCAGCCGGCAACAGCAGGCAGCGGCGAGTGGGTCAACAGCGCGGTTTATACTTTCACGCCGACTGCGCCTCTGCAGAGCGGTCAACGCTACAGCGTAACGGTGTCGCCAAACATTGTGGCGGTTGACGGCGCCGAAATGCAAGCCGGTTATGCCTGGTCGTTTGAGACGGCAAATGCTTCGATCGTAGCGATCGACCCGCCCCCGGGCACGGCGAGCCTGGGACTAGAGCCCAAGATCCAGATACGTTTCAATCAGCCGATAGGCCGCAGCGCTGTTGAGAACGCTTTCTATTTGCGACCGTCGCCAGCTGGCGGCGATGATGGGCTGAACGGCCGCTTCGATTGGGCCGACGACGGCTTGGGATTCGCTTTCACGCCTGCGGAGCGCCTGGAGCTGGATTCGATTTACGAGGCTGGATTCAGCCCTGACTTGGCGCCAGAGTTGCAGGTCGTCGGCGAGCCGGGGGAGGCTTCCTGGCGCTACCAGACCGTGCCCGCGCCTGAAATTGTGGCCACGGAACCAATTGCCGGCGCGCAGGACGTGGCGCGCGGCGGATTCGACTTGTTCTTCGTATCCACGATGAATATTGATACTTTAGCGGATCGCATCACTATAGAGCCCGAACCGCAGACGCCGCCGCGCTATTACTACAGCGAATGGGCCAACCGCTATACCGTCTCCTTCGACGCCGAGCCGACCACGACGTATACCGTTCGGATCGCGCCTGGCATGGCAGACATCTATGGCAACGCGATCGCTGAGCCGACGATCTTCCACTATACCACTGCGACGCGAACACCCCTGCTTGGGTTCCATGTGCCGGGTCCGGTTGGCTTTTACAGCGCTTACAGCAAACCGGTCCAGCTCTTTGCGCAGCATCGCGGCGCTGAAACCATCGACATGTCGTTGTTCCGCGTGCCACTGGAATCCTTTGTTGGTCGCCTGACGCAAACCGAATCGTATGATCCGGCGCAGGACTTCGACCCGCCGGCCGATGACCTGCTGAGGACCTGGCGCATAAGGTCTGATGCGCCGGAGAACGTCAAACGGTTCGAGGCGCTGGAATTGCGCGATAGACAGGGGCGGGATCTGGAGCCGGGCGTCTACTTTCTGGAAGCGACAGCGCCCAACTTTGAGCGCTACTACTGGCAGAATCGTCATTTTCTGAATGTCGCTACCGCAGTTCTGACGGTCAAGCAGGCGATTGATCGCTTGACGATCTGGGCGGTCGATGCAGAGTCGGGCGCGCCGATTTCCGGCGAGAACATTGCAGTTTACGGAGCGGGCGGCAGTCTTCGCGGCAGCGGCGTCACCGACGGGCGCGGCATTGCGCAGATCGACATCCCCCCTACGCGTGATCTGTTCGCGCCATTGGTGGCAGTCCTGGAGGCGTCGAATCACTTCGGCATCGGCTTTACCGATTGGTCCAACGGTACCGAAGCCTGGAACTTCGGATACGGATTTACCTGGGCGCCACCCGCCTATCATACCTACCTGTACACCGACCGCCCCGTCTACCGCACCGGCCAGCCCGTGTATTTTCGCGGGATTGTGCGCGGCAAAGATGATGTCGTTTACATGCCCGCGCCGCTGGACTCAGTACCAATTGCAATTCGTGACGCGCGCGGCGAAATCGTCTACGCGCGTGATTTGGCGCTCAGCGAATTCGGCAGTTTCAGCGGGCAATTCGATATCGCGCCCGAGGCCTCCCTGGGCGCTTACAGCCTGAGCGTGGAGCTTCCAACCGCGTACGAATTCCGGCGGGAAGGCGGCAGCATAAGCTTTCTGGTGGCCGAGTATCGATTGCCGGAGTACCGGGTAACACTGTCGACCGACCGGCCCGAAATTGTTCAGGGCGCCCCGGTCGCGTTGACGGTAGAAGGCAAATATTTCTTCGGCGGTCCGGTTTCGAATGCCGCCGGCGATTATGCCGTATATTCTATGCCCTATGCCTTTGAGTACCGCGGCGACGGTCGCTACGACTTCGCCGATGTCGACATTTACCAAGACAAACATGAACGATACGGCGTCGATCGCGTCATCAGCGAAGGCCGCCTGAAAACTGACGCCGAAGGCAAGACCAGGCTGGATTGGGTCGGCGACATAAACGGCGAATCGCAGAGCAAGCTGTGGCGCGTGGAGGCGTCGATTCGCGACGAATCTGGGAGCGCGATTTACGGCCGCGCGGGAGTCGTGGTGCATCAGGGACTGCTCTACCTGGGTGCGCGCGCCGCCAATACCATCAGCCGCGCCGGCGACGACAGCGTGGTCAACCTGATCGCGGTCGATTGGAACAGCCAGCCCGTTGCTGAGCAACCGATCGAGGTGCAGGTCGTCGAGCGCCGCTGGACCAGCGTGCAGGAGCAGGACCCCAACACGGGCGCCACTGCCTGGACCTGGGATGTGCAAGATATTCCGGTTGCGAGTGGCAGCGTCCTCACTGGCGCGGACGGCAAGGCGGACTTTGTCTATCAACCGCCCAATGGCGGCATCTACAAGATAATTGTTACCACGCGGGATGCGGCCGGCAACCAAGTTCGCGCGTCCACCTATGCCTGGGCCTCCGGTTCGGACTTCGTCAGTTGGCGCCAGCAAAATGACCGCACAATTCAGCTGACGCCGGAACGGACGGAATACAGCGTCGGTGATACGGTCAAAGTCTTGATCGCCTCACCATTTCGGGGTCAGGCCGAAGCGCTGATAAGCATTGAACGCGGCGATGTCCTGCACGTGGAGCAGGTAACCTTGACCAGCAACTCACAGATTTACGAATTCGAGATCTTGCCGCAGTATGCCCCTAACTTTTATTTGAACGTCTTCCTCGTAAAGCCGGTTGACGAGCGCAATGCCGTTGCCGACTGGCGCATCGGCATGGCCCAGCTAACAGTCGAAATCGAACGGAAGGCCTTGAACATAGAAATCTCGGCCGACCGCGATATTGCCTCGCCCCAAGAGGATGTCCGCTATCAGCTGCGAGTGACCGACTACCAGGGCGAGCCGGTTGTGGCCGAAATCGGAATCGGCGTGACGGACTTGGCGGCGCTGTCGCTGGCGGCGCGCAACAGCGACGCCATGCTGGATTCGTTCTATGGACCGCAAGCGCTGGGCGTGCGCACATCAAGTTCGCTGATCGTTAGCGCTGATGCCTCTACAGAAGCGATGTCCGATCGCAAGGGCGGGGGCGGCGGCTTGTTCGAATCGGGCATTGTCGACCTGCGTGGTGAATTCATCGACACGGCTTACTGGGATCCGAGTGTGGTCACAGACTCGTCGGGCCTGGCGACGATTGATGTCCGCTTGCCGGACAATCTGACCACCTGGCGCCTGGATGCCCGCGCCTTGACGGCAGCGCGCGCCGGGCGCTTGCTGGTCGGCGAGCAGACCTTCGACTTGCGCAGCACACGTCCGCTGCTCGTTCGCCCGGTGACGCCGCGCTTCTTCGTCGTTGGCGACCGGGCGCAACTGGCGGCTGTCGTCAATAACAATACCGGTATGGATGTTTCCGCGAGTGTATCGCTGGAAGAAATCACCGGCCTGACAGCGGCTGAGGAGACGGCGCTCGTCCAAGACGTCATGATCCCGGCCGGCGGCCGCCAGCGCGTCACCTGGATGATGACGGTTGAAGATGTGGACGCCGTCGCGCCTGCCTTCGTCGTACGCAGCCACGACGGCGCCTACAGCGACGCCAGCATTTCGCCCGTCGCTACTGATCGCGATGGCAAGTTGCCGGTCTATCGGTACTTGGCGCCGGAAACGCTTGGAACAGCAGGCATGCTTGCGGAGGCCGGCACGCGTGTGGAAGCCTTGCGCTTGCCGCGCGATCAGGCGTCTATTGAGGGTCAGCTGGAGATTCGCCTGGACGTTTACTTGGCCGATGTCGCCACGCAGAGCTTGGCGTACCTGGCAGCGGAAACGCGGCAGTTTGGCCAATGCACAGGCACGATTGTCAGTCGCTTTCTGCCTAATATCGTTGCGTTTCGCGCCCTTGATCGGATGGACAGATCCGGCTCGGATCTTCGCAAAAGGCTGGATGCGCTGGTGACGGAAGGCTTGCAAGAGCTATATGCGCGGCAACTGGCGAATGGCGGCTGGAGTTGGTGCTCGTATCCGGAAGCGCACGATTTGACGACAGCCTACGCGCTGCTGGGTTTGTCCGAAGCCGAAGCCTCCGGCTACCCGGTTGACGCCGCTGTCATGGGACGGGCGCAGGCATTTCTTGCCGAGGGGCTAATCACGCCGTCGCTGCGGCTGGAACCCTGGAGGCTGAATCGCCATGCATTCATTTTGTACGCCTTGGCGAAATCCGGCGCGGCCGATGTGGCGCGCAGCACGACGCTCTTCGAGAGCCGCGAACGCTTGAACCTCGATGCAGTCGCCTTCCTGGCGCTGGCGCTGCATGCCATCAATCCCGATGATGAGCTTCGATTGGAAGCCCTGGCCCAGTTGATGCTCAACCGCGCCGTAACGCGGGCGACCGGCGCCTTCTTTGAAGAAAGTTATCAAGACCGCTGGAATTGGTCATCGGACATCCGCTCGACTGCGCTGGTTTTGAATGCGCTGATCGAAATACGCCCCCAGAGCATTATTCTGCCCAACATTGTCAGACACCTGGTAAGCGCGCGCGATAGCGTAGGCAGCTGGGGATCGCTTCAAGACAGCGTGTGGGTAATCATCGCCTTGACGAATTGGATGTCGCGCAGGGGCGAACTCAACGCGGATTACGAATATAGCATTGCGGTTAACGGCGGAGAAATCCTGCGCGATGCCGCCCTGGCCGGGGACGCGACAATAGTGGACGAGCTCAGCATTGATTTCGCCGACCTTCGGGTACAGGAAACCAATATCATTGAATTCGAGCGGAGCGCTGGCGAGGGCGCCCTATACTACACGGCTCATCTGCGCGCGAAGCTGCCCGCGGACAAGATTCAGGCGGTCAATCGCGGCATTGAAGTTTCACGCGCCTACACGCCGCTGGGCGCGGACGCGGACGGCTCAATTGATGCCGCCGCCATTGGCGATGCCGTGCAGGTACGCTTGCGACTGGTGGCGCGGGATAGCTTGCGCTACGTCGTGATTGAGGACTATTTTCCGGCGGGCGCCGAAGCGATCAATCCCGAGCTGGCGCTCAGCCCGCAGCTCGGCACGATGCCGGTGGGCGAGCGGGTCGATCCGCGCGAATCGGGTTGGGGTTGGTGGTATTTTGATCATGTCGAGTTTCGCGATGAGAAAGCAGTCATTTACGCCAGCCATTTGCCACCCGGAGTCTATGAATTCGTCTATACAATTAGACCCTCGATCGCGGGCGAATTCCAGGTGATTCCGCCCCTGGCCAAGCAACTCTACTTCGCCGAAGTGTACGGGCGCGGCGCAGGCATGCTGTTTACAATTTCAGAGTAATGGCACTGCGTTACTGCTCGACCATTTCCACGACGCGCGAATCATCATCAACGAAGACGCCGCAGGGCCCGCCTTTGTCGCTGGCGAGAAAGTCTACTTCTTCGCCGGCAAAATTGAGCACGGGATGATAAAACTCCGCCACTTTTTCCGCTTCGCCCACGATGTAATGGGCGATCAACGCGCGGCGAAAACGGGTGGCGCTGGTATTGGGATAACTGCCGTGAATCACTTGACCATTGAAGAAGACCACATCGCCGGCCTTCATGATGACCGGCGCCGCTTCGCTGCCGGGCGGAATGGGCACGGTCGAAGCGCTGAAGCTCTGCGACATGTCCGCTTCCACAGTACAAAGCCGGGGCAGGTCATGCGTACGCGGCACAATTCGCAGGCAGCCGTTCTCTTCGTCGCAGTCGTCGACCGCCATCCAGGCGGCCAGGCAGGTGCCCGGATGCACGCGAACCGGCGTCTGGTCC
Source organism: Chloroflexota bacterium (assembly GCA_011523515.1). Lineage (GTDB taxonomy): Bacteria > Chloroflexota > Anaerolineae > Aggregatilineales > Phototrophicaceae > UBA6055. The sequence continues at coordinate 70,986 of WTGO01000017.1, forward strand.
TGGTGCAGCGCCTGCCCGCGTGCGGTCGGCGGTTTGAAATAGAACATCGTCTGGGCTGCATAGGGCTCGTCGCCGAGCAGCGCGGTGGTCCATTCGCGAAAGCGCCGGTCCAGCAGCCAGTCGAGCGAATACTGGTCGAAACGATGGGGGTGGATGATGCGCGGGTAGGCTTTTAGCGGGTCGTCATCGCCCAGCATATAGGGATCATCACCGGCGAAACCATGTCCAGCGGTGTTCAGCGCCATGTAGTGATCACGAATAAAGTCGATTTCCGCAGCCGAATAGAGCGACGGGACAATCACAAATCCGTTTTCATGGTACTGCGCGATTAGTTCGCTTTTGTTCATTGTCTGTCCTGTGTCACATCAACTTGAGCAGTCTGGGCACCAGCTGCTGGTAAGTGTAATACAAGGTCGGGCTGCTTGCGAAATCCCAGGCGCCGACATGGCGGACCAACTGGCCCCGAAAACCGCGCTTGAATTGATAAACGCCCCACAGGCTGTCGCTCTCTTCAAACTTGTCCGGCGCGCCCCACAAATCGTAAGTCGCGTAGCCTTGCGCCTTCGCCCACTTCATCGCCTCCCACTGCAAGGCGTAGTTGGGCATTCGCCCGCGTTCTACGTTGGAGGACGCGCCGTAGAAATACCAGCACTTCTGGCCGAAGTGGAAGAGGATGACGTGGGCAATCGCCACCCCCTGGTATTCGGCGATTAACGCATGGGCGAGGCCCGCCTCCATAAACTTCCGCCAGGCGTGCTGATAATACTGGAGCGGGCGAATCAGGAAGCCGTCGCGCCGGCCGGTAGTTTGATAGAGCTGATAGAGCAGGGGCAGGTCGTCCATCGTCGCCGGTCGGATCATCACGTCTTTCTTCGTGGCGACCCGCACTTTGCGGCGCGTGTTGCCGCTCATCGCCGCCAGGAGCTCATCCTCGCAGCGACGCAAGTCGATGCACAAGGTATTACGGAATTGCACCTGCGAGCCCGAAAAGCGCCAACCACGCCTCTGCAGCTTGGACATAAGCCGTTGCCCCATGTCCGATGCGCGGTCATTTTCACTGCTTGGCAAGCCGGTAGCAGCGACGACATCCGGGTCGATCTTGAGCCAGACCACGCCGAAGCGCTTGGCGCGCTGTTCCAACTCATCGAGAACTGCGCCGACCAAGTCGGGATCCGCATAATAGAGCGCCGGGCCCTTGCTGACGACCATCACCTTCAGAGGACCCAGGGTCTTTGCGGCCAGGCTGGCCTGCGCCACAATCCGACCGCCGCGTTCGAAAGCCAGTCGCCGCGGCTGCCAGCCACCTGTGGCGCGTTTGAATTCACCCCATTCCCAAGTCTGCAAGATATGCGCGCCGGGAAGCCCGCGCAGGCCCGCGTTCCAGCGCTCACGCTCCTCGACCTCGTAGACCTTAAGCATGATCGGCAATCTTCCCGCCCTAGCGCCGCAGCTTCAGGGCAGCCCGATAGGCCGCGTATACCAGCGGATTCCAGGCAAGGTCCCAGGTTCCCAGCGAACGCCGAACCACGCCGCCCCAGCCGCGCTTAAATCCGTATACACCCCAAAGTCCGTCGCTGCGGTTTTTGAACTGCGCTTCCAGCTCCGCTTCATCAGCATCAGGAACACCCCATAGGTCATAAAAGCGGCAGCCGCGCTGCTTGGCCCATTCTATCGCCGCCCACTGGATGCCGTAGGTCGCGTACAAATTGCCGTGCGTTCGCGAGGATGCCCCGTAGAGATACCAGGCGCTGCCGCCCAGCGCGAAGACCATGATGGCGGCCAGCAAGTCGTCTTCATGCCAGGCCAGCAGCAGCGCGCCATCCCGCGGCATAAACAGATCGTAGACCGTTTCATAATAGCTAGGGCTGTGTACGCCGAAAGCATTGCGCTCTCCCGTCTGCTGCATAAGGTTATTGAACAGCGGCAGGTCGCTTTGATCGCCTTCGCGATACGAAATCTGGCCCGAGCGGCTCTTGCGGATTTTCCGGCGCGTGCCCTGGTTCATCCGCTGCATGATCGTGCTGTCGTCGCCGCTGATGTCGATGATGATGGTGGTCGGCGGCTGGATCGATTGCGGGCTGCGCTGGAAACCCGCTTGCAGCAAGTCGCCTTCAGCGAAAGCGCTGTCAAGACTTGGCTCGAGCTTAAGGAAAGCGGCGCCGGTTTCGCGACGAATCGCCCGCCAAAGTCGCAGGTAAAGCGCAGGTTCGCCGGCGTATCCGCCCATCGGCACGTAGGCCAGCCGTCCGGCGCCAAAAGGCAGACGCTGCAACAAGACTAGCGCGCCGGCCTGAATGCCCTGCTCATTGGAAAGGGCGACGATACGGGATTCCCAGCCGAATTGCGACTTTAGCTCACCCCACCGCGACAGTTGCAGCAAGTGGCCGTTCAGCTGCGCGCGCACGAAATCGTCCCAGGCTGCCGTGCCAGGTTGGCTGATAGAGAGGCGCCGAGATTCGGAAGCAGTCATACTATCATTTTGGGGCAGCTGGAATTGCATTCATAGTGCAAATCCGGGACCACCCGGGCCGCTGTCGCGAATGCTGTGCGAACGTCGGAAAGTGGCAAAGCGCTGCGGCAGATATCCATACTCAAAAGCGAAAAGCCGTCGGCAAAAGTCCGTTGCATTAGCCGAACCCTACTGCTATACTAATGCAGTTTGTGATAAAAGGCGCAATCCGCGTTGAAGCGACGCCGATTGTGTAAGATAATCCAAGGTTGAATCATTAACTGAACGCGGCGTCTTGGCTGCTTGGCGGGCCGGGCAAACCTGTAGCTTAGCGTAACTTAGGATGCTTCACCGATGAACGTTTTGAACGAATGGGCATTTGTCGGCTTATTTGCCGTGATGGCGCCTGTTTTCCCGGCCCTGCCCATTGTTATTGCCTGGATTTTCCGTCCGCGCAAACCGAATGTGCTCAAAAGCTCTACTTATGAGTGCGGTGTCGAGACTATAGGCGACACTTGGGTGCAATTCCGCGTACAGTACTACATTTACGGATTGATCTTCTTGGTCTTCGATGTCGAAATGGTCTTCCTATTCCCGTGGGCGGTTGCTTACAACGAGATGAGCCTTTTTGGATTTGTAGCTGGTTTTCTCTTTATCTTCTTGCTGACGGACGCGCTCTTCTACGCGTGGAAAAAGAACGCGCTGGACTGGAAATAGGCGCGAGCTGACGCATCGACGATGTAATAACTTTGCGATAATATGTTCAGGGTTTGCAAAAGTGGGGATAAGTCACTGGATATGAGTGACAAAAGAGTATTTCAGGTTCCCATCGAAAAACTTAAGTACGGTCCGGGCTCGCCGCAATATGGATTTATTGGGGCTAGACAAGGATGGACAGACGATAAGCGGGTGTTGGAGCTTGCTGAGTTGGTTTTGATGGGGAAGGCTTTGCCCCCAATTCGCATTGATACGAACTTCTGTATCATCGACGGGTTACACAGAGTAAAAGCGCACATTAAGTGCGGTGAGTCCGCAATAGCTGCCGTAATGGAGGGATCAAATAGAGTCTGCGCATATCCCGGATGCAATACCAAAGTAAGCAAGAACCATTTTGTGTATTGTAGTGATCATATCTTTGTTCATGTGCATTGTCCAAATTGCGGAAACCACTATACGCCTAACCGCATGAAATGGGACAAATGTCCCGACCCTTTAGCCCACTGCTGGCGATGCACACGAAGATTTCGATCTTTGTGTCGCGTGTGTGGTAGTGAGTTCAAAGCTATAAAACCTTCACAGGTGGCTTGTGATGAATGCAAACCAATTAACTCAAAACTTACCCAATTGATTTCTGCGGCCAACGCAAGACCTGGAGTAAACCAGCCGCTTGTAGTTGATGATCTCGTCAAACTCTATACTCAAAACAAGGTCTGTTCTTTGTGCGCCGCCCATATAGATCTGCAAGACCTTTCACTGGATCATCGTGTGCCGCTGTCTAGCGGAGGCACTAACACCATTGACAACATTGACTTTATGCATGTCTGGTGTAACTTGTTCAAATCATCAATGAGTATCGAAGACGCAGTGGAGAAATTTTCGCGAATGTATCTGGTAGCACGAAAGGAATCGACTTGTCAAACCCAGAACACATAATCGCGGATCTTTGTACGGGTTTGTGCCGCCTCATGGTGGATTCCGGCGCGGATGCCGGTCTGGCGCAGTTTTTGTCTTTGCTGGTTGGCGTACTGCTGGTTAGCGGCGTCCCGCTGCTTACCGTCATCCTCTTGATCTGGATTGAGCGCAAGGTGGCCGCGCGGATACAAGACCGCATCGGGCCGAATCGCGTCGGGCCCATCGGTCTGATGCAGACCTTCGCAGATCTTTTGAAGTTGCTGGGCAAGGAAGACATTACGCCGACCAATGCAGACCGCTGGCTGTATAACGCCGCGCCGCTGGTGTCATTCGCCTCGGTTGTGCTCATTTGGGCGGTGGTGCCCTTTACGCCCTTCCACTACGGCGTTGATCTCGAAATCGGCGCCTTGTTCTTCGTGGCGATCGCTTCCTTTGGCACGCTGGCAATTATGGTCGCCGGCTGGGCCAGCAACAACAAATACGCGCTGCTGGGCGCATTTCGCGTCGTCTCCCTGCTGGTCAGCTACGAGGTGCCCCTGGTTTTCGCCTTGCTCGTGCCGGTATTGCTGGCCGGCAGCATGAGCCTGCTCGACATAGTCAATGCGCAAACGGGCATGTGGTTCGTCGTTTTGTCGCCGCTGGCGTTTGTCATCTTCTACGTGTCCTCGCAAGCCGAGACCGGCCGCGCGCCCTTCGACTTGATCGAGGCGGAATCCGAACTGGTGGCCGGTTTCAACATTGAGTATTCGGGAATGAAGTTCGGCATGTTCTTCGCGGCCGAGTTTTTGCACGTCTTTACCAATGGCATCTTAATGGCGCTGCTATTCTTCGGTGGCTGGCTGGGGCCCCTGTATTACGAATCGCCGCTGATCGCCTTCGCCTGGCTCGGCTTGAAGGGCGGCATTATCTACTTGACGACGCTCTGGCTGCGCAATACCGTGCCGCGCCTGCGCATCGACCAGATCATGGCTTTCAACTGGAAGTTTCTGGTGCCCCTTTCCATCGCCAACTTGATCTTCATATCAGCTGCGCTGAAAGTAATGCAAGAAATCGGTTGGGCGCCCCGTGAAATTGTTGGCGCCAGCTTTGTCGATTTGCTCCCGACCACGGGAATCCTGCTGGTCATCAATGGCGCGATGGTCATCTACCTGCTCGGCATTCTGCGCAAACGGGGCCAGGAGTCGCGCCGAGAATCGCAGACGGCGCGTACAGCGTTGGCGCCTGCGGCGGCGGAGTAGGGGCGGCGATATGGAACTCAACGCAGTCACAATCGGATTTGTCGTCTTTTCGATATTCACGCTGGGCGGCGGCTTTGGCGTCGTGACCACGCGCAATCTATTCCAAGGAACGATCTGGCTGATGGTCAGCTTATTTGGCGTGGCTGGATTCTTCATCCTGCTGAGCGCGCCCTTTCTGGCGGCAGTTCAGGTGCTGGTATACATCGGCGCTATCGCCATATTGATAACCTTCGCGGTGATGCTCACGCGCAGCGTCACGCGCATTAAGGCGCGCTATGTGCGTCTCATTCCCAGTTTCGTCGGCTCGCTGGTGTTATTCCTTGTTTTGCTGCTCGGCATCACCATTCCGATATTCGGCGGTCAATTGCCGGAGTCAGCGCCGGAGTACGTCGCCACCACGCGCGATTTGGGCGCGGCGCTGGTGGATGAGAACGGTTACGTCGTGCCCTTCATGCTGGCATCGGTATTGTTGACGGCGGCCATGATCGGCGCGATATTCATCGCTCGCGACGAGAACGCTTAGGGGGAGTGACGAGATGGTGCCTCTCTGGATGTATCTGGCGGTCGCGGCGGCTCTGTTCTCGCTGGGTGTCTTCGGCGTATTGTCGCGGCGCAACGCTGTCGCGATTCTGATGAGTGTTGAGCTGATGCTGAATGCGGTCAATATCAACCTGGTCGCCTTTTGGCGTTACAGTGAAACCGGCACCGATTTGCTCCTGAACGGCTACGCCTTCACCGCCTTCGTCCTGATTGTCGCCGCGGCGGAGGCTGCGGTCGGCTTGGCGATCATCATCACGGTTTATCGCAACCGGCGTTCGGTGATACCGGAACAAGCCGTCGCGCTGAAAGGGTAAGGACGCGGATGGATTTCCTTAACGACCCGAACGCACTGCCTTGGCTGATCCCAGCCGGTCCTTTGCTGGCGTTTTTGATCATCACGCTGATAACCAATAAGTCGAAGCAGGTTCCGGCTACGGACCAGCATGAATACGGCGGCCATCATCCCGATTACGAGGGCATGTCCGTGCCGGTAGTGCATCCCTGGAGCCGCGTTATCAGCGTCGCCGTCGGCATGATCGGCGTCCTGGCGGCGCTCTTGATCAGCTGGCAGACGCTCAGCAACGCCGCGGGCTTGCACCATATCGGCCCGGATGTGCTGGCGAGCAGCATCGCCTGGATGGACACCGGCGACACCACATTTAATATGGGTGTGCTGGTCGACCCGGCCACGGTGATCATGCTGGTCATGGTGCCCATCGCGGTCTTGATGATCTTTATTTACTCCATCGGCTATATGGCGCACGACCCGCGGCAAGCGCGCTTTTTCGCGCTGATTTCGCTATTCGCCGGCGCCATGCTTACGCTGGTCGTGGCGGACAATCTGCTGCTGCTTTTCGTCGGCTGGGAGATTATGGGCGTCTGCTCGTACATGCTCATCGGCTTCTGGTTCGAGAAAGAAAGCGCCTACAAGGCCGCGATCAAAGCCTTCACCACCACCCGCATCGCCGATGTCGTTATGCTGTTGGGGATCGCCTATCTCTACAGCATAACTGGCACGCTCAGTTTCCGCGAGATCATGTACAACCCGGAAACGCTCGATATGCTGGCCACGACCACGCCCATTATTTTTGGCGGCTGGACGGTCAGCGCGGCCGCCATCATTGGCATCTTTCTCATCATCGGCACGGTGGGCAAGTCGGCGCAATTCCCGCTGCACGTCTGGCTGCCCGACGCAATGGAGGGCCCCACTCCGGTAAGCGCGATGATTCACGCCGCGGCCATGGTCTCGGCCGGCATCTTTTCGCTGCTGCGCTTGTATCCGCTCTTTGCCGCCGGCGGCGACCCGCATCACGGCGTCATGACCGAGCCGCTGGCGTTCATGGCGGTTGTCGGCGCGTTCACGGCATTGCTGGCGGCGACCATGGCGCTGGCGCAGAATGATGTCAAAGCCGTGCTGGCTTATTCGACGATTTCGCAATTGGGTTTCATGATGGCGGCTCTGGGCATCGGCGCGTATATTGCCGCGGCCTTCCATCTCATCACCCACGCCTTCTTCAAGGCGCTGCTCTTCATGGCGGCCGGTTCAGTCATTCACGGCATGGAGCACGGCGAGCACCACGTCCACGAGCACGGTCACGCTCACGATCATCTTCCCCCTGATTCATCGGGGGGGACGAGGGGGGTAGAGCATTTTGACCCGCAAGATATGTTGAATATGGGCGGCCTGCGCAAGACCATGCCCGTCACCTTCTGGACCTTCTTGATTGGTGGCTTGTCGCTTTCGGGTTTGCCGCTGATTACCGCCGGTTTCTGGTCGAAAGACGAGATTTTGGCGGATGCCTGGCTGGGCATTGAGCAATACGGCAGCGGCGCTCACGCATTGGTATTCGTGCTGCTGGCGCTGGCAGCCTTCATGACCGCCTTCTACACCATGCGACAGATTTCGCTGACCTTCGGCGGCGAGCCGCGTACCGAAGCCGCCAAACACGCCAATCTGGGGCAGGGCGTCGTAAGTTTCACGATGACGCTGCCGCTGCTGATTCTGGCGGTTTTCGCAATCGGCGCCGGATTCGTTGGCGTACCCGCTGATTTCCCGGTCTTTGGCCCAATATTTTCGCCCGAATACAACAACTTCAAGCATCTAATGATTGAGGCGCTACCCCTGTCCGAAGCGACCGCCGCCTTCGCTTCGTTGCCCAATTACCACGCCAAGCCGCCGCCCTTCAATATCGTGCCGGTCGCCGCCTCGTTTATTGTGGCGCTGCTGGGCTTGTGGCTGGGATACCGGGTCTATTGGCGCAATCCGCTCAAGGCCGGGCAGAGCGACCCGCTGGTAAAGACGCTGGGTCCGCTGCATCCCTTGTTCAAGAATCGCTATTACCTGGACGACATCTACGGCGATGTCTTTGTCAAGCCGTCGCAATGGCTGGCGCGGCAAGTTATTGCCTTTCTTGATCGCGGCATTATTGACGCCATCCTGCATATTATCGCGAGGATTGCGCGCTGGCTGGGCGACTTGACCAAAGTCTTGAACCTCTGGCTGATAGACGGGGTCGGCGACGGCATCCCCATCGCCATCTTCCATTTCGGCGGCTGGCTGCGGCGAATGCAAACCGGGCGCATTCAGCAGTACCTGCTGCTGGTTCTGGTGGCTGCGGTTCTCATCGGCATCGTGCTGGTTCTGTCGTCGGGCGCGGCGCTGGCGCAATAGGGAGACGCATTTATGTTTGATGTTTTCGGGATAGACGCGCTCTCGGTTCTGGTCTTCGGTCCGGCGCTCAGCGCCTTTGTCGTCGCCTCGCTGGCCTCGCTGGGTCCCAGCAAACAGGTCGGGCGCTGGGTGGCGCTTATTCTGTCGCTGCTGCTGGCGCTGTTGTCGATCAAGGTCTTCTTTGACTATCAGGCTGCCGGCCTGGCCATCGGCGACGATCAGTTTATCGTGACGCAAGACAGTGCCTGGTTCGAGGCGTTGAATTCCCGCTGGACCCTCGGCATTGATGGCATCAGCGTAGTCATGATTTTGCTGACCGGCATCTTGACGCCGCTGGCGATCCTGGCCAGCTGGAACATCGAAGATCGCGCCAATATGCATCTTGCGCTGCTGCTCTTCTTTGAGACAGGTTGCATGGGCCTGTTCGTGGCGATGGACCTGATGGTCTTTTTCCTCTTCTACGAGCTGACGCTGGTGCCGATGTACTTCCTCATCAACCAGTGGGGCAGCCTGCCCAAAGCCGGCGTGAAATTCAGCGGGCGCTTCTACGCGTCGACCAAATTCATGCTCTATTCCTTCGGCGGCACGCTGGGTATGCTGCTGGCTACACAATTGATCGGCTGGTCGGCGGGCACATATAGCATCACGGCCTTGAGCGAGACCTGGCCGCTCTTCCGGCAGGGCGAGGCGTTGCTGGGCACGGACGTCAGCACCGTGAAGGCGCTGGCTTTCGTTGGCTTCTTCGTCGCCTTTAGTATCAAGATACCGATCTGGCCCTTCCACACCTGGCTGCCCGATGCTCACGGCGAAGCGCCGACGGCCGGCTCCATGCTGCTGGCCGGCGTTATGCTGAAGTTGGGCGCCTACGGATTCATTCGCCTGGTCATTCCCTTCTTCCCCGATGTTTGGCTGACTGAGGTGGCGATCATCGGCGTTAATGTTGCGACCCTCTTTGCGATACTGTCGGTGGTCGGCATTGTGCTGGGCGCTTTTGCCGCCTTTGGCCAGACCGATATCAAGCGCCTCGTCGCCTATAGCTCCGTCAACCACATGGGTTTCGTCGGCATCGGCATCGCCGTCATGGCGCAGACCTACGCGCAACTGTGGTCTGGCGCGAATCCCAACGCTGACGTGCAGACGGCAATCCTGGCGACCAATGGCGCCGTCCTGCAGATGTTTAATCATGGGCTGAGCTCAGCGGGCATGTTTTTGCTGGCGGGCGCGCTCTATCACAAAACGCATACGCGCGAGCTGGCCGATTACGGCGGGCTGTGGGTGAAGGCGCCGGTGATGGGCGCGATCTTGCTCTTCACCAGTTTCGCCAGTCTGGGTTTGCCCGGACTGAACGGTTTCGTCAGCGAGTTTCTGATTGTACGCGGCGCCTGGCCGATCTTCACCGCGCTAACCGCCATCGCCATGATTGGTTTGCTCTTCACCGGCGGCTACATCCTCAAGGGCCTTCGCGCTGTGCTGCACGGACCCTTCAATATGCGCTGGCGCGACACCAATCTGGAGCTCACGCCGGCGGAGCTGCTGGGCATGGCGCCGCTGCTGGTTCTAATGCTGTTGACCGGCGTTTATCCAAACTGGATCTTGCCGATAATCAACACCACGGTTTCGACCATATTCGCCGGCCTGGCGAGCTAGGACTGCCTTCATGGATGGAACTGGATTCTCAGTTCTCACAGCGATCATCTTCATCCCGATCATTGCGGGCGTGGTTATCCTGTTCCTGGATCGCAAAAATCGCGATTTGGTGCGTGGCATCGGCATTACGGCGGCGTCGGCGGTATTGGCGCTCTCACTGGCCGTCTTCTTCGGCTACGACAATTACGTCAAGTCCGAAGGCGGCTTGATCAGCCAACAGCGCGCTCTACTGGCGTCCGGCGCTGAGCTCAGCGGCGCGCAGATGTTCGCCGACGCGCTGGCTTTTGAGCAACGTATCGTCTGGGTGGAGTCACTGGGCATCGCTTACCACGTTGGCGTCGACGGCGTATCAGCGCCAATGGTGCTGCTGACCGGGATGGTGGCGGTGGCCGGCGTCTTGATCTCCTGGAATATCCAAGATCGTTTGCGCGAATTCATGGCTTTTTTCATGTTTCTCGTGGCCGGCGTTTACGGGGTCTTCATCGCCGTCGATCTCTTTATGCTCTTCTTTTTCTACGAGTTGGCGATCTTCCCTATGTATCTCCTGATTGCCGGCTGGGGCTGGGTCAAGCTGCGTGAATACGCGGCGATGAAGCTGACGCTTTACATCCTGGTGGGCTCGGTATTTGCGCTGGTCGGCGCGGTTGCCATGTACTTTGCGGCGGGCGCATTCTTCGCCGGGGGAGGCGCCGAAGTCTTTCAGTCAGCGCTGGAGAGCGGGCTGCTGCCAGCGGACAGCCAACCCTATAGTTGGAGCATCACCCAGTTGACACTGGCGGCGGAAAACGGCGCCTTCTCGCTTGACATTCTGGGCATAGAGGGCTTCAGTTTCGCGCGCTTCTGGTTCCCCTTCATGTTTATGGGCTTCGGCGTATTGGCAGGGGTCTTCCCCTTCCACAATTGGTCGCCGGACGGGCATGTGGCGGCGCCCACTGCCGTCTCCATGATCCACGCTGGCGTATTGATGAAGGTCGGCGCATTCGCGGCATTGCGCGCTGGTGTACAGTTGCTGCCGGAGGGCGCCGATACCCACTTGCCCTGGATCGTTTTCCTGACACTGATCAACGTGGTATACGGCGCGCTTATCGCCTTCCGACAGCGCGACTTCAAATATGTCATCGGTTTCTCCTCGGTCAGCCACATGGGTCTGGTCAGCATGGGTTGGGCCACGATGAACCTGACCGGCATGACTGGCGCCGGCATTCAGATGTTCAGCCACGGCGCGATGACGGCGCTCTTCTTCGGCGTTGTCGGCATGGTATACGATCGCTCGCATACCCGCGATATTCCCAGTCTGGGCGGCTTTATCAAGGTGATGCCTTGGGTCGGCGTGGCCTTCGTTATCGGCGGTTTAACCAGCATGGGCATGCCCGGCTTGAGCGGCTTCATCGCCGAGTTTCCGATATTCCAGGGCATGTGGGCGGCGTCGGAGCAGATCACGCTGCAGCTGGGCAGCTTCACGTTGAGCAACTATTACAGCGTCATGGTCATCATCGCTGCTTTGGGCATTGTCATCACCGCCGCCTACGTACTGCGGGTCGCGGGGCAGGTATTCTTCGGGGAATTCGATGCCGAGCGTTACCACGATGTCGGCAATATTGATATGACCGACCGCATCGTGCTGATTATCCTGGGCGCGCCCCTGATTATTCTGGGTTTGTATCCGCCCATCATGGCGCCCATGATCGAATCCGGCATAAGACCGCTTATCGCCTTGTTGGGAGGTGGCTAGATGGAATTCTCTCTCTGGGCACAGCTGCCTTCAGTGTTGCCAGAGGTCGGCCTGACTACACTGGCGATCGTCGTGCTCTTCGCGGACCTTTATGGTTCGGCGGTCACCCGCCGCAATGTCGTCACCATCTCCGCAGTCGGCATGGCTTTGCTTGCGCTCGTGCCCTTGATCTGGCTGCCCGATCCCGCGCTTTTCGAAAACGGAACGCTGCTTTGGGGTGGCATGATCAACTACGACCCGCTCTCACAGATTTTCAAAGTGATGCTGCTGCTGGCCGGCGCCGTAACCTGCTTGATGGCGGCGGGTGACAAGGGCGTTGGCGACAAGGGCGAATTCTATCTGATCGTTATCGTCGCCACGCTGGGCGGCCTCATGATGTCGAGCGCAAGCGACCTGATTCTGGTCTTTGTGGCGCTCGAGACCCTGTCAATCCCGCTCTACATGCTGGCCTGCTTCCGCCGCGGCGATTCGCGCTCGGCAGAAAGCGGCATGAAGTATTTCCTGTACGGCGCCTTCGCCTCGGCCATCATGCTCTTCGGTTTCAGCTTGCTCTACGGCTTCACCGGCACGACCAATCTGGGCGGCATCGCTGCTGCGCTTGGCGGCGGCATCGGCGACAGCGTCGTCGGCGTGATGACTGCGCTGGTGATGGTCGTGGTCGGCTTCGGTTTCAAGATAAGCGCCGTGCCTTTCCACTTCTGGACGCCCGATGTCTACGAAGGCGCGCCGACTCCGGTGACGGCATTTGTCAGTGTGTCCAGCAAGGCGGCCAGCTTTGCCCTGCTCTTGCGTTTTCTGACCGCGGCCTTTCCCGTTGAGCTGGTGGTTGGCGGCGTCATCATCCAGGATTTCTGGGTCAACCTGCTTATCGTGGTCTCGATCGTGAGCATGACCCTGGGCAACGTGGTGGCCTTGCGCCAAAGCAATATCAAGCGCCTGCTGGCTTATTCGTCGATTGCGCAGGCCGGCTACACGCTGATCGGCGTGGCCGCGCTGCAAGGCGCGAACGACAGCCTGGCGGTCGCTTCGGTGTCCTTCTACATGTTCATGTATATCTTCACTAATCTGCTAGTTTTTGGCGGCGTCATCCTATTCATAACCGCTACCGATTCAGAGGAAATCAGCGACATGGCCGGTCTCAACCGGCGCAGTCCCTGGCTGGCGCTCTTTATCACCATCGGCCTGCTTTCGCTGGGCGGGATTCCGCCGGCGGCCGGATTTTTTGGCAAGTTCTTCCTCTTCCAAGCAGCGGTGAACGCCAACCTGGTGGGCCTGGCGCTGATTGCGGTGACCAACGCCATAATCGCGCTTTATTACTATTTGGTGGTCATCAAGGTAATGTATGTCGATGTCGGCCCGGACGACGACAAGCCGATCGCGTTGCCGCGCTCGTATGGCTGGTCCCTGGGCATTACAGTGTTGGTCGTGATATTGCTGGGCACGATCGCCGTCACGCCGATTTACGAATGGGCCACATTGGGCGCAGCCGGTTTATGATCGCGGTAGCTATGCGCAATCGTTTGTGATAAAATTCTCGAAGTCTGTCCGCAGGACGGCCAGACCGCTGGTTTGTCGATGACAAGACGTGCAGTTTATGAAAAGAAATAACAATCCCCTTTCAACATATGGATTGGTTGCGGGGGTTGTCGGGCAGGTCGGTTGTCTGGTCCTGCTGGTTATTCTTGGAACGATTTTGCTCGGCTTGGCTTTGGACGAAGCCTTGGGAACGCGCCCGACATTCATACTTGTGATGCTGCTGGTCAGCGTCCCCATGAATCTGGCGGTTCTATTCTTTTATACGCGTCACAAAGCCAGGCAATTGCAGGGCGCTGCCAGACAGAAGGAGGAAGATATAAGTGAATAGTTTTTGGAACGGAAAACGCCGTTTCGTCGCTTTACTCATGTTCCTGGGTGGTGTGTTCGTCGCGCTGCGCGTGCCACCGGTCATTCCCTTCATCCAGCTGCCCGGCGAGAAATTTCCCGAGGGCTACAATATCCCGTTCCTGGATATCCGCTGGACGAACACGATGGTCGGCTCCGTCATCGTCTGGATTGTGCTGCTGCTATTCGTAGTCTACGTTGTACGGCGCCGGCCCAAAGATGGCAATGAGGCGCCGCCCGGCGGCTTCTACAACATGTTTGAAATGCTGTTCGAAGGTTTGATGGGCTTCGTCGGCGGGATCGCCGGCGGCCGTCACTTCCGCTTGATCTTCAACATGTTTATGACGATTTTCCTGGTTGTGCTGCTGGCCAACTGGATGGAGCTTGTGCCCGGCGTCGACACTATCGGTTTCATTCATCCTCACGTCAAAGAAAAATACGATGTTGAGAAGGATGAATACAAGGTCATCACGACCGACGGTTACGAGATTTATCAGGGCTTCCTGGGAATCTCGTACGTCAATGGACAATGTGACTGGATCAGCCCGGCCGACGAAGCGACTGCCGACGAAGCGGCCCTGGTAGCGGCGGCAGCAGCCGCCAAAGCTGCCGAAATGGACATGAACCAGGACGCCGCCTATGCTCGCTATCAAGCAGAGCACGGCGACCACGGCGAGGGCGATGAAGCTGCCGGCGACGGCCATGGCGATGACTCGCGCGGCGACGCGACAGAGAGCGTCAATGCGGTTTCGGTGGCGCGGGAAGGTCCGTTGGCTGACCGTATGGCCGAGAAACAGGCGCGGCGCGATCGCGGCTGTTACACCGGCGTCAACCCCGTGCCCTGGCTGGAAGACGACCACTCCGATGACGACCATGCGGACGATGGCGAGCACACCGACAAAAAGCACGGCATCCCGCTCCATCCCGACCCGAGCAGTGAAGAAGCGAAACTTGTGCCCTGGGTCGTCTTGCCCTTTGTCCGTGTGCCTTCCACCGATCTGAACATGACACTGTCAATCGCCTTGATCGCCTTCGTCATGATTCAGTACATCGGTTTCAAGGCGCTGGGTATCGGCTATCTGACCAAGTTCTTCAACTTCTCGACGCTCTTCAAATCGCCGCTGGGCGGGATTGACGTAGCGGTTGGCCTGCTGGAACTGATCGGCGACTTTGCCAAGATTTTGTCGTTCAGCTTCCGTCTTCTGGGGAATATCTTCGCCGGGTCGATCCTGTTATTCGTCATGAGCTTCCTTGTGCCGATCTTGCCCTGGCCCTTCTTCATCCTGGAGTTCTTCGTCGGTGTCATTCAGGCGCTGGTATTCGCCCTGTTGACGGCGATCTTCATGAATCTGGCGACGGTCAGCCATCATCACGATGATGAACATGACCATGCCGAAGCCCACTAACCTAGTTTGAGCAAATCTGGAGGAAACATCAATGGATCCACAATCAACGATTATCTTGGGCAAAGCGATTGGCGCCGGCCTGGCCATGATCGGCGCTGCCGGTGGCGGAATCGGCATCGGCCTCGCGGTAGGCGGCGCGGTGCAAGCCATGGGCCGCAACCCGGATCACACGCCGACCATTCAGACCAACATGATTCTCGGCGTCGCCTTCGCGGAAGCTGTCGCCATCTACGCCCTCGTTGTCTCGCTGATTATCCTCTTCGTACTCAGTTAAGCTGAGCTAGAGACTCACTGGAGGAAATGATGAGCGTACTTGACAATCTGGGTATTAATCCCGGTTTGATGTTGATCTGGCTGATCGCCTTCATCGTGCTGTACACGGTGATGACGCGCTTCATCTATGATCCGCTGACCAACGTCCTGAACCAGCGCCGCAACCGAATCGCCAAAGGTCTGGAAGATGCGGCGGCGGCGGCGCGAGCCCGTGAAAACGCCGAAGCCGAAGCGGAAAAGATTCTGACGCAGGCGCGCGCCGAAGCGCAGAAAGTAATCGACGAGGCGCGCGGACGTGGCGAAGAAGTCGCCAATACGATCGAGCAGGATGCCCGCCAGGAAGCCGCCAAGATTCAATACGATGCGCAGAACGAAGCCGTGGCGATTCGCAATCAGGAATTAGGCAACTTGCGCGAACAGGTGCTGAATATCTCGGTAGCCGTCGCCAGCCGCATCCTGGATGAGAGCATCAGCAAGACCAAGCAGAAATCGCTGGTGAACAGCTTCATCGCTGATGTGCCCGAAGGCGCAACCGGTCTGAGCGGCAGCGTCGAAGTCGTCAGCGCCATGCCGCTAACGGCTGCCGAGCAGCAGAAAGTCCAAAGTTCAGTCGGCGCCGATGAAACTGAATTCACGGTGGATCCCTCGATTTTGGGCGGCTTGATCCTGCGCTGGTCCGGCGGCATGGTCGACGGCAGCGTCCGCTCGCAACTGAACGAATTGGCGCGCAGCCTGAATTAACTGCCTGCTACAATTCAAGTCAATTTCTAGCGCGCTGGGTCTATTCCGGCGCGTTTGCATTTGTCACAGCCGCAGTAAAATGCTTGAATGAGTAAACTGATGCCTATAGCTTAGCGAGGCCCTAACGGGTCAATATGCCGACGACGCTAGACACGCTTCTTGCTGCCATTCCCGCCGATCGGATTGTATCGACACCTGGCGATCTGTCGATTGAGATTAAAGCTCCGGTTGTTGAGTCAAGCCAGGATGTTCAGCCGGGCGGCGTATTCGTCGCGCGGGCCGGGCACTCCACCGACGGCCATCGCTACATCCCCGATGCTATTGCAGCCGGCGCCGTCGTGATCATCGGCGAGCAAGAGCTGGCCGACCTGCCGGTTCCCTACGTACGCGTGAATAACGCGCAGCAGATTCTCGGACATTTGGCGGCGGCATATTACGGCAATCCCTCCCGCCAGCTCGTTGTCATCGGCGTCACCGGCACCGACGGCAAGACGACAACCTGTCACCTGCTGTACAGTATCCTGCAGCGGCAACCGGGCTTTCGCGTTGGGTATATCAGTACGCTTTCGGCCGATTTCGGAGGCGAAGCAGCGCCGACCGGGCTGCACGTCACCACGCCCGGCGCCCCGCAAATTCAAGAGTACTTGGCGCGCATGGTCGAGGCCGGGGTCACTCACTGCATTTTGGAGATGACCAGCCACGGTCTGGCGCAGGGTCGCCTCAACGGCGTTGACATTGATGCCGCTGTTCTGACCAACGTGACGCACGAACATCTCGATTTCCACGGCAGTTGGGAAGACTACCGTTCCGCGAAAGCGATCATGTTCAGTATGCTGCAAAATGCCTGGCGCAAACCATCTATAGACAAGGTCTCGATTATTAACGCTGATGACCCATCGGCCGCCTATTTCGCCGCGATTCCCGCTGACCGTGTCATCACTTACAGTCTCGAAAGATTGTCTGATTACCGCGCTTCTGCGATTGATCACAGTCCCTCAGCGACGTCTTTCGTTGTCGCTGGACAGCAAATCGAAATGAATCTGCCCGGGGAATTCAACGTTTCCAATGCCTTGGCGGCGTTTTGCGCGGCCAGAGCGCTGGGCGTGGATTGGGAAAGCGTCCATCAAGGGCTTTCCGAAGTTTCGCTGGTGTCTGGGCGTATGGAAATGATCGATGAGGGTCAGAACTTCATCGCCATGGTCGACTTCGCGCACACGCCAAACGCGCTGAAGCGGGCGCTGCAGGCGGGCCGGCAGATGCTTCAACCCGGCAAACGACTGATCGCGGTGTTCGGCAGCGCCGGCTTGCGGGACGTCGCCAAGCGCCGACTCATGGCGGAGACGGCGGCCGACCTGGCTGATGTTACTATCTTGACCGCGGAAGACCCGCGGACTGAGTCGCTGGCTGGCATCCTGGAGATGATGGCGGCCGGCTGCAAAGCGAAGGGTGGGGTCGAGGGCCAGACATTCGTGCGAGTGCCCGACCGCGGCCAAGCGATCTACTACGCTTGCCAACTGGCTGGGGAAGGCGACTTGGTGATGGCTTGCGGCAAGGGGCACGAGCAGAGCATGTGCTTTGGCACAATCGAGCATCCCTGGGACGACCGCGCGGCCATGCGCGCCGCCTTGCGTGGTACGCCGCTGGCGACGCTGCCTACGGCCGGAACGGGCGTCCATGCGCCGGATTGATTGGCTGGCCGTTACCCTGCTGCTGCTTTTCGCCGTCGGGCTGCGCATCATCGGCATCAGCCACGGTCAGCTGGCTGCGGCGCATTTCCCTTCTTACGCGCCCTTTGGCATGACGCACGAGGCTATGCCAATCCAGCCGGACGAATTTCTCAGCGTCTCCATCCCAGTCAATATGCTTTTGCGGGATCGGCTGAACCCGGGCTTCTTTAACTACCCCTCCTTTATCATCAACAGCAACTATGCGCTGCTGCGGCTGACCGGCGCCGCGGATGGCTGGTCGCTGTCGCAGCGCGAGGGCTACAACTTGCGCGCCTATGCGGACTTTTCGCTCTATGTATTCTCGCGGATGTACTCTGTCTTCGGCAGTATGATCACGGTCGCTTGCGCCTACGCCATATCCAGAATCGTTGCCGGGCGCTATGCGGCAATATGCGCCGGACTATTGGTGACGGTTTCTTACACATTGGTGCAGCACGCGCACTATATAAAACCGGCTTCATTGGCTACCGGCTGGATGATGCTGGCGGCCTGGGCTTGCGTTGCTTCGCTGGCTGCGCGCCGCGAGCGTAAGCGCAGCCGGATGTACTTGGCCGCGGCTATTTTCGCGGGGCTGGCGGCCACGACGCGTTATAACGCGGCCGCCGTGGCAATCGTTGTATTTCTGACAGGATTGGTCCTGCTTTATCACCATCCGTCTCAGCGCGCCTTGCGAACAATGGTCCTGTCCTGGCTGCTGATTCCGCTGGTGTTTGTCGCCTGCTCGCCCTATGTCTTGCGGGATTTCGAAAGCTTTTGGCGCGACTTCAGCACTATCGTCGCACAGTACAACGTCCCGGGTCAGGTCGCCGATTATTTCTTGGTCGACCATTGGACGGGATTCGGTTATCTGTGGCTGTACATTGGCATATTCTCGCTGGGAGCGCCGGCGCTGATCGCAGCGGTTTTGTCGTTGGTCGCCGCCTGGCAAGCGCGCGAATCCCGGTTCTTGGCGCGGAATCTGGCCGGGCTGCTTGTGCTATTGCTAGCGCCCATGATATTGGCTTACGCGCTGGTGGTCATGCGTACGATCCGCCCGGGGCACACGGACCACATGCTCTTGCCGATACTGCCCTTTATTGCTGTCTTGGCGGCCGTCGGCGCCGACTGGATTGCACGCAAACTTCCGGCGCCAACGCGAATCGCAATGCCTGCCGTGGCGCTGATCTTGATCATCCAGCCGCTGATCATGTCGGTGCAAGTCGTGGAGATGTTCAGTCAGCCGGACACCAGACAGGTCATGCTGCAGTGGATCCACGACCACATTCCTCGCGGCTCGAGCTTCTTTCTCAACGGGTCCGCAAATGTGCCGCTTGACGCGCAATACTATCCCAACATATCGCAGCTTGAGCGCTACGCCAGCGATTTGCCGAGCGGCGAAGACTTTGACTATATGATTTATTCGGACGCCCTGGCCTTCGATATTTTGCGGACGCCTGCCATAGTCCCGGCGCGGGTCATCGAGCGGCAGCGGGAGTACCTGCGCAATTTAGACTCGATGTATCCGCGCCTGGCCGAGATCAGCCGACCTGCTTGGACCGGATCCGACGCGATGATGAATATGGCGCCGTATTGGCACAATCCGACACTGATCCTCTATTGTCTCAAGCCTGCGCTGTGTGAGAGCCAAACCTGGCTCCGCTGAACAATTCGGCAGAAATTCCGGCGGCGCTTTTGTGGTAAAATCGTGACTAGGCAACGTTTTCGAGGGGAATGTGCGCGATCTCGGCATCGTCATCGTCAACTGGAATACACGCGAGTTTTTGCGCCGCTGCCTGGAAACGCTTGCGGCCAGCCGAGGTATAGACGGTTTCCGCACCGTCGTCGTGGACAATGCCTCAAATGACGGCAGCGCCGACATGGTGCGGCGGCAATTCCCCCAGGTTGAAGTCATCGTAAATGCCGCAAACATCGGTTATCCACGCGCGAACAATGTCGGTTTGCGCCATCTGGGATTTCATGCCGCCGGCGATGTGGCTGAATCTGCGCCGCGCTTTGCGCTCCTGCTCAATCCGGATACCGAACTGCCGCACGACGCCCTGTCTCAGATGGTTGAATTCATGGATTCGCGCCCGGAAATCGGTGTGGCCGGCCCGAAGCTAGTGCTTGAAGATGGCAGTCTGGACAGAGCCTGTCGGCGCGGCTTCCCGACACCATTGGTCAGCTTTTATCACTATTCCGGATTGGCCAGACTGTTTCCGCGTAATAGACATTTCGGACGCTATAACATGACCTTCGCCGACGAGGACGCCGAGCTGGAAGTGGATTCGGTCGTCGGCGCTTACATGCAGGTGCGCAAAGAGGCGATCGCGCGCGTCGGCCTGCTGGACGAAGCCTTCTTTATGTATGGCGAAGATATTGATTGGGCCTTCCGAATTAAAGAAGCTGGCTACAAGGTCTGGTACCATCCCGCCGTGACGGTTCATCATTTTAAGCGGGCGGCCAGCCGCAAGAACCCCAAGGCGCAATTCGAATTCTGGCGCGCCATGTTAATCTTTTATCGCAAGCATTTTCGGCGGACGACGTTTTTCCCGATTCATTTGTTGATTCTGATCGCGCTCCTGTTCAAGGGGGGTCCCGGCTTATGGCAAGAGATTCGCAATCCGGAAGCTACACCATAGCGCCTCGGTCGATACGACTAAGCAATGACCATCTAAAGGCGCTTTCAACGCTGACGCTGCTCCTTGTCGATCTGCTGATGCTGGTGGTCGCTTTTCTCGTAAGCTATGAAGCGCGCGAGATATTGCCATTCTTCCCGCGCCCCGAAGAACAGCCCGCGCTAATGAACTACCTGCCGACGATGATCCTGCACAGCGCAACGATTATCGTGATGTTTTATTTCTCTCAGCTCTATCATTTGAAGCGAGCGTCTAGCCGCATCGATCAATTGCGCGGCCTGGTTGGGGTCGTCACGCTGGGGACGCTGCTGGCTAGCGGCACACAGGAATTCCTCTTGCAGAACACGGCCCTGGAAACGCTGTATCCGCGAAGCCTGTTGTTCTACGTCTGGTTCTTCAGCCTGATTCTTGTGGTGGTCGGGCGTGAATGGCACCGCCGATTCTGGACCTTCATGCGCCGCCGCGGCGTCGTCCGCGACAGTCTACTGATCGTTGGCGATGGCGAAATCGCGCTCAAGATAACCGACTTGGTGCGCAACAGTCCTGAACTCGGCTATGACATCGTGGGTATCGTTACGGCTGAGGAAAAGCAAGGCGATATGCTGGGATTTCCATACATTGGCGACTATAGCGGAATCCCGCGGCTGATTGACGATCAACAAGTGGAGCAGGTCATTGTCGCCCTGTCCGACTATCGGCGCGGCGAATTGGTCGAGCTAATCAACCTCTGCCAGCGCGGAAAAGTAGACATCAAAGTCTATCCTGACATGTTTTCTTATATGGCCGGCGATCTAAACGTAGACGATCTGGGCGGCACGCCGCTGCTGACCGTGCGCGACATCGCGCTGCGCGGCTGGAAGCTCAGCCTGAAACGCGCGCTTGATCTCACCGGCGCCACCTTCGGGTTGGTGCTGCTCTCGCCATTCATGCTGATTACGGCCTGCCTGATTCGCCTCGAATCCCGCGGCTCGGTATTCTATTGGCAGATGCGGATGGGTCTGGACGGGCGCCCCTTTCCCATGATTAAGTTCAGATCCATGCGCGCGGACGCCGAATCCCGCGGCCAAACCTGGACGGTCGAGAATGACGCCCGGGTGACGCGCCTCGGCCACTACATGCGCCGCAGCAATTGGGACGAGATTCCGCAGTTGATTAATGTGCTGCTCGGTCAGATGAGCTTGGTGGGGCCCCGGCCGGAACGCCCGATGTACGTCCAGCAATTCCGTCACCAGATTCCGGATTACATGATGCGGCATCGTGAAAAATCGGGCATGACCGGCTGGGCGCAGATCAATGGTTTGCGCGGCGACACCTCGATTACGCAACGTACCGAAGCCGACCGCTTTTATGTGGAAAACTGGTCGCTCTGGCTGGATATCGTCATCATCATCAGGACGATTTGGCAGTCGATTACGCGCTCCAATCCAAACGCGTACTGAGGGGACTCGCGAGCATGGATCTCGACACCTTGACGCAGGCAATGCACGACTTTGTAGAAAGCAAGGGCTGGCTGAACGAAGATTCACCCAAGCAGCAGACCCAGCGGAATCTGGCCATTTCGCTGGTCTTGGAAGCGTCCGAAGTCTTGGAACATTTCCAATGGAGCGATGAGAGCAACTCGCCTGACGAGCTGGCTGACGAATTGGCGGACGTCATGCTCTACTTGCTGCAATTGGCTAGCTGCAGCGGCATAGATCTGGGCCAGGCCGTGCTGACGAAACTGGAGAAGAATCACGCGCGAGAGTGGCGCGACAGTTTGGAATCGGCCGGCGCCTCCGCGGATTAGGTCGCCATTCGCTACGAACCCATTACCTCGACAAGTGATCCCTTCCAGTCTTTTAATCTGCCCCAAAAGCACTACAATACCTTGCCTTTTGCAGCCGGCCGAAATGCCAGCCGGCAGATCGCAGGCTGGCGTTGGTTCTGCGCCGCTGCATTAGCGTGTGCCGCATCGTCTTGCAACCAAGGATTAGTCGTCATGTCAGAACAGTCCGTCACCGCCCAAAGTGAAGACTTCTCGCGCTGGTACAACGAGATCGTCTACCGCGCGGATCTGGCGGCGCCCAGCCCCGTGCGCGGTTGCGTAATCATCAAGCCCTACGGCTACGAAATCTGGGAAGGCATCAAAGCCGGGCTGGACAGACGTTTCAAGGCGACCGGCCATCAGAACGCCTACTTTCCACTCTTCATCCCCGAAAGTTACATCCGGCGCGAGGCGCAGCATGTCGAGGGTTTTAGTCCGGAACTGGCTGTCGTGACCCACGCCGGCGGCAAAGAGCTGGAGGAGCCGCTGGTTGTTCGCCCGACTTCGGAAACCGTGATTGGCGAAGCCTTCAGCGATTGGATTCAGTCTTATCGCGATCTGCCGCTGCTGATCAACCAATGGGCGAATGTCGTGCGCTGGGAGTTGCGCACGCGTCCCTTCTTGCGGACGGCTGAGTTTCTCTGGCAAGAGGGGCATACCGCCCACGCCACTCACGACGAGGCCGAGCGCGAGACCTTGCAGATGCTTGATATCTACGCTGATTTTGCTGTGAACGATGCCGCTATACCTGTCATCAAGGGCGAAAAGAGCAAGATGGAGCGCTTTGCCGGCGCGCTGCGAACCTACACCATCGAAGCCATGATGCGCGACCGGCGCGCGCTGCAATCTGGCACCAGCCATAACCTAGGACAGAACTTCGCCAAAGCATTCGACATTCGCTATCTGGCGGAAAGCAACACTCAAGAGTATTGCTGGACCACCTCCTGGGGCTTGAGCACGCGAATGGTAGGCGCTGTGGTCATGGCCCACGGTGATGATAAAGGCTTGCGCCTGCCGCCGAAGCTGGCGCCTTATCAAGTAGTGATAGTTCCGATCTTTAAGAATGATTCGCAGCGCGGCGCCGTAATGGAGGCAGTGGAGCGCTTGCAATCTGCGCTTGAAGACGCCGGCATTCGCGTACATATCGACAAGCGTGACGGGCAGTCTCCCGGCTTCAAATTCAATGACTGGGAGATGCGCGGCGTGCCGGTGCGGATGGAGATCGGACCCAGAGATGTCGAAAAGAACAATGCTGTGCTGGCTCGACGTGACGTCCTCGGTCGCCAAGGCAAGCAATTTGTCTCGCAAGACGGCATCGTCGAAGCCGTGCAATCCCTGCTGACCGACATCCAGCGCAGCATGCTTGAAGACGCGCGTGAATTCCGTGACGCTCATATCACGGATGCGGCTTCTTACGATGAGCTGCGGTCAATCGTTGCTGACGGGGACTGGGCGCGGGTATTCTGGGACGGCGACGATGACGATGAAGTGTCCGTCAAAGATGAGACGGGCGCTACCATCCGCTGCTTCCCCTTCAACCAGCCGAGCGGGCAAGGCAAGTGCGTCGTATCCGGGCGAACCACCGAGCGCGTTGCGCTTTTCGCCAAAGCCTATTGAGCGGATTGCGTGTATATCGTGATGCAAGTCCCGATGGACAGGTTAACCGCCAGCGGCTTGGGATTTACGTGTGACCGGTTCGCAAAAGCAGCCGCGACATCCTGCCAATACTCATCCATTGTGAAAATTGCATCCATGGGAGTGTCTATATTTTTGGATATGTCATACTAAAGGGATGAGCCAATGTCCTTA
>WTGO01000089.1 GCA_011523515.1 Chloroflexota bacterium
CAGTACACCCCCTATCCGATGGAGTTCTTATATCATTGATATTTACCACTCCCCCGCAGTGCGTGTGACCAAGATGTCGCTTGATGATTTGCTGGCCTACCAGGGCGAAGATGACGAACAAGAAAGCCGCGCCTGACTCGGTCGCTTCTTCTACGCTTGCTGCTTGAAAGCCCGCGCCTTTTCCACATACTCACGCGCTGTCCGCCGCATCATGCGCAGTTCGTCGGCCGTCACTTCGCGGATGGCCCGCGCCGGATTGCCTAGTATCAGCCTGCCATCGGGAAACGACTTGCCTTGTGTCACCAGAGCGCCGGCGCCGACGAGGCAGCCCCGGCCGATGCGGGCGCCGTTCATAACGATTGCGCCCATGCCGATCAAGCTGCCGTCGCCGACGGTTGCGCCGTGTACGATGGCGCGGTGACCAATGGTGACGCCGCTGCCGATGACCAATGGCAAGCCCGGATCGGCGTGGCAGATGGCGCCATCCTGAATATTGCTGCCGGCGCCCACGCTAAGGGACTCGGTGTCGCCGCGCAGAACCGCGTTGAACCAAACGCTGGCGTCGGCGGCCAGGTGGACATCGCCGATCACCACGGCGCCCGCTGCGATAAAGGCGCTGGCGTGTACCTGATCCGCCTGAAAGGTAGTGTGGTATTTCTTCATGGAGCGTTCCATTGGCTGTCAAGCGCGATGGCGAGCCCTATCCGGGACGCTCAGCCAGCACCAGGCTGTATGATCCGGAGGTGTCGGGATCCCCGTCAGTCCCGGCGTAACGCCGCGCGCGGATATAGTAGGTGCCGGTGACTGGCAGCGCGAAATTGTCGATCAGCGCGTTTTGGTCGTTGGCGGCGCGGTCGTCGTTGCGGGTGACCACTTCCTGGGCGCCGTTCAGCAGCTCCAGAAGCGCGTCCAGATTGCCGTCGACGCGCGTCATTGATATGGACACGACCTCGCCCTGCCGCCCATAAAATGCGTACGTATCCGCCTGATTGTCACCGTTGATCAGCCCGGTGATGCTGGTGCCATAATCGAGGCTGATGGTGCCGGGGGGAACCCCGACAAAGGGGTCGTCCAGCAATTCAAGGCTGAGCCGATACGCGCCGCTGGTGGCGCCGACATTGCCATCAAAGCGCGTAGCGATAATGTAGTATTTGCCGGCGACGGGAATGCGAAAGTCGATAATTTTGGCATTTTGTCCCTCGCCGCTGTCGTCGTCTTCGGCGAGCGGCGTGAACCCGCTGTCCGTGAGGTACAAGAAGCTGTCGAGGTTGCCGCTATCGCCCCGCGCCATGCTGATCGTGATGAGATCGTTTTCGCTGGCGTCAAAGGCGTAGAAGCGCTCGAATTGCAGCGGGCTCAGGCTTGCGCTGCGTGTATCGCCAAAGTTTATCGGCAGGGGCGCCTGTGGCGAATTCCCCGTGCCGCTATTTTCGGCTTCTTCCACGCTCAGCACGAAGCTGCCCGAGCTGTCATCGTAGCGCGTGGCCATGACAATGTAGGCGCCTGTCTCCTGGATTATCAGCGCGTCGATGCGCGCGTTGCGGGTTTCGGCGCCCGGCTGGTCGTCGTTTTCCGCGATGACGAAGCGGTCGCTGTCGACCACGCGCAGGTATGGATCGAGCGTGCCGGACGAGCGCAGCATCGAAATCGTCAGGATATCGCCCTGCTCGGCCTGAAAGGTGTAATAAACTTCGGCGTTAGTGTCGCTGATTGTGCCGATAACGGAGTCGCCGTAGCGCAGTGTGCTGCCCCGTTCGGATAGCACGCCTTTGCGGGTCATGCGCAGGTCATAGCTGCCCGAGGTCGCGCCCAGGTCGTAGCCGAAGCGGCCTACCACCACGAAGTAGCGACCGGTCCGCTGCATGGTCAGATCATGGTAAACGCCGGATGTCCCCGCGCTGTCATCGCGGTACAAATCCAACTGACCGACATCGTCGAACACCGCCAGAACCGGGTCCAGATCGCCTGCCGTGGCGGTCAATTCAAAGCGTATGACCTCGCCCCGCAACCCGTCGACAAAATACACATCGCGCGCATTGTCGGCGTCGAGGTTTCCAGAGATTAGCCCCTCATGCTTGATGCGAGTTTCGTCGGTGTTGATCTCGCGCGACTGAGCGCCGACGACCGACGCCAACAGGGCGAGAAGCAGGAAGAGGCAAAATCGATTCATGCCCCCATTTTAGCGGAAGACGGTGACTCAAACAGTCGAGCGCCCGTCAAAAGCTCGGCGCGCGGGCGCAGCCGCTCGGCGGCAGCGAAAATGGCTACCGTGCTCACGCCATACAGCAATCTCGTCGGCTATCCAGCGCGTTGATTCATCCGAGAAGCGGCAGCGTAACCTGAAATGTCGTCCCGATATTGAGCTCGCTGGACACCTGTATGTCGCCACTGTGCAGGTCAATCGCCTGCTTGGCGATGGCCAGCCCGAGCCCCGATCCGGGCAAGGCGCCGACATTGCCGGCGCGGTGAAATGCCATGAATAGATAGTCGACATCATCGGCGGGTATGCCGATTCCCTGATCCGAGACTGTAATGAGCGCGTGCTGCCCGTGAAGCTGGGCCTCCACGCAGATTTCCCCGCCCGCGGGCGAGTATTTGACGGTGTTGTCCAGGAGGTTTGACAGCGCCCGCCGCAGCAACTTGTGGTCAAACTCCGCCATGATTTCTGTCTCCTCGCAGAGAAAGACGAATTGATGCGTTTGGTGGTGAACCAGCTCAAAAGACTCGATAATGTCGCGACACAGGGTAAGCAATTCGTAGCGCGCGGGACTGAAGTCCAATTCTTCCGGCGTGGATTTGCTCAGATCAACCACGTCGCTCACAATATCATTTAGGTTCGCCAGCTGCTGTCGAGTATTGTCCAGGTAGCGCAGGCACCCCTCTTCGGTCGCCTGTTCGCTGTAATGCGCCAAAAGATCGTGCGACAGCTGGATGGAAGCCAAGGGAGTTCGCAGCTCATGCGAA
The DNA here is from genome assembly GCA_011523515.1 of Chloroflexota bacterium. Classification (GTDB taxonomy): domain Bacteria; phylum Chloroflexota; class Anaerolineae; order Aggregatilineales; family Phototrophicaceae; genus UBA6055. The sequence continues at coordinate 2,965 of WTGO01000089.1, forward strand.
ATCATAGACAGATAGCGATCCTTATGCGCGCGCTGCTGCCGTTCTGCGCGCAGCTTTTCCATGAGCCGTTCAATCGGCAATCGGTCAGTCCGCGTAAGTTCAGGCTCAGCTGCACTGCCGCCTGTGGCAGCGTCATGCCTGTAATTTGGGAACGTCGTCTTGTTGCGCGGCAATTTCATGTGAATTATTCGCCTCATCTACAGTGTCTGCCGTCTGCGTGTGTCGAAACGGAGAGAGTCTTGTAAATAATGCGAATGAGCCCGGTCGGAAAGGAAGCAGTCGGCAAGCGCCTCGCAAGGTAGCTTGGCTTGACCGGGGAATGTATTGGAATCAGCCCGAGGTCCAATAATCGACTTTGGCGTGTAGGGGCTTGACGGCCTAATCTTGCCGCAGAGGGCCGCTGCGGAGTTGGCGCCTTGGCAGTGGGGTTCGAAGACTTGTTTCATGGGTCCCCAGAAGACTGCGATGCATGCTCTGTCTATAATTATATTGTCAGGATAAACGCGAATACTTACTAAATGCTAACTATGTCTTACAATTGATTTCGCGAGCGCGCCGATACCCGGTCGCGCGGTCAAGAACAGGGTCGCCGGCGCCGGTGGATCGGCGCGAGCCACGAGCGGAATAACGGCGCATGGTGTTGACGCCACCCCCAGAAGCGCGATTCACGCAGCAAGCGGCGAGCCGCGTAGAGCTTGCACTGTAACCGGTTCCGCCCCATGCTATAATGCTAGCCAGTTTGCCTACTGGACATTGACCGCGGAGATTCGACTTGCGGCAGCTGTGCATTGCATTACTCGGGCTGGCGGCAATCATGACCGTGGCGGCGCAAGATAATGGCGACCTCGTCCATACCGTTGACGCCGGCGAAACGCTGATTTCCATCGCCAACGCCTATGGCGTCTCCCTTGAGCAGCTGCTTTCACTCAACGCTTTGGATCCCGACGCAATTCTGCCGATTGGTCGCCAATTGATTGTGATTCCCGAGGGCGAATTGGTCGACGAAGAAGAGCGGACTGAGGAACAGACGCAAACGGATTCAGCGGCAGAAGTGTCGATAAGTAAGACGTCGGTTGAAGGTTTGCCGCCAGCGCCGGTTGTCGCCGCCGATGCGCCCAGGCTGGACCCGGCGGAAATCGGCCCCCGGCTTTGCTTCGCCGTCTTTGCGGACGCCAATCAGAATGGCATGCGAGAACCCGGTGAGGACTACCTTAATGAGGCGACAATCCTGCTGCTGGATGAGACCGAGGCCGAAGTACTGCAATATCAGACGGACGGGCAATCCGAGCCGCACTGCCTGCGCGATTTACAGAGGCGGGTGTACGGTATTAGGGCCGCGGCGCCGGACGGATTCGGCTTGACGAGCGCGGCTGGCTTGCGCCTGGATCTGCGCCAGGGCGGCGAGGTCGACGTGGAGTTCGGCGCTGTGCGAGGCTTGGATGTTGAAGTCGGCCCGCTGCTGCAGCCGGTCGCGCCAGACGATGCGCCGGCGGATATGGAAAAGCCTTCAGTCCTGCGAGAGCTCAGCGGCTTATTCGTCCTGATGCTGGCGGGCCTTGTGTTATTCAGCGGCTTGCTCGTCTCGATCTTTCTGCGCGGTCGCTGATGCCACATTATTTGACAAAGCAAGCGTAGTAAGTGCGAGTAAGTGATGAAAAAAGATTTGCCACCGAGTACACAGAGCAAAAAAGAGGACACCGAATAAAGCTTTCCTGAATTGATCTGGCGGCGAAAGACGAAAAGAAGAGCAGCGGCATACATGGTGCGAGTGTAAATTGAAAATCTGTTCCACTGCGTCCTCAAAACCACTCTGTGTCGCAGGGAGGTGTCTACGCGCCCCTCGGTGGCTAAAGGGCATTCAATTTCGCAGACGCAGGAGTTAAATGAGTTACTTACGCTTACTGCTGCCGAGAATGTGGGCGCTGCTCGTGTTCAGCCTGCTGCTAAGCGCGCTCGCGGCGCTGGCGCAGGATACGGGTCAGATCTGCCTGCAGGCGTACGCCGACGACAATCAGAACGGCATTCGCGACGAAATCGAAGGGCCGATTTCGCGCGGAATCGCAGCCAGTTTGCTGAACGATCGCGGCGTCACAATCGCTTCGCTGCTGCTGGAAGACGCTGCCGACGGTCTGCTTTGTTTTGACGGGCTCTTCGCCGGTGAATACCAGGTCGTCATCTCGAGCAGCGAATACCAAGCGACGACCGTCGCAACGGTCGGCGCGTCAGTTCAGCCGGGCGAGGCGCCGGCGCGCATCGACTTCGGCGCCAAACGGCTGGTCGGCGAGTATGCGCCCGACCCCGTCGCCATCGTCGGCGCGCTCGATCCCGGAGCCCAGCAGACGCTGCTCGTCGCCGGCTTGGCGGCTGCCGGCGCCATCGTCTTCCTGTCTATGCTTGGCGCGCTCGTCTATTTCTTGGTGATACGCCGTCGTCTGCGGCGCAGGCGCATGCCGCCTCCAAGCGCTGAGCCGCCGGTCCCGCTGGCCGGCTTGTCGCGGCAGCCGGACGAGACCGACTACTACTTGCGGCCGCGTCAAAGGCTGGATCCCAACCGGGGATCGCCCCTATTATTTGCTGATGACGACACGGACCTGGCGGGGTCAAGCTAGCCTGATGGTTAACACATACGCGCAGTGTCGAAGGCGAGGACGAATGCGGTGAAGCCGTCTTCATATCTATTGTTTGCCGCGAGCGACTTGCAGCTGGCGCGCGACAACCACGACCGCGAGCCAATTCGCAGCGCATTGCCCCGGCTCGACTCGCAGCCGGAAGACACGCTTGCGCTGGCGCAGCTGCAGGCGCTGCGCTTCCTGTTCTACGATGACGCTGACTCCGGCAGATTGGCGCTCGAGCTTTTGCGGGCGCACGACTTTGGCGCGGGCAAAGTTGAGGGCCTGGCGGCGATTAAGCGCCGTTTCGGCTGGCTGCAAGTGATGTCGCAGCTGCGGGGTCATCCGGACTGGCACGACAGCGCGGAGGGCTACCGCGCCGCGATAGCCGCTGCGCCACAGCAGCTGGAAGATTCCGCCGCAGGCGACCTGCTGCGAGCGCTCTGGCTGGCTGTCGTTGCGCTGGCGGCGGGCATTTTGCTCGAGGACGACGCGTCGTTTCAAAGCGCGGTCTCGTTCTATCGCCGCGTCGTGGACCAGCATATACATCCCGAGGGTTTCTTCAAAGGCATGGTTGATGTCGACGGCGCCCGGAAGACCTATCAAGCGCAATTCGCCGCGACGGGCGCGCTCGCGCTGATGAGCGAAATGGCGCGGCAGGCGGGCGAAGATCTGTGGTCATACAACAATCGCGCGGTCAGCGCCAATACCGCCGCCACCTACACCTTCTATTACTATTTCTTCCCCGAAAGCTGGCGTTGGGAAGCGGGTCTAACGCGCGAGCAAACCCTGGCGATCATGCGCCGCGAAGGCGCCTATTTCGAAATGGTGAACAGGCGCAGCCCATTGCGTGGCGCCGACGAACTCTTCGCCGAGCAGCGTCCGCTATTCTCCGCGGCTGCGGGCGGGCTGACAACCTTGACGCACGGGCTGAGACCGCCGGCCAAGAAGCGCTGGCGGCTCTTCTGATTCATCTTTCGCAGCGGGATCCTGACCAATTCTTGTCAAGCACTTGACAAGAGTTTTAAGTTAGTCTAAAAATATACTTAGTTTCGCTGAAATATTCTCTCAGGAGATACCCGTTTTGAGAATTCGCCAGTTCCTTACAGTTCTGCTGCTATTGGCATGCCTGCCGCTTATCATGCGTGTGAGCGCCGAAGACGCGCTTCCGATTGTCGCTACCACCACGCAAGCGGCGGACTTGATGGGCATCCTGACTGCTGATACCGAGGGCATCCAGCTTAGGGCGCTGATGGGCCCGGGCGTCGATCCACACCTTTATCAGCCGACGGAATCCGACATTGTCGCCATGAATCAGGCGCGGATGGTCGTCTACAGCGGCCTGCGCCTGGAAGGGCAATTCGACGCCGTCTTTAAGGCGCTGGCGGAGCAAGGCATCGCCATCTATGCCCTTGGCGCGCCGGTGCAAGACGCGGGCTTCATCATCGGCGGCTTTGAACTCTCGGATAAGTTTCTGGACGTGGACGATCCGCATTTTTGGTTTGATCCGCGCAACTGGCAGCTGAGCGTGCAAGACCTCGCCGACCGCCTGGCCGAATTTGACCCGTCAAACGCCGATGCCTACCAGGAAAACGCTGCCGCGTACATTGAACAGCTGGACCTGCTCTACACCTGGACGGATGCGGGCTTGCGCTCTATTGACGAGGGCCAGCGCTACCTGGTGACCAGCCACGACGCTTTCCAGTATTTCGGCGCCGCATTCGGCTGGCGCATGCAGGCGATTCAAGGGCTGAGCACCGAAGACGAAGCAGGGGTCGGCGATATTCAGACGACCGTGGACTTCGTCATCGCCAATGATATTCCGGTGCTCTTCGTCGAAAGCAGCGTCCCGCCCGATACCATTGAAGCAGTCATGGAAGCCTTACGCGCGCAGGACCGGTCTGCGCGCATCGGCGTGCGCGAACTCTTCGGCGATGCCATGGGCGAGCCCGACAGTTTCGGCGGCACCTACATCGGCATGCTGGCGCAAAACGCGCTGACCATCATGCAGTCGTACCAATGCATGGGCGTAGCGGTCGATATTCTTGATTGGCCCGACGGTCTGGAGCCCAAGCCGCCGGACGCGCTATGGAATGTTGATTGCGATGCCTGAGCGGTTTCAAGATTTACACGCGGCAGGGGGCGCTAGCCTGGCGCTCGCCGTCGACGATTTGACGGTCGCTTATGACGAGAAGCCCGCGATTTGGGATATTGACCTAAATGTGCCTGAAGGCGTCCTGATGGGAGTCGTCGGCCCCAATGGCGCCGGCAAGAGCACCTTGATCAAGGCTGTGCTCAACTTGATCCCGCGCGCGGCGGGCACGGTGTCCTTCTACGGCAAACCCTACGAACGCGCGCGCTCGCTTGTCGGCTATGTGCCGCAGCGAGGCAGCGTCGACTGGGACTTCCCCACCTCCGTTCTGGATGTCGTCATGATGGGGCTTTACGGCAAGCTGGGCTGGTTTCGCCGGCCCGGCAAGCGAGAGCGCGAATCGGCGCAGTACGCCTTGGAGCAGGTGGGCCTGGCCGACTTGGGCGATCGCCAGATCAGCCAGCTCTCCGGCGGCCAGCAGCAGCGTACGTTTTTGGCGCGCGCCCTGGTGCAAGACGCGCAGATCTATTTCATGGACGAGCCCTTCGCAGCCGTGGACGCCGTCACCGAAAACGCCATCGTCGGCATCCTGCAAGCGCTCAACAGACGCGGCAAGACTGTGCTGGTTGTGCATCATGACTTGCAGACGGTGGAGCAGTATTTCAATTGGGTGACGCTGCTCAATGTGGAAGTGATCGCATCGGGACCTACGGCCGAGGCCTTCACGCCCGATAACCTGCGCCGGACCTACGGCGGCCGCGTGTCGTTCTTGCATGCCGCCAACGGAGATGTCTGATGGCGCGGGCACAGGCGGTTACCGCCGTTGATCGACGCGTCTGGCTTATGATCGGCGCCATTGTAGTCGCGGGATTGCTCATAATTCCCATAAGCCAGCAAGTCTTGGGCTTGCGCCTGACCTATACCGTGCGCGTGGTCGCCCTGGGCGGTTCCATACTCGGAGTGATCAGCGGCGTCTTGGGCTGTTTCGCGGTATTGCGGGGTGAGAGTCTGGTGGGCGACGCGCTTTCGCATGCGGCGCTGCCGGGTGTAGCCGTCGCCTTTCTGCTGGCTGGCCGCGAGTTGAGCTGGCTGCTCATCGGCGCCGGCATCGCCAGCTGGCTCGGCTTGCGCATGGTCGCGGCCATCCTGCAGACGACGCGCATCAAGCAGGACGCGGCGCTGGGCATCGCGCTAGCCTCCTGGTTTGCCGCCGGCATCGCCTTGCTGGCGTATATACAGTCCCTCCCCGATGCCAGCCAGGCCGGTTTGGATCACTTCATCTTCGGCCAGGCAGCCGCCATCATTGAACGTGATGTCAGGCTGGTCAGCGGCGTCGGTTTGGCGGTCTTGCTGGCGGTCGCGCTATTCTGGAAGGAGTTCAAACTCGTCACCTTTGACGCCGAATTCGCCGGCGCCAACGGCTTCCGTACGGGGATGATCAACACGGTATTGTCGACGCTGATTGTGGTGACGATTGTGCTGGGGCTGCAACTGGCCGGCGTGATTCTGATGGTGGGCATGCTGATCGCGCCCGGCATCGCCGCGCGGCAATGGACGCAATCGCTGGATCAGATGGTCATCCTGGCTGCAATCTTCGGCGCCTTCGCCGGCGGGGTCGGCGCCGTCATCAGCGCTCTGGACAACGATATCCCCACCGGCCCCATGATTATCGTGGTGGCTTTCGCCCTGGTTCTGCTGTCGATCACGCTGGCGCCCGGACGTGGCCTGGTTTGGAGTCGCCTGAGCCAGCGGGCCAACCGCCGCCGATTCGCCGCGCAGAATACGCTGCGCGATCTCTACCGCTACGCGCTGCGTCATGGCGACGCCGATTCGCTTGTGCCCGATGATTTCATTCGTGGTGTAGCTGATCGCAGCGCCGAACTGGGTTTGCGCCAGCTGCGCGCGCAGGGGCATGTGGCGCTCTCAAAGAAGGGCTGGCGGCTGACAGAATCCGGCATCAAGCGGGCGCGGCGGATCGACCATAACGACCAGCTCTGGGATATGTACCGTTTGCACGCGCACGCCTTGGATCTGCCTGTCTTGCAGGAAGATCGGCAGGCGCCTGTCGCCTCCCTCTTGCCGGCCGCGGCCATTGCGCGGCTGGAGCGAAAACTGCGAGAAGCGGAAGGCGGCGCATGATCCTGTTGGAGCGCGGGCTGATTGAGTTTCTGCTCAGTTTCCTGACGCGTGAGGAGCTGAACGCCTTCCTGCGCTCGCCACAGAATACCGCTGCGCTGGTCGGCGGCTTGATTGCCGTCTGCGGCGGTATGCTGGGCGTCTACCTGCTGCTGCGCGGTATGTCGCTGACGAGCGATGCCATCAGCCATACGGTGCTGCTGGGTATCGTGGTCGCCTTTCTGCTCATGACGGAGACCTTCGGCCTGGAAGGCGATACCTCGTCGCCTTGGCTGATTTTGGGCGCTTCGCTGGCGGGTGTGGCGACGGTCGTGCTGACGGAGATGCTCTACCGGTCGGGGTTGGTCAAGCAAGATGCCGCTCTGGGCTTGGCCTTTCCGCTGCTCTTCGCCATCGCCGTGATCCTGGTGTCGCGCTTCGTCGACGATGTCCACCTGGACGAGGACGCGGTGCTCGTCGGTGAAATCGGCCTGGCTTGGGCCAATACCAACAGCCATTGTTTCGACAACTGCGACTCGGTCACAATCACGCCTGATCACCCCGCCGCCAAGCAAACGCGCCAATGCGTCAATTGCCGCGAGCTGGGCATCAGCCCGCGCGATGAAGGCGCCGAATTCAGGCTGACCTGCAGCAACTGCGGCTACTATACGCCGGCGCAAGCTTTCAGCGCGGGTCTGCTGGAGCGCGAGCCGCTGCTGGTCTTCTTCCCCAAGTCGATTACGGTCATGCTGGTGATGACTGTGCTGACCACGACATTTGTGTTGATATTTTTCAAAGAGCTCAAGTTGACTACTTTTGACGCGGGTCTGGCGCAGGCGTTGGGATTCCGCCCGGGCTGGCTAAACTATACCCTGATGGTTCTCGTCAGCCTGGTGGCGGTAGGCGCCTTTGACGCGGTCGGATCGATTCTGGTGATCGCCTTCTTTATCGTGCCGCCGGCGGCCGCCTACTTGCTGACCGACCGGCTGTCGTTGATGCTGCTGATCAGCCCGTTGATCGGCGCGGCCGGAACTTTCTTCGGCTATGACCTGGCGCGAGGTCAGTTGTTCGGCGTCATCCCGGTCAGCGCTGGCATTGCCGCCCTCAATCGCCTGTTCGGTCTGGAATTGATCGAGCAATGGGATTCTTCCATCAGCGCGTCTATGGTTCTGATGATTTTCATTCTTTTTGTACTGGCCTGGGTCTTATCGCCGCGCTACGGCTTGCTTTCGACCCAGATCAGGCTTGCCAATCGGCGGCGCCGCTTTGCCGATCAGGTCGTGCTGGCGCATATTCACAACCATCAGCATACGGCGCTGCACAAGACTGAATGTCGACTGGATACGCTGCACAAACATTTTCGCTGGCGGCCCGCCAGAATGAGGCGGGTGATGGCGCGGCTGCGGGCGCTGGGGTATGTGCGTGTGGTCGCCGGCATCGCTGAGCTGACCGAGCGCGGCGATCGCCAGGTCCACGCCTTCCGCCAGACCATGCTGGAAGCGCGCAACATGCCCGATCTGGCGTGATGATGGCGATCTGGATAGCCGTCCCTTTTTCGCGGCGGAATTTGCCGTTAGCATCGGACGGCAGGAACTCCGAGAACGCAACGAAAATGACGGCTATTACGATAAAACCTTCAAATAACCCGAAAACCTGTAGAGACGAGCCGGTGGCTTGCCCACGCTGACCTAACAAGTCCAAACACATTTCGCATGACAAAATTGAAGCCGTTCAGCAATAGCTCGCCGACAGAGCGCCATGATTAGTTTGATCGCGACAGTCTTGAACGAAGGCGAAAGCATACGCGGCCTGCTGCGGTCCATTCAACGGCAGACGCGGCAGCCGGACGAAGTGGTCATCGTCGACGGCGGCAGCCGCGATGATACCGTCGCCATTATCCGCAGCTATGAGGAGCAGTTGCCCTTGCGCCTGCTCATTGAAGCCGGTTGCAACATCAGCCAGGGGCGCAACCGCGCCATAAAGGCGGCGCAGGGCGATATCATCGCAGTAACGGATGCCGGCGTGCGCCTGGATGAGAACTGGCTGGAGCGAATCAGCGATCCCTTGCTCCAGAATCCGGCGTTGAACGCGGTCGGGGGCTTCTTTGCGGCCGACGCGCGGACAGCATTTGAAATCGCTTTGGGCGCGACCACACTGCCGCTGGCGCATGAAATCGACCGCGATGCGTTTTTGCCCAGCAGCCGCAGCATCGCCTTTCGCAAGGCGTCCGCGCTGCGCGCCGGTTTGTATCCGGAATGGCTGGATTATTGCGAAGATCTGGTATTTGACTTGCGCCTGCGCCGCGCTGCCGCTTCCTTCGCCTTCGAGCCGCGGGCGCTGGCGCATTTTCGGCCGCGCTCCACGCTGCGCGCATATTTCCGCCAGTACTACTTTTACGCGCGCGGCGATGGCAAAGCGCATCTTTGGGCCAGGCGGCATCTGGCGCGCTATGCAACGTATCTGCTCTTGGCGCCGGCGATCTTCCTGGCCGGACTGCTGATTGAGCCGGCGCTGTGGAGCCTCTATTTTATCGGGGCCGCTGCCTATTTGTTCCAGCCCTATCGCCGCCTGCCCACACTGATGAGCCGATCGCGCGTGTCCTCGCCCGCCATCTGGCTGTATTGTCTTGTTGCGATTCCCTGGCTGCGGTTCGTCGGCGATCTGGCTAAAATGCTGGGCTACCCGGCCGGTTGGGGCTGGCGTTTGCGGCATCATCCGCCCGACTGGCGCCGCTCGCCGCTGGATGGTTCAGACGCAGTGGGGCGGCGGCCATAGGCAGCCGCTTGCGTTGTTTAGTTGTGCGCCTTGCGTTATACTGGTCGTCGAATGCAAATTAGATTAATCGCGCAACAGTATGGCTAACCGCAACGAAGGCAGTGAATGGGTCAGCCTGCGCCGCGCTGCTGATATCCTGGGCGTACATCCGGCGACCGTGCGCAACTGGGCTGATAGCGGCAAGCTGCCATTCCGCCGAACCGCCGGCAAGCATCGCCGCTTCAATGTCCACGACCTTAGCAATTTGGCGCACGCCGGCGCTGACCTGGAACCGATCGAGCTGCAAGTGATTATGCAAAGCGCCTTGGGCCAAACGCGGATGCAAGTGGGCAGCGAACGTCTTGAATCTGCGCCCTGGTATGCCGCCATGAGCGATGAAAGCAAACAATACCTGCGCGAACAGGGTCGCAGTGTATTGGAGGCGATGCGCGAATTTGTCGCCGCCGGCGCGCCGGATGAAGGTTTGTCCAGCGCCATCGCTCTGGGAAAAGATTACGCCGCGCGCTTGATCGCCGACGGCTTAACCCTGCCGCAAGCCACCCGCGGTTTCTACTTTTTTAGCGATTTTGTACTCAATTCGATTTTGACCTGGTCCGAATTGCGGCAGCCCAGCAGTTCTACTGAATGGTCTACGTTGCTGCGCCAGGTCAATACCTTCATGCACGCCATGCAGCTCTCCATCGTCGAATACTATGAAGAGGACTGAACTCGGCGCGGAAGTCTTTCACATCGCGCTGAGTACTTCACCCAACATCGGCGCGAAAACCCTCGAAAACTTGCGACAGCATTTTGACAATGACCTGGCTGCGGTATTCGCCGCGTCGCCGCCCGAGTTGCAACGCGTCCGCGGCATCGGCCAGAAAACGGCTGCCGAAATCGGCCGCATGGATCCGCGGCGAGTTGCCGACCAGATCGCATCCTGGCGGCAGCGCGGCGTCGCCATCGAGACCATAGAGCAGCAAGATTATCCGGCGTACCTGCGCGATCTGGAAGACGGGCCGCCTACCTTGTTCTGGCGCGGCTGCGCTCGGCCGGATACCTGGGCCAAGACCGTCGCCATCGTCGGCACGCGCTCGCCGTCGCCGGATGCGCGCTTTATCACGCTGCAACTGGCGATGCAGCTGGCGCGCGCGGATTACACCGTAGTCAGCGGCCTGGCGCTCGGCATCGACGCCGCCGCTCACACAGGCGCCCTCTCGGCTGAGGGCGTAACGATCGCCGTGCTCGGCAGCGGCGTGCTCAAAGTCTATCCGTCCGCCAATCGAGAATTGGCTGACCGCATCCGCGAATCGGGCGCGCTGGTGAGCGAGCTGCATCCTCACGACGGCGCCAATGCGCAGCGCCTGGTTTCGCGCAATCGCATCATCAGCGGCTTGAGCCGGGCGGTAATCGTGGTCGAATCAGATGCGCAGGGCGGGGCGATGTACAGCGCGCGCTTCGCCCGCGAACAGGGTCGCCCGGTCTATACGTTTGATCTGCCGGCGAGTGGCAATCAGTCGCTGATCACAGGCGGCGCCATCGTATTGGAGCGCGACGATCCGCTCGATCTTTTGCTCGGCTCGTTGGAAACTGCCCACCCCGCGACAAATTAATGGCTAGAACATTTGACGCAGAAACAAATGTTCGTGTATAATGCTGGTAAATGCGCCGAACCATGCCGTTGTCGCGCAGGCCCGGGTTAGAAATAAGGACAAGCTGATGAAAGCGTTTAGCAAACTTTCCATGCGTCAGCAGCACATGATGCGCTTCATGCACGCCTATACTCAGAAGCAGGGGTTTCCGCCCAGTATTCGCGAGATTGGCGAAGAGTGCGATATTGGCTCGACCTCCGTCGTCAATTACAATCTGAACAAGTTGGTTGACGCCGGCTATATTGAGCGCTCCGGCAAGGTCTCCCGCGGGCTGCGCATCGTCGGCGCGATCCCGGGTGTGACGAGCGCTCGCCGTGTCATCGGCGCAGTCGGGCCACATCGCGTCGCGCTTGTCGGGCGGATTGCGGCCGGCGAGCCGATTTCGCTGCCCGATGATATCGGCCACCATATTGAAGAAGACGATTACATCACCGTGCCGCCCAGTTTGTTGGGCAGTTATGACGCCAGTGAGACTTTCGCGTTGACGGTGCGTGGCGATTCCATGATCGACGCCATGATCAAGGACGGCGATATTGTCATCTTGCGCCGGCAAAATACCGCCGAGAATGGCGAGATGGTGGCGGCCTGGCTGCCTGAAGACAACGAAACCACGCTCAAGCACTTTTATCGCGAAGACGACGGCGTGCGGCTTCAACCTGCCAATCGAGATTACGAGCCCATCTATGTGCATCCCGCCAATTGTGAGATCAAGGGCAAAGTGCTGTCGGTGATGCGCAGTTTTCACTGAGCGCGGCAGCCACAAGCGCTTGGTATTAGAAACCTAACTCTCGCTCCGCGCGCGCGCACAGGTGGCGCCCGCCGGCAGCCAGCCACTGGTCGAGTGTGGTGCTGGTCGTACCGCCGGCCACAGCGTCGCTGTATATGCCAACCCCCCAGCGATAGTACTTCTGCGTCTCGTGCGACCAACTCTCGCGCGGCTTGCTAATCACCGAGGCGCCGCCGTTGTAACAGGCGAGCGTCAAGCCAATGACGCCGTCGGACGCCTGATGGCATTGCTTGAGAAAGGCGCTGCCGCGCCGCGCGTTGGTGTCTGGCTCGAGCATGTTCTCGCCCTCGGCAAAGTGGTAGGGCATGACCTGGAACAAACCCCGCGCTCCGGCGCCGCTGATGACCGTCGGGTGACCGCAGGATTCGATTTGCATCACAGTCGCCAGCAGGTGCGGGGAGACCCGGTGCTGCGCCGACCAATGGCTGATTTTGCCCGACCAATGCCGCACAGTGGGCGCAAAAAACTCAGCCAGTTCGACGTCACTGGTTGCGCCGATCAGATGTATGGCTGACTTGGCGCCGCGATGGACCAGGCCGGCTATGTCGCCCCAGAAGAGACTGGACGCCAGCAGCAGGGCCAGCGCAATCGGCAGCCACAGCGGCACATAATAGACGCCGTTGCGCTTGATGAGTCCGCGGCCGCCGCGCATCTGCGCCAGGCTGAAGCGCAGACAACGCAGAATGGCCCGGGCGAACTCAAGGGCGGAGCGTGTCAAAGCGCGCCAGCCGCGCCTGAGCCATGCCGGCAGTTGGCTCCTTTTGATTGCATAAGACGCTTTGCGCAGCCTGTTCAAGGCCTGAAACCCCCAGGACAGTTGCCGGCGATCGCCTCAAAATGGACTTCGACTTTAACGAGCGTTTCTAAGCGAAATTTAACCACAGCCACTCGCAAGTCACAACTTGGCTCGCACAGAAAATAAAACCATACAGTGTGTTCGGGCGAGCGAGCCAAGGCTCGCCCCTACGGCTTTCGACGGGAATGAAATTGGAAATTGGGCGAGCCACCGGCTCGCCCCTACAGTTATTCGATGATTTTGGAGATTGCGTTGAAAGGGCGGTCATCTTCATTCCATTGTTGGAATTACTTCCGTGTCTCGGCGGTGAGATTTCTCGTGCGAAGCGCGATTCCGGCCGTTTCGCTTTCACGCTTCGCAGTGCTGCTCGCCGTTCGCATAGAAGCCGGCTCTCATATCTGCTAAAATTCCAGCCAGGCGCATCGCCTACACTATAACCATACGCAGATCTGATCATCTTGGTAGCGGTTGCCGACGCCGCTTTAGCCATGGCCTAGAATACTGGAACACGAGGCGCAGATGACAAAATTGCCATTTCGCAGGCGACTAAGGACGGGCGCGCCCATTTTGGCGGACGGCGCCATGGGCACCATGCTGCATGTGCAATCTCACGCGCGCGCTGACGCTTGCTTTGACGCCATGAATGTCGATGATCCCAATGTGGTGCTCGCCATACACAAGGCCTATATTGAGGCGGGCGCCGACCTAATCGAGACTAATACTTTTGGCGCCAACAGCTACAAGCTGGCCAGCGCCGGACGCGACGGCAACGTCGAGCTATACAATCGCCGCGGCGTGGAGCTGGCCAGGCTCGCTATCGCCGAGAGCGGAAACGAAGACGTATATATCGCCGGCTCGGTGGGTCCCTTGGGCGTGGGCATCTATCCTTACGGCCGCCTGTCGCAATCGGAAGCGGCAGCGGCCTATGCCGAGCAGCTGTTCGCGCTGGTCAATTCCGGCGTCGAAGTCGTGCAATTCGAGACCTATAGCGAACACCGGGAATTGCTGTTGGCGATAGGCGTCCTTCGCGATCTGGATCCCGACCTGCCCATTATCGCCCAAGCCACCTTTTATCACGAGAATCTGAGCTACAGCGGCTATCCACCGGCGCGGGTGGCCAACGACCTGCACAGATCAGGCGCCGACGTCATCGGCGTAAATTGCGGCAGCGGCCCGGCCGGCATTGCGGAGGTGCTGCGGCAGATGTCTTACGCCGTGCCCGACGCCGTATTCTCCGCCATGCCCAACGCCGGCTTCCCAGAGGCGATCGGCGGCCGCATCCTCTATCCGGCGACGGCTGAATACTTCGCCGATTGCGCCACGACCTTGGTCAATATCGGCGCCACGCTGATCGGCGGCTGCTGCGGCACGACCCCCGAGCATATCGCCGCCATGCGCGCCGCGCTTGATCAGCCCTCGGCCGACTTCGTCGACCTGCACATCGGCCATTTCGATGTTGAACAGGATACACATATCGAGGATGCGCCAACCGAGTTGTCGCAGCGACTTGAGGCGGGCGAATTCACCGTCACGGTCGAAATGGCGCCGCTGCGCAGCTACCGCACCGACACGCTGCTGCAAGCGGCGCGCCGCCTGCGCGCGGCCGGCGCCGACCTGATAAACGTGGCCGACACACCGGCGGCGCGCATGAAGATGAGCGCCTGGGCCGTCGCCCATTTGCTGCAGTCTCAGCTCGGCATAGAAACGGTCTTGCACTTTCCGACGCGGGGCCGCAATATGCTGCGCGTTCAGGGCGATCTGCTGGCTTCCCACGCGCTGGGCCTGCGCAATTTGTTTGTCGTTATGGGCGATCCGACGCGCATCGGCGATTTTCCCGATGCCAGCGATGTCAATGATGTGGCGCCCTCGCGCTTGATCGGCGTGATCAAGCAGGGCATGAATCAAGGCGTGGACATGGCCGGGCATAGCATCGGCATGCCCAGCAGCTTCACGGTCGGCTGCGCCCTCAACATGGGCGCCGAAGATGTCGATCGCGAAATCCGCATCTTGCAGAAGAAGATAAGCGCCGGCGCTGATTTTGCGCTGGGTCAGGCCATATTCGAACCCGAGCGCATCGTGCGCTTCCATCAACGCTACGAGGAGTTGACCGGCGCCGCCCTTGAATTGCCGGTGCTGATGGCGGTGATGCCGCTGCACAGCCACCGACAGGCGCGTTTCCTGAACAACGAGGTGCCCGGCATCAACATCCCCGAGTCGATAATCCAGCGCATTGCGACAGCGACGCACGCGCCGCAAGCCGGCATGTTGATCGCGCATGAACTGGTGGATCAGATGTCCGGTTTGATTCAAGGCGCCTATATCATCCCCGGCGGCGAATATGATTTGGCGGCGGAAGTGGTCGCCTACATTCGAAGCAAGGTCGTTGAAGGCGCCGTAACTTGACAAACGCCTTCGTAACGAGGCTCACGTCGGCTGGCTTTGGCGGCGAACAGGGAGAGACCATGTCCGGAATCGGCGACATTGACC
This sequence comes from Chloroflexota bacterium, assembly GCA_011523515.1. Classification (GTDB taxonomy): domain Bacteria; phylum Chloroflexota; class Anaerolineae; order Aggregatilineales; family Phototrophicaceae; genus UBA6055. The sequence goes on from WTGO01000089.1 coordinate 18,257, forward strand.
TCAAGGTAGCCCTCATCGACAGCGACTATTACACCGAGAAAGCCATCCATGCCTATCTCGCCTGGGACCGCCGCACTCGCGCTTTAACCGACTATTCCAGCCTGCGTGACTTCTGGCGCGCGCTTGATGGCATCACTGCCGCGGCCTATCCCGATGTCATTATTCTGGATGTCAACAATCTCGGTGAGCGCGGGGATGTCCGCCATTCGATCCAAAGTCTGGTCGATACCGTCTCGGCCGCGACTCTCGTATGCCTGTCGCATATTGACGATCTCGACCTGTTCTACGCTGCCGCAGAGGGGGGCGCGCGCGCCTTTCTGCACAAGGACGATGTTCGCTATCATATCGCCTCAGCCGTTTGTCTGGCCAGCCAGCTTACGCCGGGCGAGCTGCTCTACAGCCCCAAGATGGATCGCGCTCGGCGAATGCTCAATCATCCGCGCGCCTCGGCGCCGCTGGCGGTCGCGCTGCCGAAGCCGATGCAATACATTGGCCTGAACAAACAGCGGCGCCGGGCCATCGAGCTTTATGCCATTGAAGGCATGCCGGCGGCGCTGATCGCCGATGAAATGAGTCTGGCCGAGAGTACCGTGCGCGACTATATCAAGGAAGCCTACGGGGCGCTGGGCTTGCGCGATGCTGACGACGCATTCCTGGCTGATTTGAGCCAGCGCGAGCGCGCCTTTATGAAGTTGACAGCTCTGGAGGCGCCGCGCCGCTAAGCTTGATTGGTATTGCGAAATTTGCGCCGATTCTTACCCCATCCCCCGGCCCCTTCCCCGATAAATCAGGGAAGGGGAGCTTAGGCTGAGCGAATACGCAGCATGAGAGCGAGATTCGCCTCGTTGGATGGCCCAAAAAAGGAAGGAATTGGGCTCAAATTGCGCTCAGTTCGATTAATCCCGGTCAAGCCTGCCAGGCCCGGCACTTAGGAAATCAGCGAGTCGGTCTCCGAGGGGTCTTCTTCGTCCTGCCGCTGTTCGCGCTGTTTGCGTACGAGCTTCATCGCTTGCGTCCGCGTCAGCAGCACGGTCTGGTCGCTCTCGCTCTCCAGCGCTTCCGGCACCTGCGCGTGTTCATCTTCCAGGTAGGACTTGATGGCGCCGCTGAAGGACTTGACCGGCGCTTCATCGCCGTACTGATGCCGCAGATCAAGCAGATTCAGCATCAGCCAGAGGAAGAGATCGCCTTCGGTGCGCGGTGTCTTGCGGCCCTTGGCCAAGCCGAGCACATCATATTTGCGGATGAGTTCAATGGCCGGCTGGTAAATGGTGTGATACCAGTCGGCTGTGGCTTTCTCGGTCGTTAGCGCATGGCCTTCCAGCCGTTCCATCACGCGCTGATGCAGGAAGATATGTCCCATCAGCTCATGATAGCGCGACGGCACAGACAGCTCGATCGACTCATGGTCGGGCACCGCGCGCGACAAGCCGGTCTCGTCCAGGAAATTGGCGTAGGCTTCCGCTGATTCCAGCTCTTGTACGCTCATTCCCGGGCGCAGGGGCACGGTCGTTGGCAGCTCGACCACATGCGCCTGAATGCTCTTGGCGCCCAGCTCGCGCGCGACCGAGACACGGTGATTGCCATCGCGCACGAAGTAGGCATCGCCCACCTTGTACAATTCGATAGGCGGCGGACCTTCCATGCTGTTGGCCAGCGCATAGACGCGGCTCCAGCGCTCGCGCATATTGCCGCGTTTGGGCAAGAATGTTGTGGTGAAGTCTTTGTAACGGCCCACGCTGCCCACGATATGATCAAGCGGGACATCGTGCACGCCTTCATAGTGTTCTTCGTGCAGGTGCAGCCGGCTGCGAATCTCGTCGAAACTCATCAGCTCGTCATGCCGGCCTCGCAGATGGCTCAAGAGCTCCTTCCAAAACACCTTGTTTTGGATGGACTGGAACTTGCTCCGGCCCTCGGCGTAACTTCTGCGAAAACTCTGATCATCTGCCATCGTCGACTCTTTTCACAATCGCGTACCCGAATTCGTCCCCGCGGCGGGAAGCTCACCCCGCCCCCGGCCCCTCCTCGACGAGTCAGGGCGGGGAGCAAAGCGCCTCGTGCTGCAAGGTATTTTGCGTGGGTGGCAGCATCGCCGCACTTATCTATGATCAGCGAATACGCTATATATCGCAGGTCGCTTTCCTTAGACGCGATATCTTCCTGGCAATATCGTCAAGGCTCAGCCACACTATAACATATTACGAGCGCGAATTGGAAATAAATGAATCCGCCGCGGTCGCCATCATTCGCTGCAATGCGGAAGGCGCGGACGGGGTGCTATAGAATCGCACCAGGTCAGACGGCAATCGCTAGTCGGTTCTTACCTTGCAGGTTCGCGCCGCAGAGTGATCGTGAACGGGACAACGCGCATGGACGCGGAAACGCAGCGGCGGCTGAACCAAATCAATCGCGACTTCTACCGGGTGACCGCGGCGGACTTCGACGCGACGCGCCAACGCGCTTGGGATGGCTGGGAGCGGATGCTGGGCGCGGTCGACACGCCGCTCGCTTCTGCACTGGATATCGGCTGCGGCAACGGGCGGCTGGCGCGCTTTCTGGCCGCGCGGCAAGCGGCAGGCTTCACCTATATCGGTATGGACAACAACCCGGAGTTGCTGACTTACGCGCGCCGCCAAGCCCCGCAGGTCAAGCTGAAATTGATCGAGCAGGATGTCGTCCTGGGGGCGCTGCCCGCGCGGAGGGCGCAGTTAGTGGCGCTCTTCGGCCTGCTGCATCATGTGCCCGGCGCAGAGCGGCGGCGCGAACTGCTGCGCGGGGCGGCCGCCTGCGTGGAGCCCGGCGGCTGGCTGGCGCTGGCGGCCTGGCGCTTCTATGAGCAGGAGCGCTTCCGCCGGCGCATCCTGCCCTGGCCGGACGATTTCGCCGTTGAGCGCCACGATTACTTGCTGGATTGGCGGCGGGGCGAGCGCGCCCTGCGCTACTGTCATTACATCGACGATGAGGAACACGCGGAATTGGTCGACGCCGCCGGCCTGAAAGTCATAGACGACTACCGCGCGGACGGCGGCTTGAATCGTTATACAGTGCTGCGGAGGGAAACTGCGGAGCGAGGCTGACGACCCTCGCCCCGCAGGTTAACTTACAGGCTAGCAGCTGCCCCGCCCCAAGATGTAGGCCGGTACCGCGTGCAGATTGTCGTTCTCGTTGGTCTCAGCGATCCGATTGCCGTAATCGAGTTCCAGGTTGATGTTATGCGTCCTGTCAATATGCACCGTAGGCGTCAGGTAGCCTTCAACTCGCTGGGACGCGCCGGCCGCCAGCGGACCAAAGGCGATTTCGGTGCGTTCGCGCTGCGGCTCGCCTTGCACCAAATCCGTCACCCGGATCATGCCGCCGCCGGTTGAGGCGCCATTGCCGCTGTTGAATACGGTCACCGTGATGCTGTATCCGACTTTACATGCCGCCGGATGCGGATCGATGATGACATCTCTCATTTGGAGATTCGCGCCGGTGCTTGGCGCGGGCACGGCGGTCGGCGCCGGAATCGGCGTGGGCGGCAGTGGCGGCGGGTTGATACGCGCGAGATTGCTGAGATCGCCTTCCGCACGCACGATGTTGGGATGGATGAAGCCGCTGCGGCCGTTATCCAGCTCAATGTAGAACCAGCCGGTGTTGTAGCTGCTAAGGCCCTTTATCTTGGCCGAATCGCCTTCGTGCAAACCACCGACGATGGTGTACAGAATCGAATCGCCCGCCCGGACGTTGGCGTTGACCAGGGCGACCACGCGCGGTGCATCGTCCGGCACTTCCGTCGGTTCGGGCTCAGGCGCCGGTTCCTCCGCTACTTCTTCCGCTTCGGTTTGCTCTTCAGCCACGGATTCGACGACCACCACGGTTTGCTCTACAGCGACGAAGGACGGCGGGTCGTTCTCGACGCGAATCGGGCTGACGCGGAAATACTCCGGTTCCGCGGCGCCGGTGTTGATGCGCAGGCGCAATTCGTACAAGCCGTCGCCCAGCGTGACTGTATTCCAGGTGCCCAGAATATCGTCGGTCACAGCCGTGATTCGCGGCAATGTCGCCGGGAACCATTGATTCCGCGACTCGTCATCGGCCTCGTCCATGTCCATCATGTCCAGCGCCAGCGGACGAAACTCAATAAAGAAATTGCGCAGCTCTGCCATGGAAACCGTGCCGCGGATATCCACGCTGTCCCGCACGACATAGACCGGCGGCGGAAAGGTTATATTGGCTTCCGGATTCACGCTGTCCGGGTCTATCGGCGCAATTAGGCTGCCCTCGTCCTGCCCCTGCGCGGTCGGTAGCAACAGCAACGCTGAAAAAACGAGCAGGATTAGCATGTGAATACGTTTCATTGCAATGCCTCCTAAAGCAGGTAGCCTTTCGGCGCAATCATTTTTGAACCATGTTCATATGATAAGGCGAAAGCCAAAAGCGCGCCCGTCTCAATCACACTGTATCAGGGACGGCCACCCATATCATTAGAATTGGATAAAAACACACTGTCCGCCCTCAAGCCTTTCCGATAGGCTTCAAACATGAGGAGCGAGCGTGGGCAAAGCTCGGCAGATTGGGAATCCGCGTGAACAGCGTGCTGACAATGAAGCGAACCACGGTGGTACAGATTCGCGATCTGTACAAGACTTTCAGCGAAGGCGACCGCCTATTGCGCGTACTAGACGGCGTCAGCTTTGATATCCACCAAGGCGAATTCCTGGCGCTGTTGGGCGCTAGCGGCAGCGGCAAAAGCACCCTGCTGAATCTGCTCAGCGGGATCGACAAGCCCGATCGCGGCAGCATCGTCATAGACGGCGCCGATATCACCAGGCTCAGCGATACTCGACTAACACGCTTTCGCCGCGAGCGCATCGGTATCGTCTTTCAGTTCTTCAATCTCATCCCGACCCTGACGGTTCTGGAGAATATCACGCTGCCGAAAGAGCTGGGCGGCGCCCGCCGACATTCGGTTGAGCCGCGCGCGCTCGGGCTTTTGCAGCAGGTCGGCTTGGCGTCGCGCGCCGATACATATCCGGACAAGCTGAGCGGCGGCGAACAGCAGCGCGTCGCCATCGCCCGCGCCTTGCTGCATGAGCCGGCTATCGTCTTCGCCGATGAGCCGACCGGCAACCTGGATGAGGACACCGGCGCCCAGGTTTTGCATTTGCTGCTGCGGTTGACACGCGGCGCTGGCAAAACTCTGATCATGGCTACGCACAGCCCCGAAATCGGCAATGGCGCCGACCGCGTGTGCCAGATTCATGACGGTCGGTTGCTGATTGACGTCCGTTAATTCTGGGCAAGCTGCACAAAGCTATTCCGCCTGCGCGCAGGCCGACACGTTATACTCCGGCGTAGGAGAATCGTAGTGAGTGTGGCGCGGAAATCTCGCTGGCCGACGCTGGGTAATTGAGGCAAGTCGCGGTAAAATATAATCAGGGTAGTTGACGGGCAATAGCGCTCGATCCACCCGAATCGGCACTTTGTTGCAGTCAAAATGCTTTGCCGGCTGTTTTCGTTAAGTCGATATGTAGTCGAAAGGCGCAGGCCGATGGCTGACTCGCAAAATGACAGCAAAGTACGAACGATCCTCTCCGAATTGCGGGATGTCAACAAAGATCGGCGCCGGACAGCGGTGATGAAACTGGGCATGGTCGGTGGCGACCAGGCCATTCGCACGCTGATCAGCATTGTGGACAACAGCCAGGAAGACTTGATCGTGCGTGGCCGCGCCGCGCTGATGCTCGGCAAATTGAAAGACGACCGCGCCGTTCCCCACTTGATTCGCGCGTTGGACGCGCCGGGTTTCCTCACGCCGTATAATGCCGCTCAAGCCCTGGGCAAGATCGGCGATCCGCGCGCCGTAGACGCCCTGCTGGATTTCGCCGATAGCAGCCGCGACAAGACGCGCGACGCCGCGGTGCTGGCCCTGCGCCAACTGGGCCACGAATCCGAATTGGAAACGTTTGCCTTGCCGCAGCCGCCTATCTAGCGGACCTCCTGCCGCCATACGCTTGCGAAAACTGTATCTCAGTTTCGCCTTGTCCCGGCTCATTTGCGCTTTGATTCACCCGCCAACCGGCGACTTATAGTCAATCCGAGCCCGTATCTGGTATATTGCAGCGAAGGCAATTGAGGAGTACAAGCCATGAATGATGTCGTCATCGTCGATGCCATCCGCACGCCGTTGGGCAAGCGCAATGGCTGGCTGCGCGAGCAGCATCCGGTCAAGCTGGGTTCGCACGTGGTAAGCGCTTTGCTGGAGCGGGCCGCCCTGGACAAGCCCGCTGTTGACCATGTGATTTTCGGCTGCGTTAGTCAGGTGGCTGAGCAGACCATGAATATCGCCCGCAATGTCGTTTTGGATGCTGAGTTGCCGATTGAGGTAGCGGCGACCACCGTCGACTTCCAATGCGGCAGCAGCCAGCAGGCGATTCACCTGGCCGCGGCCATGGTCGCCTCGTCGCAGGCGGACCTGGTCATCGCCGGCGGTGTGGAGAGCATGACGCGCGTGCCGATGGGTTCCAGCCTGGGCGATGGCGGCGCGCTGCCATTTACCGACAACATCATGGAAGCCTATAACATGATCCCGCAGGGCATCGCTTCCGACAAGATTGCAGCCACATGGGGCATCACGCGCGCTGCCATGGACGAGCTGAGCCTGCAGAGTCATCGCCGCGCCTGGCTAGCGACCGAGTCCGGTGTCCTGCGCCGGGAAATGGCGCCGATTCAAGGCGTCGACGACGAGGGCAATCTCTTCACAGTTGAGCGCGATCAAGGCATTCGCCCGCCGACTACACTGGACAAGATGGCGGCGCTGGACGCCGTGTTCAGCGCCGGTGGAGTCACCACGGCCGGCAACAGCAGTCAGATCAGCGATGGCGCCGCCGCGGTCCTGGTCACGACTGCCGCCCACGCCCAGGCGCTGGGGCTGCGGCCGCGCGCGCGACTTATCGAGGCCGTCACTGTCGGCAGCGACCCGCATCTCATGTTGACCGGTCCCATCGCCGCCACCGAAAGGGTGCTGCAGCGCGCCGACCTGGCGCTGGACGAGATTGACGTTTTCGAGGTGAACGAAGCCTTCGCCTCCGTCCCGCGCATCTGGGAGCGAGACACCGGCGGCGATATGGACAAGGTGAATATCCACGGCGGCGCCATCGCGCTCGGGCATCCGCTGGGTGGCTCCGGCGCGCGGCTGATGACTGCGCTGATCAACGCGCTGGAAACGACCGGCGGGCGTTACGGCTTGCAGACCATGTGCTGTGGCGGTGGTATGGCGACCGCGACCATTGTGGAGCGCGTCGACGGCTGAGCATTTGGCTCGGTTGCGCATCCAAAGCCGACAGCTGGAGAAAAAGAGACGCCCTCCGCGAAATGGGGAGACGCGGAAGGCATCTCGATTTGACAGGGCTCGATGAGCTATTGGTCACAATGAAATGACCATGGACATGGTCCACAGCAGATGAAGACAGCCACCGTACCACCGCGCACTCAATTTGCAGCTGAAATATTAACGAAATCGAACGGAACCGTTAGCAAGGGATTAGGAGACTGCGCGAAAGCAGATTTAGCCCGATTGACTGTCTGCTGTCGCGCGTACGCCGATCGCTTGCGGCGTCCCGCTAGTTAGACCGTTGCCGTTCTGGCCCGCGGACGGTACCTGCGTGCCGCAATCCAGCGCCGCCTGCTGCAGCTTTGTCGACAGTTCGCCACGGCTTACCGGACTGTAATTGGGGTAGAGCTCGAGCGCCGCCGCGTATTGGGCCTGGGCCTGGCAGGCGTCGCCTTGGAATGCCAGCGCGTCGCCGTAATAGCGCAGCGCGTCCTGCAATTCGCCCACGACTTGTCCGTTCATGTAATTCGAGTTGTGCTGATAATAAATCTCGTTGAAGCGCAGGACGGCCAAAGCCGGGTTGGTGGTTTTGTAGCGCTGTCCTGTCAAGTATTGTTCGGCGACATAGCGCTCGTAATTCAGCTCGCCGATGTCGCCATAGACTTCGGCGCGGTCGGTCAGCACGATGGCTTCCGACAGCCTGCCGCTGCGATAGAGCAGCAGCGCTTGCGCCGAAAGCGCCTCTAACGCCAGGCCACGGACTTGCTCGCGGTTAAAGGCGCCGTCTATGCCAATGATCGCTTCAAGCGTATCAATCGCCGCGCCGTAATCTCGCGCATCGAGATCCGCTCGGGCTTCCGCCAGCAGCGCGCCCAGATCGTAGGCCCAGCCCGTGTTATCTTCGCTCGGTGTCGGCGATGGCTCGGTCGGCGGGGACGTGGC
>WTGO01000021.1 GCA_011523515.1 Chloroflexota bacterium
ATGGGGCGATGGCAACCCTCATCCACTAATTATCGGACAAGCCTTGTAGGGGCGACTTTGTGAGTCGCCCATTACCGACGCTCCAAAAGCAAAGGGCGGCCAAATCGGCCGCCCGCAAAGTGATTTGGCTCGAATTGGCCTAGTTGGCGCTGGCGCTGACAGTGACGGGAATCTGCCGCGGCTTGACGTGTTCCGCCTTGGGCAGCGTGATGCTGAGCACGCCGTCCTCAAAGTTGGCTTCGACCGCCTCGCCATTGACGACAGTCGGGAAACGCAGGCTGCGGCTGAACTTGCCGCTGCGGCGCTCGCGGATCAACATGCGGCTGTCCTCGCCGCGCGCTTCACTGACCGTCTCGCCGCCGATGGTCAGCACATCCTCGTGTATGTTGACGCTGATGTCATCGAGCGGGACGCCGGGCAAATTAGCGCGGACGATGTAGGCATCCTGGTTCTCTTCAACATCCAGCGCCAGACCAAAGCCCCGCGCCTCGAACTGGCCGCCATTGCCGAAAGCATCGCTCAGCAGGTCGTCCACCAGACGAAAGTAGGGGTTACGCGTACGAATCATCATTTTCGGGTCTCCTTTGGATTTCAACTCGAATCAATTACAGATTACGCGCCGCGTGTAGGAGATTTCGTTGCGCGGCGTATGAACGACGCAAGAGTCGTGTAAACAATGTATAAGACGCCCCTGTTCCAGCCGGCCAGGGAGAATGCTATGATGGAGCGCTATAGCAACGATTGACCTACAGACAGGACGTGAGCATGCGCGCAGGTGTGGATATCGGCGGCACCTTTACCGACCTGGTTAGCTACGATGGCGATGACGGTCAGCTTGCCGTACACAAGCTCTTGAGCAACCCGCAGCGCCCGGAACGTTCCATGCTGGCCGGGCTGGAGGCGATCGCAGCCGGCGGCATTGCCATGCTGGAGCATGTGGCGCATGGATCGACAGTCGCCACCAACGCTATCTTGGAGCGCAAAGGAGCGCGAACGGCCTTGCTCACCAGCGCGGGCTTCCGAGATCTGCTTTTCATCGGCCGGCAAGACCGACCGGAATTATACGACCTTCACCCGCGCATACCGGCGCCCTTGATCCCGCGAGAGCGCTGTTACGAAGTGGCGGAGCGCCTCGACTTTCGCGGCGAGGTACTGCTTCCGCTGGCAATGACACAGCTGGACCAGGTGCTGGATCGCGTCGCGGCTGATCAGGTCGATGCGATCGCCGTCTGCCTACTCTTCAGCTATGTAAATGCCGACCATGAGCAGCGGATCAAGCGGCGTATTTTGGAGCGCGGCATTGTCAAGGAAGCCTGGCAGGTCGTGCTGTCGTCGGACGTGCTGCCCGAATTCCGCGAATATGAGCGCGCCAACACCATCGCGTTGGAAGCCTATGTGCGCCCGGTCATGTCGCGCTATATCGGCGAGCTGGAAGCCGCATTGCCGGTGACCACATCATTGCGCATTATGAAATCGGACGGCGGAGTCATGCGCGCCGGACGCGTGCGGCGCCAGGCGATCCACACCGCGCTCAGTGGGCCAGCCGCCGGCGTCATGGGCGCCCACCATCTGGCCGCAGCCGCGGGCTATGACCGGATTATCACGCTGGACATGGGCGGCACATCGACCGATGTGGCGCTGGTGGCCGGCGAACCGCAGCCGCGGGCGGAGAGCGCGGTTGACGGTTTGCCCTTGCGCCTGCGTATGCTGGATATCGAGACCATCGGCGCTGGCGGCGGGTCGATCGCGCGGGTCGACGCCGGTGGCGCTTTGCGCGTCGGTCCCGAGTCGGCCGGGGCCAATCCGGGACCGGCCGTCTACGGACTTGGCGGCGACCAGGTCACGCTCAGCGACGCCAATGCCATCCTCGGGCGGCTGGATGCTGAGCGCTTCCTCGGCGGCAATATGGCGCTGGATTTGGCGGCCGGCGAGCGCGCCCTGGCGGAATTGGCGCGGCAAATTGGCTATAGCGTGGTGGACGCGGCCATGGGCGTGGTCGAGGTCGCAATCGTGAATATTGACCGCGCGATTCGCCACGTGTCGATTGCGCGCGGCCACGACCCGCGGGACTTTACGCTGGTGGCATTTGGCGGCGCCGGCCCCCTGCATGCCTGCGCCGCCGCCGAACGCCTGGATATACCTTGTATACTAGTGCCGCCGGCGCCGGGCGTGCTCTGCGCCATGGGGCTGCTGCTCGCCGATGTCGCGGTGGAGTACAGCCAATCGCTTATCAGACGCGCTAACGCCGAAATCATCGGCCTTGCGCGCAAGAGCCAGGAGCGGCTGCTGGCGAGAGCGCGGCACGAGTTGCAACAGGAAGGCATCGCCGGCGCAGACATGCGCTTCGTCGGCAGCCTGGACATGCGCTATGAGGGGCAGGCTTACGAGTTGAACATTCCCTTCGGGGACGACGATGTCATCGAGGCCTTTCACAGTGAGCATGAACGCACATACGGGCACGCCATGCGCTGGCGCAATGTCGAAATTATCAACAGCCGTGTCAACGGCATCGGCAGAATTGAAAAGCCCGCAATCGCAAAAGTCGAAGCGCAACAACATGAAGCCGTCGCCATAGGCGAAAAGCGTTCGTCCTTGGGTGGCGAGACCCGTCTGTACGAACGCAGCAAACTCAAAGCAGGCGCGACATTCGCCGGCGAGGCGCTGGTCTACCAAATGGATAGCACAACTTATGTGCCGCCAGGTTGGCGAGCGCGTGTGGATGGCGCCATGAACCTGCTGCTGGAGCGCGCCTGAGCGTTAGTCGATGGCGACGGTCGCTTCGATCTCAACGGCCATGTTGAAAGGCAGCGAGGCCATGCCCACCGCCGAGCGCGCGTGCGCGCCCGCTTCCGCGCCATACAGCGCCAAAATCAAGTCTGAGCAGCCATTGATCACGGCCGGCTGCTGGGCGAAATCCGGCGCGCAGTTGACCATGCCGAAGAGCCGCAGCCAGGCGGACACTCGATCGAGATCGCCGAGTTCGCGTTGCAGGCTGCCCAGCATCGACAGCGCCACCGCTTTGGCCAGGTCGTAGCCCTGCTCCACGCTGATTTCCGCGCCGACTTTGCCAAACGGGCCAGCGACTGAGCCATCGGCCTGCTGTGGCCCGTGGCCCGATACGTAGGCGATGCTGCCGTGAACCCGCACAAATGAAAAGGGCAGCTTCACGCCCGACGGTACTTTGATCGGCGGCGGCAATGTCAAGCCCATTTCAGCCAATTTGTTTTCGATACGCATGCTGTGGTCTCCCCTACTCGTCGCCTCAACGCTACCATAGCGTCCGCGCAAGCGCATGGGCGGGACAGAATCAAGCTAGAATGATGGGTGAAGCTATCGAGGAAGGGTATGACGGCGCAGGACGAATTGCGGCGGGCGATTCAGCTGATGCAGAATGGACAGGCTGAGGCCGCCGCCGCTCAGCTGACGCGCTTGGCCAACAGCCCGGCGTTGGACGCCAAAGCGCGCGCCGCGGCCTGCGTCTGGCTGGCGGAAACGCGCGCTGATCGCCACTTCAAACTTCGCTGCCTCGAACGCGCGCTGGAGCACGAGCCGGACAATGTGCAGATACGGCAAGGCTTACAACAGTTGCGCTCCGCGCCGGCCCAGCCCAGCCATCTGCCGATTATGCGCCCGGAGCGAGAGAGCGGCCGGCGAATGCAGCAGGCTCCGCGAGTCGTCGGGATCGACGGCGGCGCCAACGGCCTGGCCAGCGCCGTTTTCATCGGCGGCGAGGGGCTGCTGGCGACGACCAGTTATGCAGTTGGAGCCGCCGCTGCCGTCGCCGTTCATATTTCCGGCGAGCAGGAAATGACCGGCGCGGTCGTCCGCCGCTACCCACAGCACGACCTGGCGCTGATCGCGACGCCGCTGAGTCTCGCGCGCAAACCAGCCATCGCGCCGCCAGGCCTCATAGCGGAGAACCAGGCATTTTCGGCATCCAGCGCCACAGGCCTGGAACTGCGCGGTCAATTGTGCCGCGCCGACCGAGGCTTGCCAACTCACTGGCTACGGACGAATATCCACCAGATTCAAATGCCGGACGCCGGCGGCAATCCGCTTTATGACGCGCAGGGCCAGCTGATCGGCCTCTTAACCCGCAACAGCGACAGCTCGGGCGCCGCGCTCGCAATCCAAGTCTCGCACATATTGGCGCTGGCGGAGCAGCACCGTCGCGATCGTCAGCTGCTACCACATGCAGCCTACTGCCCGGCCTGCGGCTCGCTCACTCAAGCCGGGCGCTATGGCGGCGGCAGCTGCGAAACTTGCGGCGCGGCGCTATTGACGAACGGACGCCGCGCATCCAGCGCGCCGGATCACGACGCGCTAAGGCAACTATACGGCGAAAACGCTGCGCAGCCCTGCATTCACTGTGGCGCCCAGGTTGGCGCGTACCAGGGACGCTGTCTGCGCTGCGGACAGGCGCAGATGAGTCCTGCGGTCGCTGGCGGATAGGAGAGTTAAGCTGTGGGACGTTTCTTCGGGCGCGGCGAGCAGCAGCCGCAAGAGACCGCCGGCCAATTCGAGGGGTCGCTGCGCGCTGTCGAGGGCATCCTAGCGGCAATCGGCGTGGATGCCAGCGCCGCGCGCATGGAAGTCGAGAGCGGCTTCGGCTGGCAATTCCAGCGCGGCTCGGCGCTGATTGAAGTCTATCTGACGCCCAAGGAGCAAGGCTATCTGCAGGTGCTTTCGCCCATCATGCACCTGCCGCAGCGCGACCTGCTGGCGCTGTACCGGCGCTTGCTCGAACTGAACCTGCAGCTGACGAATGCGGCGCTGGGCGTGCACGAAGATGTGGTCTACGTCTTCCATGAGCGTCTGTTGGCGGGCCTGGACGCGGCCGAGGCCGACGCCATCATCCGCCGGCTGGCGCAATACGCCGATGAGCTGGACGACGCGCTGGCGCAGGAATTCGGCGGCCGGATGTACGGGCGGGGGTAGTCGGTCAGCGCTCAGCTTTCTAGTTCGACTGGCGCGCTACCACTCCACCCGCTCCACCACCCACTTGACCACCTCGCTCCAGCTGCCGCCCTCCTGCACATCCCAGGCGTGCATCAGCAGGGCGCGGTGCTGCGCGAAGTAGGGCAGCTGGCTCACCCACCACTCGTCAATATGGTGCTCGCTCAAATAGCCGCGCATGAAAGCTTCGCGGAACTTGCGCCGCTCGTCCGCCGGCTGATCCCACAGTTCCAGCAGCGCGCGGCAGACGTCAGCGATGTACCAGTGGTAATTCGGCTCGTCGAAGTCGATGGCGCGCGCGGTCTGCCCATCCCAGATGACGTTGTCCGGGCGATAGTCGCCGTGGATGAGGCCGTAATCCCGCAGTGGCAGGCCGGCCATATACTCGCTTAACTCGGCGTAGACGCGCCGAATCTCGGCCGAGGCGCCTGCTACCGTCGGCGCGATATTGCGCCAGAATCGCTGCGCGCTGGGGAACTCGTAGTCGATGGCCGGGTCGGGTCGATAGCGGCGCGAGGCAGCGTGCAGGGCGCCCAGCGACTTGCCCCAGGTTTCGTACACAGATCGATCGAGCGCAAACGCTTCCATCGTTTGACCGGGCGCTTCCTTCTGCGCCGCGGCGAAGTAGCCGTCGCCGAGCAGCTCAATATAGCGGCCGTTGACCGACTGTATCGGCTCGCCGACGGGCACACTTTCTGCGGCGAGATGGCGCAAGAAATGCATCACCTGGCGCGCTTCGGGCAGCGAATGCAAGCATATATGGCAGATGCGCAGATAGTATCCGCGGCCGTCCGCCTCAAAGCGGAAGACGATATTGTAATCCTGCCCGATCCAACGCAGGGACGCCGGGTCGGCGCGCCACAGCTCGCGCGCCAAAGCCGATACGCCGCTCTGATCAAAACTGTCGCGTTTCTTTTGCCAGTCGGTGAGCAATTGACGGTCGCTTTCAACAGCTCAGCCCAAGAGCGCGGCTGGCTGTCGCGCTGGGCAAGCTCATAGATTCTCGAAATTGCAGGATGTCGCGCCGGCTAAACCAGCTGGTATTCGTCTTCGCTACAGACGCGCAGCGTACCCGCCAGCTCATGCCCCAGGAAATGCGTCTGCCCGTCGACCTGAAGTTGCAGCGGACCTTTGAAGGGCGCGCGCATCACGAGGCGGAAGCGCTTGCCGGGTTCCAGCCGCAGCTCGCTGAAATAACGCAGCTTGTGAGCATCGTGGGAGTGCACGCGGCTGATCACATAATCCAGGCCGACTTCCACGTCGGACAGCGGATAGTCGACCACCGGCGGCATAAAACCATCGGCATGCGGAATCGGCTCGCCATGCGGGCAGCGCTTGGGATAGCCGGTCATTTCATCCATCTTGTCGACCAGCACATCGCTGACGACCAGGCCCAGGTCATCGGCGTCGTCGTGCACTTCGTGCCAGCCGAAGCCCATCACATCAACCAGAAAGCGTTCTACCAGGCGATGACGCCGGATGTTTGCCAACGCCTCGCGCTCGCCGGCTTCGGTCAGGCGGATGCCGCGATAGGGTTCGTGCTCGAGGAAACCGGCGTGCTTCAGGCGCTGTACCATGCGTGTAACAGCAGGCGCCGAAACATGCATCTCATCGGCTAGCGAGGATGTGGATACGTAATTCTCGTCCGGCTGATAGTGGGCGATACGGTAGGCTTCCGCCAGGTATTCCTGCATGGAGTCAGTCGCGGTCATTGAGTCCTTCGCTTACCGCAACGGCATTTCAGACATCGCCCTTAACTATACGTGAGAATGGGTGCCGGGCGCAAGCGCCAACGTAACACAAGACTAGCGTGTCTAGCAATCTTGGGCGCTGGTAGGCTTCACGTATCGTATGCGTTTGAATCGGCCCGCCTATGGCGAGAAACCCAAAGTATCCAGCAGCGCATCTAGCTTGCCAAGCAATTCCGCGGGCGCGCCTTCATTGAGCAGCGTGTAATCGGCCATAGCGATGGGTCCGCCTTTTTCCAGGCGCTCGATTTCCAGCAGGTCGCGTTCTCGCGCTTCGCTGGGCGTCAGCGGGCGGTCAATGCGCGCCGCCAGCCGCTGATAGCGCAGGTTGCGTGGCGCCGCAATGGCCACCAATATAAGCTGCGCGTCGAGTTTTTCAGTGAGCAGCTTGTATTCGCTGAAGCTATAGAGGCCGTCGATGATAATGTGGCTGTGCGTCCGCAGCGCCTGCTGCAAGCGCGGCAGCGAGATCACCGCCATTGCCGCCATGCCGTGCCTTGCGCGCAACTCTTCACGCACGATACGCTCATTCTGCGGATTGACTTCAAGTCCGCGCCGCCTGACCTCTTCAACGACCACGCCGCCAAAGCGCAGCGAGAAGTAGCCCATAGCTTTAAGATGCTCGGCGCAAACCGTCTTGCCCGCCCCGGGCATACCTACCAGCGCCAACGCTCGCCGCCCTGCCTTTACATCGCCCATCAGAATTACTCGCTCTAGCTGCCCAGCCGCGAGCGATTATACTGCTTGAGTCTCCCCTCCAGTAGCTTGGATAGCTGGCAAGACCTGAAGGTCAGCGAACTGTATCAGTGGTGAGAGCCTGGCACAGGAGATTAGCCATGTCGCCATGCAAGAGCTGCGAGCTAATGCGCCAGCGGGACAGTGGCGCCGCGCCGCCCTGGGACAACATCTATCGCAGCGAGCATTGGGATGTCGTTCATGCCTACAATTCATCCCTGCTGGGCTGGCTGGTGCTGATCGTACGCCGGCACATTGAAGCGCTTGACGAGATGACACCCGCCGAAGCGACTGAGCTCGGCCGACTGCTGCGAGAGGTCTCGCTGGCGCTGAAGCAGCATACCGGCTGCCAGAAGACCTACATCATGCAGTTCGCCGAATCCAATGAGCATCCGCACGTGCATTTCCATATCGTGCCGCGCCAGGCCGATCAAGCGCCCGACGACCTGGCCTATCGGGTTATGCGGCGCCTTGGTGTGCCCTTGTCGGAAAGATGCGATGAAGCGGAAATGAATCAACTGGCGCTGGCAATAGGTCAGCAACTCAAAGCGCTGAGACCATGACCCTTTCGGCGCAGCGTCCAGGCGACGAACATGATTGAGCGCGAACACCGGTTTGAGGGCGCCGAGGATTTACCAATTTTCTATCGCGAGTGGCTGCCGGACAGGGGCGAACCGCGCGGCGTCGTCTACATTCTGCATGGACTGAGCGAGCACAGCGGGCGCTATCGTCACGTCGCTGAAGCGCTGACCGCCAACGGTTTCGTCTGTTTCGGCATCGATCAGCGCGGGCATGGCAAAAGCGGCGGCATACGCGGCTACCTGCCGGCGCCTCAGCTGGCTGTTGAAGACCTGGGCGAGCTCAATACTATCGCGGGCGCGCAATTCACTGGCTTGCCGGCCTTCGCCTTTGCCCACAGTATGGGCTCATTGATCGGCCTGGCCTTCGCACTGCGCTATCCCGACGCTCTGCATGGACTGGTCACCTGCGGTACTCCGCTACACGGCGAATTCGCGCGGCCCGCCTGGCTGGTTGCGCTTTGCTTAAAGGCGGCCCCTTCTATTCCCAAGCTGCGCCTGTCGCCGCCGGGCGCGCCCAGCGTGCTGACCGCCGACGCCGACATGCTGCGCGAGTGGCTGGCAGATCCGCTGGTCGATCGCGGCATGTGGCGCGTGGGCACTTCCGCCGCGCTGATACGCCTTTCACGCGATATTCGCCGCGAAGCCGCCTCGATCGCTCTCCCGCTGCTGATAATGCACGGCACGGGCGATCGCCTGGCGCCGGCGACGGGTTCGGAGTTTCTGGCGGCCGCCGTTTGTTCCGAAGACGTGACGCTGAAGCTCTACCCGGACCTGCGACACGAATTGGTCAACGAAGTCTGCCGTGACGAAATCATCGGCGATATTCGCGAATGGTTGCTACAGCGCGCATAACGCCCGTTTGCCCGGAATCCTGCCCTCTGGTATCTTACTATTGGGTACGCCATTCGCACTAGCATGCCGTCGCCGCCGCGCCCGCGCGACGCACTCGCATAGCCATCCACCAGCCGAGGCTGTACATGCCGGTCAAGCTGCATGTCGACAACATTTCACTGAGTTTCGGCGGCATCAAGGCTCTGCAGGATGTCGAATTCAAGGTCGGCGCCGGCGAAATATTCGCAGTAATCGGACCGAATGGCGCGGGTAAGACCAGCTTGATCAACAGTATCAACGGCTTTTACACACCGCAGCAGGGACGCATCATCTTCAATGACCGGGACATCAGCCACCTGCCGCCCCATGAACGAGCAAAACTGGGCATCTCGCGCACATTTCAGAACATCGCGCTCTATACCAACGCCACAGTGCTGGACAATTTGATGGCGGCGCGGCATATCCACATGAAGACCAACCTGCTGACCGGCGCGCTGTTCTGGGGGCCGGCGCAGCGTGAAGAAATCGCCCATCGACGGCGCGTGGAAGAAATTATCGATTTTCTTGAATTGGAGCACATTCGCAAGTCAATCGTCGGCACGTTGAGCTATGGCTTGCGCAAGCGCGTGGAGCTGGGTCGGGCGCTGGCTTTGGAGCCAAGCTTGCTGCTGCTGGATGAGCCGATGGCGGGCATGAATATCGAAGAGAAGGAGGATATGGCCCGCTTCATCCTCGATATTCACGAGCTGCAAGGCACGACCATCATGCTGATCGAGCACGACATCGGCTTGGTCATGGATATTTCGCATCGCATCGCCGTGATCGACTTCGGCGTCAAGATCGGCGAAGGCACGCCCGACCAGATCAGTCGCGATGAAGCGGTCATCGATGCCTACCTGGGCGAAGCGGAGCACTAAAATGGCTCTCGCCGACCAGCAGACCATCCCTTACCGCGCGGCAACGCCCGGCGCCGTCTTCACGACCGACTTGAACCATCCCGTCAAAGCGGCGCCTCCCGACCAGGATACCCTGTCCAAAGGCTTCTTGCGCCGCGTCAGCGAATTGGGCGATACGGTGGCGCAGCGCAAGAAGCGCTACGGCATCTGGCAGGAATACAGTTGGAACGACGTCTACGACGAAGTGGTCAATCTGGCGCTGGGGCTGGATAAACTGGGTCTCAAAGCCGGCGACACGCTCTTGATCATCGGCGAGAACGACCCGGAAATGTATTGGGCGCAGATCGCCGCGCACGCCCTGCACTGCCAGACCTGCTGCGTCTTCAGCGACGCCAGCCCGCAAGATATCCACTACGTCATAAATTCGACCGACGCCACCTTTGTTTTTGCGCATGATCAAGAGCAGGTGGACAAGCTGCTCGAACTGAAAGACAGCAATCCGCAATTGCGGCGCGTCATCTACTGGAATGAGCGCGGCATGTGGGGCTACGACGACCCTTGGCTGATGAGCCTGCGCGAACTGCAAACAGTCGGGGCGGCGCATCGGCAGGAACAGCCGGAGAAATTCGACCGCATGGCGCGCGCGACACAGCCAATGGACACCATCATTTTGAGCATGACCTCGGGCACCACCAGCCTGCCCAAGTTCGCCGAAGTCACTCACTTTCAACTGGTATACGGCCACGCTATGAATGAACGCTACGTCGATACCTTGCAAAGCGACAACTGGCTGTCCTTCAGCCCTATGGCCTGGCTGGCCGAACAGGCCTTCGGCTTTGCCGCGCACCTCTTGAATGGCGTACAGGTGAACTTCCCCGAAGGGCCCGAGACGGTGCCAACCGATATGCGCGAGATCGCTCCGGCCGGCCTGCTCTTTCCCAGCCGCGTCTGGGAGAATCTGGCGCGCGTGGTGCAATTTCGCATCAACGACAGCAGTTGGATCAATCGCGCGCTCTATCGCGTCTTTATGCCGATCGCCTACCGCGCCATCGACCTGGAAGACGAACATCGCGCGATTCCGCCCCCTTTGCGCTTCTTCCGATGGCTGGGCGAATACGCCATTTTCGAGCCCCTGCGCGACAAACTGGGGCTGACTCGCGCTCGCAACGTGCTCACCGCCGGCGCCATGCTGAGCTCGGACATCATCCGCTTTTTTCGCGCCATCGGTATCGAGCTGCGCCAATTCTACGGCTCGACCGAAACCTTCGGCACCGTGCACCTGCGCGGCGATGTGCGCTTCGAGACTGTCGGCGTTATCGTTCCGGGCGTGGAGATCAAGATCGCCGAGAACCAGGAGATTCTGATTCGCACCGAGGCGCGCTTCAAAGGCTACTACAAACAGCCCGACAAAACCGGCGAAGCGCTGGATGTCGAGGGCTGGTACTACACCGGCGATGCCGGGCACGTGGACGAGAAGACCGGGCACTTGATCTATCTGGAGCGCGTCAAGGATCTGATTGAGCTGTCGACCGGCGAGAAGTTCAGCCCGCAATACATTGAAGGGCGCACGAAGTTCAGCCCCTACGTGCAAGACATGATGGCGATCGGCGGCGTGGACATGGAATTTGTCTCCGCCATCATCGTCATTGACTTTCAGAATGTGTCGCGCTGGGCCGAGAAGCAAGGTATCGCGTTTACCACCTACGTCGACCTGTCGCAGCGGGACGAAGTCTACGACATCATCCGGCGCGAGCTGCGCGCGGTCAACGAGTCGCTGCCCGCCTATTCGCAGGTCAAGCGCTTCGTTATTATGCACAAGGAATTCGATGCCGATGAAGCGGAACTGACGCGGACGCGCAAGCTGCGGCGCGGCGCCCTGCAGGAGAAGTATCACGACTTGCTGGATGCGATTTATGGCGGTAAACGCGAGGTCCACGTCAGCGCGGAAGTGAAATACCGCGACGGCAGAACGGGGACAATCGAGACCGAATTGCGGGTGGCAGACCTGTGATACGGCCGCGCCGCCGCAGGCGTTGTAGGGGCGGGCCTTGGCTCGCCCGCCAACCGCAAGAAGTCGTAGGGGCGACTCTGTGAGTCGCCCGCAAAAAGAGGAATCGTAGGGGCGAGCCTTGGCTCGCCCGCCGCAAGCAAGACAATCTGAACAGGACGCCAACAGTGACGGATTTCATCCGCAAAAATAAACGGCAACTCACGTGGGCGCTGTACGCCCTCGCCGCCATAGCCCTCGTATTCATCATTGGCGACCAGCTGGCGGGCAAGAAAGCGGCGCGAATCGTGCAGACTTTGATCTCGGGCGTGCTGGTCGGCGGCGTCTACGGGTTGGTGGCGCTGGGCATCGTCGTCATCAACAAGGCGTCGGGCGTCTTCAATTTCGCCCATGGCTGGATGATGGTGGTGGGCGGCATGGTCTTCTGGAGCTTTTTCACCGTGAGCGAGATCTCGCTCATCGGCGCCGGCTTGCTAGCGACCGCCACCATGCTAATGATGATGTCGACCGTGAGCTGGCGCGACCTGCGTCACCCGCGCAATCTCAAGATCACCGTCGCCGGCATCGCGATCCTGACCTTGCTGATGACCATTGGCGGCGCGGAGTGGCGCTGGCTGCACGCGCTCGCCGGCACCTTCGCCGGCGCCATACTGACCGGGCTGGCGGTGGAACGCTTCACCATCCGGCCGCTGATCGGCCAGCCGCTCTTCACCGCTGTGCTCATGACCCTGGCCGTGGCGGAAGTCCTGCATGGCGTGACGCAGATTGTCTGGGGCACGGTTGAGCTGAACCTGCCGGTATTCGTCGATCCGCAGACCAACAGCCGCTTCAGGCCAATTCGCCTCGACGCCTTCAAGGAGGCGCTGGACGGAATCGCCATCGTGCGCGTCGAGCTCGTGATTGCCTTTGTGCTGGCCATCGTCGCCTTCATCGGCTTCTTGCTCTTCTTCCGCTATACCAGCGTCGGCCTGGCCATGCGCGCGACCTCGGAAGACCAACAGCTGGCGCAGTCGGTCGGCTTGCGCGTCCGCGTGATTCTGGCGATCACCTGGGCTGTCGCCGCCTTCCTGGCCAGCATCGCCGGCGTCTTGCAGGGTGGCGCGGTCGGGCTGTCACTCAATATCAGTTTCGTGGCGCTGCGTGTGTTTCCCGCGGTTTTGCTGGGCGGATTGGAGTCCATCAGCGGCGCCTTGGTCGGTGGCATCATCATCGGCATCGTGGAACAATTCGGCACGCTGATCAACTCCTCGGAGCAGATTGGCACCAATCTGGCGCCCTATGTGGTCTTGATGGTCGTCCTGGTCATCCGGCCCGACGGCTTGTTCGGCGAAAAACGCATCGAGCGCATCTAAAGCGGAGCGTTTATGGCGAATATCAATCCGGCCGGCGTATTTGATACGACATACGAAGAAGATATGTCGATCGACCGCACCCGCCGCGACAAGCTGCTGAAGAACGCGGCTTTCCTTATACTGCTGCTGTTGCCGCTCGTGTCGGCATCGGGACCCTTTGAGCTGGGCTGGGTCAGCGACCAGTACGTCAGCCTTATCAGTCGCGTCGCGGTATTCGTCATCGCGGTTCAGGGCTTGAATATCCTGGTTGGCTACACCGGTCAGATATCGCTGGGGCACGCGGCTTTCATGGCGGTCGGCGCCTATGGCTCGGCCATCATGGCGCGGGAACTGGGATTCAGCTTCTGGATTGCCTTGCCGGCCAGCGCCCTGCTGACAGGACTGATCGGCCTGCTCTTTGGGCTGCCGTCCCTGCGCGTC
Source organism: Chloroflexota bacterium (assembly GCA_011523515.1). Taxonomy (GTDB): domain Bacteria; phylum Chloroflexota; class Anaerolineae; order Aggregatilineales; family Phototrophicaceae; genus UBA6055. The sequence goes on from WTGO01000021.1 coordinate 13,528, forward strand.
AAAGGCTTCTACCTGGCCATGGCCACGCTGGCGGCGCAATTCATCATCCCCTGGGTGCTGCGTTATCCACTGGAAGATCTGACCGGCGGCACACGCCCCCTGAACGTGCCGGCGCCCATGATCGGGCCCTTCGCGGCTTACGCTGATGATTCCCTGAGCGACGATACGCCGCTGACGTTTGAGGCCGGCGACCCCTACTTTGTCGATGTAATCTCCGTCAATTTCGCCGCGGTCGAGGGCGCCTACCCCGCCATTGAACTGACGAACCCCGGCGGCGCTGTCGTGCCCTACGGCGATGTCTACATGACCGTGGACCGCGACAGCCAAAACAATGTCACCAATTTGTCATATATCGCCAGCAAGCCCGGCCAGTACCGGGTAGCAATAATTCCCGCCGCCGACACAGCCAGCTATGAGGCGATCGTTCGGCGCAGCAAGGCGTTGAGCTTCGCCAGCGACACCGCCATGTACTACATCATCGTCCCCTTGTCGGTGCTGCTGATGTTCCTGGCCCGCAACATTATCCGCACACGAACCGGACGCGCCTTCATCTCCGTGCGCGACAACGACCTGGCCGCGGAGCTGCTGGGCATCAACGTTTTCACTTATAAACTGCGCGCCTTTTTCCTGAGCGCAGTCTACGCCGGGATCGCCGGCTGCCTGCTGGCTTACGAACGCAACAGCTTGTCGCTCAACGCTTTCGAGCTGGACACATCGATCGAGATGCTGGCGATGCTGATTATCGGCGGCGCCGGTTTCCCGCTGGGCGCGCTATTCGGCGTCACCTTTATTCGCATCTTGCAAGAAGCCTTCATTCCTTTATTGCGGCCCTGGCTGTCGGATTTGCTGCCGCAGCTATTCCCTTTCATTGACGCCGTGAACATCACCAGCGCCATCAATCCCATCGTATTCGGCGGCGCGCTGATCATATTCCTGGTGCTGGAGCCGCGAGGCATCGCCCACCGCTGGGAAGTGTTTAAGGTGGCTTGGAAAATCCGTCCTTATTCCTATTAGCGGCTTAACTTTAGTTGATTAAACCCGCGCTTTGGCTTAAGCTAAATGCAGCAAACGCTGCCGCTGTCTTCACGACTGAACAATGTATTCGGATAGAGGAGCTAATACCATGAAGAGGCTTTGTACCCTGCTTGTTCTCCTGCTGTTGCTCGCCGGCGCGCTGCCGAACCTGGCGCAGGAGATGATGGATTATCCTTCGGACTTGACCGAGTGCGAAGTTGATTTGACCGGCGAAACCCTGCGCATTTTCCATTTTGGCGATTTGAGCGGTCCATTCGCCTTCATCACGCAGCCGGTTGTATCGGCCTTGACCGACGCCGTGAAATACTGGAACGAACACGGCGGCGTCTGCGGCGCTCAATTGGAGCAAGTTTACGAAGACACCGGCGGCAACCGCGAGGCGGCCCAGAGCGCATACGACCGCTTCACGAGCCAATTCCCCGATGAGCTTGACCTGCTATTGCTCTACAGCTCCGACGATGGTGAACTGTTGCGCGAACAGTTGGCGGCCGATGAAATCGTGTCTTACATCTCGGCCGGTTCCATCGAAAGCCTTTACGGTGAAGATGGTCAGACTCCTGGTTGGCTATATGCCAGCAATCCGCTCTATATCAATCAGTTTGGCTCCTTCTGTCAGTTTGTCGCGGCCAATCCCGAGACCTTCCCCGATCCGGTGATTGGCTTTGTCACCTGGCCGTTTGCCTTTGGTCTTGCAGGCTTGGAACCTGCCGCCAGGGATTATTGCAGCAGTCTCGGCGTGGAAGTATTGGCGGAACCACAAGTTTTTCTGCCGACCGATACCGATATTTTGACTCAAGTGCAGAACGCCGTCGATAGCGGCGCCAATATCATCTACACCAATACGATTGCGAGCGGGCCGGCATTGATTGCCGGAACCCTGGTTGACCTGGGCATGGAAGACGATATCAAACTGGCCGGCTTCAATTGGGTAATGGATACCAGTGTTGGCATTCTAGGGCAGCGTGTTTTGAAGCCCAACGGCTTGCCTTCAACCGATGGCATGTTCGGCTCCATGCCTTTCCTCTGGTGGACGGAATTGAGCAACCCGGCGGTACAATTCGTTTACCAGCAGCATACGATTAACGAACGCGGTCCCGCTGAACAGAACATTGCCTACCTGTTATCCTGGGGCGCGGCTGACTCCATCATCGAAACCTACATCCGCACAGTGAACCGCGTGGGCAGTCTGAGCGCTGTGACCGGCGCTGACATTCGCGAGACAGTTGAAAGCATGGACTATGAAGTGCTGGGCGGTTTGTACCGCAACCTGTACGAAGAAGGCATGCGCGACGGCGTGCTGAATCGCATTGCCGTGCTCAAGTATGCCAATGCCGATATGTCGGGCTTCGCGACGGGCCCTGACGATGCCATGTTCGTTGATGTTGATGGAAACATGGCCTACTTTCCCATCGTACATGCGCTGACGGACTTCATGCCGGCGCCGCAGCTGCGCGGATAGCGCCCACCCTAAATCCCTCCCCTATAAAAGGGGGAGGGACTTGCCCTGCTGCTTGTCCAGAGCGTACCACGCGCCGGAGTTTACCAATGGCTGCACTAAAGGATATAGCGGACCGGACAACCACGAAGACGCTGTCCGTCAATAATGTCGAGGTGGTTTACAACAGCGTCATTTTGGTGCTGCGCGGCATATCGCTGGAGATCTTGCCGGGCCAGGTCGTCTCGCTGCTCGGCCCCAACGGCGCGGGCAAGTCCACTACGCTTAAAGCGATCAGCGGCTTGCTAAAGGCCGAATTGGGCGAGGTGACGCGCGGCCAGATCCAGTGGGGCAGCGCGCGCGTGGAAGGCTTGAGCGCCGAAGATGTGGTCCGCTTGGGTTTGGTGCAGGTCATCGAGGGCCGGCTGCTCTTTCGCCATCTGACCGTTGAAGAGAATCTGCGCGTCGGCGGCATGGTCTATCATGGCGGCCGTTACATTCGCGACGACTTGGAGCGCGTCTACCACTATTTTCCGGCGCTGGCCAAGCTATCCCGCCGCGTCAGCGGTTATCTTTCCGGCGGCGAGGGACAGATGCTGGTCATCGGTCGCGCGATGATGGCGCATCCGCAGCTGCTGATGCTGGACGAGCCATCGCTGGGCCTGGCGCCTATGCTGGTACACGAGATTTTCGACATCATCCGCGATATCAATCAGCAGGAAGGTATGTCGGTCTTGATCGTGGAGCAGAACGCGCGCGCCGCGCTGGAGCTGGCGGACTATGCCTACGTTATGGAAGACGGCCGCATTGTCTTGGACGGACCGGCCGAGCAGATGCGCGAAAACGAAGATATCAAAGAGTTTTACCTGGGGCTCAACCAGGCTGGCGGGCGCAAAAATTACCGCGAGGTCAAGCATTACAAGCGCCGTAAACGCTGGCTGGGTTAGCCTGTGCGCATCCTATTCCCCTTTACCTTGAATTAACGAAACCGGAGCAGTCCAGTGACAGATGTCGACGCACGAATAAGCGAACTAGTTCAATACGCCTACGAGCGAGCGCCGGCCATACGAACCTTGCTGGACGAGGCCGGCGTGACGCCGTCCCAGGTCAGCGGCGCGGACGATCTGGCCAAGATCCCGGTCTTGAGCAAAGACGCGCTGGTGGAGATCCACCGCGAGAACCCGCCCTTCGGCGGCTTTCTGACCATAGATCCGGACGATCTCCCGCGGATTTACATTTCGCCCGGCCCGATTTATGACCCGCAGCCGCCGCTGGACGATCCAGACGCGCAGCTGGCGCCCTTTCGCACCATCGGCATTGGACGCGGCGACCGCGTGCTCAACACCTTTATGTACCATCTGACGCCCGCCGGCATCTTGCTGGACGAAGCAATCCGCGCTTGCGGCGGGACGGTAATACCGACCGGACCTGGCAACACCGAATTGCAGATTATGATGATGATGGCGCTGGGCGCGACCGGTTTTGCCGGCCAGCCGAGCTATCTGATGACGCTGCTGGACAAAGCAGCCGAGATGGGTATAGGCGCCGGCGCGGCACCGCTGAAGAAAGCGCTTTTTTCGGCCGAGCCTTATACCGAGAGCCAGCGCGAACGCTTCGAGGGCGAGTACAGCATGAGGACTACCTCGGCTTACGGCACCGCAGATCTCGGCTTCATCGGCTATACCAGAGCCGGCGTACAAGGCTTCTGCATCATGCCGGGAATATACTTGCAGATCTGCGATCCCGAGACCGGCGAACCCCTTCCCGTCGGCGAAACCGGCGAGATTGTCGCCACCACATTCAACAAGTCCTATCCGCTAATCCGCTTTGGCACGGGCGACCTGGGCGCGTTGGCGCCGCAGCCGGCTCCGCCATGCGAGGGGCAGCAGTTACTCGGCCTTTTCGGGCGCAGCGGCGACGCCATCAAAGTGCGGGGGATGTTTTTGCATCCCAATCAGCTGCAATACGCTGTGATGCAATTTCCCGAGATCAAGGCGATTCAAGTGGTGATCACGCGCCTCGCAAACCGCGATGTGGTCACCGTGAATCTTGAATTACATGAGGGGCAGTCACCCGCAGGGCTGGCCGAGAAACTCAGCGCCTTGGCGCAGCAAGCCGTGCGCTTGAGAATTGACGCCGTGAATTTCGTCGACTCCGGCAGCCTTGACGCCAGCGCGCGCACGATCATCGACGAGCGCGAATGGGATTAGGTGCGAACCGCGCCGTCCACGCCGGGTCCAACGCCCGCCCTACTCGTCGCCGGAATCGTCCTCGTCTTCGCCCGCGTCTTCCTGCTCGGCTTCGGCATCTTCCGCGCTTTCCTGCTCGGGTTCGACGCCAACTACCTTCAGGGTAAAGGCCTGCGTCTCACTGGTGTTCTTGACGCGGACTTCGAAAGTGAAGACTCCCGACTGCTCGCCGACCGCCAGATCAGTCCAGGCGGAGCTGCGCGCATCGTCATCGACGTCATCGTTTTCGCCGAGCAGCTGCTGACCGTCGCGGTCGTAAATGCCCAACACGGTATCGACCGTATCATCTTCGCCGGACAGGAAGACGCTGACGGTTCGGTTGGCCGGCAGTGTGACGCGGTAGCGCACGCGCTGATCCGGCCCAACTGCGCCGTTGGCTTGCACTTCAGTGCTGCCGATGCCCAGCGACAATTCGCCGCCGTCGATGAGCTCGCCCAGGATGACATCGGTCAAGTGGCTCTCGGCCGCCTCTAGCAGGTGATCGCTTTCGCTGGTCAAGCTCTCCAGCGTGACAGGAACGACGACCGTCGGCGCGACACCCTGGGCTTCGATGTGGATTACTTGTTCCGCGTTGAGCCCGCGCGTTACGGTGTAGCGGATCGTCAGATCGTCGGGCATGAGCATATCGTCCACTGCGCCACCCAAACCGCCAGTCGGGTAGTGGCCAACGATGGCGGCCCGGTCGTCGATGGTCAGATTGTACGAGAAGAATTCGCAGGCGCTGAAGCAGCCCGGCGCGATGATCACGGCGAGTTCGCCCTCATAACGCGAGTCTTCCTCCGGCAAGCAAAAGCGTTCTTCCGAGCGCGGGTCAAGATAAAACTCGCCCGTCGATTCGTTGTATGAGCTGGTATAGCCGAGGATATGCTCTTCCTGGTAAAAATATGCGCCGAGTTGATCGGCCAGAAAGCCGCTGCCTCCGCCATTGTGGCGCATGTCGATGATGATGCCCGGCACGTCTTCGTCGATGAAATGCTCAAGCATACGCTCCCATAGTTGCACCGTAAGCCGCTCGTCATCGCTGAACGAATTAATTGTGACGTAGCCGTAACCGCTGGGCAGAATCTCGTATTCAACCGGCAGCGCCGTGTCTTCCACGCCGGAAAAGAACGAAGAATTGGTAAAACTGGCACGTTCGGCAATGGTAGCGAGCGTTGCCGACTGCTCTTCTTCGCTTTCCGGATTGCGAAAGGTGATTTCTACATCCGTACCGAGCGGAAAACGGGTGATGTAACGCAGCTGCTGCAGGCGCAAAGTGTGCTCGGTGCTTAGCGCTTGATGCGCCCAGACAAATTCGCGGTCCATGGCCTCCTGGACGGCGCCGCCATCCCAGGCCAGGATCTCCGCGCCCAGCTCAATACCGGCATTGGCCGCGGGACTGCCGTCCAGCAGAAAGCTCACGACAATGCGCCCGTTATCCAGTTCTGAGAGCGACACGCCCAGGCCACCGTCTGTCTCTTCCCGGAAAAGATCGCTCAGCGGCGTGAGAGGCATGCCCACGTGCCCGTCGGGAATCTCCCACAAGAAGTCACGCATAGCGAGCGCATAGGCATCCGTATCTTCGGCCTCCTCAGCCTCGGAAAAGCGCGGCGCGTAGGTGGCTTCCAGCGCGTCCCAGTCCAGCTCGTAGAGTTCGGTGAAGGCGTACTCGCGCCGGAACAGATCGACCATCACCGCGAAGGCTTCGCTGTAAGATAGCGCCGAGAAGTCATTTATCGCGACAGTCTCAGGTTCGTGCATATCGATGACTTGGTGCGAGGCGCGATCGAAAACGAAGAGATCTTCATCCATATCGACCACCGAATAACCCGGCGGCACGGTGACAATCGGATCGTCCGCCGTAAAGAGCATTCCGTCCGCGCCAAATCCGGAGGGGAATCCCTGCCCGGGCTCCGGCGCGTAGATGATGAACTTTCCGCCGATGATCTCTCCGCGGCTTTCAGGGTCGATGCTGGCGCGGGTGGATGCATATCCGGTAGACCAGCCGCCGCCGTGCTGATCGCATTTGTCTAGCAATGGCCCGCCAAAAAGATTGGTCCAATAGGCCACGGAGAACACCATGACGCCGATGTCGTCTTCGCCGTCATTGTCCACATCGCGCGGACTTGCGGCCGGTTTTCGGGGCAGCGACAGGCTGTAGGAAAAGGGTGAGGTGAAGAAATCGGAGGTAATTTGCCCCGGCACTTGAGATTCCAAGGGAATAATAAAGTGTCGGTTGCGGTCCACAAATCCCGTCTGCTCTTCCAGGATTATCAGCGGCTCGGCAACGCCGCTGGTAAAAAAGGCATTGGTATAGTGAAGCTCGCCGGAAAGGCTAATCGGTCCGCCATCATCATTGACGATCAGCGCGGCGCCCGCGTTAATGGCGTTGCCGGCGGGCGCATCGTCTTCGTCCTTTTCACCGATCGCAAACGCGGAACAGGCCAATGTGATCAGCAGACCAATAGTAGCGATGCGCGATAGCAGTTTGCGTAGCATATGCGTATCTCCAGGGTATAGACGCCGGCGTAAGCGCCTGCAGTGGTCAAGACCGCTACCTAGTAGGATACGGGAGTCCATCAGTCGGGGCAAGGCGGTATGCCGACAGCGCCGCCCGCGCTTAAGAATCATTCGCTGCACGGGCTCAATCAACCGTAAAGCGCATTAGTTCAATGTCACGATCAAACTGCCGCTGCCCGGCGACAACGATACCGCTTTGGCTGGCTTTGGTGTCGAAATCATAGACGATCAATTTGACCGCGTATTCGCCGGTGGCAAGATCGGCAATGTCGAAGGCGAATCGATCCAGCGGCTCGCCGCTTATAACCGCGTCCAGCTGACGCGCCTTGCTGTTCTCTCCATCGAAAACTTGCAGCGACAGCGAATACTTCTTGCCGATCGTCCGCCCCCACCAGAAATAGAGATTCAGCGACTCGGCTGATTGCTCAAATTTATAGTTAGCCAGCACTGTGCCGCCATCGTAGCGAACGTTGAAAGGGCTTGAATCGGTGACGAGTTCGCAGGGAAAGGCGTGGCTCACGTGGTACTCGATGACGCTAGCCGGCCGGTCCAGATATCGCAGGCAAGGCGTAAAATGAACGGCTAACCAATCGGTGTAAACGGGCAACGCGCCCAAGTCCGTCTGCTGCGGATTGTAGGTCAGCCAGATGCCGTTGGCGTTGTCGGCGATGGCTTCCAGCGTTGCGTAGGTGGAGAGACCGCTCTGGATTACCGCTTCGTTGTTTTCATTCATTGAGATATGCACAATGTGCGACCAGCGCGACAGCGTTTTGCGATAATAGTCGAGCGTCTTTCTGACGCTAATGCTCGTGTCCGGATGCAAACTCAGAATCAGTTCGTTGTAGCCCGGCACGCTGTCTGCTTCGTATATGAAATCCTGATATCGCGGAACACGATCAAGATTCTGTTTGCGAACACCAGTCGCGACTAGCAGGTCATCCGAACGGTAGAAAATCACAAAGGCGCCGATCCACAGCGCAGCCAGTGGCAGCCGCAGGATGTTCCAGCGCGGCAGCTGTCGCAGGCCAATGGCCATGGCGCAGCAGAAGGGTACGACGAAAACACTCATATAGCGCATTTGCCAGTCGCTGAATATCGCTGCCAGCTCATTTGACAGCAAAACCAGCAATAGCGTTGCAACTGTAACGAAGCTAACGAGGATTTCTCCTTGCCGTAAGCGCCGATGTCTCAATACCGCCGCGATTAGCGCGACAGCGGGAATGATAACGAGCCCGTTTGAAAACACGCGGGAGATTTGCAATAGCGAGCTTAGCAGGGGAAGCCGCGTGTCGGCCACGTCGGGGCGCCCGGGAAAGCCGTCGATAGCCACCGGCAGCCAGGGCAGGAAGAGCAAGCCGGCCAAGACCATCACCAGGGACACGCTGAGCCAGCGCCGATTTTTCTCGGCCAAGACGAGATGATAGAGGCCTAACGCCGCCAGCAGCATGATGCCGAAATAATGAATGTACAGCATCATCGCCGCCGACGATAGCAATATGAGCCAGGTTACGCGAGAAGGCTCCCGCCCGGGCAGCGTTATCCGCGCGTAGGACCATAGCAGCCAGCCTGATGTCAAGGGCAACAGGGTATACATCCGCGCCAAGTGGCTGTAATAGAGAATATAGGCGAGAAATACAGCCACGAAAAAGGCTGTCAGACCCAACTCCCGATTACCGACAGACGCGGCCAGACGATAGGTGACCGCCACCGTAAGCAGGCCAAAGTTCACCGATAGCAGTCGCAGCGCGAAGAGGTCGGAGCCTGCCAACGCCTGCCAAATATTGAGCACGATGAAGTACGCCGGTCCATGCTGCGCGCTTTCAGCGATGACGTCGGCGACCGTCCGCCCCAGACTGTAAGGTGTGCCGGTGGCGCTATCCAGTACGCGATTCCATGAATTGTATTCGTCGTTGCCAATGGGAAAACGCTTCAAGTTTCCGACGGCCGCCGCATACATCGAAAACAGGCAAAGCGACACTATAGCCAGAGCGACACATTTTCGGTCAAGCCTGCTCATGCGCTAGGTCTCGATTTCAAATCGTTTCAGTTCGGCGGCCCGTTCAAACGAGCGGCTGTCCTTGACGAAGGTTCCAGATTGGCTGTCCCCGGTCCGGCGGTCATAAACAATGAGGTCAACCGTGTAGGCGCCATTCGGCAAACTAGAGAGGTCGAACGAGTGCGCGTCTACGGGATCGCCACTGATGACGGCGTCGTGCTGCCGGACCTTTTCCTGGCGATCGTCAAAGACTTGCAGCGAATAGGCGTAAAGGGACTCTTCGCTATGCAGCCACCAGAGGTATACGGAGAGCTGATCCGACGTCTGCGCGAACTCCACGCCGCCCAGCCAGGGGCCTTTGTCATACACAATCTCGTATTGCCGCGGGTCCGCAATCAAGCTGCAAGGTATGGGCATCTTGACGTAATATTCGATAACGCTTCGCTCAGTGTCAATGAAGCGACGGCACATTTGGAATTTCTGCGCAAACCAGTTGCTGTAGACCTCTAGCGCGGTCAAGTCCGTCTGCCGCGGATCGTGAATCACCCATACGCTATTGCTGTTGGCGGCTATCGCGTCCAATGTGGCGTAAGTCGATAGGCCGCTTTGAACCACAACGCCGCCGGACACGTCGTAGGTGATATGCGCAACGTGCGTCCAGTCGGATAGCACCCAACGGTAATATGCCAACACCTTATAGTTGTCGACCAGCGAATCCGGATGAAAACTCAGGATAAGCGCATTCCGGCTCGGCAATTTCCCGGCTTGGTAGTGGAAATCCTGGTACGATGGCACCGCGTCGCTGCTTTGGAAATTCTGATTGGTATAGGTCTTCAACGCATCAGAGTCGATATAGGCAAAGCAAGCCAGGATCCACAGGCCGACAATGGCGGGGATCGCAATTCTGGGCCCGGGCAGCAATGTCAGCCCGATGGCGATGGAGCAGACCAGCGGAACAGCCAGAATAATCGTATAGCGAAGGCGCCTGGCAGCCAATACCGGCGTAAACTCGTTGAGGATGATTATCATCAGCAGAATGGAAAATGCGAGGAAAAGCAGGTAGCGCTGGGCCGGGCTTAGCAACCTGAACTTCAGGAAACATGCCGCAAGCGCCAGCACGAGGATCGGCGCCAGTCCGTTGGTATACACTTGCGCGACAGTCACCATGGATTCGATGAGCGAGAGATTCTCGCTGGGGATCTTCAATTCAGTCCAACCGAGAAATACGACGGGCAGCCAGGGCGCAAAAGCAATGCCCGCCACTACCATGGCCCCGCAAACCTGGAACCATCGCTTGTCTCTCGCAACGAATATCAGGTGATACAAGCTGATCGCGGCCAAGACGATCATGCCGTAATAGTGCGCATAAATCAGGGCCGCCGCCGACACGATAAGTGCTGCCCAGCGCCACGCAGGCGCCCCGCCAATGGCCGAAATAACCCTCCAGTACGCCCAGGCGACAACGGCGACCAGCAGCGCGAGCAGCGAATACATCCGTACGAGCTGCGCGTAAAATATCAGGTAGGCGACGAAGGCTGCCAGAATTGCTGCGATGGTCGCCATGTCCCTATCGCCGGAAATCGAAGCCAGCCGGTATGTGACGGCAATTGCGAGGATGCCGCAATATATGGAAAATAGCCTAAGCGAAAACAAGTCCCGCCCGGCAAGTTTTTCCCAAACGCTCAGCATTACGAAGTATAGTGGCCCGTGCTGCGCGCTGTTTGCGCTGACGCTCGCCAGCGTCTCGGAGAACGTGTAGGCGGGGTCTAGATAGGTCTTAAAGAGGTGCTGCTGGGTATTCCATTCGCTATGCGAAATTGGCTCGGCTTGGAGGTTTGTCACGCTCAGAATGTATATCGCGAGCAGGCAGGCGGCAACCAGGAGGAAACGTACATCTCGCACATTCGTCCCGGCCACTGTATCTCCTCGTTATATTCGTTCACGCCGCAATTCTATGCCGGCGCGGCGCCATCGCTTCCGATGCTAGCCTACTGTAGATTCACCACGTCGGCAATATGCCCCAAACACCGTGACAGCGCAAGCGGTTTCGCCGGCCGCTTGCATCGTCCCGCGCGGCGGCAAATGCGCAAATGCGCGGGCCTGGGTGGATGGAATAAGCCATTTCAATGGTTCCAAGTCATGCGCGCCGATACCTATGCTATACTGACCGCGGTCGGACACTGCGGCGGTCCAGCGCTCGCTCTTAGCCGTTTTCGACGCGTGTGAACTGAAAACTGGAAGAGTATATTGGCTAGCGAAGAGATGTCTTCTCGGCCACTATGAATTGAATCGATCGCGCCGCCGTTACCGTTCGCGGCGCTTTTTTCAAGCAGGTATCCCTCAAGCGAAAGGTTCGCGGTCCTGGTGATCATTAGCCGACACAAGCTCGCTGCATATCTGCTGTTGGCCCTGTCCAGCTTGCTCTTGCATTTGCCCGTAATGTACCGCGCCATTTATCGACAGTGGGATTTTCAATGGCACATTAGACGAGCTCTTGCCTATCCCAACGAATTTGATCATGTCTCAAGCGTACTTTTTCACGCGGATTTCCTGTTTTTTCACAGAATACTCGGGCTTCCGCAGCAGCCGGCGGTCCTTACCGCGATTTTACTGGTGATGGTGCCGGTGCCCTTGATCGCCTTTGCCTTGTTTAAGAAGAGCGCGGGCATACAAATTCCTGAAGGCATTCTGATGGCGTTTGCGCTTGGCCTTGCGGTCCTGGCGCCGGTTACGATCTGGACAGACGTATTCATGCTCGGTTATTTGAACCCAATCGTTTATCACAATCCGACCAGCATAACAGCGCGTCTGTTCGTGATTCCAGTCGCGATCTTGTCATTTCGCGTATACCAGAATCAACCGTTCCGCGACCTGAACCATCGTGTCTACATTCTGTTGCTCTGCGCAGTTCTGATGGTCTTGTCAATTCTGGCTAAACCCAGCTTGGCCTTGGCGCTGATTCCCGGGTGCATTCTCTTCGCATTCTGGCGCGCTTTTCGGCGCGAGCACGTCGATTGGCGTCTGCTGGCGCTGGGCGTCTTGCTCCCGGCCATGCTCATGCTGGGGTTGCAGACGATAATCTCATACTATGCATTCGACGATAACTCATCTGTCGCATTTGGATTCCTTACGTTTATGAAGCTGTGGATTCCAACCTGGAGAATACCCGTTCAGTTGCTTCTGTCGGTAGTGTTTCCTCTGGGCCTGGCCCTTCTTTACGCGGAGCAGGCAAGCCGTCATCTATTCTTGAGCTTTTCCTGGACGGTATTTGTTTGCGCGATCTTGGTGACGTACTGTCTCTACGAGACGGGACCGCGAAAATGGCACGGCAATTTCCTGTGGACCAGCTACAATGGCATATTTCTGCTGATGTTTGTGTCGATTCTTTTCTTGCTGGAGCAATACGTGCGCGAACTCCGACTAGGAAAGAGCAAGCTACAATTCTTCAGCCTGAGATTCACCCGGCGATTTGCCTTTGCCTCGTTTCTTTTTGCCTTACACGTGATTTCGGGAATGGCTTATTACGTGAGGTTTACCCTCAATCTGTGAGCATGAGTGTTGGGAACACCAAAAAGGGCGCGAGCAAGGCAGAGAAGTGTTGGCGACGGCATACTCTCCCACATCGTCT
>WTGO01000091.1 GCA_011523515.1 Chloroflexota bacterium
GATGGGGCGATGGCAACCCTCATCCACTAATTATCGGACAAGCCTTGTAGGGGCGCCCCTTGGGTCGCCCGAATCTTACGAGCCATGGGTGGGCGACTCACAGAGTCGCCCCTACGTCTTCAATTTTGTGATACGCGTTCGGCCCTAACCGAAGTCGATCGTGCGGCGCAATTCTTCAGCCGCGTCTTTCAGCGCCTGCTCGGCTGATTTCTCGCCCGTGGCCGCTTGGAATATGGCGTTCCCGACCAAGGTGCTGGCTTCATCGAACCAGGGACCGCGCACTTGATGCGGCACTTCGGGCGCCAGTTCCAGGAAGAGCTCGCCGAGCGACTGGTTGGCGAAGTAGGGGTCGGGACCCAGCAGCGCTTCGTTATCCAGATGCGAGAGCACCGGCGGCAGCAGGTTGTTCACTTCGAATTCGAAGATCTTGTTGTCCTCGTCGAACAGGGCGAATTCAATGAAGGCCCAGGCCTCGTCCTTGTGCTCGCTCTGATGCGTGATCGAGTAGGCGGTGCCGCCGTGTGTGCTGGTGCGGGCGCCGCCCTCCTCAAACGCGGGCAGGGGCGCCGCGCGCCAGAGCCCCTCAGTATCGGCGACATTGTTCTTGATGAAGCCGCCGTACCAGTCGGCGCCGGCCCTGGCCGCAATTTTGCCTTCCGCCATCAAGCCGTATGTGCTTTGCGAATCGCCCGGGGCAATGGCAACGCCGCTCTCGAGCAAGCCGAGATACCATTCCAGGAGGGCAATAGTCTCAGGGCTGTCGACGATAACATTGCCGTCGGCATCAAAGAAACCGGGGCTGCCCGATTGCAGCAGCAGGATGTAGAAGTCGCCCCAGCTGCGGTCGGACAAGGTAAGCGCCGCGATGCCCTGATCGGTCAGCGCTGCCGCCGCTTCGACATATTCGTCCCAGGTGGCGATGGGCATTTCAATGCCGGCGTCAGTGAAGATGTCGTGCCGATAGTACAAGACGACCGGGCAGAGGCAGTGGTCAATGCCGTAAATGGTGCCCTGATGCGCGTACAAGCCGGTCTTGGCCATGATGTAGTCGTCTTCGTACGGCGCGATCAGGTCGTTCAGCGCTACCAGACCGGGCTCGCCTTTGAGGAAGCGGCTGATAACGCCCTGCTCCACATCAACGATATCGGGCGCGCCGACGCCGGCGACGAAAGCGCCCTGCAAGTTGTCGTAGAGCTGCCCGTAGGGGATCTCTTCGACCACGATGCTGACGTGGGGCGCGATTTCTTTGTAGTCGGCTTCAATGCCTTCGTAGAAATCAGTGAAGAAGGAGCCGAAGGTCCAGATCGTCAGGGTGACATCGTCTTGCGCCGAGGCGGTTCCGGCGCCAAGACTCATGCTGATAAGTAAAAGTAGAATACAAATGCGGCGAATGGTATTCATGAGGTTTCCTTTCACAGGGGAATTTCTTCAAACATTGCCATTCAGGTCTATCAGTGAGACATAGCAAATCTATCTATCAATAGGCGCTATAGGGGTCTCCTTCCCACTGGCGTTCCCAGCTTTCCCAAGTGGCAACCGACGCCGGATCGGCTTCGCTGCGGGCGATGAAGCCCTTGTCGCGGCCGCCGATTTCGACGTTGTATTCATCGACCATGGCATCGGCGATTGACTGGTAGCGCAGGTCAATGGACCAGCGCACCGCATCGGACTTGTTGGGCAGGGCGGCGTGCGGCGTGAGTTGCGTGAAGCAGAGCGCGTCGCCCGCTTCCATCTCGATCGGGATGCCCGGTATTGATGCCCGCTCCTCTTTGGATATGCCGAGAAAGCCGGTCTCTTCATCTTCGGTGATGGCGTACATATCGCCGCGGTGGTAGCCCTCCGCCACTTGCAGGCAGCTGTTTTCGGGCGTGACGCGCATCAGCGGCATCCAGATCGACAGCGTATGCACCTGCGCGATGGACGGGTAATACTGCGAGTCTTGGTGCCAGGGCGTGCGCGTCCAGCGCTGATCGGGCAGCTTGGGCCGCAGGTTGAAGACGCCGTGCATGAAGACTTCGGGCGTGCCCAGCAGATCTTCGGCGATGTCGATCACGTTGGGTTCGCTCATGAACTGAAAGAGCTCGGGGCTGACGATTTGGCGGCGCGGACTGCGCTGATACACGGGTTTGCCCGCCTCGTTCCAGGCGACGGTCAGCCGATGCTCCAGGTCGAGGTGCTCCAGGCCGTCTTCGAGCAAGCCCTCGTCGACCCAGCCCTTTACCGTGCGGTCGACCCAATCGGCGCAGACCTTTCGCCCCAGCGCGATGCTGCGCGGCGTAACCACATTTTCAACTTTGAGCCAGCCTTTGTTGTGGTAGAAGGCGATTTGGTCTTCCGTCAGTATTTTTGGCATAAATGCATCCTGTCGCTTTTGAAGCCACCGGTAGCGCCAACTGTAGCGTATCGTTGCGCGGGTTTCAAATTTTGCGAATGTTGTCGCCGGGCAAAGGGCTAAGCAAGAAATATCATGATGCTGTGCTTGAACTTTACGGTCTAGCAGGCCAGGAAGCTTACCGTGTATTGCGAGACAGAGGCGTTTTGATCGTCAAATGTCAAGATGAAGTATGCTCAAATCGCCAACGATTTACGCACGTCGAAGTCATGCAGATGTATGACGAAATAGGATTTATCGCTGAAGACTTGTTTATCATGGTAAGGACAAACCGACCGGGAGTGAGCCGGGTATTTCGCCAAGTACATGCCAGGAAAAACCATTCATACTTTCTGGTGTTCTGGAAGCGGGAAGGGAGCAAAAGACTTTGGGATCCGCCGAAATCGACCCGGTAGGACTGATGGTCGAAGTTATCAAGATGCACGCGCCAGAAGATATATGGCAAGGCTCGCCGCTAATCGGCTACCGCTTTCTTGGCAACACAAATCGAGGAGAAATCGGTGAAGAGTTCGTACGCCGGTTTCTAAACGCCCATGACATTCCGGTGGCATTTGGTGGCCGAACTTCCCGCACTGATTTGACTATCGGCATGAAGAGAATCGAAATCAAAACCGCGTCATTAGGGGCTAACGGGACGTTTCAGTTCAATCATGTACGCCTGGATCGTGACTATGATTTCCAGTTCTGCCTGGGTATCTGCCCAAGTGCCATAGTGTTCGACATTTGGAGAAAAGGGGAAGTTGCGGAAAACCGGGCTGGAAAGCTTGTCAGAATGGCGGAGGGACAGGCAGTTACCTACAAATTGCCCAGCGTTTGGATTTAATGAGAGAAATCGGTACGCTAATCTCTACACTTCAGGGTCTGGAAATTATCTGACTTCTGATAGCCGAATTCGAGAATCTGTCCAAACTTGCCAGTTGCTCCCGCCGAACGCGTCCGAATTCTTGATCTGCATTTGATCCTTGATTAGAAAAACCCGCGCCGTTGGAAGCGCTCTTCTTTCCAGAAATCGCCGTCGTTGTGATAGCCGCCTTGTTCCCAGAAGCCGGGTTTGTCGACCGGGCTGAATTCGAGGGCGCGCAGGAACTTGGCGCTCTTCCAGAAGTAGCGCTTGGGCACTACCGTGCGCAGGGGACCGCCGTGCTCCATCAGTTCGGGCTCGTGCAGGAAGCGGCCCTCGTACTTGTAAGCCAGCATGACATCTTCATCGTCCATGACCTCGATCGGCAAGTTGGTGGTGTAGCCGTATTCGCAGTGGGCGATGATGTAATGGGCCTCGTCCGTGAGTTTGAGCAGGCGCAGAAAGTCGCGGAACATCACGCCTTCCCAGGTGGTATCGAACTTGCTCCAGCGCGTGACGCAGTGGATGTCGACGGTCATGCGCCCGGTCGGCAATTGCTGGAATTCGTCCCAGGTCCAGCGCTTTTCTTCTTCGACCGCGCCGAATACGCGCAGGTCCCAGGTGGCGGGGTCGAATGTTGGGGTAGGGCCGTAAGTGAGGACGGGAAACTTCTCGGTCAGGGATTGACCATCGGGCAGGCGGCCGGCGGCGCGCATTTCACGTTCTCTTTCGCGGCGGGTGAGATGGGACATGGGCGTAATCTTTCGTTCCTTGTGAGCGAGCCGAGATTCGGTTGTACCCCCACCCCATACCCC
>WTGO01000093.1 GCA_011523515.1 Chloroflexota bacterium
CAATAGAAGAGCTGCGCGAAGTCACCCGGCGGGCGATTGCCGCGCAGGGCTTTAACCAGGCCGATACTGCGGTCATGCTGGATGTCATCATGTACGCCCAGCTGCGCGGCAACAACCAGAATGTGATCAAGCTGCTCGGCGCCGGCATGCCAGCCAATCCGGACGCCGGCGAGATTACGATCGCCAAAGACACCAAGCTGTCGGCGCTGATCGACGGCTGCTGGAATCAAGGCATGGTCGTGGTTTCGCGCGCGACCCAGTTGGCGCTAGACAAGGCGCAAGCGCACGGATTCGGCATCGTCGGCACGCAGCGCACGAACTCTCCTACCGGCGCCATCGGCTATTACGCGCGCTGGATCGCGGAGCAGGGCTTGATCGGCTTCGTATGTTCCGGCGCGCCCGAGCTCATGGCCATGCACGGATCGTACCAACCCTTCCTGGGCACAAATCCGCTGGCTATCGGCATCCCCTCGGCGGGCAAACCGTTGGTATTCGATATGGCCACTGCAGCAATCGCCTGGTACGGCATCATTCTGGCTGCGGCCGAAGGGGACACGATTCCCGACGGCGTCGCCTACGACGCTGCCGGCCATCTGACCACCGATCCGGACGCGGCGCTGGCCGGCGCGATCAAGGCTTTCGGCGGCTACAAAGGGGCGGCGCTGGCGCTCATCGTCGAAACGCTGACGCGTCCCTTGGTCGGCGCCGCGCGCAAAGCCGACGGCAGCAAACTGGATTGGGGCAATCTGGTCTTCGCGATTGATCCCGAACTGCTGGCCGATGATATCGAAACCTTTAAGCACGGTGTCAGCGACTTGCTGAGCCGCGTCAAGCAGCTCAAGAAGCTGCCTGATGTGGCCGAGATTCTGGTGCCCGGTGAACGCGGCGACCGCGTATTTGAGCAGATCACCGCCGCCGGCGTGGTGGAACTGGATGATCGTGTCTGGCGCGAACTCAATGAAGTCGCGGATTCAGCTGACAATGCCGATTGAGGGCAGCATCCGTTCGTAAACGACGCCGGCTTGCCCGCGCCTGTCGGAGGGCGTGTTGGCCAAGCCGCCGCGGATAAAGAGATGACTCGAGCCTTCGCCGCTTAAATTCAGGGCGTCGATTGCGCCAGCTGCGCGCATCCACGTCGTCACTTCCTTTAAGGTGGCGCCGGCGCTGTCGGCTTGAGTGCTGTGGGCCGGGTTGCAGCCATCGACCACCGCCAGCAGAAGATCCCCGTGCGGCATAATGCCCAGGGCCGTTCGCGCCTTGCGGGCGCCATCCTCTGCCGCGTCAGTGTATACAGGCGAGATGCCTGCCATTCCCGCTGCGCTGGCACAGAATTCTTCAGCGCTCGGCCCGCCGGTCAACGCATCGTCGCCTCCACGCAGAAGCACCGGCCCCGCTTGGATGCCGGACTCGGCGCGACGAGCCTCAGCGGCGAATTCGTACTCGACCCAGGCATCTTCGATCAGCCGCTCCGCGATACCGGGCGGCAAGGCATCGCTCCGCATCGACAGCACAAAGCCATTCTGCGGAATCTGCATCGCTCCGCCGCGCTTCCAACTCAGAATCTGCCGATTGACCAGGACGAGCTCCCAGCGGTCTGCTTCCGCCGGTGTGCGATCCAGCGCCCGCCCGGACTGCCGCAGCGCGCCGGCGCGTGTATATAACGCAATCGGGCGCGATTCGGCTGGATTCACCTGGAAAGAATACGCATCCCCGTCCTGGTTGCTCAACGTGATGTCCCCGGGCAAGATCAGGCTGATATCGTCCAGACCGAGGGTCTTGATGCGCCAGCTTTCGCCATCAAAGAGCAGCGCGCCGCGCCGATACACTGGCGGACGCAAGATCGTATTGGCTGTCACCATCAGACCCAAAGCATCGCCGTAGCCCGAATGATGGCTGATCAAGTCGTCATGCTCGTGCAAAAAATGCGAAGTATTGAAGACGGCTTTGCGTTCGTGGTTTTGAATGAAGTGTCGCACAAAATCGCAGCGGCCGATGCGGACGAAATTGCGCCGCGCATCAAATGGGCTGAACACGCGCGGCTGGTAGCTGCCCCGCTCGACATTGGGGTGCAGGTCCAGCTGAATCGCTTCTTCCAACCAGCGCAAGACGGCCTCTGCGCGCGCCCGCCAGTCGGCATGCTGCTCGGGCAGATCTACTTTCCACTCATAAGTATCACCGATGTATTCGTGCAATTGCAGCCAGCCCTCAGCCAGCAGCTTGCGCAACACGTAGGTGATGAACGAGTTGGCGCTTATGATCTCTTCGCCGTCTTCGGTGCTGTAATTGAGATTTGGAAGCAGCTGGCTGGCGCGACGATCGGTCTGCATGGCGGTCCAGGTCAAAATATGCGGGCTCTCTTCGCCGCGCGCCCGCGCCCGCGCGTAGTGCATGCGGGCGATGTCCTGTTGGCGGATGTAGCTGTTCATCGGGTGCAGGTCTTCGAACTTGAGCTGGTCCGCCGCCATCTGTACCCAATGTACCGTCGCCCATCTGCCGCCGTTCAGCTGGCGCCGCTCGCTGCGATAGAATGGTGCTTTCATGCCGCGCGTCCTCACTGAGCTGTCTGGAATTCAGTATATGCTCAAAGTGTGAAGAGGCAAAGCGGCCGAACGAACCGCGAAATCGCTGCTTCCAAGAAAGTATGAAGAATGGCCCAGCTGCAAGGATTGCGTGATTGCTTTGGTTGCTCTTTCCTTTCATTGCAATTGCAGCAAATTGAACACTGACGCAATGTTAGAAAAGAGTTGTTAGCGGCTGTTGCTCCGGTTGATAAATGCCTGTAAACAAAGATTAGCGATTGCTTAGCCGATCAAGTAGAGCGCTGTCTGCCGGCCATCAAGCCAGCGCATTGCACCACCGCCGAGCACGGCGTCTTCTTCCAGCATAATGCGTACATCTTGCCCGTCCCACTCGGGCGCGCTCTTGAGTGTATTAAGCTCAATGGAATAGACGGTGTCGTCAAACAGCCGATATTCGCCCGTGCCGGGTACGCCATCTTGGCGATCCCACAAGCCCACCAAGGGGCCGGCGCCATGGCCGTGGTAGCCCAGCGGATGCGTATAAATCTGGGCGCGTATGCCTTCCGCTTGCGCCAATTCCAAGGCGCTGTGCAGGACATCATTGCCGCTGCGGCCGACCTGCATTTCGGCCATGAGAATGTCCTGCAGCCGGTTGCCGTCTTGGAGCGCGGCGCGGATGCCGGCTGGCGCATCGCTCTCCCCGGCTTTGAGAACGTAGGCATGCTGCTGCTGATCAGTCGCCAGGCCCAGATAGTGAAAGCCCATATCGCAATGCAGCAAGTCGCCCGGCTGAATCGTGACGCAAGGGCTCTCCGTGAACTCGAAGGACTTGCCCGGCGACTGCACATCAATGGTCGGCTGAAACCAGGCGCTCAAACCGGCGCTCTGCATCGTCTGGCGCATCCACCAGACGACATCGTCTGTGCTGGTGATGCCGGGGTGTATGACGTCGCTGGAGAAAGCGCGCGCAATAATCTGGTGGCCCATCTCGACCAAACGCGGATAGGCGGCGATCTCCTCGGGCAGGCGGCGTTCCAGCCAGCCGACGCAGAGCGCTTCCGCGCTGACCAGCCGTGACGCGTAAGGCGCGCCCAGCGCAGCGCTGAGCTGCTGGTATTCGTTATGCGAGATGCCGTCGCCGAAGGCGAAGGTCGAAGACATATTGACGCCGATTCGCCCGGGATCGCGCTCGCTCACCAAGCGCGCCAGACATGCGTATTGCTCCTCCTCGTCCGGTTTCCAGACCGCTTCATAAAACCCCTCAAAGCCGTAGCGCGATGCTGCCAGCCGCTCCACGCTGCCGTCGGCCTTGCGCGTGAAGAGCAGAATCGTAAGCCGGCGGGCGGACATCGACGTGGCTGGCAGCATCGACATGATAACGGGGTCTTCATTGTATTCGCGGCAGGCCACGATCCACATGTCCAGGTCTGCCCGTTCCATCAGTTCGGGCAACAGCGTCTCCAGCCGGGCCTTCAGCCAACTGTTGCGCGCCTCAGCTTGCCGTCGCAGGGGCAGGATATCGCTGATAAATGACATGCACTGACCTCCCTTGAAATTCAGCTGGCTAGGCGGCGGCGACTGCCGACTGCCAATACAGCCTCAGGTCGGATTTGCCGCGGCGATACGACAAGTAAAGGATTGACAATTCCAGCAGTTGCCCAAGTGTTAAGCCAACCGTCGCCGCCATAATGCCCGGCATGCCCAGGGCGATACCACCCCAGACCGTCAGCGCGGTCGTCACAAATCCCAGGGTGATAGCCTGGTAAATGGTGGCGGTGCGCTGGCTTAGCATGAGTAGCGCTCGCAGATAACTCTGCAAGGTGGTCAAGAAGGGAACGAACACAGCCGCGCGGGCGCCTAGCGCGATGAGCTCGCGCAGATTCTCCGGCACGCCCAGGACGCCGCCGACATAGAGGTGTATAAGCGGTGTGAAGGCGAAGACCAGCATGATAAAGCTGAGCGCGAATCCCAGGCGTATTGTTAAATTGCGCAGCAGGCGATGGTTGTGCTCGCTGTCATCGAGAGAGATTACGACTTCTTGATACGCCATACCGCCTGCGCGCGTGGCGAACATGATTGACAGCAATACAGGCCAGGCCGCCAGGCTTTGCACGGCGTCCGGCGTATTGGCCAGCCCGCGCTCAATCGCCGGATAGATCAGCATGCTGACCAGGCTGGTGATCGCCAGCGGAATATGAAAGCGCAATACCTGGCGATAGCTCAGGGCGGGCAGGCCCGTTTTTCGCGGCGTCGCTAGCAGGCGCCGCACATCCGGCCGCGAGATGATATGCGTATAGATTGTCTCTGCCAGCACGGCGATAGCCAGCGCCAGCGCGCCGATTTGAGCGCCGGCGATATTAGTGATCGCGCCCAATCCCACGGCGATGCCGCCCGAAACCAACACGCGAAGCGCCGTACCAAAGCCGACGTAGCGCGTATGGCCGAAACGGATGATGACGCCTTGATGAAAGCGGCGGTAGCCGATGAATGCGCCCCATAAAATCATGATCTTCATACCGGGGCGGGTAGCTTCAAGGATATGCGCGGGAATGTTGAGCACGGCGCCGAGGTAGAGATCCAGCAAGGGCGTGAAGGCCATCAGCGCCGCTATGCTCGCGACAAAGCAGTTGATGGCCAGCATGAAGCGCCGTAGCCGCCGAAACGATTGGCGATCCCGCGCCAGCGCGTTACTGGTCGCCAGTAGCATGATTATCGGCGTTTCGATGAGTATCGACAGCGTGAAGACCAGGCCAAAGGCGGCCAGCTGAGTTTCGGAATCCGGCTTGCGGCTGATCACGCCTTGGATCCACGGCGCTTCCAAAGCCATCATCAGCCAGGCAAGCGCCAGCGGGAACCAGAATTGCAGAACTTTGCGATATGTCATTGCCTTCAACTGCGCCACAATCCCTAACTAAGCGCGTATGGTACCCGATTCGACGCCGATGCGACAGCAGCAGACGCGGGCAATCGCTGTGGCCCGCTTTCAGCACAGCCGCTCGCAAGTCACAATGTGGCTCACACAAAATATGAAAGCCTAAGTTGTGTTCGGGTGGGCGAGCCAAGGATCGCCCCTACGGCTTTCGACCGGAGCAAAATTGGAATCTGTGCGAGTTTCAAAATAGAGAGACACAACAGACACAGAAGTAGGCGCAACTAAGTCGCCCAACAGATGCCAACTACAGAGTACGCGGAGACAGTGCAAGAAGACACTTTCATATTCGGGCGATTTACAAAATCGCCCCTACAATCGACTTGGTTTCAGAAGTTGCATTTCTTACTTGGCATATATTCTGTATTTACATCAGAGTGTGTAAATCTCGCCGCCTTGCGCTAATATCAGCCCAGTTACCGTCATACACCGGTCCGGAGGACAGCTTTGACACTTTGGGATCGCTGGCGCATCCCCATCATGCTGGCGCCGACTATGTCGGTCATCATCTTTCTGTTCATCGGCGGTCTGATTTACGGCACTATGGTCAGCCTCGGCTGGCAGCCGCTAATCGGCCGGACTGAAATCTCACTGCGCGCCTATCAGAATATCCTGTTATCCGGCGAATTCACCGAAGTTTTCTGGCACGGCCTGGTCTTGACAATATGGGTCAGCGTGGGCAGCACGGTAATCTCGGCCGTTCTGGCGCTGATGACGGCGCTGCTGCTGCGCCGGACTTTCGTCGGCAAGCGACTGGCGACTTTCCTATACCAACTGAACCTGCCCGTGCCGCATGTGGTCGCGGCCATCGGCATTTTGTTCCTCTTTTCGCAAAGCGGCGTGCTCTCGCGCACGGGGGCGCAACTGGGTGTAATCAGCTATCCCAGCGACTTTCCGGTCTTGGTGCGAGACCGCTACGGCATCGGTATGATGCTGTCTTTCATCTGGAAAGAAGTGCCGTTCATCGGCGTAATTGTGCTGGCGGTGCTGCAATCGCTGGGCGTTGACTACGAAGATCTGGCGCGTAGCCTGGGCGCCAATCGCTGGCAGCGTTTCCGTTACGTGATTCTGCCCTTGGTCATGCCGGGCGTGCTGTCGGGCTCGATCCTGGTATTCGCCTTCACCTTCGGCTCCTATGAAGTGCCGGCCATTCTGGGCGTGCGCTTCCCCCGCACCTTGACGGTGACGGCTGTTCGCTTCTTCCGCAACCCGGATCTCAACGCCCGCACCGAAGGCATGGCGATCAGCATCATAATTTCGATTATCGTATTCTTTCTGGTGCTGGGCTATATGTGGCTCAGCCGCCGCGCGATTCGGCAGGATTGAGCGCTATGGCTGCTGTAAATGCTGGTATTGCGCGGCCCGGACAGGCGAGAAAGCGGCTCTTGCGCGCCTTGCATTATGGCGCCGTCATCTTGCTGATATTTCTGCTCCTTACGCCTCTGCTCGCTTTTCTGTTCAACGCGTTTTCATTCCGCTGGTTTTATCCTCAGCTCTTCCCCAACGAATTGAGCATGCGCGCCTGGGAGAGTACCTTCGCCGCCAACTCGAAAGTGCCCGAGGCGCTGCTAACCAGCACCATCCTGGCCGTCGGCGTCACACTGAGTTCGGTGATTATCGGTTTGCCGGCGGCGCGGGCGATGGGCTTGTACGCCTTCCGCGGCAAACGCGTCATTGAGTTTCTGATCATTTCGCCGACCATCGTGCCGGGCATCGCAGTGGCCATGGGCTTGAACATAAACTTTATCCGCTGGGGGCTTTCGGGCAACTTGCTCGGCGTCGGACTGGTGCACCTGGTACCGGTCATGCCCTACGTTGTATTGGTGCTCTCCGGCGTATTCGCCAATTACAATCCCGAGTTTGAGCAACAGGCGCGATCGCTGGGCGCGGGTACGCTGGCGACATTCTGGTACGTCACCTTGCCGGCCGTATTCCCCGGCATCGTGGTGGCGAGCTTGTTTGCCTACCTGATCTCCTGGAGCCAATACATCTTGACCTTCCTGGTGGGCGCCGGTCAGGTGATTACCATGCCCGTGCTGCTATTCTCGATTGCGTCCGGCACAAACAACGCCTTGACCGCGGCCATGTCGTTGGTTTTTGTCGCGCCTTCGATCCTGATCTTGATCCTCACCGCGCGTTATCTGTCGGGCAAGTCGAGCGCCATCGGTGGATTCGGGCAAATCTGACCAGGTCCCCCGCTTGAATGCGTCTGAAGCAAAAATACACAAGGACACAAAGTTTCGGGGCGGGCTTGACATCGGGAGACATGGATGCTAGGCTACATAAGTTGTCTGGGGGCGTGGTGTAGCGGTTAACATGCCGGCCTGTCAAGCCGGAGATCGCGGGTTCAAATCCCGTCGCTCCCGTCAGTCGGAGACACTCTAAACGGTGTCTCCGTTTTGTTTCTAAGGCTGCGCGGGATCATGGTCTTCAATTCCTCCATTCGCTATGTCGACGGCTCGCTCCGCATTGACGACGTCGCAGTTGCGGCCATAGCGCGCGAGGTTGGCACGCCAACCTACGTCTACAGCCTCAAGCGAATCGGCGCAAATTATGAGCGCTTGCGGGAAGCATTCGCTCCGCTCGCTGGGCAGATCCACTATAGCGTAAAAGCCAACGGCAGTCTGGCAGTTCTGCGTTCGCTAGCCGCGGCGGGCGCGGGCTTCGATTGTGTGAGCGCGGGCGAAATCGACCGTTGCGTGAGAGCGGGCGCTCGCGCAGAGGACATTGTATTCGCGGGCGTCGGCAAAACCCGCGCCGAGATCGCCTTCGCCGTATCGCAAGGCATCGGCTGGTTCAATGTCGAGAATCTCGCCGAATTAAGCTATATCAACAATGCCGCGGCCGCTATGGGCGCCGACGCGGTGAAGGTGGCGCTTCGTCTAAATCCTCAGGTCACGGCCAACACCCATCCCTATATGGCTACCGGACACGGCGCGGCGAAATTCGGCCTGACTGCTGATGCCGTTGGCGAGATCTTGACGCGGACCAGCGATTTTTCGCGGCTCGATTTCGCCGGCATCCATCTCCACGTCGGCAGTCAACTGGGTGATACCGCGGCCACGCTGACGGCGCTGGATGCGGCGCTGGAATTGGTTGCCGGCCATCCGCGGGTACGGACCATCAATTTAGGTGGCGGGTTGCCAGTCGCCTATCGTTTTGGTGACGAGCAGCCGTCCCTGGGCGGGTTGGTATCTCAGCTTGATTCTCGGCTCAGGGGTTATGAAGTCCTGCTGGAGCCGGGCCGCTCGATTGTGGCTGATGCGGGGGTGTTGGTCGCGGAAGTCTTATACGTCAAGCGACAGGCGGGACAAGTCTTCACCATCATCGACGCCAGCATGTCTGAACTGGTTCGGCCTGCGCTTTATGACGCGCATCACGAAGTGGCGCCGCTGCGCAAGACAATAGGCGAGACCGTCAGGGCGCAGGTCGCGGGACCGGTTTGCGAATCTGCTGATGTCCTGGCGCGGGATCGCCAGCTGCCCCGGCTGCAAGCGGGCGACCGCGTGGCGCTGCTGACGGCGGGCGCATACGGCATGTCGATGGCGAGCAACTATAATGCGCGTCCGCGGCCGGCGGAGGTGGTGGTGTCTGAGTCGGGCGCTGAATGGCGGGTCAGCCGGCGGCGGGAATCGTTCGACGATCTCGCGCGCTTTGAGAAATGACCGCTTGACATCAAAAAAGACCCGTTCCGGGTCTCCCAATCCATGCTGATGGGAAGATTTGAACTTCCGACCTCGCGATTATGAGTCGCGCGCTCTAACCAGCTGAGCTACATCAGCTCAATAGCGGGGGCTGGATTCGAACCAACGACCTTTGGGTTATGAGCCCAACGAGCTACCACTGCTCCACCCCGCATCATCAGGCAACGTTTAACGTTGCGAATTCTAAGCTTAGCAGGCGCGCAGACGCTTGTCAATAGCGAGCTTGCTACCGCGGAAAACCCGCCGTTCCCGATAGAATTCGTCCTTGCTTAGGCGACACGTTGAAGGCTATAATCAGGCTGTTCACGAACACCTGTTCGCAGGCCGAAAGCATAACCGTGCCCGAATTTGAATTGGAGTCTCCCTTTGCGCCGACGGGCGATCAGCCCACAGCCATTGAAGGCTTGCTGGCCGGCTTGAAGCAGGGGCATCAGCATCAAACCTTGCTGGGCGCCACCGGCACCGGCAAAACCTTTACCGTGGCCAATATCGTCCAGGCCACGCAGCGACCGACGCTGGTGATGGCGCATAACAAGACGTTGGCGGCGCAGCTCTACGCCGAGTTCAAGCGGCTCTTCCCCCAGAACGCCATCGAATACTTCGTCAGCTATTACGACTACTATCAGCCCGAAGCCTACGTGCCGCGGCATGACCTCTACATCGAAAAGTCGACCGACATCAATGAGCAGATCGAACGGCTGCGACTGTCGTCCACCGCCTCGCTCTTTTCCCGCCGAGATGTGCTGATTGTGGCCTCTGTGTCTTGCATTTACGGCATCGGCGATCCGGTCAATTGGCAGAAGATGTCGGTTGAGCTCAAAGTCGGCGAGGAGGTCCGGCGCGAGCGCGTCCTGCGCGACCTGGTGCGGATTCAATACAGCCGCAACGACCTCGAGCTGCGGCGGGGCACTTTCCGCGCCCGCGGCGATACGCTGGAAATCGTCCCCGGCTATTCCGAGACTGCCTTTCGCATCTACCTCTGGGGCGATGAAATCGAGAAGATCGTCGAGTTTCATCCGCTCACCGGCGAGGTGGCGCATGTGCACGACTTGGTGACGATCTTTCCGGCGCGCGAATACATCACCGACGACGAACATATCCGCGAGGCGCTGCACGACATTGAAGCCGAGCTGGAGCAGCAGGTCGCTCATTTCAAACGCGAGGACAAGCTGATCGAGGCGCAGCGTATCGAGCAGCGCACGCGCTACGATATCGAGATGTTGCGCGAAGTCGGCTTCACCACTGGCATCGAGAATTACTCGCGGCACTTTGATCGGCGTCCGCCGGGCAGCGCTCCCTATACACTGATTGATTACTTGCCGGAAGACCATCTGCTCATCATTGACGAAAGCCACATGACCGTGCCGCAGATTCGCGGCATGTACAACGGCGATCGCGCCCGAAAGCAAATTCTGGTCGATTATGGTTTCCGTTTGCCCAGCGCGCTCGACAACCGTCCGCTAACATTCGCTGAATTCGAGCAGCGAGTAGGGCAGACGGTTTATACCAGCGCCACGCCCGGCCCCTACGAAGGCAAGAAAGCGGCCCAGGTGGTCGAGCAAGTCATCAGACCCACCGCCATCGTCGATCCGCAAGTTGACGTGCGCCCGATTGAAGGGCAAATTGACGACTTGCTCCAGGAGATTGCCCTGCGCGTGCGCGAGCGACAGCGGGTGCTGGTCACGACCTTGACCCAGCGTATGTCGGAGGAGTTGGCGGGTTATCTCAACGAGCTGGGCATCAAGGGGCAGTATTTGCACGCTGAGGTCGATACGCTGGAGCGCGTGGAGATACTGCGCGATTTGCGCATGGGCATTTACGATGTGGTCGTGGGCATCAACCTGCTGCGCGAGGGCCTGGACCTGCCCGAGGTGTCGATGGTGGCGATACTGGATGCTGACAAAGCCGGATTCCTGCGCTCCGAGCCGGCGCTGATTCAGACTATCGGCCGCGCCGCGCGCCATGTTGAAGGCAAAGTCATCATGTACGCCGACAAAACCACGCCGGCCATGCGAGGCGCGATCGACGAGACCGACCGCCGCCGCGCCAAGCAGGCAGCCTATAATCTGGCCAACGGCATTGAGCCGCAGCAAATTGTCAAGGATATCCAGGATATCACCGACCGGCTGCGCAATATCGACGGCGAGGACGATGCCGACGATGTCACGGTCGACCTGGGCTTGCAGGCCTTACCCGCTGACGAATTGCAGCATATGATTGATGAGTTGGATAGCGAGATGAAAAAAGCGGCCCAGGCGCTTGAATTTGAAAAGGCCGCCGCGCTGCGCGATCAGATCTTCGACCTGCGCGGCGCGCTCATGCAAGAACACGGACTCGAAGGCGACCTGATGCTGACCTAGAGGTCATGGATGCGCTTCGCTTCGTCGATTACGCGTCCGATATCCCGGCTAGACCCGGCCGCGGGCCCCTCGCCATACGGATCGCTGACTTCGTCGCCGCCCAGTAGCGCGCGCGCTATATTGCGCCAACCATGCGCCAGAGCCTGCAAATCGTAGCCGCCTTCCATCACGAAGACGATCTTGCCGCCACAGAGCCGCTCCGCCAAACGCAAGCACTCGCGCGCCAGCCCATCGTAGCCTGTCAGGCTCAACTGCATTTGCGCCAGCGGGTCAACCCAGTGCGCATCGAAACCGGCCGATACCAGCAGCAGATCCGGCGCGAATCGTTCCGCCGCTGGCCAGACGACCTCGGCGAAGAGTCGCGCGTAGCTGTCGTCGCCGTGCCCGCCGGCGATGGGTACATTCAGCGTATAGCCTGTGCCTGCGCCAGTTCCGGTTTCGTTGAGCGCGCCTGTGCCGGGGTAGAAGGGACTCTGATGAATCGAGATGAACAAGACGGACGGGTCGGCGTAGAAAATATCTTGCGTGCCGTTGCCGTGGTGGACATCGTAGTCGATGATCAGGACTTTGCCGCAGTTATGCTGCGCTTGCGCATGCCGGGCGGCGATGGCGATATTGTTGAGCAGGCAGAATCCCATCTGCCATTCAGCCGTGGCATGGTGCCCTGGCGGCCTGACGATGGCCAGCGCGTTGTCAGCCTTGCCGTTCAGCACCGCGTCAACTGCGCTGACAACAGCGCCCGCAGCCAGACGAGCCACATCCAGCGATTGCGGCAGAGCGTAGGTGTCTTGATCAAGGCGCGTGATGCGATCGCCCTGCGCAACGGCGATCAGACGATCCAGATGAGCGCGACTGTGCGCGGCGAGAATCTGCTCATCGCTCGCCGGCGTGGTTGAAAGCCGATCGAAATGGTCCAATAGTCGCTGCTCGCTGAGCTGCTCCCACACGGCTTTGATGCGACCGGCATGCTCCGGGTGCCGCGGAAAGTCGTGCTCGGTGAAGCTGCTGTGTGATACGTAGGCAGTGGCCACGGCCCGCTCCTTAGTCTGCTCCAATACCACGCGGGTACAGAATCAGATAGTCGAATCCATTCATGTGAATCGTTTCGCGATGCAGATAGAAGCGGTCGATCGCTTCCAGGACGACTGGCGGATAGAAGAGCGCTCGCAAGATGACCAAGCCGAATTCCTGACGCTCGATCATAGCGACCAGCTGTTGGCCGTCAAAGCGCCCGGCCAGATCCAGGTTGCGCAGCTGCGTCGGGTTGGTCACCACATCGCGGCCGGCCGCCATGGTGAAGCCGGCTTCTTCGCTTAGCGCGGGACCCTCCGTCGCCTCGATCAACTCAACGATCCGGGCGCCAGCCGCTCGATCCGTATCGGTCAAGAAATAGCCAATATGCGCATAGCCGCCGACTCTAAAAGTGGCTGAATCGTAGAAGTTGCTTCTAACGTTGCCGCCGACGCCCAGCGCTGCCGCGACGTCGGCAAAGTGGCCGTCTGTCGGCAGCTTGAGCGTAGCGCGCGCGTAGCCCAGGTAGAGGAGCGGAATCAGCACTAGGCTGGCGGCGCAAAGTGGCGAACTGCGCAGGTGCTGAAGCTGGCGGGGCAAATTCAGCTTGCCGCCGAGAATCCGCGAAAAGAACAGCCCGCTGAGGATGCACAGTGCTGCTACCGACGTCACAAAGTAGCTGTCCCCCGCGCCCCAGGCGCCCGATGCGATGCCGCCCAAAAGCGCGGTCGCCACAAACCACACGCTGTAAAGCGACAGCCGGTCGAAGTAGGTTTCATAGACCAGCAGCAAACCCGCCGGAATCAACAGAAAGCCATGCAGCTTGAACCACAAGATGAATAACCCGAAGGCTTGTTGGCGGTCGAAATCGTTGACGTTGGCGACGATGGCCTGGATCCACCACTGTCCATCTGACGCCAGGTTTAGAGCGCTGAATATCGCGCCGCCGACCAAACCGAATGCCAGCGTCCAGCGCAGCGCGCGCCCGGGTCCGCGCAGAAACATCCAGGCGCTGGCGGCCAGCGCGCTGAATGCCGCCAGTTGTTTGGTATAGCCGGCGCAGATCAGCAGCAGCAGCGCGACGGCGATGCCGCGTTTGT
Organism: Chloroflexota bacterium; assembly: GCA_011523515.1. GTDB lineage: Bacteria > Chloroflexota > Anaerolineae > Aggregatilineales > Phototrophicaceae > UBA6055. The sequence continues at coordinate 13,624 of WTGO01000093.1, forward strand.
CGCGCCTGGGGAACGCGCGACTCAATAGGACCATCGCCAGCGCTTCAAATGTGACCATCATCATGTGCTGACGGAAGAGCGGACCGATGTGATAGACAAAATTGGAACTGAGAAAGGCCAAGCCGGACAGCGCGGCGATAGATTTGCGGCGCCCGCCTTCACAATAGACGGCGTAGGCGATGGCGCCGGCGGCCACCAGCGACCCGAGAAATCCCAGCAGCCGGCCATACCAATAAGACGGGCCGAAGAGCCGGGCGAAAGGCGCCGCCATCACATGGAAAAGCGGCGGATAATTGCTGGCGTAGAAGGGGTAGGTTTCGGTATCGCGATAGGGCAGTTGCAGGCGGCTGAACAAAACGGAGTCGTGAACTTCAAAGCCCTCGCCCTGGTCGTAATCATAGGGAAAGACCAGCAAGTTGACGGCGTAAAGCACGTATACCAGCAGCGAGAATGACAGCGCGACGGCGGCCGCCAGAATCAGCGCGTCGTACAGGCGACCGACCCTGCCGGTCATGCCGGGACGTCGCCCAGCGGGATCAGCGACAAGCCGATCAGTGCCAGCGCCGCCATCAGCAGCAGCGCCAGCGATTGCGCCGGTCCGATGCCGCCTTGCCGCCCCACATCCAGCAAGTCAATCGACAATATCGCCAGAAATCCGACCGCGCCCAGCACCGCCAGCCCAATACCGAGCTGGCGCTTGCTCAGGCCTTCGTCACATTCGCTCATAGCCGGAAGTGTAGTCAGATTCAGCCGCGCTGTAAAGTGCGCTGGTAGCGCTGCCCGCGCGGCTAGAATGACCATACATTTGCCCCCTTGCTCGTGATAAGCTATGCGGCTGAAACAGCGAAAACAATGCGAATCAACACCAGGCCTGACAGGAGCGGCGGCAATATGATGAAAACTCACACCTGTGGCGAGCTGCGCGAAAATGACGCCGGTATACCGGTTACGCTGGCAGGCTGGGTCAACCGCCGGCGCGATCAAGGCGGCCTGATATTCATCGACTTGCGCGATCGCTGGGGAATCACACAGGTGGTAGTCGACCTGGAGGCGGCGCCGGCCGCGCACGCGATCGCCGACAGCGCCCGCAACGAGTTCGTATTGCAGGTGCGCGGCAAGGTGCGGATTCGCCCCGAAGGCACGACGAATCCCGACTTGGCGACCGGCGACATCGACATTGTCGCCGACGAGATCGTCATGCTGAATCGCTCGCGCACGCCACCCTTTTACATCAACCGCGAAGAGGGCGCTGTTGATGAAGCGCTGCGCATGCGTCATCGCTACCTCGACCTGCGCCGCGAGCCGATGCAGGAGAATATCCTGCTGCGGCACAAGACCGTCAAGTTCATCCGCGATTTTCTCGATGCGGAAGACTTCGTCGAAATCGAGACGCCCATTCTCTTCAAGACGACGCCGGAAGGCGCGCGCGACTTCCTGGTGCCCAGCCGTTTGCAGCCGGGCATGTTCTACGCGCTGCCGCAATCACCGCAGCAATTAAAGCAGCTGCTGATGGTGGGCGGCTTCGAGCGCTATTTTCAGATCGCGCGCTGCTTCCGCGATGAAGACCTGCGCGGCGACCGTCAGCCGGAATTCACTCAGCTTGACCTCGAAATGAGTTTCGTCGAGCGCGAAGATGTCATGCAGCTCATGGAAGCGCTGGCGTCCGCCATCGTCAAGGAACTTACGCCGCGGAAGCGTCTCATCGCCGAGCCATTCCAGCGTATTCGTTATGTCGACGCGCTGGAAGCCTACGGCACCGACCGGCCCGATATCCGCTTCGACTTGCGCGCGATCGACATCAGCGGCATCGCCGGGCGCAGCGCTTTCCCGGTCTTCGTGGAAAATGTCAAAGCGGGCAAGAAAGTCAAGTGCATGCGTGTGCCGGGCGTGGCCGGCGCGCTTAGCGGCACGCAGCTGCGCAAAGTCGCCAAAGATCTCGAGAATATGGCGCGGCGCGCGGGCGCCAAAGGCTTGGCCTACATCACCATCCCGACCGACCCCGAAGGCCAGCTGCGCGGCCCCATCGGCAAGTTCTTCAATGTCGATCTCAAGCTGGAGCTGATTGAAGCGATGAGTGCAGAAGGCGGCGACCTGCTGCTATTCATGTCCGATAAAGACGAAATCGTCTACGCAGTCACCGATGCGCTGCGCAATCACTTCAAGGCCGAAATGGACCTCGACGAAGACTTGCTGGCCTTCTGCTGGGTGGTCGATTTTCCCGAGTTCATTCGCGACGAAGAGAACAACCGCTGGGCCCCATCGCAGCATATGTTCACCATGCCGCTGCCGGAGGACCTGCATCTGCTGGATAGCGATCCCGGCGCGGCGCGCGGCTCGCAGTACGACCTGGTCTGCAATGGCTACGAGGTCGGCGGCGGCAGCATCCGCATTCACGATCGCGCGATCCAGGAGAAGATATTTCCGCTGATTGGCCAAAGCATGGAGCACGCCATGGCTGAATTTGGCCACATGCTGGAAGCCTTTGAGTATGGCGCGCCACCCCACGGCGGCATGGCCTGGGGCATCGACCGGCTCGTGATGCTGCTGGCGGGAGCGCCCAATATCCGCGAGGTGATCGCCTTCCCCAAGACGCAAGGCGGCACAGATATTATGGCCAACGCGCCCTCAACTGCCGAAACGGAACAACTGAGCGAATTGCATATTCAGCTGGATCTTCCCGAGCCGGAAGCAGAGCCCTGATTCGCACCGGACAGCGACCGCGCGGAACGGGTCTGTATGCGCCCCGTCGTTTTACTTTGCCGGCTCGTCCGAGTTCAGGATATTGCCCTGCGTCAGGCCGGCGATGATGCCGCCGCCAAAGATGCCGATCAGATACGGGATCAAGTAGGACGTGTCCCCGGCAACGACGGCCGGGCCCAAGGTGCGCGCTGGATTAAGCGAAGCGCCGGTGGCAGGTCCGCCCGCCAGGATGCTCGCCGCCAGCGTAAAGCCGATGGCGATGCCGGCAAATTGACCCGCGCGCCCGAATCCCGCCGCCTGGATGACCGCGCTACACAGGAAGAAGGTCAGGATGGCTTCATATACGGCGGCGGTCCAGACCGAGTCCGCAGTCAGGAAGCCGGTGGTCTGGCCGAAATTGTAGGCATTTTCGCCCAGGAAGGCGGCCACGCCGGCATTTTCTTGCGGAAAGACCGCTGCCAGCGCCAATGCCGCGATGATGCCGCCGATGAATTGAGCCACGATATAGTAGGCTGATCGCGTCCTGTCCTGCTTGCCGGCGACGGTCAAGCTGACCGTTACCGCCGGATTTACTTGCGCGCCGGAAATGTGGCCGTAAGTATAGATTAGCGCGCACAAGACCAGGCCGTGAGCCAGCGCCGGCGCCACGACGCCAAAGACCGGCGCGACCAATACCGCCGCCGCCCCTACAAATACCAAAACAAATGTGCCGATCAGCTCGGCGATACTCTCTCGAAAAAGATTCTCGTCCATAACATTGCTCCTCACGCCAACGATAATTTGACGACATGCCCATTATAAGCGCTATGATTGATTTCGCACATGAAGCTGGTTCGCGGATTCTGCCTCATGACCGCGATTTGACAGGCATTGCCGTATCTGCTATAACGTGCCTCGCCTGCTGTATGCGTGATAGAACTATAAGTGCCGAGCCAACATTCTCTATAGGGGAGTCTATCTTTGGTAGCCCATGTAATAGGCCTGAGCCAAAACAGCGGTTATCAAGCGATTCCCGGCCTGTAAATCTGCAGGTTCGAGACACTATGGCTACACGGTACGGTGGGTAAATGATTATCGGCGGCGCGCTTATTTTGCGCGCTGCCTTTTGTTTAGGCGGCGTAGTCGTCCCCAAACGTCTCGCGCAATAGCACCGGCAGCCGCTCCACGATGGGGATCAACACCTGCTGCTGATACTTCTCAGTGGTATATTCCTGCAGGTACTCAAAGTTCATCACCCGCATTTTAATGTTGTCAGCTTCGACATCTTTCGCGAAAAAAGCCAATTGCACAATCTGCTGAATGTCCAGGCCTGTCTGCAGGTTTTCGCTGAGGCTGGCCAGCAGGGCGGGTACCTGCGCGATCAGCTGCAGGAAGTTGATGCTCAAGACGCGTTCGCGAATGCCGCCGATGACCTGCTGTTGACGGCCGGCGCGCAGCACATCGTTGTTGCCATGCCGCGTCCGCGCGAAGCGAAGCGCGTCTTCGCCGTCGAGGATATGTGTGCCCGGCGCCAGGTAAAAGGGATCGTAACCATAATTCTTGTCGGGATAGCGCTCGTCGTTGATGGTGTAATCGATGGCAACTTCAATACCGCCCAACAAGTCGACCAAATCAACCAGAACCTTAAAGTCAACCAGGACGTAATTGTGCGCGCGCATGCCCAGGTTCGAGCTGACGGTTTGCTGCAGCAGCCGCGGTCCGCCGCCGGCGCCGCGCACCTCGCCCAGAAAATAAGCGCGATTGATCCGATCGCGATCTTCCTGCCCGGGGATTTCTACCCACAAATCGCGCGGAATGCTCAGCAAGCCGATGCTTTCGTTCGCCGGATCGATACTGACCAGCATCAAACTGTCGGTACGCACGGGCTCGTTGGATTGGTCTTCGCGGCGATCGAGGCCGGCGATGATAATCGTATACCGCGTTTGCCCGTCCCAGGCCGCCATCTCAATGACACTGCCGTCATCCAATTGTAGAACATCGACTCCGACCCGCCGGCCATCGGCGATGAATTCATTGCGGGCGTCCACCGCTGTCGGCAGCATTGTTGTCAGATCAGCCGGGGTCATCACCGCCTGCGAAGACTGGGGCGCCCGCACCAAGACGAACATGGCCACAATCAGAACACCAAAGACAGAAATCATACCGCCTGCTAAGATGACCCAGGCCCACTCGTTGCGGCGGCGGCGTTGGGCGCGCTGCTGACGCCCGCGGGCGAGCGAGTCGCGCGGCGGTGGTGGCGGAGTCCAGCGCTGCCGTTGAGTGAATTGCGCCGTGCTATACACGGGCGTTTCGCGCGCGTCCCCCAAGCGTGGTACCGGCGGCGATTTAGTTTGCGTGCTGCTCCGCGCCGCGGAGCCGCCAACATTTTCTTGGGTCTGCTGTGACATTCAGAGCCGTTTCCAAGGCTGCTCTACGAGATGCTAAATGCCAGTATAGGCAAGGTCACAAAATGCGGCAAACGCGCATCATACGAGAACCTGAGTTCGGCGGCGGCGCCCGAAACATGGCCGTGGACAGCGCGATTGCCGGGGCGGTCGGCTCGGGCCGCCAGCCGGCGACATTACGACTCTACGGTTGGCAGCCGCACTGCCTTTCGCTCGGTTACGGGCAGCGTATTCGCGATGCCGATACCGACACGCTGCGCCAGCGCGGTTGGGATCTGGTGCGGCGGCCGACCGGCGGCAAGGCTATTCTCCACGGCGATGAATTGACCTACAGCCTTTGCCTGCCGCTTGACCATCCGCTGGCCAGCGGCGACATTGTCGAGAGCTATCGCAGGCTGAGCGCTGGTTTGCTGCGCGCCCTGGACATTCTCGGGCTGTCTGCGTCCGCCAATCCGGCTGACTGTGGCGCGCGAAGCCAGCCCGCCGGGCCGGTATGTTTCGTGCAGCCGTCGCATTATGAGATTCTTGTCGGCGGTCGCAAGCTGATCGGTAGCGCGCAGCTGCGTCGCAAAGGCGTCGTGCTGCAGCACGGCACGCTTCCTATCAGCGGCGATGTCGGGCGCATCTGCCATGTGTTGAGCTTCACAACGGCGGAAGAGCGAGCCATGCGCCTGGCCCGGACGCGGGAGCGAGCCCTCACGCTCGAGCGGGCATTGGCTCGCGCGCCATCGTGGGCAGAGGTTGCTTCAGCGCTTGAGCGGGGATTTGTCGACGCGTTTGAGCTAGACATGCGGCCCGGCAAGCTGTCAGCATCTGAAGCGGCCGACACCGAAAGGCTCATTCATGAAAAATACAGCAACCCGGACTGGACCGGCAAGCGCTAGCAGTGAGGCATGATCTGCAAAGCCGCTCGCGTCAGAATACGCGCAACAGCAGACCCGTGAGGTAGTCGCCCTCGGGGAATGTCAGCGCCACCGGGTGGTCCGCGCTGGCGGAAAGCTCACGTACGACCTGTGCCTGCCGTCCCGAATCAGCCAGGGCGCCAAAGACAATTTTCCTGAACAAATCCCGGCTAATGGCGCCGGAGCAAGAAAAGGTCATCAAGTAGCCGCCATGCTCAACCAGCTTGAAGGCATTTAGATTGAGGTCTTTGTAGCCGCGGGCTGCGGGCTGTATCTCAGTCTTGCGCTGTGCCAGCTTGGGCGGGTCCAGCACAATGAAGTCGAACGATACTTTTTCCCGCACACAGTAATGCAAATAATTGAAGGCGTCCGCCAGGATGAATTCGGCTGACTCGCCATGCGCCGCTTCGTCGTAACCATTGAGCGCGAAGTTGCGCTCCGCCATTTCGAGCGCGCGCCGCGACGCGTCCACATTGACGGAATGCAGCGCCCCGAAATGAACGGCGGCGAGCGCGAATCCGCCGCTGTAACAAAATAGATTCAGCAGTCGCAGCTTGTCATGAGCGTTCTGGCGGCGCTGATGCATGAGCTCTCGCAGCAGTCTCCGATTGTCGCGCTGGTCGAGATAGAAGCCCGTCTTCTGGCCGTTTTTGATATCCACCAGATAGCGCGCGCCTTCGTCAATCTCCACCACATCCGGCAGCGGACCACCCCGCAGCAGCCCGGCAGCCGGCTGCAAGCCCTCAAGCTTGCGCGCCTCGACATCGCTGCGCTCGTAGATATTCTGCGCGCCCGTCACATCAGCCAGCGCGGCGATAATCGCCCCTTTCTGGCTGTCAATGTAGCGTGTCAGGGCTTGCAGAACATACCAGTCGCCGTAGCGGTCGATAATCAAACCGGGGATGAAATCGCTCTCGGCATTCACCAAGCGGCAAGCGGCATTCTCGAAGTTGACGAACTGTGTTTCACGCAGGCTCAGTGCGCGCGACAGCGTCTTCCGCCACCAATCAGCGTCGATGGCTTCATCCCGCCATGTCATGACGCGCACCTGGATCTGAGATTGCGAATTCCAGTAGCCGCGGGCGAGGAAGCGATCTTTGTGGTCAACCACGGTGACCAATTCGCCGTCGCCGGCATTCTCGGCCTGGCTGATGGCGCCGGAGTAAATCCAGGGATGTTGATTGCGGATCGGCTTCTCCCGCCCGCGTTTGATACGCACCTTGCCCTCAGCCACGATAGTTCGCCGTCTGTATGACCGGTCTCATTCGCCGAGCAGAGCGCGCAGCTCGTCTTCGCTGATGATGGGCACGCCGTTCTTGGCGGCTTTTTCGACCTTGCTGCCGGGCGATTCGCCAGCCACGACATAGCTGGTCTTCTTGCTCACACCGCCGGTGACCTTGCCGCCGTTTGCTTCCACCAGCGCCTTGATTTCGCCGCGCGGCGCGCTCATCGTGCCGGTCAGCACAAAGGTCTGGCCCGCCAGCGCCGTGCCCGCCACCACTTTCTCTTCGGCCTGCATATTGACGCCGGCCGCCTGCATCTTCGCTAGCACGTTCTGATTGTGCTCGTCAGTGAACCAGTCAACTATGTTTTGCGCGAGAATTGGCCCCAAGCCTTCAATTGCGTGCAAGGGCCGCGACACAGTGTTGAGCCTTTTTAAGTATTCCGCGACAATCGCAACCGATTCCGCCGCCAGGTTCAGCGGGCGCAGCAGGCGCTCCAGCCGCGGCCCGAGTTCCGGCGCGTTCAGATAGCGGGGCGCCAATTCTGTGGTGGGGTGTTCGAGGCGATAGCGCAGTTTCTCGGTATCGCTGTCGTCAGCGGCCACGGCCGGGAGTAAGGGGCGCGTTTGCTCAACGAACTCTATCTCAGCGTCGCGGATTCGCTCCGCGATAGCCTGCAAGTCGGCCATCGACGCGAAGTTGTCGGTGAGCAATCCGGCCACGGTTGAGCCCACGCCGTCGATTCCCAGCGAAGTCAGCACTTGAGCGAAGGGTCGCGCTTTGGCCGCCGCGATTGAGCTGAGCAAGTTTTCGACTTTCTTCTCGGCGAAACCCTCGAGCGCCAGCAAAGGTTCCGCCGGCAGCGTGAAGATATCCGCTTCGTCTTGAATGAGCCCGTTTTCGATCAGAGCCGCAATCGTCTGCGGTCCCATACCCTCGATATCCATGGCGCCGCGGGACACGAAGAATTCCAGCGTGCGCATGATCCGTTCCGGACAGGTTTGATTAGGACAGAACCAGTCGATGGCGCCTTCAGGCTGAACCACTTTGGTCGAGCAGAATGGGCAGATCGCCGGCGGCATGATGGGTGTTTCATTGCCGCTGCGAGCGCCGGGCACGGGGCCGATGACATAGGGAATGACGTCTCCCGAACGCTTGATGACTACGCGGTCGCCCTGGCGAATATCGAGCGCGGCGACCTGGTCATAATTGTGCAGGCTGGCATTGGAAACGGTGACGCCGCCGATGAAGACCGGCTCCAGCTGCGCGGTTGGCGTCAGTTTGCCGGTGCGCCCGACGCCGATCGTGACGCCCAGCAGGGCCGTGGTGGCCTCTTCAGCCGGGAACTTATAGGCGATGGCGCCGCGCGGATCCTTGCCCACCACGCCCAGCTCGCGCGCGGCGGACATGTCGTTCACCTTGAGCACCAAGCCGTCTATCTCAAAGGGCAGATCGTCCCGCCGCGCCTCCCAAGCCGCCAGCTGTGCCGCCGCCTCGTCCAGATCGGAGCAGAGGCTGGCGTCCGTAATCAGGTTGAAGCCCAGGGCGTCCAGATAGCGCAGGATCTCCCACTCGCTTTGCAACTCAAGGCCTTCGCTGTCGACAATGTCGTAGATATAGGCAGTGAGCTTGCGTTTGGCGGTTTCTCGACTGTCCTTCTGTTTCAGTGAGCCGGAAGCGGTGTTGCGCGCGTTGACATAGGCGGGCAGTCCTTGCGCTTCCTGCTCTTGATTGAGTTCCAGAAAGCTGTCTTTGTGAAACAGAATCTCGCCGCGAACCACCAGACGCGGCGGAGCGGCGCCCGCAGCCGCGTCAACCGGAATCCGCAGCGGCACGGTGCGTATCGTCTTGACATTGGCGGTGACATCGTCGCCCAGCACGCCGTTGCCGCGGGTCGCCGCGCGCGTCAATTCGCCCTGCTCATAGCTGATCACAATCGCCAGGCCGTCGAGCTTGGGCTGCAAAACATAACTCAGCCGGCTGCCGGATGGCAGAAGCCGCAAGTTGCGCTCCTCCCAATGGCGCAGGTCGTCCTCGTCAAAGGCGTTGGCCAAGCTGAGTATCGGCGCTGGATGCGCTGCCTTGGGGAAATCTCCGCTCAGGTCCGAGCCGACGCGATGCGTGGGAGAATCCGCCCGCGCATACTGCGGATGTTCGGCTTCAAGATGCTGCAATTCGTGGAACAGGCGGTCGTATTCGCCATCGCTGATGACCGGGTCATTCCGCACATGATAGCGGTAGTTGTGGAAATGCAGCTTCTGGCTTAAATCGGCGATGCGGCTGGGAATGTCGTCGGTCACAAGCCCTATCCTGGATTCTCGGTTACCGTCTGCAGATAATTGGCTACCGCCCAGCCGATCACTTCAAATTGTGGATCGTGCAGCTGCCACCAGCTGAAGCCGTCGGCTTCTTGTGGTCCCCCGATGACGTTGAATACCGTGCCCGCGCTGGCGCGGAACAAGACCTCGCTATTTTTTATACTCGGGATATTGCGTACGTTCAATTCATCGCTGCCCACATTGTAAACCAGAGCTTGAACGCCTGCCGTTAGCGGAATCGGCGTATTGGTGACGATGACAGTCGCCACCGCCGGCCCCGTCAAAGCCAGGCTCGCCGGTGTCTGCGCAGCCAGGATAATCTGCGGGTCGCTGGCTGGTGTGCTTGTGCGCGGCACAGTGTCTGCATCGCCGCTCACGCTGTCCGCTTGCGCCGTCGCCACTACGATCACAGGCTCCAGCGGCGCTGCGGCGGAATCCTGGCGCAGGCCCACAAGCGCTGCGACGGCGCCGGCAATGGCAAGCGCCACAACCAGTAACGCCGAAGCGAGCCAGTTGAGCGGGATGTAGAGTGGATTCCGGCTGCGTCTGACCGCTCGTCTGAATTGTCGCCGGGCCGCCAGTTGCTGGCGGGTGGGGACCGGCGAGCTTGGCAGCGCGGCCTCTGCACGGGCGATCTGCTCGTTATCTGGCGCCCTGCGCTGCGGCTGAACAGTCATGTCGGCGTACCGACTCCGGCTAGGGGCGAGCGCTTAGCCATTGCTCGAATCGCTCAAACGTCCAGCTGTTGACAACATTCTCCGCCTCGACCCAGCCACGCCGGGCAATGGTCACGCCATAGTCCATCAAGTCCAGATGCGCGATCTGATGCGCGTCGGTGTTGATGGCCAGCAGCACGCCCAGATCTTTGGCCAGGCGCGCCAACTCGGGTTTCAGATCCAGGCGCAGCGGATTGGCGTTGATCTCCAGAATGGTATCGCGCTCCTTTGCGGCGGCCAGTACGGCGTCCCAATCGGCGTCGACGGCTTCCCGATTGGGAAATTGCCGCGCCGAAGGATGCCCTATCATATCGACGTGCGGATTGCGAATAGCGTTCAGCAGCCGCTCAGTCACTTGCGGCCGCTTTTGCTGCAAGCCGGAATGCAGCGAGGCGATGACGAAATCCATCTGCGCCAAAATCTCATCGGGATAATCCATCCCCCCATCGGCTTTGATGTCCATCTCGGTGCCGGCCAGCACCTGGATTTCGCCGCCGAGCTCCGCGTTTAAGCGGCGCACTTCTTCCGCTTGCGCCAGCAGCCGCTCGATGCTCAGCCCGTTGGCGATGCCCAGACTGCGGGAGTGGTCGGTGATAGCGATATAGCGCAGGCCGCGCTGAATGCAGGCGTCGACCATCTCGCGGATGCTATGCTTGCCATCGCTCCAGGTGCTGTGCATGTGCAAGTCGGCGACGATGTCACCGCCCGTGATCAGTCGTGGCAGACAGCCTTCACGGGCCGCTTCAATTTCGCCGCTGTCTTCGCGCAGCTCCGGCGGCACATATTGCAGGCCCAGCGTCGTGTACACTTTCTCTTCGTTGTCGCACAAGATCTTTTCGGCGGATTCAAGAATGGTCTTGCTGTCGTCGATAGGACTGAGGGCGTGTTCGTTGAGGCTGAGCCCCCGGTCGAGCGCGATTTGCCGCATCTTGACATTGTGCGCCAGGCTGCCCGTGAAATAATTGAGCGCCGTGCCCCAGCGCGCCTTTTCCAGCACCCGCACGTCAACTTGCAAGCCGGAAAGCAGCTCGACCGAGCTTTTGGTCGGCCCATGCCCGAGCACGCGCCCGACATTCTCCATCGTCACAAAGCGCTGCATGATAGGGCCGGAGTCATCGGCCGCAATCAAGATATCGACATCCCCGATTGTTTCGCGTCCGCGGCGGATGCTGCCGGCCAGCGCGCCCTCCTGCGCTTCCGGCAGTTCCAGCAAGTGCCCGAGTATCCGCTGCGCCGCCGGCAAGGCGTCGCCAATTGATGCGCGACCGGTTTGGCGGGACAGCGCCTCGATGCCATCGAGGATTTTCTGCTGGCTCTTGGCGCCCATGCCCGGCAAGTCGGCCAGCTTGCCCGCCTCGGCGGCGCTCAGCAATTCGGCCAACGAGGTGATATCGAGCTGATCCCAAAACAGCTTGGCTTTCTTCGGTCCGACGCCGTTGATATGCATGATATCGACCAGGCCTTCGGGCACCTCGGCTTTGAGGCGCTCGTAAAACTCCAACTGGTCGGTTTCCAACATCTCATCGATCTTGGCGGCGATGGTCTTGCCGATATAACTGAGATCGGTCAGTCCGCCTTCGCTTGAAATCACGCGCAGATCCCGCGGTACAGCGCGGATGGTTTCGGCGGCGCGGCGGTATGACAACACGCGGTGAATATTGGCGCCGCGAATTTGCAGCATGTCGGCGCAGCGTTCGAAAATGTCGGCGATTTCGCGGTTGCTGAGGCTCAAGTGTCACTCCTGATCAACCAAGCAGAATTAGAACGCATATTCGAGAATAGTATAGCAGACTTCTCGCTCCGCATAAAGCAGAAAATCGAAACCGAGAGGACACCGAGGCAACACCAGGCAAGTCATGCAAAAACGACTTACCACCGAGTACACAGAAGTAGTTCCAAGAAAGTTATGAAAAAGATTTACCACCGAGTACACAGAGGAAAAGAGAGG
>WTGO01000006.1 GCA_011523515.1 Chloroflexota bacterium
CTATGGCACGAATTCTCATTACTTACTTGGACTTACTTCTGTGTCTCTGTGGTGAGTAAATCTTTTCGGTCGCGCGGATTCACTGGCGGCATATCGGCAAAGCGCGGCGGAATCTCGATCATGGCTTTGTTGATCATCACCGCCACCGGATTGAGGTCGCTGGCGTGGGCTTCCAGGCCGAGCCGCTGCGCTTCCAGCGGGATGCTGCCGCCGCCGGCGAAGGGATCAAGCAAAGGTGGCGGGTTGCCATTGGTGGCGATGCGGATTAGCTTGCGCGCCTGACCCATGATCGCTTCGTCGGTGGTCGCTTCCCAGGTAACCAGCCGCTCGATGAAATCGAAGAGGCGCATGCGCGGCGTATCGCCTTTGGCTTCGACATTGGGGCCAGCGCCGGGCAACTGCTGACAAGCCTCGACAAAGGCGGGCAGCGCGTTCGGGTCATCGGGGTCATCGACCAGCGAGGTGAAAATGACCGCGCGCGCCGCCGCCAACGGTCGCCGCGCCCACCACAGATGCAGCGTCGACGGGTGGCCGTGACGGATGGATTTCTCGCGGGCGCTGGCTCGATTGATGGCGTCCAGGGGCAGCGCGACTTCGATCAGTTTTTTGGCTGGGGGCATAGGTAGTCCTCAGGCTTTATTCTTCAAAGTCGTGAGAATCGAAGTTCAGCGTGCGGCTGTTTTCGCTGATAGCGCGCACGGTGGCGTCGTCAAAGCCGTCGCCGTGCAGGCTCTCGATTTCGACCGTGATGCGGACATCGGCGCCGGGCACCGACGCCAGCCGCACAATGATCTCGTCCGCGATCTGACTGAGGTCGCGCATGGCGCGCTGCGGATTGACCTGTACCGAACCGTAGTAGCGCGTCTTGGGTTTGGGTGGAAGTGGCGTGTCGTCCGGCGTATCAACTGTCGCGACAACGGGCGCTGACCCGCCGTCGACGGGAAGCGATATGGATTCCCGCTGTATGGCGGCGCGTTCGGCTTCAATCTGCGCCCGGGCGTCTTCAGGATTCACGATCAGGGCTTTGTCGTCGAAGTAGAGTGTGAAAGACCGCCCCATCGTGAGACCGGTGTATTTGCCGTCTTCGCCCACACCCGTGGCATAAGCAAAGGCGGGCATGAGCCGGCTGACGCCGTCTCTGATCGTCGCTTCCAGCACAGCGTAATCGAAGAGGCGCGGCAGGTAGCAGTAGTTGGTCAACCACTCCCAGAGCTTCTTGATGCTCAGATGCTGCATGTCGCGCCAGCCAAGGGGTTCCAGCTCCATCAGCAGATTATCCGGCGACAAGCCGTGAATCAGCCACTCGTTGCTTTTGAGCTTGCGGGCGGCGCGCTCCAGGAGGGGATTCTTGCCCGAAAGCCGCTCCTGGCTCAGTGTGACCGGCTGATTGCGGTCCGGCTGCAGGGGGACGATGAGCCAGGAATATGTTTCTTGCAGCTGTTCGTCTACGGTTTCACCTTCGCGCTTTATGGCTTCTTTCACCTGTTTGCCCTGCTGATGATCGAGGTTAAGCGTCGCGGCATCATTGTCGATCGACTCCCAAGCCAGATACTTGCGAATGCTGGCGGCCCATTCAGCGTTGCGCGTTTCGTCCGGCGCGATGAAGACCAGCATGTTGCGGTGATGCCGCGGCGAGTTGCCGCGACTGTTCATGATCTCGTTGATTTCCTGCATCGCCTTGGAATCAGCTCTGTTGTTCCTGTGCGTATGCTTGGGTCCCAGGACGACCACGCGCGCGCTCTGCTCATCCGGGACTTCCGCGCTGCTCTCCGGCATGATATGCACGCTGCCGAGGGCATTCGTGTACGCTCTAAGATTTTGAGCGTGCAGGCGCTTCCCCGCTTCTTCCAGGACTTTGTAATCGTCCATGCTTTGCGCGCGGTCCTCGGCCGTGCGGGTGACAGTGGCGCGGGTGTCGTACCAATAACGTGTGCCATCGTTGTACAGGTAGGTCAGTTGGTTGCTCATGCGGCGCAAGGCATCGCCAAATACATTGGCGCGTTCACCCGGCTGCGTCGTCGCCAGGTTGATCCGCACCTCTTCCACACCGCGCACGCGCTGTGAAGAGGCCGACGGCGCGCTGCCCATAAAGACCGCGCGCGCCACCCGCCGGCTGGCGGTGTATCTGCCCAGCTGCCTGACATCTTGATCGATCTGATAGGGTTTCGAGCCGGTCCCATCAATATCGGCGTCGACGATGGCGCCGAAATTTTCCGGCAGATAACGGACCATCTCGGTCTGGACCGTCTTATTCCAGAGCGGGATTGATCCAGGCATGATCATCAGCGACTGATCGCCGTCGATCCACAAGCGGTGAATCACTGACGCCATCATCCGCAGCACGCCGCGCGTCCGCTGGAAGCGCTCCAGCGTCGACCAATCTTCATAGAGCCGCTCGAACAACTCCGGGTGAATCGGATAGGCTTGCTGCATCTTGCGCCGATAGTCACCCTCAGTGACATCGCGCGGGTAGTCTGTCTTATTGTCGCCGTACATTCTGTGAAATGCGTTGACCACAGCATCGCGCGCCGGGAAATCGGTCACCTCGGTGAAGAGCCGCCGCCGCACAATCTCGTAACTCTCGGTCGCGCTCACCGGCTTCCAAACCGATTCAATCCGGCCCAGCGTCTGCCGCAGTTTCTCCAGAGTTGTGTAACCGCCCTCGCCGCCAATCTCGATCTCACTCGCCGGAATCGACACCAGCAGCAACGAGTCGCTAGAGCGCTTAACCGCTTCCGTCAGCGATTGCATGAAACCCAGCACCGCCTCAAAACTGCCGGCGGCCGGGATCTGCGCCACCCCGTAGAGCTGCTGCGTCAAGCGCACCAGCTCGTCGAGGATAATCAAGGCCGGACCATGCGCTTCCAGCAGCTCCACCAGCGTATCCGCGCCGGGGTTCGTGCCCTCAAGGTCATTCTGCTCCACCAACTCGTACGCCGGCAGGCCACCCAACTGATAGGCGATCTCGCCCCAGATCGTGCGCGTGGTGCAATCGGCGCGCTGCCGCGGCTGTGAGACGTTGAAGCTTGTGCCGACAATCACGGCGCGGCGCGCCTTTAGGTCGTCATCAATTACCGGGACCAGCTTCTGAATCTCGTCATAATCGGGCAAGTTGCCGAGCTTGAAGTCATCGCTGAAAGCGTGGTAGAGCGCCAGCATACTATGCGTCTTGCCGCCGCCGAAGTTCGTCTGCAGCTGTACCACCGGATCACCGCCCGCGCCTGTCAGCCGTTTGATGCCGTTGGCCACCAGATCGCGCAAGCCTTCGGTCATGTAGGTGCGGCTGAAGAAGGGATCCGCCTCGCCATATTCGGGCGCCGCTTCACCGCGCATGACCGCCGCCAGATCAGCGGCGAATTCCGCCTGCACAAAGCGCCCGCTGCGCACATCGGGATGCGGCTCGATGACTTGACGCCAGGGCTTCAAGCTAGTGTCTGTAGTGCGCGGCATTTCCGCGGTTCGCGGCGGCTGTCGTTGAGATTGCTGCGCTTCCCGTTCGAAGCGAATGCGCAGCAATTCGTTGCTGTGGCCCCCCGCCAATCCGGCTTCCTCGGTCGCGTTAACCGCCTGAAACAGCAATTTCGCCGTGTCCGCCACCCGATGGGCTTCTTCATTGGTGAATGGATTTTGGTGCGCCCACTTGTTGCGGGCATCCATTAACTCGCTGATGTAGCTGCGCTCGTTATGACCAAGCCTGGATTTGAAGACCTCATTCCAATTGTAGAAAATGACCTTCAGCCAGCCTTGTGTATCGATGTCTTTGAGCGCGGTCGCTGCGTCCGGCAAGCTGATATTCGTGCCGCCATCGTAGAGATGGAGTTCCAATTCTTCCAGGTATTTGCCTTTGAAAATCATCTTGTACTGACGCAGCGCATAAGGACCCAAGCCGCTCTTCAGCGCATCCATAATCTCGCCGACACGTTCGCGATTCGATTTCGCCATGGTAAATCTACCCCCATCCCCTAACC
>WTGO01000031.1 GCA_011523515.1 Chloroflexota bacterium
ACAGCTTGACCGAGCCCATGTCGGGCAGCGACGCCGGCAATATGGCCAGCCGCGCTGTGCTCAACGAAGCGGGCACGCACTATATCATCAGCGGGCGCAAGAGCTGGGTGACCAGCGCGCCTTTCGCTGACCGGATTGTGCTCTTTGCGATGACGGCCGCGGAAGAGCAACATCGCGGCATCACCTGCTTTCTCATCGACACCAGCCAGCCCGGATTCAGTCGCGGCAAGACCGAGCCCAAGCTGGGCATTCGCGCCAGCGCCACCAGCGAAATCATCTTCGACAACTACGCCTGCCCGATTGAGCAGGTGCTTGGGGGCGTGGGGCAGGGCTTCAAGATCGCCATGACGGTGCTGGACGCCGGGCGCATCGGCATCGCGGCGCAGGCGCTGGGCATCGCCGAGGCGGCCTATGAAGCGGCGCTGGTTTACGCGCGCGAACGCGAGGCTTTCGGCGCGCCCATCGGCAGCTATCAGATGATCCAACAAAAGATCGCCGATATGAAGACACGCATCGAAGCCGGCCGCGGCTTGATCTACGGGGCGATTGTCGCCAAGGAGCGGGCGCTGGCGAGCGGCGGACGTTACACCACCGAAGCAAGCATGGCCAAGCTGTTCTGCAGCGAGACGGCGGCATATGTCACCGACGAGGCCCTGCAAATCCACGGCGGCATGGGTTACAGCAAAGAGATGCCGATCGAGCGCTATTATCGCGATGCGCGCATCACGCGAATTTACGAAGGCACGAGCGAGATCCAGCGCATGGTGATCGCTCGCAATGAATTGGGGTTACGATGAGAGCAGCAGTCTTAAGAGGACACGGCGGCCACGAGGTCGTCGATTATGCAGAGGGTTTGCCCATGCCTGAGCCGGGCTACGGCGAGGCGCGGGTCAAGATCAAAGCGGCGGCGCTGAACCGGCTGGATTTGTGGGTGCGGGCCGGCTGGCGTGGCTTGGAGCTGGACTTTCCGCATGTAGTCTGCGCGGATGGCGCCGGCGTGGTGGACGCGGTGGGCGAGGGTGTGACGACGGTCGCGGTTGGCGACCCCGTCTGCATCGACCCGACCATTGTAGCGGCCGACGATCCGGCGCTGCATAGCGGGCTGGAGAATCAGACGCGTATCGCTATCCTGGGCGAGCATCATAGCGGGACGGCGGCCGAGTACGTGGTCCTGCCGCAGCGCAACTTGATGAAAATGCCGGTCGGTTTTGACTACGGCGAGGCGGCGGCGGTCGGTCTGGTGGGGGTGACGGCCTGGCATTCGCTGATCACGCGCGGCGGCCTGACCGCGGGCGAATCGGTCTTGATTGTGGGCGCGGGCGGTGGCGTCAACAGCATCAGTATTCAGATCGCCAAGCTGGCCGGCGCGACCGTGTATGTGGTCGGCAGCGATGCCCGGAAATGCGCGCAAGCCGAAGCCATCGGCGCGGACGTGACGATCAACCGCGACGACGAGCCGCAGTGGTCGCGCGCGATCTACCGGTTGACGAATCGGCGCGGGGTGGATGTGGTTGTCGACAATGTCGGCGCGGCGACCCTGGGGCAGAGCATGCGCGCTTGCCGCATCGGCGGTCGCATCCTGATCGTCGGCGGCACCAGCGGCTATCAAGTCGAGCTCAACGTGGCGCAGTTATTCGCGCGGCATATCGAGCTGATCGGCAGTACAATGGGGCCGCATCGCGATTATGTCACCTTCATGGAGCAGGTCTACGCCGGGCGTATCCAGGCGGTGATCGGCGCGCGTCTGCCGCTCAGCGAGGCGCGACACGCGCAACAGCTGCTTGAGGAGAATGCGGTCTTCGGCAAGGTCGTGCTGGAGGTTTAGCCCGGGTAGAGTCAGGCCAGAATGCCATTTGACGGCACGGACGTTTTTTTGCTGGCGAGCCAATTAGGGTTGCCGGATTTGGAGCGCGCGGCGGGCGCAGCCGGCGTGATGAGCATCTTGCAAGTGTCGGCCTATTATGCCGAGCGCAGGGTGCGGCATTCGGTGGCGCGCGTCAGCGAGTATCAGACCGGCGAAATCGAATTGCGGATCGTATTTCAAGGCGTGAGTCTGGCTGAGCCGCTGCGGCTCGCGGTCGAGCGCGAGAGTATGGAGAAGCTGGATGAAGTGCTGCTGCGGGTTAAGTTCGGCAGGCTGGTCGATCAGCCCGGGCTCTCTTACGCCGAGCGCAGTTTGTGGCTGATTCAGCGGGCGGCGGGGAATCACAACCATGGCATTCTGGTCGCGCCTGATCGGCCGGAGACGCCCTACTCGACCATTGTCAACGCGATTGACGCCTACCTGCCCGAGGCCATTCGCGAGATACCCTTGAGGTGACGCCGATGAACGATGACGCGCTGCACGAGGTCGAGGTCAAACTTTATACGCCGGATTTGACGCGCGTCAAGACGGCCCTGGAAGCGGCCGGCGCCGCACTGGTGAAGCCGCGGGTGTTCGAGCGCAACGTGCGTTATGACAGCGCCGATGGGATGCTGACGGCAGGGGGCGTTGTGCTGCGCTTGCGGCAGGATGATGCCGCGCGGCTGACATTCAAGGCCGACGAACGGGTGGTGGACGGCATCTCCAGCCGCTTCGAAGCCGAGGTCGAAGTCAGCGATTTCGCGTTGATGGGTCTGATTTTGGAGCGGCTGGGCTATGTAGTCGCTCTGATTTACGAGAAGTACCGGACGACCTATGCGCTGGCGGGAGCGGAAGTGGTGCTGGACGAGCTGCCCTTCGGCAATTTCACCGAGATTGAGGGCGATGCGGCGACGATTGAGCGGGTAGCGGGTCAGCTGGGGCTGGCTGGCGCGCGGCGCATGGGCGGGAGTTATGTGTACATTTTTTTGGGCTTGAAGGAGCGCTTGGGATTGATGGAGCGGGATTGTACGTTTGAGGTGTTTGCTGGGGTGGATGTGGATTTGTCACAGGTGATTTAACCACCGAGATCACAGAGAACGCAGAGAAATTTTACCACTGAGTACACCGAGGACACCGAGTCTAACGAAAACACCGACTATAGGATTGTAGGGGCGAGCCTTGGCTCGCCGCACTCGTGAAATCGCGAGACCTACGCAAAGAGGACAAGTGAGATGATGACAACTCCAGAGAAGCAAGAGAGACTACGTCGGTTTCTGGCTGAACGAGAGACTGTGCCAATTCCGCGCAATTACGGAAAGCTGGTCAAGTTACTGGCGTTGGAATTTGCGCAAGGCATACATTTAAATCTGTGGCGCCCTGAAATAATTCTTGTCCGTCAAAACGAGCCGCATCGACCGGACCAGGCAATTTTGCGACAGTTTATTGAAGAGCGTTGGAAGGATTCAATCGACAGCACATTTACGATTGTTTTGTTGGCACACGGTTACATAGCTGCGACACAGTATGAGACAAGGTACCGCGTCACAGAGAAGGCGATGGATCTTCTCGAATACCCGGACCCGCACGACGTCTTCATTTCGTACCGACGACTCGACAGCAGCGCGCTCGCCCTTCTGGTGCTTGCGCGACTCAAAGAACACAGTCTTGTCCCATTTTGCGACATGGCGCTGGAAGCGGGTGGCAACTGGCACGCGGATTTAGAAGATCGCATCCGAGACTGTGATTATTTCATCATATTGCTCGGCAAAGACACGCTGTCGTCGCCAATGACGGTAAAGGAAATCCAATGGGCGCTGGAATACGAAAAAACAGTCATACCCGTTTGGCACAGCGGTTTCGACATTGATTCCGACCAGTGGAACCATGTCCCGTCCAAAGTGATTGACGCGATTCAGCAGACAAACGCGATCATCGTTCAAGACGAAAGCGCGAGCGGCTACAACAGCGCCATCGTCGAGTTACTGAACCGTTTCGGTATAACGCCGTAGGCAAGCAGCGCTGTACGGGCTACCTATCAGGTCGCCCGAAAATGTAGGTGAAATGACCGGCGGGCGACCCACCGGCTCGCCCCTGCGCACAGCGCGTATGGCGGATTTCGGATGAGGACGTGGGCGGGCCAAGGCTCGCCCCTACAATTTTCGACGTTGCACGTGTTTTTCGCGTTGGGCGGATAGCAGACTTCCTCTGCGCCCTCTGTGTCTCTGTGGTGAATCTGCCTTGAGCAAAGCGGCGAGTCTGCGTATCATGCGCTCTGTTTTGTACGCGCTTGGCAGGCAAGCTGTGCTTTGATTGAGCTAATCCACATATTCATCGACAACTTGCTGCCGGTGCTGGCGATTGCCGGCGTCGGTCTGTATTTGCGGCGCCGTTTTGATGTCAATCCGGCGATGATCTCGCGCATGATGTTCCACGTCTTTTCGCCGGCGCTTGCCTTCAACGCGCTGTATACGCGCGACATCAGCGGCGGGGACTTCCTGCGCATGTATGGCGGCACGGTGGCGCTGGCGCTGACGGTCGCGTCTATCGCCTTTCTGGCGCTGCGCTGGCAGAAGATCAAAGCGAACGAGCGCGCGGCGGCCTTGGTCTCCACCTTTGTCTTTAACGGCGGCAACTTCGGCATCTCGATCGTCAGCTTTGCCTTCGGGGCGGAGGCGCTGAGTTACGCTGTCATCGCTTATGTGGCGGGTTCGACCACCGCTTACACGCTGGGCGTCTATATTTCGTCCAAGGGCAAAGCGTCTATGCTGCAGTCGCTGAGCAGCATCTTGCGTACGCCGTCGGTGTACGCGCTAGTCTTGGCTTTCGCGCTCAAGGGGCTTGGCATCAACGAGCTGCCGCCGGCGCTTGCCCGCACGTCGCAGCTGTTGGCCGATGCGTCGATCCCGCTGATGCTGGTGCTGCTGGGCTTGCAGCTGGGCGGGCTGGGCAAACCGAGCGGTTGGCGGTTGGTCGTCTCAGCCGGCGCTATTCGCTTGCTGCTCGCGCCATTGATTGCGGTGTTCTTCGCTTCGCTGTTTGGCTTGGAAGGCGCGGCGCGCTTCGCCTTTATCTTGCAGGCCGGCATGCCCACGGCGGTCATGACCATCGTGCTGGCGCACGAGTTCGGCACTGACCAGGACCTGGCGCTCAATCTGATTATGGCTACCACTGTGGTCAGCCCGCTTACCTTGTCCCTGCTGATCTACCTGCTTCAGAACGGCATGATCTAAGTCCGGGCGATTCGGTTGCGCATTTAGCGAACTTATCTATCTTAACCTGCTTCAAACCAGTATAATACCCGAGTCATTGATTGGTAGGGAGCCCGCGTGCCACACCACAAACTTGTTGAAGCAGTGCCGCTTGGCAAGCCCTCAAGACAGCTGCGAGTGCTGCGCGTCGGCTGGCATGATACACGCGCGCTGTTTCGCGAGTTCCGCAAGCCGCTGTTCATATTCGTCCTGGCGATATTTGTCGGTGGCTATATCTACATGAAGCTCAACAATGATTGGTCCGACAATGACGCGCTGAACTATGTCGATATGCCTTATATCATGTTGGCGCTGATGGTGCTGGAAGCCTCGATTGACGTGCCCAATGAGCCTTATCTGATCATATTTTGGTATATTCAGCCGCTATTGGCGGTGTATATCGTGGGGCGGGGGGCGGCG
Organism: Chloroflexota bacterium; assembly: GCA_011523515.1. Lineage (GTDB taxonomy): Bacteria > Chloroflexota > Anaerolineae > Aggregatilineales > Phototrophicaceae > UBA6055. Next base: position 5,512 of record WTGO01000031.1, read on the forward strand.
GATTTCCTGCGGCTCTTTATCAATCGCGAAGAAAGGCGCAGCGCCTGGGAGGCAGCCGTGGCATCTACGTTCAAGCGGCACATCATCGTGGTCGGCATCGGCCACACCGGCATGCGGATCACGCGCGAGCTATCGCAGATGGGATTCGAAGTGGTGGCGATCGATGCTGGCGTTAGCAAGGAATCGCACGAGGCGCTTCATGGCCTGGATGTACCCTTGATCGCGGGCGACGGCCGGCAAGAGCAGGCGCTGGAAGCGGCCGGGCTTGGCCGGGCGACAGCGGTCGTTGTCGCCACGTCGGATGATCACGTAAACCTCGAGGTTACGATGCGCGTACGGGATATGAATGAGCATGTGCGCGTGGTGACGCGTATGTGGGATCGGCGGTTGGCGCAGCAGATCGAGCGGTTTTTCGGTGTTGAGGTCCTCAGCGCTTCGGATTTGGCGGCGCCCGCATTTGCCGGTGCGGCTGTCGGCGCGGAGATTACGCAGAACCTGCATATCGCGGGCATGGAATACAGCATGATCCGTCTGGTCGTCCGCGCCGATTCTTTTATGGACGGTCAGACTGTCGAGGCGATCCAGGAAAATGAAGGCGTAGACATCGTCCTGTTGCACCAGGGGAACGGCAGTTCGCCCGATGTACATCCGCGTGGCGACATCCTTGTGCGCGGCGGCGATACAATCGTGCTATTCGCCCACCATGATCGCATCACCGAGCTTATCGGACGCAACGAAAGCGGTGGCCGCTAGCGCATTGGCGGCGTCTCACTTGCGCCGGGGAAAGCGCGTCAGAATGGTAAGCGGCTCCGGCACCTTGATGCGTTCGCTGAGCGACAGATTGCCCAGGTTGGTCGTTTTGGCGCGGGCGGCGCCGGCATAAAGCGCCAGCTGCGTTCCCGCTTTGCGGAAGCCAATTTCCATCAACGCCTGCCCAACCTGGTAACCCTCCGAGTCGATATTGCAACTGGTGACTTTGCCGACGACGCGTCCGCGCGGGCTGACGATGGGGTCGCCATAGTGCGCCGGGCGCGCGCCACGATTGTCCATGCGGAAGCGGCTGAGCTGGAATTTGCGCTGCGCTTCGTGGGCGATGAAGGCGGCCTTGCCAATGAAGAAGGGTTTGTACAATTTGACGTAGGCGCCAAAGCCGGCGTCGGCCGGGTTCATATTGAGCTCGCCGGCCAGCTCCAGGCCGTACAGGGGCAGCCCGGCTTCGGTGCGCAGGCTGTCGCGGGCCGCCAAGCCACACGGTGTCACGCCGGCATCAACCAGCGCCTGAAAGAGGGCAGCCGCCTGATCGGGATGCGCGAAGAGCTCGTAGGCGACGCGTTCGCCAGTGTAACCCGTGCGCGAGACGATCAGGTCGATGCCGCCGAGCCTAACACGTGTCACGCCCGCCCATTTCAGCCGCTTGACGCGCGCCTTGTCTGCCGCGCTGCCGTCGAGCGAGAGCAAGCAGTCGCGGCTCTTTGGTCCCTGCAGCGCGATGTCGACGCGCCGTTCCTTGTCCCACTGCCGCAGGCGCAGATCACGTAATTGGAAGCGGTCGGCGCCGGACAGACGCCGGCTTGGATGGCGCGAATCGATCATCACCTCGCCCGTGATGACGGCCTGGAGCCATTGCCAGTTTTTGTCGTTGTTGGAGGCGTTGACGACCACCAGGAAGTGTTCTTCGGCCAGGCGATAGATCATCAGGTCGTCAAGCGGGATGCCGGCGACATCGAGAAAGTAGGTATAGTGCGAGCTGCCGACTTTCAAGCGCTTGACATCATTGGTGGTGACCTGATCGAGGAAATCGGCCGCGCCGCGCCCCTGGATGTCGAAAACGCCCATATGCGCCACATCAAAGATGCCTGCGCCGTTACGGACGGCGTTATGCTCTTCGCTGACCGAGCGATACCATAGCGGCATATCGTATCCGGCGAAGGGCGCCATCTTCGCGCCCAGGTCCAGGTGCAGCGCATGCAAAGGCGTCTCCTGCAGCATATCTACAGCGGCGACATCCGGTTCAAACTGGGGCAGATCGGCCGCAGGTTGGCGGGGATAAAGCTCGCCGTTTATGCCGACGCAATAAGTTTTCTCTGCGTAGCCGGCGCTATCGGCCAGCATTTCCGGCTCGCCTTCGCCGATGATTTGCACGGAAACCGGGCCCGGCAATTTTGCGTGCGCATCGGCGTCGTCGAATAGAACGAAACCGTCGCTGAGGCTGCGCATCCATGCCACGGCGCGCTCGGCCCATCCGGCCAGGGTCAGGCGATATTCGCTCTGCGAGAGCCGCTCGACGCTGCCGCTGGCCATCGCCGAGCCGTCCTTCTCGAGGATGCGGGTCGGCTGCTGTTCGCCGTCCTTGAGCGCTGCTACATCGCTGGACAGGACAAGTTGCAAGAAGTCTGCGGCAACCGCTCCGCTCACGCTGATGTTGATGCAGGTTTCAGCGGCGTTGTGATCCAATTGATAGAAATGGGGGTAGTCATCGGCGTCGGCGTTGGTATCGATTCCGAGTTGGGCGGACAAGGCGCGCGACCGCCGTTGCGCCGCCTGCAGCACATCAAAGTCGATCTTGGCCCGCGCAAGAGGGCGCACTCGGCCGGTCAAGCTGAAGGGCAGGCAGGCTTCCAGCACATCAGCGATGATGTCGCCGAGCTCGTCGATTTGGCTTACGCTGATGCCGCGTTGCGTGAGCCAGGTAGTTCCAAGGCGGATCCCGCTGGGACGCAGCGCCGAGGTGTCGCCGGGGATCGTTTGCCGATTGACGACGACGCCGGCCAGGTCGAGGATGCGCGCGGCCATGTCGCCGCTGAGTTCTGCGCCGTCGGCCCCGACGATGGACTTGCAGTCCAGCAGCAGCAGATGCGTGTTCGTGCCGCCGTAGGGCACGCGGAATCCGCGATCGGTCAGCTTGGCGGCCAACCGCTCGGCATTGACCAGGGTATTTGCTTGCAGGTCCCGAAACTGCTTGGTCGTGGCCAGGCGCAGGGCGACCGCCAAACCAGCCATGGCATTGATATGCGGCCCGCCTTGCTCGCCGGGGAAGACAGCGCGGTCCAGCTTGCGGGAAAGGTCGCGCCGGTGGGTGATAAGTACCGCTCCGCGCGGTCCATTCAGTGTTTTGTGGGTGGTGAAACTGACGACATCGGCGATGCCGACCGGGCTGGGGTAGACGCCGGCGGCGATCAGCCCGGCGACATGGGCCACATCCGCCAGCAGATAGGCGCCAACTGCATCGGCAATTTTGCGATATTCGTCCCAGTCGGCGGCGTAGGGATAACTGCTGAAGCCGCCGATGATGAGGCGCGGCTTATGCTCCAGCGCAAGCTGCATCATCTGCTGGTAGTCAAGTTTTTCGCTTTCGGGATTGATGCTGTAGCTGACAATGTTGTAGTTGCTGCCGCTGCGGTTGACCGGGCTGCCGTGGGTCAAATGGCCTCCCATGATCAGGTCCATGCCCATCACGGTGTCGCCGACATCAAGCAGGGCTGAATAGACGGCGTTATTGGCTGGCGCGCCGGAAAGCGGCTGCACATTCACGTAGAGGTCGTCGGCGTCGAGTCCGTTGCCCTGGAAGACCTCGGCCGCGCGCCGCCGCGCCAAAGACTCCAGAATGTTGGCGTATTCCGTGCCTTTGTAATAGCGTTGATCGGCATTGCGGCGGAATTCCGGCAGTCGCTGGGCGTAATCGAGAACTTCAGTCTGTGTCATGCGGCGCGAGTTTGATAGCGGATAGCCCTCGGCGTACAGATTGTGGAAAGGAGAACTCAGAGCATTGCGCACGGCAGCGGGCGCCGTGCTCTCCGAAGGGATCAGGATGAGCTTTTCTTGTTGACGGGCGGTTTCGTGGCGGATGAGCTCGGCGATTTCAGGGTCAATCTGGTCGATGCTGTCACGGAATAGGAAGTCCTTGGAAGTCATTGGCGTACTCCGTTTCTAGGTCTCCACTGCAAGCTGAGATTCTAGCACGATGACAGTGTCCATACTATTGGAATTCGTGTAGACGCCGACGGTTGAATCAGTCCACCACCAAGACGCTCTCGATCTTGAATGCGGCCTGATCATCGAAGCGTGAGAGGGCGCAGGATTCATTTTGCAGGCAGGACCGGATCTCTTGCGCGACCGTCTCAGCCACAAGCGCGTGCAACTCCGGCCCGTAATGCTTGGTCGCGCTCCAGTACTCATCGTTCGCGTGAGCAGGCTGCAGATGCCCTTCGAAAGGAATGTAGTTGTAGACTTCGCTGCAGTGATCCAGCAGAAACTGGAAGGGCGCCTCAATGCCATTCAGCCGCCAAACCAGGTGGGCTTGCAACGGCAGGTGCAAGACGACAAAGGCGGCGCCGGTTTCGCGGACATCCGCGGCAAAGGCGTCGACAATCGCTTGCCCAAGTTGCCCGCCTTCGCTTTCAAAACCGAACTGGCTGGTGCTGGTTTCCTCTTGTTTCAGCGTTTCGTATAGCAGGCTGGCGAGGCGGCTGGCGGACCACAAATTGGAAGCCGCATAGCGGCTGCCGTAATAGTGCTCGTAGACGGCCAGCGGCTGTGCGGCAAAGTTCTCAAAGGCCGTAGTGAGTTGATCCGGCGGCATGGCGGGTGAATTCAGCAGAACCAGCTCGCTCTCAGCAAGCGTGAAGCGGGGCTTGGAGAATGGCGGACCGTTGATATTCATCAGTTGGCGGAAGACGTTGAGATTGCGCTTGAGGTTGTCAGGCTGTAATCCGAAAATTACGATATCCGGCGCATAAGCCTTGCCTTCATGCTGCCAGCGCAAGAAAGCCTGATCCATGCCGTAGGCGCCGACGCCGAAGTTCAAGACTTCCGCTCGGATGCCGGCATCGCGCAGGAGCAGCTCAAGGCGCGCGCCCCAGACATCGTCATCGCCCACATCGTCGCCGGCGGTGAATGAATCGCCAAATAAGGCGATTCGCAGGTGATCCGGCGGTGGCAGTTGACTGAATTCGCGCCGGGCGCGGATGCCGGCGCCGTTGATGGTAAAGTCGCCGTCTTGGCGCAGGGCGTGTGGGCGGTAAGTCCAACCCAGCATCTCGTCGTAAATTACGGTCGACCATTCTTCCAGATCCAGATATTCCTGGACGGGCGCGCGCAGTTTTTCCAGCGGCAAGACGTATGGCTCCAGAGCATAGCCCAGAAAGGAGAACTGACCGTCAGCGTCGGTGTGTCCAGCGAGGCGGATCAAAGCTTCCAGCATGCCTAGCGTTAGAAAGATGGCGGCCCATGCGATCAGGAGGTTCGTGGAATGTCTACGCAGCAGATTCTCTCCCTCTAGCTGACGGCGTTGTGTGATGGCAGGCCTTCAATGTGCAACTTATCTATATTATCCCAATGTCGCTTGCCGTACTTGCGCTGCGCGCCCGGCGCCGGATTCACGGCCTTGGCTGAAACTGCGACTTTGACAATAGGCTTGCGCGCCTTTAAAATCCTTCCTACTGTCGGCTCCTGTTGAGTCGGATTCTGTTCGCGCGCATGTCAATGACAGGCGCTGATTGGGAGGCGCCCCCCACATGAAAGCTTATCAGACGGAAAAGATCAGAAACATCGCTCTAGTAGGGCATCAAAGTTGTGGCAAAACCTCGCTGGTTGAAGCGCTGCTATACAGTACCGGCGCCACCACCCGCATGGGACATATTTCGGAAAAGAACATGGTCTCTGATTGGGATGAAGAGGAACGCGAGCGCGGCTTGTCGCTCTCTACATCTTTGATGCCCGTTGAGTTTAACGATGTCAAGATCAACATCCTGGACACGCCCGGCTTCACAGATTTCCAGGGCGAGCTAAAGAATTCCATCCTGGTTGCCGATTCGGTAGTGGTGGTGGTTGATGCGGTGTCCGGCGTCGAGGTCGGCACCGAGCTGGCCTGGGAATACGCCCGCGTCACCGAGCAGCCTGTGATCGTCGTGATCAACAAGATGGACCGTGAGAACGCCAACTTTGAGCAAGTGCTTGAGCAACTCCGCAGCCAATTTGAAGAGTATAAGTTTATCCCGGTTATGCTGCCCATAGACGCTGAAGGCGGCTTCAAAGGCGTGGCCAACGCGCTGACGCAAAAGGCCTATTTCGAGGAGGGTTCGTCCCCGGCTGATTTGCCGGCTGAGTACGCTGATGCCCTTGAAGAAGCCAATATGGAATTGATGGAGGCAGCGGCGGAAGCGGACGACGACCTGCTGGAGAAGTACTTTGAAGAGGAAACGCTGTCATTTGAGGAGATCCGCGCGGGCATGCGCAAGGCATCGCGCTCGCCTGAGCTCAAGACGGTTCCGGTATTCGCCATGTCCGCTACCGAGAATATCGGAACGGTTCCCCTGATGGCAGCGCTGGTGGCTTATGCCTCGTCGCCGGCGGAGCGCCGAGTCAATATCATGCGTGGCGATGATGCCGATGTCTTGCAACCGCCGCAAAGCGATGACGATCCGCTGGCCGCCTATGTCTTCAAGACGCTTAACGATCGGTACGTGGGTACTTTAAATTACTTCCGCATATTCTCGGGCACGATATCCAGCGACGGGCGCAACCTCAATGGCAACAGCGGCGCCGAGGAACGCTTCAACTCGCTTTTTGTTATGCGCGGTAAAGAGCAGCTGTCGGTCGACAAACTGCACGCCGGCGATATCGGTGTGGTTGCCAAGCTGACCAATACCAAAACCGGCGATACCTTTGTCGATTCGGATACCAGCATTCGTGTGACCAAGCCTGATTTTCCCGCGCCGCTTTACATGCTGGCGGTCTCGCCGCGGGCGCAGGCCGACAGCGCCAAGATGGGCCCAACGCTCAGCAACTTGTGCGATTCGGACCCGACGCTGCGCTGGCGACAGGATGGCGATACGCGCCAGACCGTGCTGGAAGGCATGGGGCAGATTCACCTGGAAGTCACGCTGAAACGGGCGGAGTCGCTGGGCGTGAATATCGACACGCACATGCCCAAAGTTCCGTATCGGGAGACGATCACCAGCAATGCGGAGGCGAGCTATACGCACAAAAAGCAGACCGGGGGCGCCGGGCAATACGGCCGCGTTGACCTAAAGGTCGAGCCGACGCCGGAAGGCTTCGAATTTGAGTCGAGCATATTCGGCGGGGCCATCTCCCAGCAATTCGTCGCCTCCACAGAAAAGGGGATTCGGGCCGTTTTGCCCGATGGAGTAATCGCCGGTTATCCGGTCGAGCGGGTGAAAGTGAACATCTTCGACGGCAAGGAACACCCGGTAGATTCCAAAGACATCGCCTTTCAGATCGCTGGTCGCGAGGCTTTCCGCGATGCATTTCGCAAGGCAAAACCCGTCTTGCTTGAACCGATCATGGATGTCAAGATCACCGTTCCCGAGACCATGATGGGCGATGTCATGAGCGACCTTAATACGCGCCGCGGCCGTGTGCAGGGCATGGATACGATGGGCTTCAAGAGTGTGGTGACCGCTGAAGTGCCGCTGGCCGAGATGCTGCGTTACGGCAACGACTTGCGCTCGATGAGCGGCGGTCGCGGCATCTACACCATGGACTTCAACCGCTACGATCGCGTGCCGACTTATGTGCAAGACGAGATTATCGCCGAGGTCGAAGCGGCCGCCGCGCAGTAAGCTCGCCGGAGCAAGGGCGAGGCGAGCGACCTCGCCCAATAAACTGCGCGTATCGAGAGACTGACAATGACAGTACAGAACAAGAATTACGCTAAAGGGGAGCGCCCAAAAGCCTCAATGGCTTGGGTGCTTTTTTGGGCTCGTGTTCGGGATACTAAGTCTAGCAGTAGCAAAAATAACTGACCGAGGCGATGGGCGGGTAAGCGAAACGCTTGCTGGATGCATAATGTGGCTGCCGATAGCAGCCTTGGCTAGTCTTATTATCCTCGCTCTGTTGGGCCCCGCAGTCGAAAATGAGTTCAGTAATACAGTAAACTCGCTAAGTCCTACAATTACACCAGCGACTTAGCCCTCAACCTCAGCGGTTTCCGTGGAATCCGAGCCATTCTGATCGGCCGGCTCCGGCTCGCGCAGGTGTTTGGCCACCGATGCCGGCACAAATTCGTCTGTATCGTCTTCCAGGCCCAGAATACGCAAGATTTCTCCGCGCTCGACTGTTTCTTTGGAGAGCAGCGCCTCAGCCAGCGAATCGAGCGCGTCGCGATTGTCATCCAGCAGCTCGCGCGTTTCCTGGTAGGCGACATCGATGATACGCTTGATCTCGGCATCAAGCTTGGAGGCGGTGTCGTCGCTGTAGTCGCGGCCGCTGGCGATAGCGTAACCCAGGAAGGGCTGCTCGCCGTCATCGCCATAATTGACCATGCCGACTGAGTCGCTCATGCCGAACATCTTGACCATGCGGCGCGCGATTTGCGTCACTTGCTGGATATCGTTGGCGGCGCCGGTGGTGACATCGTCGAATACGATCTCCTCGGCGATCCGGCCGGCCAGACCAACGCGGACGTAGGCTTCCAGCTGTTTGCGCGATTGATGCAGCGAGTCGTCCTTGGGCATGTAGAAGGCCACGCCGAGCGCTCGCCCGCGCGGAATGATCGTGGTCTTGAGCAGCGCCATCGCATCCGGGATCAAGAACGAAACCAGCGCGTGACCCGCCTCGTGATAAGCCGTAATGCGGCGGTCTTTCTCATTGGACAGGGGTGGTCGCTTGGTGCCCAGCCGGATGCGCTCATAGGCGGTCGTGAAATCCGACATGGTGATTAGTCGCCGGTCGTAGCGGGCGGCGTGCATGGCCGCTTCATTGGCCAGGTTGGCGATATCGGCGCCGGAAAAGCCGATGGTCGCGCGCGCCAGCGATTGCAATTCGACATTGTTCGCCAGCGGCTTGTTTTTAGTATGAATCTTGAGAATCTCGTGGCGGCCTTTGACGTCAGGCAGGTCGACGGTGATTTGACGGTCGAAACGGCCGGGGCGCAGCAAGGCCGGGTCCAGCACATCAGGCCGATTGGTGGCGGCGATCATGACGATATTGGTGTCGTTATCGAAGCCATCCATTTCCGATAGCAACTGGTTCAAGGTTTGCTCGCGCTCATCGTGCCCGCCGCCCAGGCCGGTGCCGCGGCGACGGCCGACGGCGTCGATTTCGTCCACGAAAATGATGGCCGGGGCGTTTTCTTTGGCGCGCTTGAACAGGTCACGTACGCGGGACGCGCCCACGCCGACAAACATCTCGACAAATTCCGAGGCGGCGATGCTGAAGAAGGCGACGTTGGCTTCACCAGCGACCGCGCGCGCCATCAGCGTTTTGCCGGTGCCGGGAGGGCCAATCAGCAGGACGCCACGCGGTACTTTCGCGCCCACCTTGACGTACTTTTCTGGCTGCTTGAGGAAGTCCACGACCTCCGTCAGCTCCAGCTTGGCGGCATCTTGCCCGGCGACATCTTCGAAGCGTATGGACGGCATCTCGGGCGTTTTTTCACGCGCCTGGGACTGACCGAAGGAAAAGATGCCATTCATCTGGCCTTGGGCGCGCCGGCCCATCCAAACGAAGAATCCGATGATGAGCACGAGCGGCAGGAAATTCAAGAAGATGGAGAGCCAGGGCGACGTGCTGCTGTATTCCTGAGCAACGGGCTTGATTCCGTTTTGCAGGCGCAGGCGCTCGATTTCGGGTCCGGCGAAGACGGGAATCTGCGTGGAGAAGCGCCTTACGCTTTGCGTCCGGCCCGAGGGCGCGACCACGACAATGCTGCTTTTGAATTCGCCGACGACAGCGGTTGTATCTTGGTAATCGAAAGCGGCGACGTTGTTGAGCAGCAACTGCTCGTAGAAGTCGGAGTAAGCGATTTCCGGCGTCGACGAGATGCCGCCCAAGAGCCCGGGTGAGGAGATCAAGGCGAGCAGCATGACCAGCACCAGCAGACCCGGTGACACCCAGCGGCGCCAATTAGGCGGTGGTTGCGGCGGTCGGTTGTTATTGCCGCCGCCTTCGCTGTCCTCGTTATTGTTGTTTTCCCAGAATTGCATGGATTGATAGTACCCGCAAAATGTGGTTTGTATACCCTGATTATACCGTATCAACTGGGCGAACTGTGCAAGTATTGTCTTAGAATCAGGCCTGGCGCCGACGAGCGCTGCGAAAGACTGACGATATCGCTTCTGGCGGATGTCCATTATGCTTAGCCCGCGAGCAGCTGCCGGTGACTGAGCCGGATGCGTAGAGCGACAACGAGGCAATTGATGAATCGACTGAGTGACGAAAGCAGCCCCTATCTGCTGCAGCACGCTGACAATCCGGTCGACTGGCATCCCTGGTCTGAAGAGGCCTTTCGCATCGCGCGCGATGCGGACAAGCCGGTTTTGCTCAGCGTGGGTTACAGCGCCTGCCACTGGTGCCATGTGATGGCGCACGAAAGCTTCGAGGACGAGACCACGGCCGAGATGATGAATGCATTATTCGTCAACGTCAAAGTGGATCGCGAAGAGCGGCCCGATGTTGACGACATTTACATGCAGGCGGTGCAGGCCATCGCCGGGCAAGGCGGCTGGCCGATGACGGTATTCCTGCTGCCCGATGGCCGGCCCTTTTACGGCGGGACCTACTATCCCAAAGAAAGCCGCTACGGCATGCCTTCGTTTCAGCAGCTGATGGCCGCGGTGCATGATGCTTATCGCGATAAACGCGACCAGCTGGAGGCGCAGGCGGACAATCTGCATCAGGCGCTGAAGCGGGATGTCCTGGGAATCGGTCGCGCGGACGATAGTGGCTTAACGCTGGATCTGCTGGACGAGGCGGCTGCCAAGCTGATGGACGCCATGGACCCGGTCAACGGCGGCTTCGGCACACAGCCGAAATTCCCCAATCCCATCAGCCTGGAGTTTTTGCTGCGGCACTACGACCGTACCCAAGACGATCGGGCGCTGCAATTGCTGACGCTTACGCTGCGCAAGATGGCGCAGGGCGGCATCTACGATCAAGTCGGCGGCGGCTTCGCGCGCTACAGCGTAGACGCGCACTGGCTCGTGCCGCATTTCGAGAAGATGCTTTATGACAATGCGCAGCTCAGCCGTCTTTACCTGCATGCCTGGCAAGTGACGGGCGACGACTTCTTTCGACTGGTCGCCGAGGACATCTACGACTATATCCTGCGCGAAATGACCGCGGCTGATGGCGGGTTTTTCAGCGCGACAGATGCCGATTCCGAGGGCGTCGAGGGCAAGTTCTTTGTTTGGACGATTGAAGAGGCGCGGGAGGCATTGGCGCCGCTAAGCGAAAGTATGCCGCGCGCTTTGGAAATCGCGATCGAATATTTCGGCATGAGCGCGGAAGGCAATTTTGAGGGCTCGAATATACTGTTCATTCCGCGTCCGCCTATGGGGACCGCTGAAGTCTTGGGCATGAGTCTCGGGCAGCTCAGTGTCGCGATTTCGCAAATCAAGGCGCAACTCTACGCCGTCCGGAGTCAGCGGATTCCGCCCAGCCTGGATGACAAGATTCTGACCGCCTGGAACGGCATGATGCTGGCGAGCCTGGCGGAAGCAGCGCGGGTTCTGGAGCGCCTGGATTACCTGGAGGCCGCGCGCCGGTCGGGCGAGTTTCTGCTCAAGCGGATGGTCGCGGACGATGGTCGCCTGTACCGCACGCATAAGCGCGGACGTAGTAAGCTCAATGCCTACCTGGAAGACTACGCTAATCTGGTCGATGCGCTTTTGGAGCTGTATCAGACAACATTTGAGGAGCGCTTTATTGCCGAGGCGCGGCGTTTGGCGGCGGTGGCTTTGGCGCGCTTCAAATCGGCGGATGGCGGCTTCTACGATACGAGCGACGATCACGAATCGCTGATTGTGCGGCCGCGCAACTTGCAGGACAATGTGACGCCCTCGGGCAATGCCATGATTGCGAAGCAGCTATTGCGGCTTTCGGCTTATACCGGCGACTCCCGCTATGACGAAGCCGCAAGAACGGTGCTGCGGAAACTAAGCGACGCCATGCGACAGTATCCACAAGCTTTCGCCGAGTCGCTCAACGCCGCCGATATGCTCGTACGCGGCATCGACGAGGTCGCTGTCGTCGGCGATCTGGAGAGCGAGACTGGCCGCGAGATTTTGTCGACCCTGCGGAAGCCGTACCGGCCGAATATGGTCGCCGCCTGGTCTCGGAAGGATGTGGCGCGGCATGAAGCGATTCCGCTGCTTGGCGATCGGCCGCTGATACACGGGCAAGCGACCGTATATGTCTGCCGTAATTTCGCCTGTCGTCTGCCGGTTACGACCGCGGAGGAGACGGCAGCGGCGCTGAATGACCGGTAGGCGGCGCCGGCCGAATGTTTATGGAGCGCGAGCGACAGACCGGTCAAGAGTATTTCGGCACGCTGCTGCAGACGGTGGTGGGTCAGGCCTTCGCAGCGGCGGGTTATCAACTGGAGCGGGCGCCGCTGCAATCAGCCGGCGGTCGCTTTCGTTACGTCAAATCTTTCTCGGACCGGGCGCGCGGCATCATTGATTTTCAGGTGCTGGTCTATAGCGACACAATGTGGTCGAGCGGCGCATCATCACGCTTCCGCGTACAGCTCACGCGCGCGACCGAGCCGGGCGGCGATGTCAGCCGCAGCTTGAGCCGGCTGGTGGTGGAAGACTTCGGCGTCAACATACTGCCGGCGGCGGACTTCTGGTGGACTTATAACGATACGGATTCCCTGGGTAAAGCGCTGGCCGAGGCGGGCCACCTGATTGTCGGTTACGGTCTGCCCTGGCTTGCGGGCGAGTTGAGCCCGCCGCTGGATTAGCGCACTGCGAGCCTGCTTGACAAGCCGACCGCGGCTTCGTACCATGACCGAACTGAACTTATCGGGCGAATTCACTCTTATGCTGCCTTTCCGCATGATCGCGCTGAGCCTGTGTGTTATGGCGAGCGCCTGTAATATACGCAGCGCCGACAATACGCTGCCCACACCGAATGCGGACAATATCATTTACGTCACGGCCACGCCCCAGCCGGCGCAGCCGCAATCTCTTCCCGCTGCAAGCGCCACCATTACGCCTACGCCGACGGCAACGCCGACCATCCAGCCAGCACAGCTATTTCAGCGGGGCGACCGGCTGGTGCTGAACGGCTATCTGGAAGACGCGGCAGGCATGTACCAAATGCTCTTGAGTTATGGCAGCGCCATCACGCCGCAAGAGCGGGCGCAGGCGGCATTTCGCCTTGGACAAGTTACGCTGCGGGCCGGCTTCTTTCAGCAGGCGGCTGATGCTTTAACCATGTTGATCAACGACTTTCCGGGCAATGCGCAGATCGCGCAGGCTCATTTCTTGCGCGGCGACGCCCGTATCGGCTTGTCGCAGTGGGAAGCGGCGATCGCTGATTTGAAGCAGTACATATCCCTGCGCCCCGGCTTGATCGACAGCTATGTGTATGAGCGCATTGCTGATGCCCAGATCGCACTCGGGCAAACGGACGCGGCGCTGCAGAACTACGAGTTCGCCATCAGCGCCAAGCGGTCTAAAATACCGTTGCTGGTGCTGAGGGAAAAACTGGCGCAGATATACATCAGCCTTGAGCGCTACGGCGACGCCATCGCGCAGTATGACGCGATCCTGGCTGTGGCGCGCAATGCGCCCTACCGCGCCAATATCTCGTTCAGCGCGGCGCAAACGGCGCTGAACGGCGGCGACCTGGCTGCCGGTGTGGATCGCTTGCGGGCGGTGTTCGCCAATTACGCTGGCACGGCTACCGCCTGGAGAGCCCTGGAGCTGCTGGGCCAGCAGGGCGTAGTCTACGACGGATTACAGCGTGGCCGCGCGGCCTTCAGCGCAGGCGACTATCAAGCCGCCATCGACGCCTTTAACGAATACACAACGACGCATCAGTTGGCGGCGATACCGGCTGACCTGTTTTTGACGTTGGGGCGCGCCTATCGGCAGATCGGCAATTCAGATGCCGCCGCCGTCGCCTTCCAGACCATCATCGACCAATATCCGCAAGATTCGCTCTTCGGCGACGCGCTGCTGGAGCGCGGGCGCACCCGATTTCTGGCCGGCGACAGCCCTGCAGCGATTCAGATCTATCTATCAATCGCCGATACCTATCCGCTGTTTGAGCAGACAGCCGGTGTGGCCTTGTGGCGCGCCGCATACCTCTATGGCACCAACGGCCAGACGGCGCTCTCGCGTCAAGTGTTTACGCGCCTCGCGGATAGCTATCCCGATCACGAATTCACCATCAACGGGCTCTTCAACGCCGCCTCCGCCGCCGTGAAAGACGAGGAGTGGGCGGTGGCCGAGACCCTTTACGCGCGCATCGCCAGTTTGAGCAGCGGCGATGATCAGGCTGCCGCTTATTTGTGGATGGGCCGGATTGGGCTGCTCAAGGGCGATGAAGAACTGGCCAGGCAAGCCTTCGACTTGGCCATTGCGGCGGCGCCCGACAGCTATTTTGCGGCGCGTTCAGCGGACTTCCGCCTGGGCCTTCAACCCTTTGATCCGCCCGCCAGCTGGCGATTTGACTTCGATGAAAACGCCGATCTGGCCGTTGCCGAGGGGTGGCTGCGGCAGACATTTTCCATTGATGAGCAGGGCAGTTTATGGCAACTGACGGCTGACTTAAACGGTGACCCTCGCATGATTCGCGGACGGGAGTTGTACGCGGTCAGCGCCTTTGACGAAGCCTTCATTGAATTCGAAGATCTGGTTGATGACGCGCGCGATGGGGGTAGGGTGCTGGACAGCTATCGGCTGGCGGTACATTTGCGCGGTTTGGGTGTATATCGCGAGAGCATCATTGCGGCGGCCGATGTCATTATCGCGTCGGGCACGGGCACGCTGGAGGTCCCGCCGTTCCTGGCCCGGATGCGTTTCCCGGCCTATTACATAGATATCATCCAGCCGGAGGCGGCCGCGCGCGGCATTGACCCCTTGCTGATGCTCTCGCTAATCCGCCAGGAGAGTTTGTTCAACACCTTCGCTACGGCGGGCGCCGGCGAAAAGGGCATGATGCAAGTGATTCCGTCAACGGGTCAGTACATCGCCGAGCAATTGAATTGGCCTGATTACCAACACAGTGATCTATTTCGCCCTTACGCCGGCGTGGCCTTCGGCGCCTTCTATATCGACGAACAGCTGGAACTCTTCAACCAGAATTCAATAGCGGCGCTGGCCGCTTACAACGCTGGACCAGGCCGCGCTTACGATTGGAATGCGCTCTCCGGCGGCGACCCCGACCTGTTCATGACGGCGATTACCATCGACTCCACTCGGCATTACGTGCAATTCATATACCGCAATTACAATATCTATCGGGCGCTGTACGGCAGCGATGACGCTTAACGACAAGGGCTGCTTTGATACCGCGGCGGGGCTGCTGCGTATAGTAGTGCAGACGTCGACAGAGTCAATGCTGTGGCCCGCGCGTGATTTGGGAGAGCGGGCGGCGGCAGCGGTCAAATCCAGTTGATCTGATTATTCGAATTCTTGTAGTATGTTACACTTTTAGGAGCGGTCAATTTCGCGGGGCGGGAGCCTCATGCAATCGCAGCGTCTACTGGAAAATCTGCAAGCTCAACAGCATAAGAGCCCGGACGAATTCTTCGGCATCACTAATTTGCTGGAGCAACGGCATGCCGGCGAAACCTTTGCGTCGGTGAAAAGGGTCGCAGTGTTGACGGAGTCATTCTTGCCCAAGGTTGATGGCGTGGTTAAGACATCTTATTTCACGATTCGCTACTTGCAAGAAACGGGCCGTGAAGTGCTAATCTTTGCGCCGGATATCGCCGTTGAAAGAGTGGGCGACTCGCAGGTGATTCCATTGCCGTCTATCAGCTTGCCGCAAGCGCCGGAGACGCGCATGGCGCTGCCGAATCCGGTAGTCGCGCGCCACATTGAGGAGTTTGAGCCGGACCTGATTCATCTATTCAGTCCGGCTGCTATGTCCGTGAACGGCATGGCTGTCGGCAGGCACTTAAACTTGCCGGTGATCGCCAACTACCAGACCGACTTGCCCGGTTACACCGAACACTATGGCTTTCCGATGCTTTCGGGCCCGGTCAATCGTTGGCTGCGTTATATTCACAACGGCTGCCACCTGACGCTGGCGCCCACCCGTACCATCATCCGCGAATTGCGCGCCGCGGGTTATCGCCGTGTGCGACATTGGGGGCGAGGCGTGAATACCGAGCGCTTTAATCCGCGCCATGCCCGCCCGGCGATGCGCCAGCGGCTGCTCAACGGGCGCGATTCCGACTCGCTGCTGTGCATATTCGTCGGCCGCCTTGCAAATGAGAAGCGGATTGATCTACTGCGCGATGTCGCTCGATCGCCTGGCGTCGCCTTGACGATCGTCGGGGATGGCGCATTGCGCGAAGAGCTTGAGCAAGTCTTCGCCGATACTGACGCTCATTTCACCGGCTACCTCATCGGCGACGAGCTCGCGCAAGCCTACGCCAGCGCTGATGTCTTTGTATTCCCCGGCGAGTACGAAACTTTCGGCCAGGTCATCCAGGAAGCCATGGCCTCGGGACTGCCGTCGGTGGTCGTCAACGCGGGCGGCGCGCCTGATGTTGTGGAAGACGGGGCCAGCGGTATTGTGGTCGAGGCGGACCCGCAGGCTTTCGTCGAGGTCATCCAGCGGCTGCGCGCTCGACCGGAGCTGCGACAGCGGATGGGCCGCTACGCGGTTACGAAGGCCGAGAAGCGGCCGTGGTCAGCTCTGATGGCGCAGCTCGAGGGCTACTACGAAGAAGCATACAATATGAATCAGCGTTTCAAGCGTTTGTTCGGCTTCACCAACTATCACCGGCCCTTGTCGATCCCGGCCCGGCTGGTGCGCCGGCCGCGCGTTGGAACGCCTTCTTGACACCAAATTGGGTTCATTTGCGTATAACCTGCTCGTGGTGGAGATTGCGCTCCGGCGCTTCGCAATCGGACCTGCTGCGGATGCATGGGCAATAGCGACGCATGTGCCGCTTGAATCGACTATCTGAGGACGAGAGGCAATATGCCAAAACAGACCAGGAAGCGTACGCTGGCCCTGATTTCGCATGATGGCAAAAAAGCCGACATGGTCGGATTTGTCAAAGATCATCGGGAGCGCCTGTCCGAATTCGATTTGGTCGGCACAAATACCACCGGACAGCTCATCACGGATAAGACCGAACTGCCCGTGAAACGCATGCTTTCCGGACCCTACGGCGGTGATGCGCAGATCGCGGCGCAGGTCGCCGAAGGAAAGATCAGCGCGGTATTTTTCTTCGTCGATCCGCTGGGCAAGCATCCGCATGACCCGGATATCCAGGGGCTGCTGCGAATCTGCAATGTGCATAATGTGCCGCTGGCGACCAATATCGCCACCGCGGTGCTGTTGATTAATGCGTGAGAGATTCCGTTCTAACGCGTTTCTTGCTTTTGTCGCTGCCGATCACGCTTCATAATAGGGTGCGCGCTTAAGCCGCTGAGATACGCGAATCTGGCGACCAGGCGCAATCATCCGCCTTGCTTGAGGCAGGTACGTGACGGAACAAGATCGCATATTGGTCGATTGGATCATTAAGGCCAGGTTGGGCGACCAGGAAGCCTTCGCCGAGCTGGTTCATCTGTTTCATGATCCGGTTTACAACTTCTGCTATCGCATGCTGGGTGAGAGCGGGGAGGCGGAAGACGCCTCGCAGGAAACATTCTTGCGCGTGCACCGCAATCTGCACCGTTATGATATCTCGCGCTCGTTCAAAACCTGGCTGCTGTCCATCGCCTCTAATCACTGTATTGATCGGCTGCGCAAACGGCGGGTGCAATACGTCTCGCTCGATGACGAGCCAACGGCAGCCGCCTTGGCATTGAGCAGCAGCGACCCCACGCCCGAGCAGGCTGCGCTCAAACTGGAGCTGAAAGACGCCATCCAACAACTGCTGCTGCAGCTCGACGAACACTATCGCCTGGCGGTGATTTATCGTTACTGGTATGACTATTCCTATGCTGAGATCGCGCAAGCCATGGACACCACCGAGAGCGCGATCAAGAGCCGCTTGCACCGCGCGCGCAAGAAATTAGCCGACTTGTTGGACGACTCCGCAATTGGAGGATTGGACAGCAGGCTGGCTGACCCTGGCACGAAAGGAACCTGAGATGTCCGATGAGCGGAGCCTGCCTCAGCAGGACATGATGCAAGACGCCTTGGACGGGCAGCTCTCCGAAGAAATGGCGAGCAAGCTGGTCGAAATCTTGCGGCGCGACGAATCGGCGGCGGAAGAGTACAGCCGCTTGCAACGCGTTGATGCTTTGCTGCGCCGCGCGCCGCATCAACGGGCGCCGGCGCGCCTCGCGGCCACCATCATGGCGCGGGTGGCGGCTGGTGTGCAGGCTGAAACCGAGAAATCGGGCCTGTCGCCGGAAATGCAGCGCGTCATGATGTTGAGTCTCTCGGCGGCGATGATGGCGATGATGCCCATGATGGAAGCGGCCTCCTGGCTGGTGCTGAATGCCCAGCGCGATCCCGAATTGCTCAGCGATGTCATGATCGAAACAATCGGCTGGATGTCGCTGGTTACCAACGCGTTGATTCAGCTGCTGGAAGATGCCGAGAGCCTAGCCCGAACTGATCCCGAGGTCGCGGCGGCCACGCTCGCGCTGACGCCCTACCTGCTTTCGACTATTCTGGATTACCTCGACGAGCTGGAGCTGCAGTGATGATGGCGGAAAGGTTGCCTGCAGCCCGATGCGGAGATCTGAGGGAACGCGGATCTCAAGCATAAAAGGGGACGCTCTTGCCCGGCGCCCCCTGGAAATTGCGCTGAGCGCCTATTGCCTAGCCGGCCTCATCAGGAATCATTTCTATCCTGCGGACTTTGTAAGTAACCAGGCCGTCCGGCACTTCCACCTTAACGCGATCGCCGATCTGCTTGCCGAGCAGGGCTTTGCCCACCGGCGAGTCCAGCGATACGCCGCGCCGCCCATGCGTGATCTCCTCGTGATCAAGCAGATCCATGGTGAATTCTTCCTTCTCGGATGTGTCATAGACGGTCACGCGATTGCCAGGCGTAATTGTCTCCGGGTCTTCGTCAGCGTCGATGATTTCGGCGCGCGCCAGCACATTCTGCAAGTGCGAAACGCGTTCGTCCAGCCGTTCCTTCGATACCATCGCATCAAAGAAAACCGCCTCTTCACCCTGATCATCTTCGCGCGCCTCAGCGAGCATCTCAGCGACTTTGTTATTTTCTTCGCTGGTAAGCACGTTGAGTTCCCGCTGCAATTTCTGGAAGCCTCGCCGCGTCAATTGAATGCGTCGTTCTGCCATGATTTGGTCCTTTCGTGTCGCAGTCACCAAGTTATACGGCGACCCCTGCTAAAAGTTCTAGCTACCCCACATTGGACGCAGCAGCGAGGGTAGTAGACGAAACGCCCTACCCACCGGGCAGGACGCGCACAGTCATTCACATGGTTGCTTATACACGAATTATACTGGAATACGCTCTTTAATCAAATCGTAATCCTTACACAGCTTCCCGGCGCCCTCATCAGCCGCAGACAGACATGGTATGCTGGCGGCGGATTGGGCGCTTATTCTCATTTATTTCACGAGATTTGTCAAACAAGGCGGCGAGTCCTGCCCGACGGCATCCCGATCAATAATGGCTCGCGGGTATGCGATCGACTCATCCGCGCTGATACACTTCCGGGTTGACACAAGTCGGCAGCGCCTGTCCTCGCAGGCCGGCGATCACGTTGTCGACCGCCATCTCAGCCATCTTGGTGCGCGTGGCGACGCTGGCGCTGGCGATATGCGGCACAATCAGGCAGTTTTCGAGCGAAAGCAGCAGGTCATCGAGTGGAATGGGCTCCGGCTCCGTGACATCCAGGCCGGCGGCCAGAATCTCGCCGTCGCGCAGCGCGGTGTAGAGCGCCTCGGGGTCCAAAACGCTGCCGCGCGCCGTATTGATCAGAATGGCAGTCGGCTTCATCTGTTTCAGTTCTCTCTCGCCGATCAAATGGTGCGTTTCCTCGGTTAAAGGGACGTGCAGGCTCACGAAGTCGCTCTGGCTCAGCAGCTCATCCAGCGACACTTTTTCGCCGCCCAATTGTTGGATCTCGTCCGCGCTCTCCAGGCTGTTGACGAGTACGCGCATGCCGAAGCCGCTAGCGCGCCGCATGACCGCGGCGCCGATGCGTCCGCAGCCAATGATGCCTAGCGTGGCGCCGAATACGTCTTGACCGGACAAAACGGTAGGATGCCAGGTGAGCCACTTGCCATCGTGGATGTATTGCCGCGCTTCGGGAATCCGGCGCGCCGTCGCCATCAGCAGCGCGAAGGCGAAATCGGCCGTAGTTTCGTTCAGGACGCCCGGCGTATTGCCGATGGGAATGCCTCGCTGGGTGGCGGCGGGGATGTCGATATTGTCATAACCCACGGCCAGGTTGCTGATGACTTTGATGTCGGGCGCGGCATCCATGAGCTGCGCGTCAATGCGGTCGGTGAGTAAGCAGAGCAAGCCGGCCAGCCCGCCGATCTTGTCCAGAATGATTTCGTAATCGGGTGGCAGAAATTCATCCCAAACTTCCACGTCGCAATGTTCAGCGAGCTTGCCCAACATTTTCGGCGGCAATTCACGTGTGACAAATACTTGGTCTCGACCCATGTTCATTCTCCCGCTGAGGTTTCTCGCGCGAGATTATAGCGCAGATTCGCGTTGGCAGTCACTAGGTGCGGTGGCGCCAGGGAATGTAGTTGACCAAGGAGGAGACTCGTGTCGGAAAATCGGAGCCTCAGGGCAGGCAAGGCAGTGATATCTTTACCAGCGTACCTTTACCGGGTTTGCTGCCCAACTGCAGGCGGCCGCCACAGCCTTCAATGTGGCGCCTGGCCAGATATAGTCCAAGACCCAGGCCCGGATCCGGTTCCCGCGACTGCCAAAATGGCTCTACGGTGACATCGGATGTCGCCCGAAAACCGCGACCTCTATCGAGGATGGCGATGTCGGTCTTATAGCCGAATTCTTGTACGTTAATCTTGACTTCGTCGACGCCCGCGTGCCGGCGGATGTTGTACGCTATTTCCCCAAATGCGTAAGACAGATACTCCTCGTCGCCGATGGCGCAGAAGCCCGTTTCGACGGCTGGCAGGGCGATGTCGCCCAGCACGGAGCGCACTCTGTGGATGAGCACCGCGCCATCAAACTCGTCATCCGCATACTCCAGCATATCGTGCCTCAGCATCGAATAATGCCAGATACTTGTCATCATGCGCTCAATCGACTGCAAAGCCTCCATAACGTGGGCGATGGTGATCTGCTGCTCTTCACCCAGGGGCCCGTCGAAGCCGGCGGACAGATTGTCCAGCGCCGTTTTGGCTGGGTGGTTCAGGGCGTTGAAACGCTCAAGGACGGCTGGGCGCGTGGCAGCGTTTTCGATGCCGAGCGAGGTGATGACATCCATAACCAAGGTGTGCAAACCCCAGCTATAGGCGTGAATTCGCTTGCAGCATTCGCGCTGATCGCCTGTGGTCGTGCCGAAGGCGCCAGCCATCATTGATTCCATCAGCGCGATTATGTCGCTGACCGGGTCCAGAAGTTTACTATAGGAGATGTTGGACACGTTCTGAGACTCAATCTATACGCTCTATACGCTTGCATTAATTATAGCGCATAGATTCTCAGAACGGGGTGATTGTGGGCTAATGGCAATCTAACAGCGGCCGAGCGTCTGAAAGGCGTCAGACTAAACAAAGCAGCTGGCGCTGCGCCAACTGCTTTCGAATTCTTCAGTTACTGTTCTCGATCGGTGTGAACTGCCGCTGAAAGCCCTTGGGCGCGTGAAGTTACTTCAGCTCGACAACGGCGCCGGCTTCTTCCAGCTTGGATTTACCGTCTTCGGCCATATCCTTGCTGACTTCCTCAAGCACGGTCGCGGGCGCGGATTCGACCAATTCCTTGGCTTCCTTCAAACCCAGCGGCGTGATGCCGCGGATGGCCTTGATGACGTTGATCTTCTTGGGGCCGATTTCCTTCAGAATCAGGTCAAATTCGGTCTGCTCTTCTTCCGGCTCGGCCTCAGCGCCGCCGGCAACAGCGCCGGGCGCCATCATCATCATACCGCCGCCGGACGCCGCTTCCACGCCCCAGGCGTCTTCCAGCTTCTTCTTCAAGTCAGCGGCTTCCAAAATGGTCAATGCGCTGAGTTCTTCTACCAGCTTTTCCAGGTCTGCCATTGTTTCTTCCCTTTCTCGGGTTGCTTTCGCTTTTGGATGAATTCTTGGCCGCGCCGAACGCCCGAAGTACGGGGCGCAGCGCTTTACTCTATGGCGCCGGCGCCCTCTTCCTGCTTATCGAGATAAGCCTGGAGGACGTTGACGACGCCACCCGTTGCTTGATGCATAACGTTGACGATGCCTTGGGCTGGCGCAACCACTATACCCGCCAGCTGCGCGCGGAGCTCGTCGAGGGTCGGCAGTTGCGATACGTCTTCAACTTGCCGCGCGTCGAGAATGTCGCCGCTCATCATGCCGCCGGTTACTTGCATCTTTTCGGCGAATTCTTCGTCCTCAATGTGCTTGAGCAAGGCTTTGGATACGCCGGGCATATTATCGCGCCCGAAGATAAATGCCACGGGTCCGGTGAGCAAATGCTCGGGAACCGTCCAGTTGGCAGTTTCCAGCGCCTTCTTGATCAGCGTATTCTTGGCGACGAGATAGCGCCCGTTCTGCGCGCGCAAGGCGTTGCGCATCCCTTGAATCTGGGAGACGCTAAGGCCCTGCGTTTCCACGACAACAAAGCCGTCGCTTTCGTTGAGAATGTCAACGTATTCGGCGACAAGCTCTTTCTTGCGTGCCTTTGAAACTGGCAAGTGCCGCTCCTTTCCTGGTCAGGCGCGCCCTTCCATAATGGAAATGCACTGAGGCGGTAGAAACAAATAAGCGACCCGCATATGGAGGTCGCGTCAAGGTCCGATCAATGCATCGAGAGAAAGGCTATGGCGCGCGCCTCGGCAGGAGATTAAGGGCGGTCGCCCACCTGCTGTCTACGGACTGCGTCGCTATTCGGTTGATACGAATTCGGATTATAGAGCGGAATGCGCGCCGGTCAAGATGCAGTTCAGGATTTGACGCGGAGACGGCGCTGCGCTACAACTTGTTCGAATGTTCAACGGCAAGGACTGGGCTAACTATGGAATTGGATCGCGCTGCGCTGCAAGAGAAGGTGCATGACATGTATGCCAGAGAGCATGCCGAATTGGGCGAGACCGGAACGCTCGAGCATTTGGAGCGCGGGCGCGACTGGCGGTTGGCGGATACGCTGAACGCGGGCGGCATTTTGGTGTTTCCCCACGCGGGTGTACACGATTGCGGTTATCAGATTGCGGCCTGTGTTCATGCGGCGCTGGATAGCGGCGCCGATAAGATCGTCGTATTGAGCGTGCTGCACGCCTTCACTGCCGAGATGGAAGCGGCCCGAGTCGCGGTCGCCGCGGGTGAAGATCCGGCGCAATTCGAGCATTGGGGCATTCAGGGGCCTGGCATTGAGGGGCGGCGCGAGTGGATGGGCGATCACGCGCTGATTAGCTGGCGACATTTTTGGCGCGCCGAGCGACGGCGGCGCGGCATTGCAGAGCAGAGCGCGCCCGCCGCTTTTGAGCGTTATCCCTACCTGGCCGGCGGCCGACCCCAGGATCTGCCCGGCATCGATGAGCTGGCCAGATTGATGGAAGACGCAGTCGTGGTCAGCACCGCCGATCCCTTTCATCATGGCATTGGCTATGGCGACGCGCCAAGCGACGCCTACAATCACGACGCGGAGGGCTTGGCGCACGCGCAAAGCATGATCGAGTCCGGCATTCGCATTCTGGAGCGGGGCGACTACTGGGCGTATAACCAGCATTGCATCGAGTCCAAGAGCGATGCCCGCGATACCGGGCAGGTTTACCGCTACCTGCGCGGGCCGATGAGGGGCGAAGTGCTTGATATCAGCTTTACGGATTCGTCAGCGCTATATGATCAGCCGCCGCCGACCTGGGTGGCCGGCGCCTTGATCGAGTGGAAACCGAGTGGCTGAGGGCGAGTAAGGCGCGCGCCGACTCTCGCTCTACGCCGAAGCGCTGCCGGTCTCGTCGTCGAAACGGCGTTCCATTGCCTTTAGCGCATCTTGCAATTTCTGCTGTCTCAGGCTCTGCGTCAGATCGCCGCGGGTACGCTCGAGCACGCCGCGCACGACATCCGTTTGCCGACGCAGGCCGTGGGTCAACGCATCGGGAAAATCGAAAGTCACCAGCTGATCGTATATGTCATCCATCGCCAGCAGCAAGCGCTCGGCTTCCTCGCTATGTCCGTCTGTCCTGCGCATGATATCCAGGATGAAGCGGCGCAGTTCGGTTGCCGCTTCGCCCAGACCCTTGAGATAAGTCGAGCTTTCGACGCCGAGTTCGGCGGACGATGGCAGCGCCTCGCCCTTGACGATAGCTAGCGTTATAAAGGCTTCAGCCACCTCTTTCAGCGCGTCTTGCGTGTAACCGGTGTGATACAAGTCGGGGAAGTCCTTAACGATGGACTTCAATTCAGCCGCGCCGGCTCGGACTTGCGCGAGTTTCTGATCGGCCGTGTCCCATTCTCGCCGATGAATAGCGCGGATGCTCTGGGAGCAATGCCGCACGAGTTGGCGCGAACGTACGATGGCGTTGTCACGGGCGGCATTACGCTCTTCCAAGTCGGCCCGAATAGTTTCGCAAATCTGTTCCAGATTATTCATTGTCATCGTCCGCCGGTTTCACCGATCCGAAGAGTTGATCCGCCAGCGTCTGGCGCGCCGGCGCCTCGATCTTGCCGTGCTTGGCTTCATACTTGGTCATGTTTTCCTGCAGGGCATTGAGGAAGAGCTTGCTGTGGGTCGGGGTCATCATGACGCGTTTTTGCAGGCGGGCGCGGTCGTCATTGGGCAAAACCTGGATGAAGTCAAAAATCACCTCGTTGGCCGTGTGCGTGATCATAACCATGTTGGAATAGATGGCGCTGGGATCTTTGGGCAGCTCAATTTTGACTTTGCGTTGGCCGGATTGTGGATCTGTCATGGCGTCCTCGCGCTATCCGTCAAAGATGCCGCCATTATAGCGGATGTTTTTGGCCGCCTCAGGTCCTTTCTGTTGGCAGCCTCGCCGATTGAGTCTCGGTCTGCCTTGGCGTTTCAGGTAAGTTATAGTGAGCGGAGAGCACCTAAAGCGCCGGAAGATCATATGCCAACATACATTTATCGGATTCAGCCGGTGCGGCCCGCCATGCTGGCTGAGGGACCGACCGCAGAAGAAGCGCGTATCACCGCCGAGCACTTCGAATACTTGAAGCAGCTGATGGTGGATGGCCTGCTCATTCTGGCGGGACGTACGCTTAACAGCGACTACGCGGCCTTTGGCATTGCTATCTTCAACGCGCGAGACGATGATCATATGGGTCAAATCACCGAAGCCGATCCCGGCGTGGCCCAGAAACTTTTCCGCGCTGAGTGGTACCCCTACCGCATCGCGCTGCACGAGCCCGGCAACTGCGAAGAGGAATAGACCGTGACGGACAATACGCCGAGGCATATCGTTGCCGCCAGCGCTCTGATACGCAACGAGCAGGGCGATATCGCGCTGGTAAAGACCGAGCGCCGCGGCTGGGAACTGCCCGGCGGGCAGATCGAAATCGGCGAGTCGCTGACCGACGGCCTTCAGCGGGAGATTTTCGAGGAGTGCGGTATTCAGGTCGAGCTGGGCCGGCTGGTGCAGGTGCGCAGCAATCTACGTTCATCCATTGTCATTTTCTGCTTTCAAGCCAGCTACGTGAGCGGCGACTTGCGCCCCAGCGATGAAACGCCGGAGGTTTGCTGGGCGAGCCCGGCCACCGCTAGGGAATTGATTACCCATCCCATCTTGCTGCACAGCTTGAGCGACATGCTGCGCGATGACGGGCCGGTGATATACCACGCCTATCGCACGCGTCCATTTGCGCTGCTGGAGACGCGCCTGATCTAAGCAAATGTAAGTAAGTCATGCAAACACAATTGCCACCGAGTACACAGAGTAAAGAACGAGGACACCGAGTAAAGCCTTCCGGCAAGATTGTAGAAGCGACGGTCCCCAAGGAAGGCTGTGGCATACATTGTACGAGCGTTGAAGCGACAAACAGTCCTCTGTGCCCTCTACACTACTCTGTGTACTCTGTGGCAAGAGTGCATTCATTTGCGTTGCCATAGGAGTGGCATAACTTACTTGGTGTTGCTCAGATTATGGGCTGGCGTGAAGGTATTCCCGCGCTACGGGGGAAGCGCCTGGGCGTCGGCCGGATTTTGTCTATGGCGGCCAGATAGCGCGGGTTATCCAGCGTCGGCAGCCTGACCTCTTCAATGGTGAAGAGCTCACCGCCAAGTAGATCAATGGCTTTGGCGGCCTCGTTTGTGTCCTCATACGCCGATGTGCCGCGCATGGCGATCACTTGGCCATCAAGGCGGGCCAAGGGCAGGGTGTATTCCATGAGCGCGGGCATTTTGGCGACAGCGCGCGCGACGACGATATCGTAGCGTTCTCGATGCCGACCGCTGCGGCCAGCGTCTTCGGCCCGCGCATGCAGCGTTTGTACATTGGCCAGCCCCAGCGCTTCGCTCGCGTGCTCGATGAAATGCAGTTTTTTGCGCGTTGAGTCGAGCAAGGTGGCGCGTAGCTGCGGGAATGCGATGGCTAAGGGCAGGCCGGGAAAGCCGGCGCCTGTGCCCACGTCGATGAGCCCCAGCGAGTCGAAACGTGGCACGACGCGCGCCAGGGAAAGCGCGTCGAGGTAATGTTTGACGACGATCTCGGACGGATCGGTGATTCCGGTCAGATTCATCCGCTGGTTCCAGTCCAGCAGCAGCTCCGTCAGCGCATCAAACTGCCGGAGCTGACACTCAGAAAGGTCGAACTCCAACAGCTCCTTGGCGTGCGCGCGCAAAAGGGACAATTGGGCTCAGCTGGACTAATTCTGCGGAAAGCCGCTATAGGTCCGCAGCGGCATGGCCGGCTGTTCGTGCAAGACCGCGACTCCGTGCGGATTCTGCTGGATTCTGAATTGGCAGCGGCTGCCCAGGCGCTCGTTGGCTGTACCGGGGCCGAATTCCTCGTAGCCATCGCTGATGGCTTGTGACCAGCCGACGGCCAATCCAATTTCGTAAACGCCCGGTTCCCATTTGCCACCGAAATTGGCCGTGTAGAATACCCACCAATTTAGACTGCCCGGTATCTGCTTGATTTCACTTATCTCGGCCGGGATGTCGAGTGAATTGAGCGTGACCGAATACTGCGCCGTATTGAGGTGGTCCTGGACTTGCTGGGCAGTCTTGGCGTACCAGGACCAGAATACGCGGATCTCATCCGTATCGTACAAGATGCCGGGGTCCGCCCCGTCCACATCGGCGCATTCGGCGAAGATCAGACCGGGGTCGGCCATCCGGTCCGGCATAAGGATAGCGCTGGGCCGCGCGCCGATTTGCACAATCGGCTCCACGGGCTGTGAGAATACGGGATTCAACATACTGCCGTTTGGGGTGAAGACGCCCGATGACGAGACTAGTTGCGGCAATGCCGAGACATCGGAGCCTTCAACCAGCGTGCTGCCCGGCTCCTCGCACTCGCCCAGCGTATCGTCTGACGGCTCCTGGAACAGTGTGCTGTCCGGATCGTTTTCGCGGGCGATGCGAATGACGACGCTGATGGGCGTATTCAAGGCGCGGGTTGCGCCGTCGAGCCAGTAGATCACTTGGCTCACGGCATAATCTTCATTGACGCTGATCCGGCGCAGACCGGTGATCGCTTCGCCCAAGCCGCCAAATTGGTCAAAGGCCTGATAGTAGAGGTCATAGCCCTGCTCCATGGCGCCAGACAGATCGATCACCATGCGATCATCACATGCGCTGTAAAACCAGTTGACCGTGGAGGTGAATTGAGTTTCGTCCTGAGCCTGCGCGCCGAAAACCATAATGATTAAAAGCAGCACAACGAGAGAAGATTCCGCAAAACGCATGAGATCTACTTCCTGTCTGAGCCGTCTACCGAAATTATTCTACCGCATTTGCCCGGAAAGCTAAGCCCGATATCCCGGCTGGCATAGCTGGACATTACTATGTATAGCATACATCGCTTACAATGAGATGGAAATTCAGCCGCCAACAAGGCGCGATAGCGTGGGCGCGTCCCCCAGCCGCGCGCGG
The DNA here is from genome assembly GCA_011523515.1 of Chloroflexota bacterium. Classification (GTDB taxonomy): domain Bacteria; phylum Chloroflexota; class Anaerolineae; order Aggregatilineales; family Phototrophicaceae; genus UBA6055. Next base: position 33,614 of record WTGO01000031.1, read on the forward strand.
ACGGGCAACCTGGCGTAGCCGTTTTGCTCCGCTCGGCTCATTCACCTGCTGACTGTCCCGACCGGATAGAAAGTAGAGGGGGCGGATAGTGTGGGACGGCGGTGAATGAACCGTCGCGTGGGCTGGTTTAGAGCCTGCTGAGGTAGATCCAACGGATATTGGGCAAGTCTACAAGTCGGAATTCGGAGCAGTATTCGTGGCCGCCGTAGTTGTAGTTGATGAACATGATGCAGGCATTCCGGCGTGGGTGAAGATGGTAACGCGTGATGCGCCAGACGTTGCCGGGCAAGCGTAGGACGCGGCGGGCTCTGCATACGTAGGAAGACCATCCGCGGTTTCTGCCGTGGCCTTTGCCGCGAGTGTCGCCTCTTGGACAGGTAGAACGTGTAGAGAGGGTGCCATCTAGGCTGGATATGAGGTTTTTGCGGGCTTGGAGGTCGGCAGTTGGAATGTCGGTGCAGATGTAAACGCGGTCATGATGGGTGACTTGGGTGCAATCAAGGGCGCTTGATAGTTTGGTGGTAGCATCTGATCCAAAGAACATCTCGTCGTTGTGGATTACGACAGTGTGTGGGTAATAGTGGGTTTGGTCACGGAGAATCCAGAGTAGGGCACCTTGGTTGTGTTGGATACCGTACCAGTTATTGGTGGAGGTGTTTGTAACGAGGAGAGGTGTGTGAGCTGGAGCTTGACTCGCGATGTAAGCGTCGGGGTGGGCGCTCACATGGATGTTGCCGGTTAGTCCGGGCTTAACGGTGACCACGAATGGGGCGTGATCGTAGAGGCTGGCCTGTATGGGGGCAGAGGTGAGAGCGAGGAGGAAAAAGAGCGCGGCGAGCAAAAGTGCAGTGACGACCTTGTGTGCAAATTGGCCCTCTAGTGCGAATTCTGCGTCTGCTACTTTGTAAATCATGCGAGACATCTTTCCTAGTACTGTATGAAACAATACACTGTAGTGCGAAATAACTTATAATCAAGGCAGAATCCAAGTGAATAAGAATACGATCTGTATTTTGCAGGGAGATGAGACGGGTCAGGAGCTACTGGAGGAAGCGCTGCGCGTGCTTGTTCCCAGCGTAATCCGCATGCGCGACCTGGCGTTTGAGACCTTTGACCTGTCTCTGGAAAACCGGCGGCGCACGAAAAATCAGGTCGTGCATGAAGCGGCCGCGCGCATACTCGAGACCGGCCTGGGCATCAAAGCGGCCACGATCACACCCGGCGATCCGGATGATGTCGGCAGCCCCAATGCGTTGCTGCGCGAGCTAGTGCATGGCAGCGTGATCCTGCGTACGGGCCGGCGCATACCGTCGGTGCTGCCGCTGGCGGGCGTTCATTCGCCGATTGCGGTGGTGCGCATGGCGGTGGAAGGCGCGTACTCCGCTGAAGAGTGGCGCGAGGGCGAGGGGCTGGATGAAGTCGCCTACAACAAGCGCCATATCAGCCGGCGCACCTGCCGCGCCGTGGCTGAATTCACCTTTCGCTATGCTGAGCAGCACGCCGCGACCGTGTTCGGCGGGCCAAAATACACCGTGAGCCCGGTCTACGAAGGACTGTTCAAAGAAGAGCTGGACCGTGCCGCCAGCTTGCACCCGAGGGTTCGCTACAACCCGCAGTTGATCGACGCCACCTACGCGCTGCTGCTCGAGACTGCGGGCGAGCCGCTCGTAATCCCGGCGCTGAACCGCGACGGCGATTCGCTGAGCGATTTGGTGATCAAAATGTTCGGCACCATTGCCGGCGCCGAGTCGGTCATTATCGGCTTTGACGATGACTTCAAGGTCAAGGTCGCTGTCACCGAGGCGCCGCACGGCACCGCGCCCAGCCTGCGGGGCAAGAATATTGCCAATCCCATGGCCATGATCCTGGCTTGCGCAGCGCTGCTGCGATACATCGACAGCAAGGACGCGGCGCTGGCCAGTCGCGCGCTCTACGAAGCGACTCTGGAATCCGTCTACAACGGCATCAAGACGCCTGATCTTGGCGGGCGCGCCAGCACCACGGAATTCGTTGATGAAGTCATTCGCGAGGCGCGTGGTAAACTTGAGGTATGGGATGCGCTGGGTGACTGAGCGTGAGGGCGGAGGCGGCCGGAATTGGACGACATGCTCAACCGCGATGTGGCGGAATTATGGTCGGTGCTGTTTGATATCGTCACTGACGGCGAGAAGCGTTTAGCCAGCCACTTTGAGTCGCATCAGCTGACTCCGCCGCAGTTCTACGTGCTTAAGACTCTGTCGGAAAATGAAGGCGAATGCCGCATCGGCGATATCGCCCGTGACCATCACTTGACCAGCGCGACGATGACGGGCCTGGTCAAGCGTTTGGAAGGCATGGATCCGCCGCTGGTGCTGCGCCGGCGCAATTCCCAAGACGGGCGCTCGGTCGATGTCATCCTGACGCCCGACGGCGCGGCGCGCTTTGTGGCGGTACAGCGTGCGCTGATGGATCAGTTGAGGGCCGTCTTCGCGCTGCTGCCGGAAGCGGAACGGCGCGATATCATCGGCAAAGTCCGCTTATATTTCAGCGTGTTTTCGCAGCGATTTCCCCTCGGCAGGCTATCCTGACGCGCCCGCCTGGACACTGGTATAGCGGTCGAACCATACGACCATTTCGGTCAAGCGGCTGATCCGATGGCCGGGTTCGCCGCTGCGCGACAATTCATGCCCCTCGCGCGGATAGCGCAGCATCTTGACAGGCGTGTCGGTCGCGCGCCGCACCCAGGCGAATAGCTGCTCGGCCTGCTCAATCGGCACACGAAAGTCATTCTCGGAATGGATCAGCAGCAAGGGCGTCTTGATGCGCGCGGCGTATTTCAGCGGTGAATTGTCCCAATAGACATCGTGGCCATCCCAGGGTTCGGTGTCAAATTCGTTTGAAATCAGCAGCGGTACATCCGACGTTCCGTAAAAGCTTGAGAGATTGTAGACGCCGCGCTGCGAAACGGCGGACTTAAAACGGTCAGTGTGGGTGATGATCCAGGCGGTCATGTAACCGCCGTAGGAACCGCCGGTGATCGCCATGCGCTCCTCGTCGGCGAATCCCAACTGCAGGACGGCGTCCACGCCGGCCATGATGTCATCCATGGCGACCGGTCCCCAAGCTGCGTGCAGCTTGCGCTCAAAGGCCTCGCCGTAACCGCCGCTGCCATGCGGGTTGCAGTAGAAGACGGCATACCCGCGCGCGGCGTGGAATTGCCACTCATGCCACATGGACTTGGTTGAAAAGCCCCAGGCGGCGTGTGGACCCCCGTGGATATTCAGCGCCAGCGGCGCCTTGTCGCCCGCTCTGTGGTCTACTGGCAGGATGTACCAGCCTTGAACCGCGCCGTTGGGCGAGTCGTAACGCAGCTCCTGTACATCTTGCACAAAGACTTCATCCAGTAGCGCGTGATTGAAATCTGTGGCTTCTTGTAACTCTCCGTCTACGAGAAGGTAGAGTTCGTGCGGGTTGACGGGCGTTGAGAGTGTCATGGCCAGCAAGCCGCCGCGCCCGGCGTCAACTTGCTCAATTTCATAAATGCCTGCGTGCGCCGGGTTAAGCTCGTCGGTTTCCGGATCGTAGCGCCAGGGTGAGACATTGCCTTCGCTCTCCACAGTCAGGGCGAGTGTGCTCTCCGGCGACCAGGCGTAGTCTATCGTCTCGCGGTCGATGCTCGCATTAACAATCCGAGTATCGGAAGCGTCGGCAGCCATGACGAGCAAGCGGGTTGGCATATCCGTAGCGCCGATAGGGCTGCGCTCGCAGGCGATCCACTTGCCGTCGGGTGATGGCTTGGGCGCATAGACACTGTATTCGCCCCCGGTCAGCGCGTCTTCGGCGCCAGTTTGCGCATGCAGCCGGTAGACGTTGAGCGCGCGCCAGGGTTCGTCCCCTCGCGGCATTGTGGTTCGAGCAGTATAGATGGTTTCGCCATCGGGCGACCAGCGCGGCGCATCGTGATCGGCGTCGATCGCGGTCAGGCGCTTGGGCTTGCTTTCGCTGGATTCGGCCGCGTCCGTCACAAATACCTGATCGTAGCGTTCGTCGACGTAGGCTGTTCCCTGTCTATAGGGTATTCGCCACATAGGGCGTGGGTCCCAACGCTTGAGCTCATCTTCAGCTTTCCGCTCTTTATGATGTTTGCCCTCCAGCTTGTCAGCGGGCTCGGGGTTCGGCTCGCCGTCTGCTTCTTCGGCCTCGCGTTCTTCGCGGCTCATCGGCGCCAAAAAGGCGATCCGATCGCCACCGGGCGACCAGTCGGGGCTGTGCGCGCCATTTTCCATGTTAGTCAGCGCGCGCGCTTCACCGCCCGGCGCTGCGGTCGGCAGCAAGTAAATCTGCGGCTTGTCACCCCGCGCGGATACAAATGCCAGTTGCGATCCGTCCGGCGACCAACGCGGCTGGGCGTCTTTGTCGCCACGCGTCAGCTGAAGGAGCGCGCCGTCCGCCAGCGAGTAGAGCCAGACGTTACGCTTATACGATTTCTCGAAGGGATCCGGCGATATCTTGACGAAAGCGACCGCGCGACCGTCAGGGCTGATCTGCGGGTCCTGCACATAGTGAATGCGATTGAGATCTTCCGCGGTGATGGGCCGTTTATTGGCGGGCATCGGCATGTCCTCGTCACAGATTCGATAGCAAAGCGGTTCCCGATTGCAGCAGCTTGGCGAATTGTACATCTTGCGCCAACTCGCCGATCGAGCGCGGCGGACGCGGCGCCTCAGGCATGGGGCGCAGCTCCAGCTGCCACCAGCCGGTATGGCGCCAGTTGCCCGCTTTGAATCCCACATTTTCGAATACGCCGATTTTGCGGAAACCGGACGCTTCGTGCGCGCGGATGCTGCTTTCGTTAGGCAAGGCGATCACGCCGACGGCGTTGCAGTAGCCTTGGGCGCGCAAAATGGCGACCAGCGAGTGATAGAGCGCGCGGGATACACCGCGTCTCTGGAAATCGGGATGAACATATACGGTGGTTTCAGTCGTCCATTGATAGGCGTAACGGGTGCGAAATGCGCTGGCGTATGCGTAGCCGGCCAGCCTGCCATCGATTTCGCATACCAGCCAGGGATACTTCGCCAGCGTTTTGCTGATGCGGGCCGCGATTTCGGCGACGGCGGGGACTGAGATTTCGAATGAAATATGCGTATCGCTGACGATCGGCGCGTAAACATGATGGATGTCGGTGGCATCGGAGGGTGAAGCCAGCCGGATGACGGCGCTCATTGCACTTCACTGACCTCGCCGGCCGGGGATTCCTCTTCCTCTGGACGCCAGACGTCGGTGGCGATGTCAATATAAAGGACGCCGTCGAGGTGGTCAATCTCGTGCTGAAAAACGCGCGCCAGCCAACCGCCGGCGCTCAGGCGCATCGGCTTTCCGTGACGATCCTGGCCGGCAACTTCAATACTTTCATGGCGGTCGACATCGCCCAGCAGGCCGGGCAAGGACAGGCACCCTTCGACGCCGCTGACTTTATCCTCGCTGCGCCACACGATGCTGGGATTGGCGACGACATAGAGCTTTCCGGCGTCTTCGCCGTATTCTTCAACGCTCTCTTTGTCGTCGGGCAGTCGCAGGACTATAAGGCGGCGGCTGTGGGCGACCTGCGGCCCCGCCAGGCCCACGCCTTGCGCGGTCGTCATTGTTTCGACCATGTCATCAATAATAACCTGTAGCTCGGCATCGAAATCAGTCACGCGCTGGGCTTGCCGCCGCAAAATCGGATTATCAGGCTGGATGATGGACAGGACGGTCATCTCTTGGTCTCGTTTTGGTTTAGTATTGGTCGACAGGTCGCACGGTATTGTAACCTTTTCCAAGTCGTATACAAATACAACAATTTGGCTGTCGCAATCGTATCTATTGCAGAAAACGTGGCGATTTTTCGACGCAGCGATTGTGCCGCAATTAACGGAAATTTTACACAATGATTATGTATTGGTGACAATCTAATGTCAGACTAAAAGAAGAATGGCATGCTGCGTGAGTTAGCCGTTTGTCGCGGGCTGCCGTGGTTATGCCGAAGGCGGTTGACATGCGCCAGTCAGCCAATGGATTAGGGCGCTGTCGCCTGCGATCCAGCGAGCCGAGACAATCTCGCCCGATCATTGTGGAGGTGGCCTCAATTGCAGCGAAACAAGACCGACAGCATTCTCATCGTGGATGACGAGCAGCGAATCATTGATCTCGCCAAGATGTATCTGGAGCCGGATGGCTTCTGCGTGACCAGCGCGACCAGCGGCGCCGCCGCCAAACGGATGATTTTGCGCGACAAGCCGAGTTTGGTGGTGCTGGACCTGATGCTGCCGGGCATGGATGGGCTGGAAGTCTGCCGGCGCGTGCGCGAAGAATCGGATGTGCCGATCATCATGCTGACGGCGCGCAGCGAAGATATCGACAAGATCGTCGGGCTTGAGTTGGGCGCCGACGACTATATGACCAAGCCTTTCAATCCCCGCGAGTTGCTGGCGCGCATACGAGCCATCCTGCGCCGAGCCGACCGCGCCGACGCGGCCGATGAAGCGCCCGAACCGATCAAAGTCGGCAATCTGCTCATCGACCCGCAGCGACGCCGCGTCGAGGTGGACGGCGCGGCTGTGGACCTGCGCATGAAAGAGTTTGACCTGCTGCAAGTCCTGGCGGAAAATAAGGGCCTGGTCTTCAGCCGCGACAAACTGCTTAATGTTGTCTGGGGCTATGACTTCAGCGGACAGACGCGCACGGTTGATGTTCACGTCGCCCATTTGCGCCATAAGTTGCAGGGCATGGATCTGGCGATTGAGACGGTTTGGGGAGTGGGATACCGACTGGATGAACCATAGATTGCCGCGCGTCGCCTTTAACTTGCGGCTGCGTCTATTGTCGTCGTATCTACTGATGCTGACGGTCGCGCTGGGCGTGATCGCATTGGCGCTTTTTGTGCTGATCGGCAACCGCGCCGCGCCGCCCGAACCGACATTTGAGCGGCTGGCCGCTTTGACGCAGGGCCTGAACTATATTGACTTCCTCGCCGACATTCCTGTCGACCGGGATTCGCAAATCTTGCATGAGCGGGTACATGAGTTGCTGGCGGTATTCGCCCGGACGCGCAATGTGCGTACGCTGCATATTCAGGTTACGGCCGATGGAACTCGTGTGGTTTACGACAGCTCGGGCAGCTACAAGGCCGGCGCCCCGGTCAATTTGCTGAGAGATGGTTACAAAAATCGCCAGCTAGAGAAAGTGTTGTCCCGCGGCAGCGAGCAATTCTTTGGCCGTTTTCACGATCCGAGTGGCGGCGAATGGCTGTACTGCGGTGTCATGTTCGGGCGGTTGCGCCAGCTTGACCGTCAACGCAATGGCGATCTGTGGCTGCTTGCGGAGCCGCGCCCGACGGTCAGCTTGCAGGAGACGCTGGCGGTATTCGGCAACGCCTTGGCGCCCCCGCTGCTCCAAGCCGGTGTCGCGGGCATATTGTTTGCAGTGCTCCTGGCGGCGCTGATCAGCCGGACGATTGCGCAGCCCCTGCAGCGCCTGGCCAAGGCGGCCAGCGACGTAGCCGATGGCGATTATTCGGTCCACGTGCCGGTCAGCGGACCCGGCGAGGTGCGAACGCTGGCGGAATCATTTAATCGGATGACGTCAGAGGTGCTGGCGGCCAACACGGCGCAGCGCGATTTCCTGGGCAACGTCTCCCACGATTTGAAAACGCCGCTGACATCAATTCAGGGCTATGCGCAAGCCATAATTGATGGCGCGACCGACGAGCCGGAGGCGGCGGCGCAAACCATCTTTGAAGAGGCTAGCCGCCTCAATCGCATGGTGGTCGAATTGACTGATCTTGAGCGACTGCAAACCGGCAAGCTGTCGATGAACAACGACATCCTGCGTATAGAGCGGCTGAGCGAGGCGGTGGTACAGAGCCTGGTCGTGGTGGCTGAGCAAAAGAACCTCAAGCTGGAATCGTCGGCGGCGCCGACGCCTCTGGTCATCGGCGACGGCGACCGGCTGGCGCAGGTGCTGGTGAACTTGATCAGTAACGCCTTGAAATACACGCCGTCAGGTGGCGCGGTGCATGTCGCGACCGATGCAGCGCCGGACGGCGTGGTAGTTTCAGTCCGGGACAATGGCATCGGCATCCCGCCGGATGATCTGGCGCGCGTCTTTGAGCGTTTCTACCAGGTGGACAAGGCGCGCGGTCCACAGCGCGGGACGGGCTTGGGCCTGGCGATTGCCAAGGAGATCGTCGAGGCGCACGGCGGCCGTATCTCAGTAGAGAGCGATGGGTGTGGGCGGGGCGCGACTTTCCGTGTGTGGCTGCCGCGGGCGAGCGCTGGCGACGCTCGCCAGCAATAACTCGAATTGCGTCTAAATTGTGTAAGTTTTAACTCAGCGTATCATCGTTCGCCGGGTCATAAGCCAAAGCCGGCAGCGCCATTGTTACAGTGACTTGGTCGCCGCGCCGAATATAAGGAGCGACGCCCGTCCGCGCGATCAAACCCGTACCGTTCGCCAGCGCCAATCCAAGCCGCTGGAAATGCCCATGAAACTCCCGCCAGCGCACTGTGGCGGATGTACCGCCATCGTCCACATTCACCGCTAGCGCCTCCGGGCGGATCATGAGCTCCACATCGCCCGTCCTGGGCAGGTACAGCTTGACCTCGCCGAGCAGGCAATCGGCTGTATATCCGTTTGCGATCCCGGGCAGAAAGTTCGCCTCGCCGATAAAATGCGCCACCTGAGAATTGATAGGCCGGTTGTAGATCACGTGGGGCGTCGCCACCTGCAGAAGCCGGCCGTCGTGAATCACCGCGATCTCATCGGAGAGACTTAGCGCTTCTTCCTGGTCATGCGTCACAAATATGGCGGTGGTTTCGGTCTCATGCAGGATGTCTCGCACATGTGTCCGCACCTGGGCGCGCAAACCCGTATCCAGGTTTGAAAAAGGCTCATCCAACAGCAGTATGTCCGGCTCGGGCGCCAGCGCGCGCGCCAATGCCACGCGTTGTTGTTGGCCGCCGGACAATTCATGCGGCATGCGCCCCGCGAATTGTGACAAACCAACCAGCGACAGCAATTGCTTCACCCGGCGCTCGCTTTCGGCGCGGGACCCGCGCAGGCCGAAGGCGATATTCCCCGCCACGTCCACGTGCGGGAAAAGCGCGTAATCCTGGAATACCATGCCGACCTTGCGTCGCTCGGGGGGGACGAAGCGCGAATCGTCGGCGACGATGCGCGGGCCAATCTGGATGCGTCCGCTGGTAGGTCTTTCGAAGCCAGCCAAAAGCCGCAGCATGGTCGTCTTTCCGCTGCCGCTGGGTCCCAGCAAGGTCAGGAACTCGCCGGGCTTCACGGTCAGCGTAATGTCGTTGACAGCCGGCAACTGCCCGTCAAAGAGCTTCGTAAGGTGGTCGGCTTGAAGCGAGTATTCCATCGGCGTCGGTTCGCAGCAAAAATTTACCTGACCAAGAATAGTGCAAAAGCTGGATGCATAAAGGGGAAATAGATGCTTCGGCTCTAGACTGGCAGGATATAACCGGCAGTTGCCAGCGCCACGAAAACCAGACCGATGGCCGCTTCCTGAATTCCCGCGAGTTTCGGCGCGACCTGCGCGCCAAAACGCAAGAAATAAATCGAACGGGCAAGCAGAACCAGGACGGCAACCGTGGACAAGAGTGGTGTCAGCGCGCGCCAGTGGAGGAAGAGTACGCCGCACAGCGCCACAGCCTGGATGGTTATGGGAAGCCAATACGCGTCTTCGCTTGACTTTATCTGCTTCAGGCGCGCGCGTACATACATGATGGCGGGAACCGATCGCGCGAGCACGATCACGCCGACTGCTGCCGAATGGTCCCAGCTCCAGTCGCTAGCCAGGCAAATGCTCACGGCAAATGTCGACATGACCACTGCAGCCAGCGATTCGGGCAGCCAATGCCGGCTGTTGCCGCCCAGGTCGAAACGCCAGACGATTGCCGCAGCGGCCAAGTAGGCCGGAATCAGCGGGAGCAGCGTCTGGTAATCGCCGCGCCAGACAATCGCGAATGTTGCTGAGGTCGCGCAACATACGTATAGACATACAAAGAGGGCGCCTTGACGGGTGCGCCGATAGACTTTGCTTCTGCTGATGTCAATCAGCATGATTTTGAGCGGCTGGCGAACCAGCAAGGAAAAAAGGCTGAGGATGGCGATAAGCGCGCCCGTGCCCGATGGCGCGATTAACAGCGCCAGCAGTACGGGCTCGAGCCATAAACTCCAGGCGCCGCGCTCGACTGGCAGGGCTACGCCTCGCATTATCTTACGCGCCATAGCCTCTTGCTAGCCAAGCGCCTCTTCACGGCGCAGAATGAGAGCCAGCGCAAAGGCGGAGACCAGTATTAGCACGAGCCCCGGCAGCGCGATGGATGACAAGAAGGCCTCGTCATATGAACTCCAGATGCGCGTGGCAAATGTGCGGAAACCGATGGGCCGTAGAATAAGCGTGGTGGGCAATTCCTTCATCACATTCAGGAAGACCAAGGCTAGGCCCGCGAGAATACCGCCGCGCGCCAAGGGCACGGTTATGCGCGCCAGCGCCGCCCAGGGGGATAAACCCAGGCTGCGCGCGACTTCTTCAAAGCGCGGGTTGATTTGAGCGAAGGCGCTTTCCGTGGCGCCGATGCTGAAGGGCAAGTAGCGGATGGAGTAGCCAATGATCAGCAGAGGCAAGGTCTGATAAATGCTCATCAGATTCCGCGTGGCGAACATGACCAGCGCCAGAGCGATGACGATGCCCGGCAAGACGTTGCCGGCGTAGGCGGCATTAACCAGCCAGCGATTAAAGCGCGACGTGCCTCGGGTCGCCAGCAACGCCAGCGGGAAGGCCGCAATGGTCACGACCAGTGCGGATACAGCGCTAACGCCGATGGTGTTGCGCATCAGCAAGGTCATTGGCACCTGTATCGGATTGGTGATGATGTGGCCAGCGAGCCATTTGAAAAGTACCAGCACGGGAATGCCAACGCCTGTAAACACAACGGCGCCGCAGAAGATCAGCGCCGGGAATTTCCACTTGCCCAGCGGTATGGCCTCTAAATGCCGCTGAGCGCCGACGCCGATGCGGTAATGCCGTCCGCGATGCCGCTGCCAGGAACGCAGCAGCAGCAGGGCGGCGGTCAAAGCGATGAGCAGCAGCGCAAGCATCGACGCGTTATCCATGCGAAACGACGCGGTCTGGATGAATATGGCGCGGGTGAAAGCGTTGAAGTGCATGACAGCGACCGCTCCGAAATCGCTCAGCGTGTAGAGCGCTGTCATCAGCGTGCCCGCCGATAGCGCTGGCCGCAGCTGTGGCAAGGTGATCTGGCGGAAGACCTGCCAGCGGTTCAAACCCAGGCTCTGGCCCGCCTCCTCCAAGCTGCGGTCGCAATGAAGCAGCGCCGCTCGCAAGGGCAGTACGATATATGGAAAAGTCACAAATGTAATCGTGAGCGTCGCGCCGAAGAATCCACGGATGCCGGGCAAGCGTTCGACGCCGAATGGCGCCAACAGCGATTGCAGAATCCCTCTGGGACCAAAAGCCTCGGCGTAAGTCACGGCCGTCAGATACGAGGGAATGACCATTGCTGCCAGACCAAAAACCAGCCAAGCTCGCTGACCGGGCAAGTCAGTGCGGCTGGTAAGCCAGGCAAAGGGAATGGCGATCGCCGTTGCGCAAAGGGTCGTCGCCAGCATCAGCCCGACGCTGTTGCCGACGATCCGAGCCGTCCGCGCTCGCAGCAGGTATTCGAGGCCCTCCTGGTCCGCGCTGATAGCCCCGATCACCAGATAGACCACCGGAATCATGACGACCGCGACCACCGCCAGGCCGACAACCTGCGCCAGCTTGCGATTGCCGACATGCCAACGCGCCAGCGAAACCTGATGTTGTCCGTTTAATCTCAGCCTCGGCCGAATCGCATCCGCTAGCGACATAATTCTCCTTAAAAATTAAGCCGGCGCGAAGGCGCCCCCGCCCCGGCTGTTAACTTGCGGCTGCTATTCGAGCGCGCCGCTATCTTCAATCATTTGCACGGTACCCTGGAGATCCGCCAGATCCGACAGGTCGATTTCCGGCGTCTCAATTTCGGCCAGCGCAGGCAAATCAACCGAAGGGTGGACAGACGCGACCAGCGGATATTCGTAGGTGCTTTGGGCGAAGTATTCTTGCGCCGTATCGCTGAGCAGGTAGTCGACCAGCGCCAAGGCGTCATAGGGTTGATCGGTCGATTTGAGAATCGCCGCGCCCGCTATATTGATCAGGGAGCCCAGGTCGCCGCCGGGGAAGAAATGCAGCGTGGCCGTGATATCCGGGTCCTCCGCCAGGAAACGGAACAGGTAGTAGTGGTTGACCAGGCCGCCAACGACCTCGCCGTCAATGGTCGCCTGAACGATTGGCGTGTTCTTGGGATAGGCTTGCACGCCGTTGGCGATCATTTCCGCCAGCCAGCCCGCGGTCTCATCTTCACCCAGCAAGACGCGCATGGCGGTGACATTGGCGACGAAAGACGCGTTTGTCGGCGCCCAGCCAACCAGGCCGCTCCATTCTTCGCCGGTGAGATCGAGGATCGAGCCCGGCAACTCCAGCCCATGCTCTTCCAGCGATTCCGGGCTGTATACAAAGACGCGCGCGCGTCCGCTCAAGCCGGCCCATAGGCGGTCAGGAGACACAAATGCGGAATCGACAACGCGCTCGATTGTCGCGTCGGGCAGCCTGTGGAGCATATCAGCCGCCGCCAGCGCGCCCAGGGCACCGCCATCCTGCGCGATGAAAACATCGGCCGGGCTGTTTTCGCCCTCGGTGAGAATCTGATTGGCGACCGCGCTGGTGCCGCCATAGAGAATTTCCACGGTGATGCCGGTGTCCTCGCTGAATTGCGCCAGAATCGGACCGATCAAGCTTTCGTTGCGGCCCGAGTATACGGTAAGGACTTGTTCGTCATCCGCGAATGCCGGCGCGCCGACAAGCGTGACAAGCAGGATGACCAGGCTAAACAGGATAAAACGTTGTGTGGACATACGCTACGCTCCTTGCGTTTGCTGCAAATCCACGTTAGGATTTGCATAGATAGACGAAGGTCAATCGGGAATGTGGTCAGGTGACGAAGCCTTTTCATCCCGATTGACCTTTCTGTTTTATCAGAGACTGCTTGAGCCTGTCCACGCCACTGGTAAAGTCCGAATTGTCGGTGCTGCAGGACGGGTATTGATGTCGCTTACGCTTGGGGATTAATTGCCCTGGTGGCGCAAATTTCGGCCGGTTAAACTTGCATTCGCAACGCGCTGGCGCTTGCTGCGCGCCTTAGCCAAATTATCAGCGCCGGGTTGCTGAACCTAGACAAGTTTTGAGTAAATCAATAGAGTTGATTCGACCAGGTAGGTTCAGCCGCAGGTCGGAGAGCGCCCAATGTCAAATTGGTGGGGAACGCGCAAGAATGTCTCAGCCCGCCTTGTCTGGGAAGTCGAGGCGATGAAAGCCGCCTTTGGCAATACTTTTAAGTTGGTCGTGCCTCCTTTTGGCGGATTGCTCTACTGGCAAGGCGTGGTCGAAATCAATATGAGCATCCTGGACTCGCCCCGTCACAGTCTGAAACTGGTTTATCCCAAAGAGTATCCCAATCGCCCGGCTGAAGCGTATTGTGTCAAACCGCGGATTTACAGCGAAAAACACCAGTACGAAGACGGCCAGCTCTGCCTGTTCAATCCGAAAGATGGCGAACAATACGGGTGGAATCCGTCCAAATCGACGGCAGTGACCGTTGGCGGCTGGGCGATTCAGTGGCTTTACGCTTATTACACTTGGCGCTCCACCGGCAACTGGCCCGGCATAGAAGAACGGATCAAAGCGAGCACGCCCTTGCCGCGCCGCCGGAGACGCTGATCATGCGGACAACGGATGAACCGGAATTCGTCAGGCTGATGCAGGCCGAATTCGAACATGTCAGGAATCGCTTGCGGGGGATGGCCATGATTTCACGCGGAATCGTACCCAATCTGGTCCTGTCGCAGCGAGCTGTTGAACGCATGCTGTCGGCTGCCAGCCAATTCATGGCGGACGAAACCGGCGAAGCCATGGTGGGTTTTGTCATAAACGATGACACGCCGGAAGGTCTGCCCACGATCTACGTCCTGGACACAATATCGCCGGATGAAACGGCTGTGCGCCGCTCGCACACATTTCAGCAAGGCGACGCCCTGCAAGACGAGATCATCTGGTGGCTGCAGGAGAATTGGCATTTTCATCGCGAACGCCATCGCGGCAGCGAGGCGCTTGAGGATCGCTTCGATGTTCCGCTGCGGTATTTGGGGGATTGGCACAAGCAACCGGGGTCCATGATTCAACCTAGCCATGGCGACCACATGACAGCGCTGTCCTGGCTCGACGATGATGACCTCGGCATGGATTCACTGCTGGTGCCAATTGTTACCGTAGGCCATGCGCCCATCATAGGCGAGACGGAACTGGCGGTAAACTATATCACCGTGCCGATGGAAAATGGCTATGATATGCGGGTGGACTGGTGGTATATCCACCGCGATGTGCGCAAATTTCAGCCGGTGCATCCGGTCGTCGTGCCCGCCGATAACTTGCCGTCAATGATGAAATACGGTTGGCATGTGGTGCTGGCTGATCGCCTGACCGACGAGACTTTCGCGCTGGCGAACGATGGGCTGCTGGTTCGCACGCTATTCTACGAATGCGACGGCGAGGTGCCGCTGGAATTCTGCTTTATCACCCTACGGCAAGACTCCTCGTCCTTTGTCCTCTTCGTCACTCAGCATGACTATCCGCAACGCGACCCGCAGGCTTATCATGCGCCCTCAGTCGCAGGTGTCAACTTGATGGATCCGGTCGCCAGTTTTCAGCTGCTGTGGGAGGTCGCCACACGGATTGAAGACCCGCCGGGCTGGCAGTGGTCCAGCGACAAACAGCTCATCGACTACCTCATCGCGATCGAGGTCGAAATGGGATTGCGGCAACCGCCGATTCAGATTATTCCGGTGTTCAATCACGCCGACGAGGCAATCGGCGATGCCGACGATTTACAATCCGATTCCGAGGCGCAGGAGCATGACTGACATGTGGCAACGCGTAGAGCGGCTCATCGGTGCGGACAATTTGGGGCGACTCGCCGAGAAAAAGGTGGCTGTCGTCGGGCTGGGCTCGGGCGGCGGATTTGTTGCCCTCAGCTTGGCTATGAGCGGCATCGTCAATTTCGTCCTGGTGGACAACGACGACCTGGAAAGGGGCAATGTGACCCGTCACGTCTGTGATCTGCGTTATGTCGGCCGCAACAAAGCCGAGGCCGTGGCTGATCTGATCGAGAATCGCAACCCTGGGGCGCAGGTCGAATCGCGCGCCGGCTTGATCGAGGACCATTGGGATTGCCTGGACGATGTGGACATCTTGGTCGCGGCCGTTGATAGCGAGCAAGTAAAATTCACGATCAACGAACAATGCCTGAAGAGAGGCCTTTGCGCGTCTTACGCCGGCGTCTATGAACGCGGCGAAGGCGGCGACCATGTGATCATTCGGCCCTTTGAAGGACCCTGTTATGCTTGCTGGTCGGAGGCGACGCGCGATGGCGTCATGGTCGCCCTAAGCCCGGGTGGTGATCTGGATTATGGCATGATCGGGGAAGCGGGCACTCTGGAAGCCGAACCGGGCCTCTGGGTCAACGTCACCAAAGTGGCCGGCATTCAGACGGATCTCATCATTAATGAGCTGTTGCGCGGCGCCAGCGCTCACGAACCTATGCCGGCCAACACGCTGATCGTCACCAATGGCTACATGGATATATTTGAGGGGCAAGAAAACGAGCCCCATACCGGCGTCTGGCTCGAAATCGGTCGCGATCCCGATTGCCTGGTCTGCGGGGAGCGGCTCAAACAAGGCGTGAGAAAGCTGGTCGAGAGCGATGAGGGCAGTATTTCCCTGGCCGATCTGGCGGCTTCCGGCCTGACGACCGACATCGAATTTGAAGATGAGGACGACTAGCTCGCTTCAAGCTTTTGCCGCCAACTTGCCACGATATTTTTGAGCGTTTGTCGATGATCCAGGCGCTCTTTTTCCAGGAAACGGCAACGATGCAGCAACGTGTCTCCGGCATCAGGCGGCCCGCCGCCATCTTGATAATACAAATTAAAGTGATTCTGAATCGCCACACGATAGACGCCGGCGTCGTAGACCGGCGCGCGATACGGCAACTGGCGCTCGGCGATGCTTAGCAAGATGCGTTCGTCTTCGTAATGCGCCCAAACCCCCAGCAGGCACAGGGTTTGATAACCGTGGTATCCCTTGTGATGAAACCAGACGACCACGGCGGACCAAGCCGGACCGCGCAATGGCTTGGGACCGTAACAAAGCACTTGCTGATAATCTCTGCGCGTCAGCTGGGCCAGCGTGTCGTAGGCGTTGATGCGATCAAGGGCGCGATCCTGTGGTGTCTGCGGCAGCAGCTCGCGCCTTCTGTGGCCGAAGGGGCGTCCCTCGGCGATACGCCTGAGAATGTCGTTATAGCGTTCGTCGTCGCGATCAGCCTTCATAACCGCATATATCAGCGTCTGACTTAGACGGCTGCCAAGAATTCCCGCAGCCTTGCTTCAAACCGCGCGGGATGTTCCATATTTGGCAGGTGCGCCGCATTGGACAGGATAAGTTTACGCGCGCGCGGAAGCTGCACCGCCATATAGTCAGCCGCTTGATGCAAGTAGGGCAGATCATTCTCGCCGATGACAACCAGGGCGGGCATCGTCAGCTCCTGCAATCGCTGAGCCGCGGGTACATCGACATGCTTGCGCTTATGCTCCCCAATTCCGCTGAGCTCATGCTGGGTCGCCTGGCGCGCCATTGCGAAGGCCTTGGCGCGGATTGCCGGGTCGACATCGGCGCGAGAGCGACCGACGCCGTCGAACCAGATCTGCATATCGAGCTCAGCCACGGCTTCTACATCACCCCGCTCAAAGGCTGCGTTCGACTGCGCGATCAGCTCGTCCGGCCAGGCGGCATCGCCGTCGAAGCCGCGTGGATCGCTGCCGAGGAGTATCAGCGCCGATACCCGCTGCGGATGCGCCAAGGCGTATTCGATCGCCAGACCACCTCCTATCGAACAGCCCATCAAGCTATACGGCGCGGGTATGTCCAGGGCGTCCAGCAAGCTTTCCAGGTCATCATGAATATTGAACTCGCCGCCGACTGGCAAGCTGCGCCCGTAGCCGCGCATATCAAAGCGCAGCGTCTGATAGCTGTCAGCGAGCGACGCGAATTCATAGTCCCACATGCGGCAATCGGCGATTCCGGCGTGAATCATGATCAGCGCTTGGCCGACGCCCGCGCGCTCATAGTAGAGTTGCGCGCCATTGACCTCGACGAAGCCAGCGTCTATTTCCATTGACGGTCTCAATCCACCGCTACCTTGGCCAGCTCAATACCTTGCCGCAGGACTTTTTCATAGACATTGAAGCGCTGATAAATGTGCATACCCACGCGCTCATACAGGGCCACGGCGTTAGTCAGGCTCTGGCCGTCCACGTCCAGATGGACCAGCCGCTTGCCGCGATCCCAAAAGGCCGCGAAGCTGTGCTGCAGCATCGCCGACGCCAGCCCGCGCCGGCGATAAGCGCGGCGGACACCGACCGTATCGACATAGCCGGCTTCGGGATCGCGGAAATCCTGCGTCAGCCCGAGCAAGCAGCCGACCACCTCGCCGGTTGCGCTGTCTACCGGGAAAATGACCAACTCCGGATCAAAGAAGGGATCGTTATCCAGCCAATGGCGGAACACCTCCAGATCTCTCTCGAACGACTCTTCGATAAAGCCGAAGTGATCGGAGAAGGCATCGCGCACGACATCGACCAGGACGGGCAGGTCGATCTCATGGCGGTAGGGGCGCGTGACGATTCCATTCGGATAGGGCGGGGGAAGCGGTCGCGCCGTCAGCTTGATTTCCATATCATAGAAGCTGCGGCGGACACAGTACCCGGCCGCCTGCAGCGCGCCCTCGGCGAAGGCATATCCTTGGCGCGCGCCGGTTTGCAGGCTGATCCGCGCCTCAGGCGGGCAGCGGAGGATAACTTCGCTGGCTCTGGCATCAGCCCAGGCCAGCAGGGTTTGCTCAAGTTTGCGCTCCAGATACGCGGGATGAACGCCCCAATTCACGCCGGGGCGAACCGGTTTTTCGGCGGTCGCCGAGAAAGTCGCATAGGCGGCCAGCTGCCCCTCGGCATCGATATACGCGATCGACGAATTCCTAAGGTCGAAGCCCGGCTCCTGCCACTCTAGACGCACAATATCAGGCTCTATACGTTCCTTCACGCCGATGGACGCCGAGATAGCATTTTGCGTGTCGACATAGATCTGGACGTCGTCCAAGGCAAGCGGGCGGGTCTCAAATTCTGAAGCGCTCATAGATTGGCCAGTCTTAGTTGATGAGTTTGGCAGCTTGAAAGCGATCGCCGCGGCGCGCGATTTGCGGATCCCGTTTTGATGAATGCGCGCCGCCGGCGGATTATACGGAGAAAAAGTCTTGCTTAACAGTGTTGCCCTTTTGCGGTATGATGACCGCGCTTAAACGGTGCGCCTGGAGCGGGGCTTGAATGAATAAAACCACCAAGACTTTAACCTACGTCATCGGCATCATTATGACGATTGCAATGGTCGGCAGCTTGATCCTGCCCATGCTATCGGGCAATATCGGCCAAGCGGAAATCGATGCGGAAGCAGCGCGCCCGACTCCACTGCCAGAACCGACGCTGCCGCCACCGCCGGACACTGACGCGATCGTCTTTGACCGCACCTACCTTCACAATTCGGGTCTGTTTACGATCGGCGCGCCGACAGGTTGGAGCCCGATCGCCGGCAGCAATACGCCGGATGAATTGCGCGCCAGCTTGACCAACAGCGATCTGCTCAGCGTGATTGAAGTGCGTATCAGCAAGGACCATGCCGGCTTGACAGATAGCGAGGCGCTCAGCGCCTTTCTCGACAAGTCCTGGCTTGGCCATACCTGGAGCGGCTACTCCCGTTGGGACGAGACGAGTCGCAAGATAATCGACGATGAAATCGTTCAGATCGACTTCAATCTGTCACGCGGCCGATCGCACATGATTGCGCGGCAGGAATCGTGGCTGAAAGACGGCGACATCTATAGCGTTCGCGTGGTCATGGCCGAAAATGCGCCGCAGGAGCTCAAGTTCATTTTGAAGGGCGTGGCAGCCACGATTGAACGCCTGCCGATTTACGCGGAGGCGCCCTTCGGTTGGGATGCCTATTTTGACAATCTTGACAAGCATATCGCGCGCTATCCATCCGAGTGGGATCTTACTGATGCTGCCCAAGGCGTGCCGGCCACTATCGCCGGCGACGGGGCGTCGCTGGTCTTGTCGACCGTTGATGTAGCGGTCAGCAGTAGCGATGACGCGATTGACTGGGTTCAGAGTTGGCGCAGCGGCGTCACGGCGCGATCGGTCGCAGCGGTCGAGGTCGATAGCCACGCCGGGTTTAAAGTCTCGTATCGTTTTGTTACCCTCGATGGCGAGACCGATAGCGGCCTGGCAATCATGCTCAATGGCGCAGACAATCGCCTGCATGTGGCTAACCTGCGCCTCACCAACATTGATGAAGACTTGCTGGCAGTTGATCCGAGCGAATTCCCCTGGCTTGCCACGATTGATTCGTTCCGTCATGTGCCGGATCTAAATGCCGAACTTCAATAGAGCGAATGGGTGACTCCGCTCCGCAGTGCTCCATCTCCGGAACAGTTGTGATGGGACAGCCCAAGGAAATCCTGCCCAATCTGTGGATTTACGAGGCGGACTCGGCAGAAATTACCGTGCGCGGCGCAATGATCGTCGGCGAGCGCCAGGCTGTGGTATGGGATACGCTATCGCACCCGCGTGACATTTCCGCGCTATCCGGCATTCTAGGCGACAAGCCCTTTTACGTCGTGTACAGCCACGCAGATTGGGATCATTGCTGGGGTACGTCTGGAATCGCGCGCAGGCCGCTGAGCGTAGTCGGCCACGATGAATGCGGGCGTCGCTTTGAAGACGATGTGCCGCAAACTCTGAGCAGCATGCAAAATGCGGAACCGCAAAAATGGGCTGGAATACGCTTGCTTAAACCTAATATTACATTTGACACTTGCTTGGTCCTCGACCTCGGCGGCGTCAAGCTGGAGCTGCACCGTCTACCCGGCCATACCGCGGATTGCATCGTGGGCTGGATACCGGAATGGGGCGTCTTGCTCGGCGGCGACGCCATCGAAACGCCATTGCCTGTTGTCAATAGCGCCCCGCTGATTGACGCCTGGCTGCCTGCGCTGCAGGCTTGGGCGGGCAGACCCGATCTCAGGCGGTCGATTCCGTCTCACGGCTCGATCAGCGGGCGCAAGGCTTTGGATCGGACGGTCGCCTATTTGCAGTCATTGACGGGCGACCAGGACTTCAAACTGCCAAAGCGTCTTACAAAGTTCTATAAAGAGACGCATCAAAGAAATATGGAGCTGCTCGGTGTAGAGCGGCGCCGCCATGATTGATGTGCTGCCGGATGTTTTGAGGGACGATTTGCTGGTCGTGTTCTGCGGCACAGCGGCCAGCGCGGTCTCGGCGCGCGAAGGCGCCTATTACGCCAATCGCTCGAACGCCTTCTGGCGCGCCTTGCATGAGACCGGCATGACCGCGCGGCGATTTGCGCCCAGCGAGTTTCCGCAACTGCTTGATCTACGCATCGGGCTGACCGACGTGGCCAAGACCGTGTCTGGCAGCGACAGCAGCTTGAGCCGCGGCGACTTTCGCCCGGAGCGTCTAAGCGAGAAGATTCACCGCTATCGGCCCCAGATCATGGCTTTCACCAGCAAGGCCGCCTGGCGCGCCTGGAAGCGCCGGCCCACCGCCGAAGTCGCGTATGGCTGGCAGCCCGGCCGTCTGAATCGGACAGAATTCGTCGTGCTGCCATCGCCGTCTGGCGCCGCCCGCGGCTACTGGGACCTATCGTATTGGCAAGAATTAGCCGACGAATATCACCAGCGTCGGCGGCTCGTGTAAGTTTCCAACATGCGCGTGTTTCGGAACGACAGACTGCGGGATCTCGATATTGACTTCGCTGCGCCGCGCGCGGGAGATGCCGGCTACGACCTCTACTCAATTGTGGACTGCAGCGTAGCGCCAGGCCAGAGGGCCCTGGTCGACACTGGATTGCATCTGGAGATTCCGGCCGGCTTCGTCGGCCTGGTCAAGGACCGCTCCAGCGTGGCTTCAGCGGGCATTCATACGCTAGCCGGCGTCATTGACAGTTCCTACCGCGGCGAGCTAAAGATAGTGCTGGCGAATTTGGGCGTGACCCAGTATCAAATCCGCGCGGGCCAGAAGATCGCGCAGCTACTGCTTGTGCCAGTCCACATCGAGGCGATTGAGTACGTGGAGTCTCCCAATGACCTGTCGGCTTCTGCACGCGGCGCCGATGGATTCGGTTCCACCGGGGATTGACATCCGCCAAATGGGTCTGTTATTCGGCTGAATCATCGCGATCCGCGACTAGAACCTGTCCCGTCATTTCCTGAGCTGCGTTAGAGGACAGAAAGAGGGCCGTCTCAGTGATGTTACCGACCGAACTTGTCCCGAGACGCGGCGCGCCGCTTGGATTAGAAGCAGCCACAGCATTGGGCGAGTTACAGCCGGTCACTATGGCGTTAACGCGAATCCGATGTGACGCTAGCTCGCGGGCGGCCTGCTGAGTCATGGCGATCACCGCCGCTTGGCTCGCCATATAGCCGATGCCGTGCGGCCGCTTGGCGCCCAGCCCGTCGACGGAAGCCAGGTTGATCATTACCCCGCCGCCTTCGTCAGCCATGACGCGACCCAGCAATTGCATACAGAAAAAGATGCCGGTGATGTTGATCTCCAGCTGGCGCCGCCAATTCCATTCGTCGATGCTCAACATTGCTTCGGGATGCGAAATGGCAGTGGCATTAGCAAGGAGGTGAATCTTCCCGAAGGCGTCGCGGGCCATTTCGATCATGTTGGCGGTCTGAAAGCGGTTGGAGATATCGGCCTGCAGCGCGATTGCTGTGCCGCCGAGCGCGTGAATTTCATCGCAGGTACGCTCGGCGCGCTCAATGTTGATATCGCTGACTGCGACCGACGCGCCCTGCGCGGCAAGAGCCAGCGCTATCGCGCGTCCATGCCCGGCGCCGGCCCCGGTGACAAGGGCATTACGGCCGCGCAGATCAATGCTGTGAGCCGGCACTGTGAGTCAACTGCTGTGCAATGCGACAGCGATTGGACGCTAAAAGGGTATATCGTCGACGGAGGCCGGCTGATCCGGGTAATTCGAGGCCCGATCGCTTTGCTGAGAGGGGCCGCGCTGTCCCCCGCGCTGACCGCCGCCCTGCCAGCCGCCGCCTTGTTGACCGCTGCCGCCATCGCGTCCGCCAAGAAAGCGCACATCGCGCGCGGTCAAGTCCAGGGAAGCTGCCGCCTCGCCATTGTTATTGACATAACCCCGTGCTTGCACATTTCCAATGACCATGACCTGCCGTCCTCGCGACAGATAGGTGTTGCAAGTCTCGGCCTGGTTGCCCCAGACAGCCACCCGATACCAGGTCGTTTTTTCCTGCTGTTCGTTGGTTTGGCGGTCGCGCCAGCGTTCAGAGACCGCGACGCTGAAGTTACAAACGGCGCGTCCACTTTGCAAATAGCGAAGTTCAGGATCGCCACCCAGATTGCCTACGATTATGGTTTGATGCCATGACATAAGTTTGTGCTCCCGTCGTCTTTATTCTATTCTCGCAATTCTGTAAGTTTTTCGTTGAGCAGTTGGCGGACAACTTTGGGGTCGCCTTTGCCGCGCAATTCGCCCATAATGCGGCCGAATATGGCGTTGACTACTTTGTCGTTGCCTGCGAGGTAGCGCTGCGCCATGTCGTCGTTGGCGCGCAGAACCTTGTCTACGGCGTCCGCAATCAGCGATGCGTCAGATACCTGCGCCAATCCCTGCTCGTCCACGATTGAACGGGCGTCCTTGCCCGTCTCCCACATGGCAGGCAGCACTCGTTTGCGCGCCGTGCTCTGGTTGATGGCGCCCTCTTGAACCAAAGCCAGCAGCTCGGCGAAGCCGGACGCGGTGATGGGAATCGCGCCGATAGCTTCCCGCTCGATCTCCTTGGCGTTCATCAGCCGGAAAAGATCGCCTGTAATCCAGTTGGCTGCCGATTTCGCCTCCGTCCCCTGGGCGATCATCGCCTCAAAGTAGTCGGCGACGGCGCGTTCCGCGGTCATTACGGCGGCATCGTAGTCGCTCAAGCCCAATTCTTCAACATAGCGCTGCTGCAGCTGATCGGGCAGCGCGGGCAGCCTGGCTCGGATCTCGTCGACCCATTCGCGGCTAACTTCCACGATGGGCAGGTCGGGCTCTGGGAAATAGCGATATTCATCGGCTCGTTCTTTGTAACGCTGTATCGTAATGCGTTGCGCGGCTTCATCCCAGCCCAGGGTCGCGGGCCTTACTGTCTGACCGTCTTGGTACAGCTTGATTTGCCGCCGTACTTCATAGTCGATCGCCCGGACCATATTACGGATGCTGTTCAAGTTCTTGATCTCGGTGCGCTCGCGCAGTTTGGTATCGCTGGAGCGCATGACGCTTACGTTGGCTTCAAAACGCAGAATGCCCTTGGACATGTCGCCACTGTTGACCTTCAGATAGCGCAGAATCGAGCGAAGTTTCCGGGCGTAGCTGGCGGCCTCGTCCGCGCTGTGGAGATCAGGCTCCGACACGATCTCTAGCAGCGGTACCCCGGCCCGGTTGTAGTCGACCAGGCTGCCGCCCATGATGTGGGTGAGCTTGCCGGTGTCTTCTTCCATATGGGCGCGGCGTACTCGAATTCTCTTGGTCGACCCCGCTTCCGTCTCAATGGCGACGTATCCATTGATAGCCAGCGGACGGTCGTACTGGCTGATTTGGTAGCCCTTGGGCAAGTCGGGATAGAAATAATTCTTGCGCGCGAACTGATTGATCGGCGGGATTTCGCAGTTGAGCGCCAAGCCCACCATGATGCCGTATTCCATGGCCTGCGTGTTGATGACGGGCAATGTACCCGGCATGCCCAGCGACAGCGGATCGACCGCTGAGTTTGGATCTGCTTCGACGCTGTCCACAGCCGGGCAGCGGCTGAACATCTTGCTCGCCGTCTCGAGCTCGGCGTGGACCTCCAAGCCGATGACGGTCTTCCATTCGCTCATCGAGCATTCACTCCGCGCGCCAATTGCTTGACCCATAATGTAGCCCAAAAGCTTGCAAACGCAAGGGATTGAATTTCGATTGTGTCGCAAGGAAAACCTCGACGTCTGCGCCGAGGCCAGTCTAAACACATCGCTGCCGGTTGAAGACTACGCCAATGCAGACTCCAGGGCTGGCTGTAGCAGACCGCGCCGCGCCAGGAAGCGCTCCAGACGGCGCAGCGCCTCTCGGATATTCTCTTCGCTAGTCGCATAGCTGGCGCGAACGTAGCCGCGGCCGCTGTCGCCGAAGGCGCTGCCCGGGATAAGCGCGAGCCGTTCTTCATTTAGAAGGGCTTCGCAGAACGACTCGTCATCCATTCCGCTCAACGTAATGCTGGGAAAGGCGTAGAAAGCGCCTTTCGGTTCAAAGCATTGCATGCCCAATTGATTGAAACCGTCCACGAGCAATCTGCGGCGGCGGTCGTATTCCTGGCGCATCATCTCAACGTCATGTTCGCCGGCATGGATGGCCTCCAGCGCAGCCGCTTGTCCCATTGTGGGCGCGGACATGATCAAGTACTGATGGATTTTGTACATGGCTTGGGCAAAGGCTTTGGGCGCGGTTACATAGCCGATTCGCCAGCCGGTCATGGCATACGATTTGCTCATGCCGCTCAAGACAATGGTGCGGTGCAGCATTTCCGGCAGCGTAGCGAAATTGATGTGCTCAATGCCGTAGACCAGCCGCTCGTAGATCTCGTCGGAGATTACGATCAGGTCGTGTTTCTCGGCCACTTGAGCCACCTGCAGCATGTGCTCCTTGGTCAATACGGCGCCGGTGGGATTGCTGGGATAACTGAGCAGAATCGCCTTCGTCCGCGGCGTGATTCGCGCTTCCAGGGCGGCGCCGGTGACCTGAAAATCGTCTTCCACCCGGCTTGGCGCCATCACAGGTATACCGCCCGCTGTCTCAACCAGGGCCGGATTGGCGACAAAACAGGGCTCGACCACAAGCACCTCGTCGCCAGGATCAAGCAAGACCTTGAGGGCCAGATACAGCGCTTCGCTGACCCCAACGGTCACCAGCACCTCGTCGTCGGGCGAATAACTGAGCCCGTATCTCCTCTTAATATGCGCCGCGATGGCCGCCCGCAATTCGTATGTCCCGGCGTTTGATGTATAACCTGTGTTACCATCAAGCAGACTTTGCAGGCCCGCTTCAACGATATGATTGGGCGTGACGAAATTCGGCTCGCCAATGCCAAGCGTCACTACATTGTCCATCGTGGCGGCGATATCGAAATAGCGCCGAATGCCGGATGGTCGAAGGTTTTGAACGCTCTTGGATAGATAGCGGCTCATCAAATGGATCTCCTCTGAAATTGCAACCCTTCACGTTATATCATTGAATTCCTGCGCGGTCATCACACAGCAATCATCAAGTGTATCGTAAGTTTTTCTACACTTTGTACGATGATGTTCGCTGTAAATGATAATGAACGGAAAACATTAACGCAGAGTGTATGAAGACTCAGCGCAGACTTAGACTTCATTTAACCTGGTCGACCAAAGTGATAAGTAGAGGCGCCGGCGGCAAGGGAGGGCAAGCAAATGGCATTACCAAGCTTGGCGAATTGGGAATCTACGCGAGATGCCTTACACCAAATCGCGCTTATCGTAGGCGCGTTTCGCGTTGCCTGTACCGATCCGCGGCCGAACGATCTGCATTTCAGCCTGGATTTGACGGCTGGCGGATTCTCGACCTCGACAATGCGTTGTGGGGGTGTACTGGAATTCGACCTTAATTCACTGCAACTGAGGTTTTCGCGATGTGAAGCGACCGTCTTCACCTTAAGCGTTAATAGCCACTCGCAAATCTCGCTTGCCCGTGCCCTGACCGCGATCTTTCAGGACAGCGGGTATTCGATTGCGCCGTCTATGAAGCATATCACGTATGACATTCCGCTGGACATCGACGTGACTCTGGCGCGAGATTACCTGCTGGTGCTGGATCGCGCTTATACAGCGCTGGCTCGCTTTCGCGCCCGGCTCAGCGGATTCATGACGCCGCTGGTGCTCTGGCCTCTGGCCGCACCATTTCGATATGGGATTCATCTGGTTTCCCGGGGCGGGATCCGACGAACACGCTGATCCGCAGATCGCTTACGGTTTCGCCCCCTTTAGTGATGGGCTTGGACATCCGTACATTTACGCCTATGCCTGGTCGAAATCGACCGGATATGTCCAGGCGCCATTGACGGCGCCGGCGCAGGCGATCACGGCGGGTTATACCGGACTGTATGCAGCTTATGACGATCTGCGGGAAGCGAGCGATTTCGACGCGGTCATTGGGTCTGTGTTGCAGCAGTTTCAGCGTCTGGCCGCGCCACAAATCCAATAGCCGTGTTTGGCGGGCTCCGCTTCGTTCTTAATTCACTGTATCCTGCTGTCGTGGCCGGACGCTAAGCAGTGAAGCGGGCAAGCCAAAATTTCACGGTGTACGACCTTTTGGGCGCGCGCGCGTATTAGTAGGTAGGCGGGCAAATCTGATGGCATGTGTCAACCGTATTGAAGCGCTGTTAAGGGGAAGGGCAAGCAGGCGCTCATTTGTGAATCTGCGCGCTGAATTCTACTTGGCAAATGCAGTGACTATCGTCTACACTATGAAGTCGAAGGCGCAAGTGCTGCAGAATCAAGCCGTAGCAGTGTAGTATAGCGTTTCAGCGTCACGACAGAGGTAGGTCATGAGCGACGAAAACAGAAACAACAACGAAGACAATGATGAAAACCTGAACGGTCCTTCGGCCGAAGATATGGATGATCGCCTGGAGCGCCTCGGCGGCGAGCCGGCGCCGGCCATAACACCGGAAGAATTCGAGCGCTTGCAGAAGGCGGGTCAGGTACACATCGACTCGCGCGGACGAGTACGGACCGCGCGCCGCAGCGGCGCCGAAGCGGGCGTATCGCTGCGGAAGCGGCGGGCCTGGTACACATCCGGCTGACGCGGCCAGCGTCGGCGCAGCGGCTTGAAGCGAAGTGTCTTCGAGCGCTTGCTGCTGCCCGGCGCTCCGATTCCTCCGACGATTGCCTATCCCTAGCATGTTTGCCGGCAACAGTTAAGGTGCTTGCGGGCCTCATACGCGCGCCAGTCCATTAGTGACGGGTCAACTTGGCCGTCGGAGATTCGGCGTCTCCGCGGGCGCGGCCAGGAATCATACTATGACTGGATTAATCAGTTTCGATCACGTCTCAGCGGCGCTGGCGCTGGACAACTTTGACTCAGCTAAAGCTCGGCAGCTTATGGCGCCAGTGCCGCGCGGATGGCAAAAGCGCGACACGCCGCCGACGCCCGCGGCCGTGATGATCCTCATTTTTGCGGATGCGCCGGGACGTCTAAGCCTGGTGCTGACCTTGCGCAATTCTGAGTTGCGCGGGCATAGCGGGCAGGTGAGCTTTCCCGGCGGACGACAAGACCCGCAGGATTCGAGCCTGACATGCACCGCGCTGCGCGAGACCTACGAGGAGATCGGCATCCGCAGCGACACCCTGCGCATACTCGGGGGCTTGCCTTGTGTCTATATCCCCACCTCTCACTTTGATGTAGCGCCGATCGTAGCGCGATTCGACGGCGGGCCAGCCTTCGCACCCAATCCTGCCGAGGTCGCCGAGATATTTAGCTTTGGTCTGGATGAGCTGCTGCAGCCGGGCTACAAACGCGTCGAAACGCGCCGAATCCGCGGCATCGACGTGCGAGTACCCTTCTACGCTGTGCACGGTCACAAAGTATGGGGCGCCACCGCCATCATGCTAAGCGAACTTGAAGGTCGTTTACGCCGCGTCTTGCCGCATTGCGTGCTGCATTCGTTGGCGACCTTGTAGCGGGCCGCGTGACCAGCGCGAGGTCCCTTTCGGCGCGCCGGCATGAAACCTTGTGCGTATTTGGCTTGATTGATATGCTTTACGCAACTGAGTGAATGCTTTCAACGATTCAGCGCCGTCCGCCCGTCAACGGAACACATGGATAGCATCCCCACAATCATCCCGATACTAGCGGTCACAACCGGCGCGGAAGGCGCGGGCGAATGGGGCGCGCTGATATTCTACGTGGTGATCGCGCTCGGCGTGTCATTTCTGTGCTCGGTTTGGGAAGCGGCAATGCTGTCCACGCCGGTGTCGCATATTGAACTGCTGGTACAGCAGGGCAGCAAAGCGGGCGTCATCATGCAAGGTCTGCGGCAGAATGTCGAGCATCCCATCTCGGCTATCCTCACGCTGAATACCATCGCGCATACCGTGGGCGCAGCCGGCGCCGGCGCGGAAGCCACCGCTATATTCGGCAGTGAATTCTTCGGCATCATTTCGGCGGCGCTAACACTGATGATTCTGGTTTTCTCTGAAATCATTCCCAAAACGCTGGGCGCTGTCTACGCCAAACCGCTGACGCCCTTCACGGCTTATTCCCTGCGCATGCTGCTGGTTTTACTTAAGCCGGCTGTATTCCTCTCGGAATTCGTGACGCGCTCCATGCGGCCTAGCGAA
Organism: Chloroflexota bacterium; assembly: GCA_011523515.1. Classification (GTDB taxonomy): domain Bacteria; phylum Chloroflexota; class Anaerolineae; order Aggregatilineales; family Phototrophicaceae; genus UBA6055. The sequence goes on from WTGO01000031.1 coordinate 62,342, forward strand.
GAAACGCCGACCGTGACGCGCTCCGAATTGCAGGTGATGGCGCGCATCAGCGCTGAAGAGGGCGGCATTCAAGAGCGCGAAAATCGCATCGTAGCCAATTTGCTGCAACTGGCCGACGTGCAAGTGGAAACCATAATGACGCCGCGCACGGTGATGGTGACGCTGCAAGAAGATGAGAAGGTTGGCGACGTAATGGGCTCGAACGTTATTCTGCCATTTTCGCGCATTCCGGTTTTCGGCGAATCGGCAGACGATATCAAGGGCTACGTACTGCGCCATGAGATATACAAGCGCGCCGCCGCCGACGAACACGATGTCAAGCTGCGTGAGATCGCGTTGCGCCTTGATGTCGTGCCGGCGACGAATTCTGTCGCCGATGTGTTGGATGACTTCATCGCCAAGCAAGATCACATTTTCTTGGTGATCGACGAATACGGCGGCACAGCCGGCCTGATCACCATGGAAGACGCGGTTGAGACCTTGCTCGGCATTGAGATCCTCGATGAATCTGACCCCGTCCCTGACCTGCGCGAATTGGCGCGCCGCCGCTATCAGGGTCAACTCCTGCCGCAGGCAGACAGCCAGCCCGCGCCTTCAGCGCCCGACCCGGATTCGCCCGATGCCGGCCGCGCTGAATGACGGAAATCTGCCTGCCGCTGCCCGCCTGCGCCTATCGCTTTGACTTGCTGCTTGAATTTGTGCGGCGCATCGCCTATCCGGCGCGTTTAATCGTACGCGGCGACACGCTATGGCGTGTTACCGCGGGCCAGTTGCTTTCCTATCGCGAGTCGGCCGATTCCATTATTGTTCGCGGCGAATCGCTGCCCGCTGATCTCGTTTCATGTATTGAGCGGAGGTCTCGGATCTGCCTGGGCCTGGACCAGGATCTGACCGACTTCTATTGCTTTGCGCAGAGCGACGCCGACTTATGGCGGGTGGTCGAGCCACTAGTCGGACTGCCGCTATTTTGCAGCGAGTCCGTTTTCGAGGCGCTGATCACGCTGATCATCGAGCAGCATATCACCTGGAAATCGGCCATGCGCTCTCAGCGAGAGCTGCTGCGAATCGCCGGCCGCTCCGTGCGGGCCGGGCAAACTGTGCTATATGATTTCCCGGCGCCCGCCCGGCTGGCTCGCGCCTACCAAGAGGCACTCAAGCCCTTGAAAATCACCAACAAGCGCATCGATCTGATTATCGCGATCGCTGGCGACGTGAACCACGGCCGGTTGGATCTCGAAAGGTTACGCCAACTTCCTGCGAAAGAAGCCTATGCCCGGCTGCTGTCCATTAAGGGCGTGGGGCACTGGACGGCGAGCAATGTCATCGGCCGCGCAATGGGCCGTTACCCTTACGTCAGCCACAACGATGTCGCGCTGCAAGCGGCGGTGCGTCATTACTTTCATGGCGACGCCGGGCGAAAGAGCGCAGAGCTGGTAAACGACACGCTGAACAGATACGGCGAATTCGCCGGCATGGCCGGGCACTTTACTTTGCTGAGATGGGTCCTGGATCGTTATCCGCCGCTGGACAGCCAAACGCGCCGTTTGACTTAGGCGCCAAGTTCGTCGTAGAGCATGTCGGTGTTCAGCGACTGCAGCACCGTATCTTCGCTCTCCAGTGTCAGTGATGCCGCGGCGACGCCGAGCCGCATCGCCTCGTCAATCGGCACATCGTTGAGGATGCCGAAAATCACGGCGCCGGAAAAGGCGTCGCCTGCGCCCGAGGTATCCACCACTTCGGTATGGATTGCCCGCAAGTAGCCGCCGCCGCTGCTATCGGCATAAGCCAAGCCTTGCTCGCCCAGCGTCACGACGGCGATATTCGCGCCCATATTGACCAGTTGCTGTGCGGTGCCTATGGCGGATTCGCGCTCGGTCGCCGGTTCATCGAGATTGCAGAGCGCGGCCGTTTCGCTGGCGTTGGGCACGATCAGATACAGATTGGCGATGTAGTCGGTCAGCCGGCTGGCCATCCGTGGTGATGTCGGGTCGGCGCAGACGCGCACTCGATAGCGCGCCGCCAGCTCGAACAAAGTATCGAGGGTCTCTTCGGAGAGTGTGGCGTCGACTACGACCAGCGCTGCGTTTTCAAAGAGCCATTCATGCTCCATCAAATAGTCGGAATCCAGGGCGTCGGCGATACCCAAATCATCGACCCGGGTGCAGTTGTCCTCCGATTGATACAGCAGCATGGAGGAAGCAGTAGTAGCGTCGCTGACTCGCAAGACGTGGCTGCAGTCGATGCCGGCCAGGCTCGAGTGCGTAATCAGGTGCTGGCCAATATCATCGTCTGCGATCGCGGCTAGCAGGACCGTCTCGATGTCCAGGCGCGCCAAGTTCTCGGCGATATTTCGAGCCACTCCGCTGACGGAGGTGTGGATATGCCCGTTTTGCCGCAAGCCCGGTTGTAATACTTCAATCGTGCGGGCGCTAATCTCGAGCACTGCCGAGCCGATCACCAGGACAAAATCGCCGTCCATTTGTCCGCTCCTTGTGTCCGCCTATCCGGCAGAACTCGATGTGCTGCTGTCGATGGTCCGATCGGCTTCCGGTGGTGGCGGCTGCGTCGGCTGCGCGCTGGAGTTTGACAAATCCTGCGGCACTGGGGTTGGCACATCGACGCCCAGAGTGGCCGGGTTCAGACCGGAGCCGCCAATCAAGTCGGCATTCGGCGGGTCCGCCACGCAGCGGAAACCAACCCAGCGTTGGAAGCCTTTGGGGTCCGCGAATTGCCGATGCACGGTGCGGCTGAAGAAGGGCACGCTGTTCCAGGAGCCGCCGCGCAGGACTTTCTGCTGGCCGGCGACCGGTCCCCTGGGATTGTCAGCAACACCGGCCGCGGCCCGCTCCTCGTAGTAGCGCTCGCTGTACCAGTCGCTTACCCACTCGGCCACGTTACCGGCCATGTCGTAAGCGCCGTAGAAGCTGGCGCCATTGGGATAACTGCCTACCGGGAACGAGCCGGGCGGCGTATCCAGCGGGCGGTTAGTCTTCGCCAGCGTATTATCCCAGCGATTGCCCCAAGGGTAGATGCGGCCGTCATCGGCGCGCGCGGCGCGCTCCCATTCGGCCTCGGTGGGCAGGCGGCGGCCAACGGCTTCGCAGTAGGTCAGCGCGCCAAAATAGGTCACACCATAAACCGGGTGCGGCCGCAAACCAGTACCGATGCTGTAATTGGTGCCATCAAAGATGATGGGGGCGTCCGGGCTTTCATTCTGCGTCTGTATACAGGGGAAGCCGGCACAGCCATTCACGTGTGTGTCGGGACCGCGCACATTAAGAAAGGCCACATACTGGTCGAAGGTCACTTCGGTAATTTCCATCTGGAAGGAATCGACGATGACATCATGCGCCGGGTAGGAATCGAAGGCGTAACTCGCCTCGCAAGTGCCGCCATCGCGCGTACACTCGTTCACCGCCTCCGCCACTTCGACCGGAGTCGTGCCCATAGTGATCGTGCCGCCCGGAATACTCACGGTCAGGCTGCGGATCAAGATCAGCACTTCGGGTATGGTATCGGCCTGCTGCGGCGACTCCGTCGGACCGACGGGCGGAGCGTCGGTGGGTAGCGGCGTGGCCTGCACTTGAACGGAAACAATCTCGTTTGACGCCGCTTGTATTGGCGTAGGCTCCGCGACGGTTACCGCCTGACTCTCCGGCGTGGCCGTCACCACGATGTACTGCGACAAGGGCGTTAGTGTGGGTTGATTCGGGTCCACCGTCGGCGTCATCAACACATGAATTTCCCTGATGATTACCTCTGGCGCAGGAGTCGGCAGGAAGAACGCCGGTACGGTGCCCTCCAACAGTACAGCGGTCATCACGATCACGCCGCAAAACAGACCCGGGATAAAGCCAATGAGTCCCCATTGCCAGGCGGCGCTGCGATTGCGCCTGCCGCCAATTGGTCTATAGGACATTAACTCTCTCCTTTTGATGAACTGCCAGTCGCTGTTGCGCTGCACCGTTCTATACAATTATAGTCTAATCGACAAGGCAATCTTGGTAAACGGCGACGCCCAGAGCTGTTGAAGCTGCGGCCGCTCCGCCTCGCTTGACACTGGCAGGCGCCGGGTTTAGGCTTAGATTATCCTGTTGGCGCTCTCGCGAGGCGCGCCAATGCTGCTGCAACCCAGACTGAAAGTGACGGTGACGGCGATCCGCCGCGAGGAATTCTGAGTTGACTCGTATCTCCTTACCGCCGATTGCGGCGCCGGCATTCGAGCAGGAGGGCGTTCGGCCGGTCAATCTGCGCACGGATCTGCGCCCGTTGGCGGATTTGATCGAGCTGGTCTTTGCCGATTCGATGGATAGCAAGGGCCGCTCCGCCATTCGCGAGATGCGCTACCTGAGCAGTTTGGGCTACGGGTTGAAGCTGATCGCGCGGCTGAATGAACTTGCGCTCGGCATCAGCCTGGGCTTTGTCTATGTGCTGGATCGCAAGATCGTCGGCAATGTGTCAGTATATCCAGCGAGCTATCCGCCGGGATTCGGCGAGACCTGGATTCTGGCGAACGTTGGTGTCCATCCATACTATCAGCGGCGCGGCATCGCGCACGAATTGATGCGGGCAAGCCTGGAGATGATCCGCCGGCGCGGCGCGGCGCGTGTGATCCTGCAGGTGAATTTTGAGAACGACGCTGCCCTAAGGCTCTATGAAAGCCATGGTTTCATGCTTGAGCGCGCCTGGCAAGGTTGGCGGCGCAGCGGTTTTTTGCCTTCCCCCGCTTCGAGCCAGCGCGAAATCGAGATTACCCGCGTAGGGCAGAGCGATTGGCAGAACGAGTACGCCTTGGCGCAAGCCGCGCGTCCCAATAGCCGCGGCGGTCTGGGTTGGCTGAAGCCGATACATCCGGCGGCATTCAATCAATCGCTCTGGCGCCGGCTGCGCAACCTGGTCGCTCTCAGCACGGTTGAAAAGATGGCCGTACGCGACTCCAATGCGGATTCAATTTTGGCGTCGTGCTGGATAGAAAGCGCCCTGAGCTTCGGCAATATTCGCGCCTGGCTTTTCGCGGATCCGGCTATCGAATACGCGCCTTATGCGGAGGCGCTGCTCAACAGACTCGTCACGCGCTATGACCGTTCGACGATCGTAATTGAGCACCCCAGAGATGATGAAGTCGTGAATGAATTGTTAACGACCTACCAATTCACAGTCAAGCGTGATCTATGGCATATGCGGCTGGACATCTAACGCTTCGTTCCAAGTGGCGGCCTTAGGCGTCGGGCTCTTCCTTCGCGGTCGCGCGCAGGCGCCGCGGGCGATGTTCGTTGCGCAGGTTTGGTCCCGGCTTGGAGGCTTGCTGCTGAGGCGCGATAAGCTTCTTTGGCAGCCGCGGCGGGCGGTTGCGGTCCGGGTTGCGCGCCGCCCGCACTCCATCGTTGAAAGCTTCAGCCTGTGACGCGCCGCCTGATCCGGGTTGCGTCGTGGGCTGGGCGGTGGAAGCCGCGCTATGCTCCGGTATCGTTCGCAATCCGCCGACGGGAGACTCGCCCAGGTACTCGCCGAGGATCTTCCGCTGCTGCATGGCGTCGAAGCGGGCGCGGCGCAATGACTTATTGTGCTGACGGCGGGAGATTTCCTGCTGGATTTCCTGAGGCCGCGGCACTTTTATAAAGAGCTTCGGTTCGTCAGCGCCCACCAACGACATGCGCACGTCGCCATATTTGAGCAAGGCGGCAAAGAAGCCGCTGCTTACCGACTCTACATTATCGATTCGCTCGACCAGGATCTGATCGCGCAGATTCTCCAAGAAGAACGGGCGTTTATGCACCAACGTTATGATGTCGTCCGAGATGATATAGACATCGTTTCGCCAATCCCAATCCAGCCAATAAGCGGTGAGGCAGCTGGCCAGCAATGCCACCATGGCGACGGGAAAGGTGACGATGCGCAGGTCCGGGCTGACCAGTGTAAATGTCAGAATCAGCGCCGCCAAGGAGACCAGTACGATGAGTATGGGAAGCGCCGTGTGCTGCGCCCATACGCTTATATGCTTGCGATAGACGATGTCGCCGTTGCTCATATCAATTTTGGTGCTGAGGAAACCATTGCTGCCTGATAGCGGCTTTGGCGGCCCATCAGTGGTGTGGCTGGATGAATACGGCGCGTCGTCAACCGGCTCTCCCGACATCATTCTTTGCATTTCTGCGCGCACCAGCCGGTGATGGCGCTGTGCCTTGCGGCTCTCGAAATACTGCCTGTTGTCCATGATCATTTTCTGAAAGCGCGCGGGCGAGGGCATCAGCGCCATTTCCAGATTGCCTTGCGCGCCGGCGGTTTTCACGATCACTGTGCCATATCGAAAGATGCGCGCGAAGGGATCGTAAGGCGGGAGTTCATAATTGATCTCGTGGACGCTATCCAGGCCCACTTGCGTCACTTGTCGATACATCGTCAGTATGGTCCGGTTGATGCGGATGATCCGCTGGTCGGTGACGATGACCGAATCGTTGCGCCATTCTAGATAGAAATAAACAAGGGCCAGCCCGGGCAGCGCGATAGACAGCGCGAATAAGACCAGCGAAGGCGCCTGCGCGTCCAGCGCTGCCGCGCCTATCCACATGGCCGGCATCAGCAGCAGCGGCAGCCAGGCCGTGCGCAGGAACGACCACCAGTGACGATGCGTCCGCAGCAATATTTCTTCGTCTTCGCGCTGCTCGGCGAATTGCGGATTGATTAGCCCGTGGCTCGGTTCGGTGCTGTCGGCGCCAAGCCTTGCGCCCATGTCAGGTTCTTCGCGCAGCAGCTGAGATAAACTGGCGCGCGTCAATTTTAGCAGTGTGACTGGCTGCGCCGCCCGCATCGTCGCCGATTGCATGGCCTGGCCGAATAGGGCTTCCTGGTTAAGGCTCTGGCCGGCGCTTACGGTTGCCAGCGGAGACTGGCTGCCATCTTCGTTGCTTTGCAAGAGCAGGGCTTGCCCGCTCAAGAGCATCACCATGCCGTCAGCGGGGGCGCCCTGAACAAAGATATCTTCGCCGGCGCGGTAGCTCTTGCGCTCCAGTAGACTTTCGATCCGCGCCAGTTGCGCTTCGCTCAGGCTGGCGAAGAGCGGTACGCTGTCCAGCCGGAATGTCTCCAGCATGAATTGGTCTTTCGTTAAGAGTCTACGCTGCATCAATTATATCACCATGAATAATTGTCCACGTCTCTTGCAGCGCGCTGTCAGCGATTAGGCACGGCGATCCCAATTAGAATTTGCGGACAAATATGGTACAATCACCCAAGGATTCGAAGCAATGCACAAGGAGAACATTATGGGGAGTCTTGGTGGACCCGAACTTCTATTGGTTCTTGCGATAGTTATTTTGCTGTTTGGCGTCGGGCGCGTTTCCCGCATCGGCGGCGAACTAGGCTCGGCCGTGGCCAATTTCCGCAAAGGTTTGCAGGAAGGCGCCAAAGGCAAAACCGAAGAATCGGAAGAGAAGGAAAACGCTCCGTCTGTATAGCTTAGGCCTCTCGCTGGGCTTTGGAGAGCGCTTGTTTGATCAGCTTGTCGCTATCCAGCATGGGCCGGTGCGGGATACCGTTCGGCGCCTTCAGATTGTGCAAAGTCACAGCGCGATTATGCCGATCAATCCGCTCATCCAGCCGATCGACGTAACGAGCCCAATTCCTCGATCGTTGCCGCGCGGTTCGCCTCTCCACATCACTGGAGGCCGCGTCCAGATTTCTGACTCTCGATTCTATCTCGGCGCGGATTTCCGCTTCACTTTGCTCCACAGACTTGCCTAGCGCCATCCATTCCGGCGCCACTTCATGGTCCTGCATAATTTTGAATGCGGCTCGTTGATCGCGGGGCGTGTGGCTGTCTTTCGGCAGCGGCAGCGGTTTGCCTGCGCCGGGCAGGGCGGATATGTCGCCATCGCCGATTACTTCGCCAAGCAGATGGTCAACAATGCGAGCCCAGCGATCCATCTCGTTCTCCGTTTCGTGTTCTTGCGAGACGGTTATTCACTCTCGCTTGGCCCGGGCAGCTGAAGCGTCTGTACTATGCGCCCTTGCGGGTCAGCGAGCGTCAGCGATTCTCCCGGCGACCATACACTTTCCTCACGGCCCCAGAAGCGCGCGTTCGCTGTGCTGGTGCCGCTTCGCGTATACAGCACGACGCCCGTATCCTGAAACAGCAGGACATCGCGGAATCTGTAGGTATTGCCATCGGCGTCCGCAAGTGTCCAATCGCTGATGTTGATGTTGCCGCCGATATTCTGCAGGCGAATGGATTCGGCAGTGATGTCGCCCAGGCCCTGTGCAGCCCGGATTTCGAATTGCGGTTTGGCGGGTGTGCTGGTGGCGGTCGGCAATGGCGTCGACGTGGGCTCGAGCGTTACGGGCAGTGGTTCGCCTGTGCGCTCGTCCACGCGGCAGCCCGGATGCGGGATCAGCAGCCGCTGACCGATTTGCAGATTGGGCGCCGTATTGACTGTCATTCCATTGGCGCGCAGCAGGTCGTCCAGTTCAACGCCCTTGCGCAGCGCGATAAAGTAGGCTGAGTCGCCGGCCAGGACGGTGTAGAACTCGCAGGTCGAATCAATAATCGGCCCTCCAGCGATCGACGGCGTCGGTGTACTGATTACGACATCGCGGGCGCCGAGCGCGTTGGGGTCAATCGCCCGGTCCGAGGCGCCGCCGGCTTCACTCGCGATATCGGCCGGCAACTCAACTTGCGCGCGCTGCGCCGCCGCGGGCAGGGCGGTCGCCAGCTTGGTCGGCAGTGGCGTGGCCGTATAAATCACTTCTACTGTGATGATCTGCGGAATCTCGACGCCCTCACGCCGGCCCTCATAAATGGTGAGCGCCAGGTAAGTGCCGCTGACGGCGGCGAGGAAGGTCAGCGCCAGAAATATGATCTGCGGCAGAATCTTCTGCTGCTGGGGGCGCTGCCGTTGAATCATGTGTAGTCCCGCGTCATGGAGCCGCCTGACAGGAATACTAGCACAGGCGATAGGGACTGGCAACGCGGTCGGAACCGTGTTTGAATCTAAGTGTCATTTGAAAGGTCCCAGCGTGTCCAGCTCCGGAGAATCCGCGTAGATGAAGGTACTGTTGGCAAGCGCCGAGGCCGTGCCCTTTGCCAAAGTGGGCGGTCTCGCCGATGTGGCTGGCTCGCTTCCGGCAGCGCTGCGCCGGCTGGGTGTTGATGCCCGCGTCATACTGCCCGGCTATGGCTTTATCAATCACGAGCTGTACGGCGTCGAACGCATCTTGAGCTTCGAATTTGCCCATCGGCTGGGCCTTAGCGATGTGACGCTTTTTGCCGCCGAGCATGATGGAATTCCCTACTATTTGCTGCAGTCAGCTCCCTATTTTGGGTTGGAAGGCGATGTCTACAGCCAATGGAATTGGGATATGGAGCGCTACATCTTCTTCAATCAGGCGACGTTGGCTGCTCTGCACCAGCTCGATGAGACTGAAGGCTGGTTTCCTGATGTTGTACACGCTAACGACTGGCACACGGGTTTGCTGCCGTTCATGATTCGTGATCACGGCGCCGGCGATAAATGGGCGAGCCTGGCCAGCGTGATCAGCATCCACAACGTCGCCTATCAAGGTGATAACGCCGGAGGCTTTCTGTGGCATGCGGGCGTAAACGGCAGGCATCATGCCGACCTGGCAGCGCTCGGTTTGGAGAACAATTTGTTGGGCATTGGAATCGCCTACAGCGACATGATATCCACGGTCAGCCCGCGCTACGCAATGGAGATTCAATACCCGTACGCCGGTTATGAGCTGGCGTCGCTGATCACGCGGCGGGCGGGCGATATGCGCGGCATCCTCAACGGCCTGGACAGCGAACTGTGGGATCCTGCCACCGATGCGAAGATAATCAGCAATTTTGACGCGGATAACTTCGAATCTGAGCGCCCGCCCAATAAAGGGCATCTGCAGTCCTTTGCGCGGCTGCCCTTGCGCCAGGATGTGGCGCTGGTGGGCATCGTCAGCCGGCTGGCGGCGCAAAAAGGTTTTGATCTGGCTCTGCCCTCCTTGCGCAATGTGCTGGGCGCGCGCGATGCGCAAATGGTGGTTTTGGGTACGGGCGAGCCGGAGATTGAACAGGCCTTCTGGCAACTGGATCAAGACTTCGGTGATAAGGCGCGCGCATTCCTGCAGTTTGATGGTGCGCTGGCGCAGCAAATCTACGCCGGCTGTGATATCTTTCTGATGCCGAGCCACTTTGAACCCTGCGGCATGGGCCAGATGATGGCTATGCGCTACGGCGCGCTGCCGCTCGTCCGCGAGACGGGCGGGCTGGCCGATACCGTCATCAACTACGACGCCGCCGATGCCGACATTGGAACGGGGTTCGTCTTCCAATGGCAGGAGGCGCAAGCGGTGGAGGGAACGCTAAATTGGGCCTTGGACGTCTACGAGAGACGGCCAGGCGCCTGGAGGCGGATGCAACGGCGCGGCATGAAGACCGACTTCAGTTGGCGGAAGAGCGCCGGAGAATATGTAGAAATGTACCAGCAAGCTCGCGCAAAGGCCCTGAGCCGGCTCGGCTAAAATTCTTTTGTGATCCAAGACCATGGAATTGCTGCGATAAAGGAGTAAAGCGTGAAGATTAAGGCGGTTATTTTGGCGGGCGGCAAAGGAACGCGCCTGGGAGTCTTGACCATCAAGCGCGCCAAGCCGGCCGTGCCTTTTGGCGGCAAGTACCGGATCATCGATTTTGCGCTCAGCAACTGCGTCAACTCCAACGTCTTTGATGTGCTGGTATTGACGCAGTATCGTCCGCACAGCCTGAACGATCACATCGGCAAAGGGCGTCCCTGGGATTTGGATCGATCATTCACCGGCGGCGTCCGTATGCTCCAGCCTTTTCAGGGCAACTTCGACACCGACTGGTACGCGGGAACGGCTGATGCGGTTGCCCAGAATCTCAATTTCGTGCGTCAGGGCCGCCCCGAATATGTACTGATTTTGTCAGGCGATCATATCTACGAGATGGACTACGATATGCTGGTGCAGTATCACCGCGATAAAGGCGCTGACGCCACCGTCTGCACCATCCGAGTGCCGCTTGACGAGGCCAGCCGCTTCGGCATTGTGGATACGGACAAAGACTTGCGCGTGACAGACTTCGTCGAGAAGCCGGCGGCGCCCCCCGGCAATCTGGCCAACATGGGTGTATACGTCTTCGATTATTCGGTTCTGGAACGCGTGCTGCAGGAAGACCAGGCCGATCCGGATTCCGAGCACGACTTCGGCAAGAATATCCTGCCCAAGATGGTAGCGGATCATATGAATATTTTCGCCTACCCCTATGGCGGCTACTGGATCGATGTCGGCACGATCGACGCCTATTGGGAAGCGCATATGGACCTGCTCTCGAGCCCGCCCTCGCTCAACTTGAACGATCGCACCTGGGTGATCCACACCCGCAGCGAGGAGCGGCCTCCGGTGCGCATCGGCGCGGACACCCGAATCATCGACAGCATGATTACCGACGGCTCAGTTATTGGCGCGGGCGCCGTGATCGAACGGTCGATTTTTTCGCCGGGCGTCTTTGTCGGGCCCGGCGCGGTCATCCGCGAGTCCGTTATTCTCAATGACGCCTATATTGAAGCGGGCGCGCGAATTGACCGGGCCTTGGTGGACAAAATCGCGGTCATCGGCAAGAATGCCCGCGTAGGTTCCTGGCAGGACATGGGCGATTTGAAAATCACCAGCGTGGGCAAGAATTCGCGCATCCCGCCGGAATTTACGGTAGGCGCCGGCTCCATCATCGGCGCGGATTGCACGCATGAGAGTTTCGCCGGTTTCCGCGATATGAATGTGCCAGCCGGCAGCGATGTCGAATTTGCTTCAAGGATACGCAAATAGACCCATTGTGATGTCGCCTCGGTTTGGCGACTCCTGCGTTGGGGGAAAGGTAAAAGGTAAGGACGTGGGCAAGATCAAGGTTGGAGTACAGCTGCATCCGCAGCATGTGAGTTACGCCGCTTATGCCGAGGCGGTGCAAAAGTCGGAGTCGCTAGGCGTCGACTCAATCTGGAATTGGGATCATTTCTTCCCGCTCTATGGCGACGGTAACAACAATCATTTCGAGGGCTGGACGTTGCTGACCGCTATCGCCATGCTGACCTCCCGCGTGGAGATCGGCACCTTGGTCACGTGTAATAGCTACCGCAACCCGGCGCTGCTGACGCAAATGGCCAATACGGTCGATCATATCAGCGGCGGGCGGCTGATTCTAGGCATGGGGGCCGGCTGGTTCGAAAAGGACTATGAGCGGTTCGGCTACGAATTCGGCACGGCGGGCAGCCGCCTGCGTGACCTGGGCGAGGCGCTGCCCATCATCAAGGCGCGCATGAGCCAGGAGTTGCCGCCGCCCGTGCGCAATCCCATCCCCATTATGATCGGAGGCGGTGGCGAAAAGGTCACACTCAAGCTGACCGCGCAGCACGCCGACCTGTGGAATGGATTCGGCCCGCCCGATGTGTATGCGCATAAATGCGGCGTGCTGGACAATTGGTGCGCGGAACTCGGTCGGGACCCGGGCGAAATCGAGCGGACTGTGTCGATTGTCGCTTCTGAAGAGTTGGAAGCCAATCTCGATGCTTACGCCGAGGCAGGTTGCACCCACTTCATAATGATGAGTCCCGTGCCGACGGATACAGAGCGTATCAAGACTTTGGTCGCCTGGCGGGACCAAGCGCTTAGTTTCTAAAATGAGTTCGGACGCGCCTGTTTTCCCCATCCTAAAGAATCCCTCCCATCGCCCTTCGCGCGATTGGATGTTGTATTCCTGGCGGACATCCCGGCATGGGACTTTCAATTGAAGGCGATTGCCTGACTTCAAAAAGAGTTAATTAAGACTTGATTTTCGGGGGGGGGGGGGTAGACTTAATTTATGCTGCCGGCAAGGCCAAGCATATTGGATGTCTGCTCAGCCGGCGCTGCAAGAGCGGACAAAACACAGGAAGGATGCGGATATCATGAAGAGATTATTGTGTGTGGGTCTGGCAGTAGCGCTAGCGGCGCTGCTTGCCCTGCCGGCGCTGGCGAAGAAAGACAAGCTGCCCGCGCCCGATGTACAATGGGTTTGGGTGGGCGAGTCTTTCAGTGGCGGCATAAGCTATTACTGCATTGAGTTGGGCTTTCATCCTGTTAAAGGCGCCTCGCCAAAACGAGGCTCACATTATATGGGCCACCAATCCCCAGAGGCATACGCGCTGCGAGTTTGGGTCAAAGGCGGCCAGACACCCGAGCTCAGCCCGGCGGACTGGATGATCAACCTGCCGCCAACCAGCGAGCAGTGGACTCGCTACGTGTCGGGACAAACCGCAGCGTCTGGCAGCCTGGCCGACGGCAAGTGGACATTCCTTGGTTATTGCGGTTATGCGGAGGGGCAAACGCTCCGGGTGCGCCTGCGCGCTCTCGAAGAAAAGGATAACCTGCGTGGCAAAGCCACAAAAACATTTAAGATCAAGCTGCCCAAGTATGGTACCTACCGCGGGGTGAAAATCCGCGCCGAAATGGGTGGGGGACATGTGGTCTATGGGAAAGTGAGATAGTAGGCGACGCCGGTTGTTACCGTTTCCCGCGCGCCAGCTCGCTGGCTCCAGTGGAGCCAGCAGAAGCGCTGGATATATACCTCAAGCGGCTGGCAAACCTAAGGCAGAACCGCGGTGAAAGCCGCGGCATCAATTGATCAGGCAAACCCTCGCTCTCACTAAGAGGCTGAGGGTTTTGTCCTGAAATTCTCGCTTTCAACAAGGGAGACAGGTCAATCCAACTTGCAAGGCAGTGTTCTCCAGGCGGCTATCCTGTCAGGTTGTCAGTACACAGTTGTCGCTGCCGTGGGGATTGGGCACGTATTGTTCGGCCTGCGCGTCGTTGATCCAGGTTTCGCCGTTCACCAGATAGCGATATTCGTAGCGCGCGCCCGGGTCAAAGGCGCGCCGCGCCAAAAAACGGCCGTCCTTTAGCCGTTTCATTGGATGCGCATTCCTGTCCCAGTTATTAAATTCGCCGACTAAGTGTACCGATTCGGCTTCTGGGATCGCTTCAGTGTAGAAGCTTACATGGATCCGGCCGCTTTTGCGCGGCGTCTTCTTAATCATTGCTATACCTCGACTACAGAATTCTCTCCGCTAAAGGGATTGGGAACGTATTGGTCCGCTTGCCAATCGTTGTGCCAGTCGCTGCTGTTGATCAAATAGCGAAACTGAAATCGCCGATCAACCGGCAATTCGACCGTGACTTTGAAACGACCATCCTTCAGCGGCTTCATCGGCGTAGCGAATTGGTTCCATTCGTTGAAGTCGCCGACTAGCGTCACGTTTTCCGCGTCAAGCTCGCGCGCGTATAGAATGTCACTTGGCAAGCGTGCTTGCTCTTCAGATACCGTTTGCTGAGCATATGTCCTCATGGTTGGTTGAGTGGACAAATCACACCCAATTGCGTTCATGTTATCGTATCATAGTTGAATTGCGGATAAAAGTGATTCCGCCTATTTCGCCGGGAAGCGACGGTCAACTGTTGTTCAAAGTGACTAGGCTCTCAAGCCTGGTGCTTGAGTTGCCTTGGCTATGCGCCTGCTGGAATCGGCTCGAAACAAGATGTATTTATGGTCGATAAGACGATAGAATAAATGATTTGAATTGCAGGCAGAATCGTAATCTTCACAGGAGACGACAATGGTACAGCCGGTTGCGAGAGTCAATGTGGCGCCAAAATTACCCGTGCAGTTGCGGCGACTGCACGAACTCACCTACAACCTTTGCTGGGCTTGGGATCATGAAGCGATTTCGCTATTCCGGCGCCTGGACCCCGATCTATGGGAAGAGACGCATCATAACCCGGAGTGGATGCTGGGGCTGATGGATCAGGATCGGCTTAATTCCCTGGTCGACGACAGCTCGTTTATGGCGCATTATGCGCGCGTATGCCAGACCCACGATGAATATATGCGCGCCGAAGACAGCTGGTTTGCCCGGCGCTTCGGGCATTTGGAGCGCCCGCCCGTCATCGCCTATTTTTCGATGGAATTCGGATTGACGGAGTGCTTGCAGAATTATTCCGGAGGCCTGGGCGTGCTCAGCGGCGACCATCTCAAGAGCGCCAGCGACCTGAACATTCCCTTGGTCGGCGTCGGCATTCTTTATCAGGAGGGCTATTTTCAGCAGTACCTGAATACCGATGGCTATCAACTGGAGTCTTACCCGCTCAACGATTACGTGAATTTGCCGGTGAAATTGCAAGCTGATAAGGAAGGCGCGCCGCTCAAGATTTCGATCCCACTGCCCGGGCGCGACGTATTTGCTCAGATTTGGAAGGTTCAAGTTGGGCGCGTGTCGCTCTATCTGCTGGACACAAATATCAATGACAACATTCGCCCTGAAGACCGTAATCTGACGGACCGCCTCTACGACGGCGATCGACGTACCCGCATTCGGCAGGAGATGCTGCTCGGCATCGGTGGAGTTCGGCTACTTCGGGCTTTGGGCATCAACGCGGATATTTACCACATGAACGAGGGGCACTCGGCATTTTTGCTCCTGGAGCGGATTCGCCAAAGCATGCGCGAGGATGGCTTGACCTTTGAACAGGCGCAAGCGCTGACGGCGGCCGGCAGCGTCTTCACGGTGCATACGCCTGTGCCGGCCGGTTTGGAGCGCTTTGACTTCGATCTGATCGATGAGCATTTCTCTGATTTGATGACCGAACTCGGTTTGTCGCGCGATCAATTTCTCGACCTCGGTCGCGAAGATATGGGGCACTACCAACTATTCTCCATGTCAGTGATGGCTCTGAAATTGTCATCCGGCACCAACGGTGTGGCCGAACTGCATGGCGCCGTCTCGCGCGCGATGTGGAATTGGATGTATCCAGGTGTCCCGGAGCATGAAGTGCCCATCGGCTCAATCACCAACGGCATTCATGTGCAGACCTGGGTCAGCCAGGAGATGGCGCAGCTATTCGACCGCTATCTCGATCCCGCTTGGCGCGAGGACGAATCGCGCCCGGAAGTGTGGGAAGGGGTCAAGAGTATCCCGGACGCCGAATTATGGCGCACACACGTCCGCCGCCGCGAACGTCTGGTGGCCTTCGCGCGTGATCGACTGCGCCGGCAATTGCAGCGGCGCGGCATGTCGCAAACCGAGATCGAATCCGCCGACGAAGTACTGAATCCGGACGCCTTGACCATCGGCTTCGCGCGGCGCTTCGCGACTTACAAACGCGCGACTCTGATCTTCCGCGACTTGGGACGGCTGCGCCGGCTGGTAACTGATGCCGACCGTCCGGTGCAGTTTATCTTCGCGGGCAAGGCCCATCCGCACGACAATGAGGGCAAGGAATTCATCCGCACCATCGTAAATGTGGCCCGCGATCACGACTTTCGTAATTCGGTCGTATTCCTGGAAAACTACGACATGAATGTCGCGCGCTACATGGTGCAAGGCGTCGATGTCTGGCTCAACACGCCGCGTCGCCCCAAAGAGGCGAGCGGCACCAGCGGCATGAAGGTCATCTATAACGGCGGTCTGAATTGCAGCATTCCCGACGGCTGGTGGGCCGAGGCCTACGCGCCCGATGTCGGTTGGACCATCGGGCATGGCGAAGAGTATCCTGAAGACGAATGGGCGCACCAGGATTACGTTGAAAGCCAGGCGCTGTACAACCTGCTGGAGCAGGATATCGTTCCCCTATTCTACGGTGAGGCGCGCGGTGGTTTGCCCCGCGAATGGATCCGCCGCGTCAAGCACAGTATGTCGACGCTGGCGCCGCGCTTCAATACGCATCGGATGGTGCAGCAATACGCTGAAAAGCTATACCTACCGCGCTTCATGGTCAGCCAGTCAATGTCCCGCGACGGCTTTGCCAATACCGCGGCGCTAGTGAATTGGGGCCGGATGCTCGACCACGTCTGGCACGAGGTCAAGGTCCTGGACGTTGATATATGCGACGGCGATGTAGAAGTCGGCAGCCGCGCGGATATCCACGCGCGCGTGATGCTGGGGCGGCTGCAGCCGCAAGACGTTAGCGTGCAACTCTACTACGGCATGCTTGACAGCGCGGGCAACATTCGCGACGGTCTGTCAGTCGACATGTACGTCCAAAGCGAAAATGGCGACGGCATCCACACATTCACGGCCGAGCATGTATTCCAGTTGACCGGCAACGTGGGTTTTTCAGTGCGAATATTGCCATTCCACGAGTATTTGCACACATCCTTCGTACCGCAGAAGATCGTCTGGGCCTGAGCGTCCGCAACAGTGCGGCGTTCACAGGCGCGCGCCTCGCATTGACCGGCAATCAGCCTTCAACTACAATAGGCGGGCAGTCAACGGATCTATCAAGACATGAACTATCATATCTGGACACTCGGTTGTCAGATGAACGTGGCGGATTCGCAGCTGCTGGCGTCTGAGTTGGAAAAGCTGGGGCATAACGCGGCACAGAACGGCGATGATGCCGATATCATGATCGTAAACACCTGCGTCGTGCGGCAGAGCGCCGAAGACAAGGGGCTGGGTCGCCTGCATCTGTTGAGCAAGATTAAAGAAGCGCAGCCGAATAAAGTGATCGGCGTCATGGGTTGTATGGTTGGCGTGCGCGATCCGCTTTGGATGAGACAGCGTTTGCCCTTTGTCGATGTCTTCATGCCGCCATCGGATCCAGCGCCCATGGTCAGTTTCCTCAAGGAGCGCATGGACGAAGCCGAAATACTTGAGCATGAGGCGAAAGCGCGTGAAGACCGCGACGCCTTGCAAGATGGCGAGCTTATTCTTCCTTTGCATGAGCGCGGCCACTTGGTTAGCGCGCATGTGCCGATCGTCTACGGCTGCTCGCACGCTTGCGCTTTCTGCATCATTCCCTTTAGGCGCGGCATCGAGCGCAGCCGGCGCGTCGGCGAGATCGTGGCGCAGGCGCGCAGCCTGGCCCGGCAAGGCGTCAAAGAGATTACGCTGCTGGGCCAAATCGTCGATCGTTATGGCAAAGATATTCCCGATGGACCAGATTTGGCCGATTTGCTGCGCGCTGTGCATGGCGTGGCGGAAGAAGTCGGCCTGGAGCGGATCCGCTTCTTGACCAGCCATCCCAATTGGATGACGGACAAACTGCTGGAAACCGTAGCCGAATTGCCCCGTGTCATGCCTCATATTGAAGTGCCGATACAGGCCGGCGACGATCAGGTATTGGCGCGGATGCGGCGTGGCTACACCGCCGATCAGTACCGCAAACTGGTGGCCAAGATTCGCCGGATTGTCCCGCAAGTCGCGATTCACACCGATATCATCGTTGGCTTCCCAGGCGAAACCCGCGAGCAATTCATGCGGACTTACCGCGTGCTTGAAGAGCTTAAGTTGGACAAGGCGCATTTGGCGCGTTACAGTCCGCGGCCGCAAACGGTCAGCGAACGGCGCATGGAAGACGATGTGCCCGACGCCGAAAAGCGCGAGCGTCACAAGCTGCTGGAAGAATTGCAGGCGCGTGTCGTGGCCGAAATTAATGCGCAATACCTGGGCCAAACAGTTGAGGTCCTGGTGGAAGAGAAGCATCGCGGCCGTTGGCGCGCCCGTACGCCGCAAAACAAGCTGGTCTTTTTTGAAGCCGAGGGCGATTGGAAGGGGCGGCTGGCGCAGGTCGAAGTCACTTGGACGGGACCCTGGAGCATGCAAGCGCGCCTGCCAGAGCGCCAGCAACAGCCGGAACCTCTGCTGGTCGTCGCCGGTTGATGATTCTCTCTTGTGGCAACAAGCTTTGCCGTCTTGCCTTGCCTGCGCTGGCGATCGTACCCGTATTGCTGCTGTCGGCCTGTAATTTACAGGGCCGCGCGACCGATTCCGGCCGTACCCGCGCCACCGCTACTCCCACCGGACCACCGCGCATTCAAATCGCCTCGCCCAGCGACGGCGATGAATTTGTGCTTGGCGAGGAAATCCTGGTATCGGTCTTGGCCGGCGACAGCATCGGCGTTAATCGCGTCCAGCTGTTTGTGGACAACCAGATCGTGCGCACGGTATCGTCCGAGTCTTTGCAGGGGGATCTGGCGCTGCAGGCGATTCTGAACTACACGCCGCAACGCCGCGATTTGGGCACGATTACGCTGCGGGCGGTGGCCTATCGCGGCGCGGTCGTCAGCGAGCCGGACGAAATCGAGGTGGTCGTGCGTGAATCGCCCGCGCAAATCATAGCGACTCCCGTTCAGCAGGGGAATGTACCCTTCATTCCAGACGATGGCGTCTGCCGCGCGCTCGTTAACGTAGGGTTGAACTTTCGCACCGGCCCCGGCACTGGATATCAGATCATCACTGTACTCGCTAGCGGAACGCTGGCTCCGATCACCGGGCGCAATAGCGAGCACAACTGGTGGCGCCTGAACGTCGAGGGACAGATCGGCTGGGTTAGCGGTGATTTCACCACGGAATATGGCGATTGCGGCGGCATAGCCGTGGTCGCGGGCTGACCCCCATTTCGTTGGTAGCGCCGGCTACTTGTGCTAGAATCGTCTTTAAGTTCTTCTGATTGACTCCGCGGAATCCATCATGGCTATAGCTGTAAAACAGATCATGCTGATCACTCGCAACGTGCCCTTTGCGATTGATGTCAAACGCGCTTTGGAGGCGCTGGGCGATTACAGCGTGACCACGGTAGCGGAGGTGCGAAATGCGATGGAGCAGCTGCGCGAGGCGCCGCAGCACCTGGTGGTGCTCGATACCAACAACTTGACCGTTGCGCCCGCCATCATGATCGAAATGATTCGTTCGCGCCAAGACGATATCGCCATTGTTTTGGCGCCGGACCAGCCGCAAGTGCGCGAACTCGCCGCGAGCTATCGTGTGCAAGGCGTGGTCGACCTGCCCCTGCTGGCGCGGGACTTGATACCGGTTCTTGAGCGCTCGCTGTCGGCTGATATCGGAACGCTGACGCCGGCGCTTGAAGATCTGCCCGACGATCCGAGCGAAGACACGATAAAGCTGGAAGCGCTTGTCGGCGATGTTTTGGGCGAAGAGTTTGGGCTCAATTACACGCGGCGGCGATTGCAAGCATCGCTGGACCTGCTGAATCCGGATCCGCCTACCCATCCGATCACCGACGCCATGGAACTCCTGGTTGAGCCGGAAGACGAAGGCGATACGATTCGCTACCGCGTCGTTCGGATTGGGGACCCGGGCGCAAGAGACGTCCCTGTCCGCGAAGTCGAGTCAGACGAAACGCCAATATCCGCCGCGAGCGAATTCGAGACCTTGCGAGATTTGGCGCAGCGATTCGGAGCGGATGTCAGTGGCGATACTCCGGCCCAGCTCCAACAACCGGCGAGCGAAGGCGCCGCGGAGGATATTGACGACAGCGCAGCCTTTGAACGCATGCTCAGCGCCGTGCTGGACGAAAGTACGCTGCTCGAAAACTTGACGATGGAGTCCCTCTTTGATACCACGCGGGAATTGCCGGGAGCGCCCGGCCGAGACGCCATACCTGCCTGGCTGCGCGAGACGGAAAAGTTCATACGTGAGCCGAGCTTCCTGCCCGATAGTCTGCCGCCGCTGGGTGTTGGGGAAGGCGCGGGCGAGACGACCATTCCTGCGAGCGCCGACGGTTTGCAGGCGGAGCCTCTTGCAAACGCGTCAGCGGATCCCGTGACCGTCGAGCAGCAGGACACTAGCGCCGAAACCGCTTGGGGCCTGCTGTCGAGCAGAGACCGGGACCCCTATCTGGCGCAACTTGCGCTGACGATGACACGCGTCATGAGCGAAATGACAGCTGACGCGACCGTCTTGACGCGATCGGATCGAATCGTCGCCTTTTCTGGCAACTTGAGCCTGGAGCAATTTCGCGCTGTCCGCAGCTGTATCGCCGATAACTGGAGCGCGGAAGACCAGCAGTCGCGGATACGTTTCATCAAGCTTCCCGGGTCCGGCGCCGATTATATGCTCTGCTCGCGCGGCACGGTTGGCGATCACACCTTGACGATGATCTTCGCTGGCGGCAAGCAGCTCAAGGAGATTCGCCGCCAGGGCGACCGCATGTTAAACGCGTTGGCGGCTGTACCGGATGGCGAGGCGGCGCCTGCCGAGAGCGAGCCGCGCGAGCCGATGTCGGCCCAATCCGACTCGCGCACGCCAATCGCCTTTGTCTGGATGGTGGCCGATCCGGCGCTGCTGCTACGGCGAAGCGTCGCCGAGCAGTTGGTCTTTTGGCTGGAAGTACAACTGAATGCCTTGAATTGGCGTGTTCACCGCCTGGATGTGCACCAAGATTTCATCTATTTGCACGCTGACGCGCCCGGGCGAGCGTCGCCCGAGTCGCTCATTCGCACGGTGATGGATCGCTCGCGCAGCATCGCCTGTTCGGAAGACAAGGCTTTGCCGGACGATTTATGGGCGGATGCCTACCTCGTGATGCAGCCCGGGCGCGAATTAAGGGAGCGTGAGCTGCAAAACTTCCTTCAATTCGCCCGCCACTAACGTCCTGACCGCTCGGTCAAAGCCAGAGCGTACGCCCGATTCAAGTTCGCCTGTGACAAAATCCAGGCATCGATTATACTCTTCGCCAACTTTGTAGTAATCAGGCGCCGAGTGATAGCCCATGAAAGCGCGAGAAGTCCTGTATCTCATAGATGGCCATGCGCTGGCGTATCGCAGCTATTTCGCGCTGCAACGCGGCGGTTTCACCACCTCGTCCGGCGAGAGCACAGGCGCCGTCTACGGATTCAGCCGCACCTTGCTTGATGTGGTCGAGCATCATCAGCCGAAGTACCTGGCTGTCACTTTCGACGAGGGTTTGAGCGCGCGCGAGGAGATTTACCCCGAGTACAAAGCCACGCGGGTCAAAATGCCCGAGGACTTATCGAGCCAGATCGACCGCATAATGGGCTTGGTCGATGCGTTCAACATTCCCCGTCTGACCATGCCGAACATGGAAGCGGACGACATCCTCGGCACAATCAGCCGTCAGGCGGTCGAGCAGGGCCTGGATGTGCATATCGCCACCGGAGACCGCGACATTCTGCAGCTCTTGGGCCCGCATGTTCGTGTGCAGCTGCCGCAACGCGGCGGTCCGGATGTCGTCATGGATATGTTCGCCTTTCGCGACAAATACGGCCTGGAACCGAGCCAACTGATCGACCTGAAAGCGTTGATGGGCGACAGCTCGGACAATATACCCGGTGTAAAGGGAGTCGGCGAGAAATCCGCCACCAAGCTGCTGCAAGACTACGGCGATTTGGAGACCATTTACGAGAATCTCGATGATATTGGCACGCGTGTGCGCAATCGGCTGATTGCCGGCGAAGACATGGCGTATTTGAGTCGCAAGCTGGCCACGATAATGTGTGACTTGCCTATCAAACTGGACTTGAATGCTTGCATCGCACAGGACTTTGAGCTCGCGCTGGTAGACGGACTCTTCTCCGAATTTGAATTCCGTACGATGCGCGAGCGGCTGCATCGCGTGTACGGCCAACTGCACGGCGAAGACTTCGAGTCGAATATCGTGCAAGCCCACGAAACGGTGGAGACCGTGATCGTCCGCGACGATAAGCAGCTGAGTGCGCTGGTCGACGCCTTGAGCGGCGCCGAGATGATCGCATTCGATACCGAAACCACCAGCATCGACCAGATGTCAGCGGACCTGGTGGGCGTCTCGCTGGCCGTCGACGAAGGTCGCGGGTATTACGTGCCGGTTGGGCATCGCACGGTATCTGGCGAGGGCCAGCACAATATGTTTGCCGAGCCGGTTGGCGAGCAATTGCCGCTTGACCAGGTTATCAACGCGCTGCGCGCCCCGCTCGAAGACCCAACGATCCGGAAGACAGCGCACAACGCCGTCTATGACTTGATGATTTTGCAGCGCTATGGCATCAACGTGACGCCTATCGCCTTCGATACCATGCTGGCGGAATGGGTCAAGAACCCGATCAGCAAGTTTCTCGGTCTCAAAGCCTTGGTCGCCCAGACGCTCGATATTCAGATGACGGAGATCTCTGAGCTGCTGGGCAAAGGCAAGAATCAGATATCAATGGATATGGTCGAGATTGAGGCTGCGGCGCCTTATGCGGCTGCTGACGCGGCCATGACATTTCGACTGGTCGAACCGCTTCGTGAAGGCTTAAGAGAGGAATCGAAAGAATTAGACTCGCTATTTTACTCGCTTGAATTACCACTTATACCAATCATCGCTAGCATGCAGAGCCATGGTGTCACGCTTGATGTTGAGCTGTTACGCGAAATGAGCCAGGATTTACAGGGCCCGTTGAATACTTTGCAGGGACAAATCATTGAAGCGGGCGGCACGGGCAAATTCAATATCAATAGTCCCAAACAATTAAATAAGGTTCTTTTCAAAGATTTGGGCCTTCCAGTGAAAGGCTTGAAGAAAACGAAGCAAGGGTATTCTACAGACATAAATACTCTACAGATGTTGCGCGGTAAGCACCCGATAATCGAATTTCTCGTGGACTACCGCGAACTGCATAAGCTGAAGAGCGGCTATGTTGACGCTCTCCCGGGGCTTGTCAACGCAACGACCGGCCGGATTCATACCAGCTACAGTCAGACTGGGGCAGCAACAGGGCGCTTTAGCAGTAATAAACCAAATCTCCAGAACATTACAGTTCGCACTGAACTGGGACGAAATGTAAGACGGGCATTCGTGGCACCCAAAGGATACGCCTTGCTGGCGGTCGATTACAGCCAGATTGAACTGCGTGTGATGGCGCATATCAGCCAGGACGAAGTCTTGATTGACGCCTTCCACCGCGAACTGGACATCCATCAGGCGACCGCTGCAACCGTCTATGGGATTGAGTTGGAAGACGTCACTTACGAGCAGCGAAATTTTGCAAAGCGGGTCAACTTTGGCTTAATGTATGGTATGAGTGCATTTCGTCTTGCTCGTGACACTGGATTGACGAGGACCGAGGCAGACAACTTCATCAAAACTTACTTTGAACGGATGCCGCGTGTAGAACAATATATCAAGGATACGAAGGCGTTCGTTAGAAGACACGGCTTCACTGAAACGCTTTACGGGCGTAGGCGTACTTTTCCGTCTATTATTTCGAGAGAAAATCCCGTCAGTATGGCCGCCGAAGAGCGCGCTGCCATCAATATGCCGATTCAGGGCACGGCGGCGGACATATTGAAGCAGTCGATGATCAACTTGCACAACAGGCTCGCGGACGCGCAATTCGACGCGGCAATGATCTTGCAGGTGCATGATGAGCTGGTGCTCGAGGTCAGAGCCTCCGAGCTTGAAGCTGTGAAGTCGCTCGTGGTCGAGACCATGGAGTCGGCTTTGCCCGACGGCCAACCGCTGCGCGTGCCCTTGCGCGCTAACGCCAGCTACGGACGCGACTGGTGCGACATGGAAGCGCTCGACTGACCGCGACCTCAAACCTCACTCGCTGAATGACGCTCTTGGGCTGATCTGAATTTGAAGGCTAACTGGTGGTTACGTGAAACACTTTCTTGATTTGGCAAGCTGCTCCAGTGACGAACTGCATGAACTTGTCGAACTTGCGCTAGGTTTGAAGGCTGAATGGCGCGACGGCGGCAATGAGCCGATGCTTCGGGGCAAGACCCTGGGCATGATTTTTCAAAAGCCATCATTGCGCACGCGCGTCTCGTTTGAGATGGCGATGAGGCATCTGGGCGGCGACGCCATCATGCTGGGCCCGCAGGAAATCGGCCTGGGCGTGCGCGAGAGCGTTCCCGATGTGGCTCGCGTCCTGTCCAGCTATGTGCAGGGCATCATGGCCCGGGTATTCGATCATCGCGATGTAGTCGAACTGGCGGAATATTCGCGCGTGCCCGTCATCAACGGCCTTAGCGATGATTACCATCCCTGTCAAGCGCTGGCCGATATCCTCACGGTCCGTGAGAATTTCGGTCGCTTGCAGGGATTGAAGCTGGCCTTTGTGGGCGACGGGAACAATGTGGCGGCGTCAGTTGCCCTGGCTTGCGCCCACTTTGGCCTGGACTTCAGCATCGCGACGCCGGAAGGCTACGAGATGAAGGCGCCCATCCGCGAGCAGGCGTGCGCAATCGCCGCCCGTAACGGCATCAATCTGGAGATGCATACGCATCCACAGGTCGCGGTTGCTGGCGCTGACATTGTGTACACCGACACCTGGGTCAGCATGGGGCAGGAAGCTGAAGCCAGCGAGCGCGCCGCTGAATTCGGCGAGTTTCAGGTGAACGCGAGTCTGTTGCGGCACGCCAGCTCAGCGGCGATCGTTCTCCACTGCCTGCCGGCGCATCGCGGAGATGAAATCACCGACGAAATCATGGATGGCGCGCGCTCGCGAGTCTTCGAGCAGGCTGAGAATCGCTTGCACGCGCAGAAGGCGATCCTCGCGCGCATTTTGGCTTAGCGATCCCTGTTTCCGCGCGCTCCAACCGACAGATTCATAACTTGCATTTGGCGTGCGGCTTCCATCCGACTTCCCTACGACCTTGCTTCGTCCGTCATATTCCGAACGCGTTTCCGCAGTCTACCGCATGAATTGATGCTAAAATAAGATAATACAAGGCTGTCTGGCGTGTTAGTAAGCTTGGCTAAACTTGGCCATAGTTTAGCGTAAGCCGCGGCGACTTTTTTGGCGAGACTCTAAACGTGGAACAGATCCTTCTCATATTACAGAGCCTTGAGCTAACCGACATTGTCGATATCGGTATTGTCACCTTGCTCTTTTATAGCATCAGCTTCATGTTTCGCGGTACGCAGGCGGTGGCGCTGTTTCGCGGCATCGCCCTGCTGGTGATCGGGCTTATTTCTGTGGCTGCCGTTTTGCGCCTCGAAGCGCTGAGCTGGATCATCGCCAACAGTCTTACCGCCTTGGCCATCGCCATCCCGGTGATCTTCCAGCCGGAAATCCGGCGCGTTCTTGAGCGCTTGGGCAGAGGCATGATCATCGGCTCACGGCAAGCGCCACAGGAAGTCCGCGTTTCGATTATCGACGAGGTCTGCGCCGCGTCAGAAAAACTCTCGGCTAGGCGGCACGGCGCGCTGATCGTCCTGCAGCGCAACAGCAGCTTGCAGGAATACATTCGCACCGGCATCAGCCTGGACAGCATCGTAACCGCCGACCTGCTGGTCACAGTATTTTGGCCGCGCACTGAGCTCCACGATGGCGCCGTGATCATCAGCCGCAAGGGACGTATAGCTTCGGCTTCCAGCGTGCTTCCCATCACAGCCAGCCGCAATCTGCCCAATCCCAATCTGGGCACGAGGCATCGGGCGGCGGTGGGTATCAGCGAGGTTGGCGACGCGCTCTGCGTGATCGTGTCGGAAGAGACCGGTAAAATCTCGGTGACGAACGCCGGGCGCATGATCCTCGATCTCGACTCGCAGCGACTGCGGCTGATTCTGAATGCTTATTACGGCCCGACCGACGAGTCCTGGACGTCGTTCCGCTCCCGAGTCCGTGAGATATGGGCAGACCTGCGCCTGCGCATGCAAACGCGCAGCAGACAGCAGGCTCAGCCATGATTCGCCGGCTCCTGCGCTCGGAAATGGCAGGGAACTTGCTCTGGCTGGCGGTATCGGCCTTGCTGGCGACCGGCGTCTGGTATATCGCCGTGACCTCCGCCGATCCCATCAGACAGCGCCGCTTCAACGGCTTGGCGATTCAGTTTGTTCCCAGTTCGATGGGCGTCATGACGAGTAACGCGGCGAGGTCCGCGGATGTGACCATTCAAGGCTCTCAGACCATCGTCTCGTCACGGCTGGCGAGCGACATTGTCGTGCGAGCCGATCTATCGCGCTTAGGGCCGGGCACACATTCAGTGCCGCTCACTGTCGAAGTGGTCAAGCCCGATTCGGACAGTTTCCGCCGTTTGGTGACGCGTGTGGAGCCGTCGCAGATCAGTATCGAACTGGAGCCTAGAGAATCACGACAAAACCGAATTGATGTTGAGCTGGTTGCAGCGCCACCCATCGGCTTTAGAAATGACGAGCCGCAGCCGGATATCGACGAGGTGCTGGTGAGTGGCGCGGCCAGCCTGGTGTCGCAAGTGGTGGCGGTTCGGGGCGAGCTGGATCTTTCAGCCAGCCGAAATCCACTTGAAGTCGATCTGCGCCTTCACGCGATAGACGCCGACGGCAATCGCGTGGTCGGTGTCGAACTGGAGCCGCAGACCGCTTCAGTGTCCGTGAATATCTCGCGCCGTGACGACATTCGTCAGATCGCCGTCCGTCCCAACGTCCTACTTTCTTCGCTGCCGGTTGGATTTACGTTGAAGAACCAGAGCTACGAACCGGAGTCGCTGTTTGTCAGCGGCGCGCCGGATCAACTGGAGAAGATATCCGATACCCTGCTCACAGCGCCAATCAGTTTGGAGGGACGCGAAGAGGGATTCGTTACCAGCGTGCCGGTGCAATTGCCCGATGACGAGCTCTTTGTGATGGGCGGCGATAGCAATATCACCGTTTCGATAGAAATCATACCGATTGTTGTATCGCGTCAAATCGACAGCATTGAAGTGGGCCATATCGGCTTGGGCGATGGCTTTGACGTGTCCATCGTTCCCAAGACTGCCTCCGCAATTGTTACCGGGCCGGTTGTTTACGTGGACGCGCTGTCGCTCGAGGACATTCAGCTCGTGGTCGACTTGGACGGATTGGCGCCGGGCGTCTACGATCTGGCGCCCGCGATTGCGATCACCCAAGGTGACTTGAGTCAGGCGAATGTATCGCTATCACCGGCAGAGCTGAATGTGGAGATCACGTCCCCGGAAACGGCCGCCGACGGCGAATCCGCAGCAGAGACCGCGGCGGACGCCTAAACGACCTGCAGACGTTCGCAAGGCTGAAACGGCGCTTGCCATTGCGCTGCAAGCGAAGTTTTTGGCTACTGATAGACATTCGCCGTCTACCGAATTCCGCGCGCGCCGGCTACAATTCTGCCGCGCATTGCACCAAATCACCGGAGCGAAAACGACGCCATGCCCAGCAATAAGATCGTCGCCTTGGTCGGCCGTCCAAATGTCGGCAAGAGTACGCTTTTTAACCGTCTGGTTGGCGAGCGTCTGGCCGTTACGCATGAGATTCCGGGCACAACGCGCGATCGCTTGTACGGCAAATCCTTTTGGAATGGCGTGACATTCCAGGTTGTTGACACCGGTGGAATCGAGATATACCAGCCGGCAGATTCGCGCGACGAATCGCCATTGGCCGAAGGCAGCGCCGATTTCGTAGCCGAAATCATTGAGCAGGCGCTGATCGCGATTTCCGGCGCCGATGTGATCATTTTGGTTGCTGACGCGCAGTCGGGCGTCACCGCCGCCGACGAAGCGATTGCTGAAATCCTGCGCCGATCAGACAAAAGGGTTCTGGTCGCGGCGAACAAAATCGACGACCGCAAGCACGCGCACGACGCCTTTGACTTCTTCAGCTTGGGGCTGGACGCGGTTGTGGGTATCAGCGCGATTCACGGGCTTGGCGTAGGCGACTTGCTGGATGAATTGGTGCTGGCTTTTGGCGACGCCGAAGCCGAGTTCGACGAAGACGCCGAAGACGAACATCTGAAGATCGCCATCGTCGGTCGGCCGAATGCCGGCAAGAGCACCCTGCTGAACAAACTCATCGGCCACGATCGCGCTATCGTAAGCGAGGTCGCCGGAACAACGCGCGATGCCATCGACACCGATATAAGCTATTTTGAGGAGCGCGTTACCTTGATCGACACCGCCGGTATCCGCCGCCGCGGACGCATTGAAGCCGGCGTCGAAAAATACAGTGTGCTACGCGCCATGAAAGCCATCGGGCGGGCCGATGTCGCTTTGCTGGTGATCGACGCCAATCTGGGCGTCACCGAACAAGATGAGCATATTGCCGGCTACATTATCGACGAATACAAGAGCCTGGTGATTGTCGTCAATAAATGGGACGACATCGAAAAAGATGCCTACACCATGCAGGCATTCAACGAGAATATCCGCGACCGACTGCACTTTGTGCGCTATGCGCCGATAGTCTTCATAAGCGCCTTGGAAGGGCAGCGCATACATCAAGTCCTGGAGGTGGCGCATCGCGTCTGGGAGACGCGCTTCGTCCGCATTCCGACATCGGAAGTTAATCGGCTGATGCGCGACGCGGTTAGCAAGCATCCGCCGCACGGCAAAGGGACGAAAAGGCTGAAATTTCTCTACGCGTCGCAGGTGCGCACCGATCCTCCGCTTATACTGTTTCATGTAAATGATCCGTCCCAAGTGCATTTCACGTATAAGCGTTATCTGGAAAACCAGTTCCGCGAAGCCTACGATTTTGAGGGCACACCGATCCGTTTGAGTTTTAGGTCCCGACCAAACAAGGGAGCCCGCGCATCGGCGGGAGCTGCAAGTGACGATTGACAGGCGCAGCCCGCGCCAATCGAGCGCTGCGAATGACTGCGCTGCGTATTGCGGTGCTTACGGCGGAATCCTATAATCAATGCTGGTGTTGGGACGGCACGCGCAACGATCTGGGCCGGTGTGAACCGGTCGCGCCAGTTTGCACTGCGTTGATCTGATCAAGCTGGTTCATCGAATACGCGGGCTTTGAAGGAGGCTTAATGTTCCGCAGCCATATCGACGAGTTGCCGCGGCCGCGCCTGGATACGCCCGGTTTTCTGCTGGAGATAGTGAGCACGGTTGTATTTGTCGTCGCCGTCACCGTGCTGTTTGACTTGGCGATACCGCGATCCTTGGTGGACGGGCGCAGCATGGAGCCGACATTTTACGAGAACGACCGTCTGGTGGTCAGTCGCGTACACTATCTGTTGGGGCAGCCCGGTCGCGGCGACATCATCGTCTTCAATTCTTTAGTGCCCAGCGAAGCCGCACGCGGCATTATGCTCATCAAGCGGGTAATTGGCTTGCCGGGCGAAATGGTGGAAATCCGCGATCAACAGGTGCATATCAACGGAGAAGCTTTGGACGAGACTTACATCAAGGAAGCCTGTCGCATCCAGAGTTGCAGAGACAAATCCTGGACCTTGGAAGCGGATCAATACTTTGTTATGGGCGACAACCGCAATAACAGCCGCGACTCTCGACGCTTCAATGCAGTGCCATTGTACAAGATCGTGGGACGTGTAATACTTCGCTATTTCCCATTGAATACAATTGGGCTAATACCAAGTTAGGCGGTGAAGCGATGGAAGCAAAAGCCAGAGGTTACGCTTGCCCGCGCTGCACCGTAGGACGCTGTACACCACAAGCTACTATCTTCGCCGATGTGTACCAGGGACATCTGCTAAGTATTCCCAATTCACGAGCTTTTGTCTGTGATGTCTGCCACTTCGTGGAATTCGAGCAGGAATTGTTGGACGCGCTCTGGGATGAGCTGTATGGCGAGACGGCGGTGGATGAGGTGCAGCCCGTGGCGCGCCACAAACGCGAATCAAGCTACAGCGAAGGATCTGGCTAACAGACAGCAGCGATTTAAGTCAGCGCAATAGATAAGGGAAACGTTCATGTCGCAATCAGAAACAGAACTGCGCCATTTGATTTGCCGCGTCGGCCAGCATATGTATCGGCAAGGCTATGTGGATGGCGCCGGCGGCAACATCAGCGCGCGCTTGGCTGACGACCGCATTCTGATGAGCCCAAGCGGCTTGGCGACCGGTTTCCTGGAAGCCGAGCAGCTGATCATTGTCAACTTGGCTGGCGATCGCGTCGATCAGCCCAATGAAGCAAATGCGCATCTGCGGGCGACATCGGAAAGCGCGATGCACTTGGAGTGCTACCGACAGCGGGACGATGTTTATGCAGTGGTCCACGCGCATCCGCCGACAGCGATCGCGCTCACGCTGGTCGGCTTCGACTTCCAGCAGTGCATCATCCCGGAGATGGTTGTGCTGTTGGGCATGGTGCCAACGGCGCCTTACTCCACGCCGTCGAGCCAGGAGAACAGCGACGCGATCACGAATCTGATCCGCGAGCATGACGCCATTATGCTGTCGAATCATGGCTCGCTTACGGTGGCAAATTCGCTTTGGAATGCTTATCTGATGTTGGAATCGCTGGAGCATAACGCGACCATCCTGCATCGCGCGCTGCAGCTGAGCGGCGATCTAAATGCGATTCCCGCTGACCAGATCGACAAGCTGGTGGCGTATCGCGAGCAATTCGGCTTGCTGCGCCCGGGCGATCGCGAACGCTTTGCCAAATATGTTGAATCGCGCGGCGATTGACGGCCTGGGATAGCGCGCAAACGAATCTTGACTGACATAGCGCTTCGTTGTACCCTTGTTGGCGCTAGCTGGCCCCTTCGTCTAGCGGCCTAGGATGCCACCCTTTCAAGGTGGAGACACGGGT